>CAYZGP010000006.1:58505-63675 GCA_964478065.1 uncultured Pirellulaceae bacterium
AATTTAATCCAGAGCGGACTTAGAAAGAGAAGCAATGACCAAGATGAAAATTGCCGGTGTTCAAATGGACATCGAATTTAATAATCGCGATGGCAACCTCAATAAGATGCAGGAGCGCCTGGAAGAAACGACAAGCAACGGCGCTCAGTTAACCGTGTTTCCAGAATGCACCACCACTGGTTATTGCTTTACTTCGCTTGAGGAGGCGCGGGGAATCGCGGAAGGCTTTGATGGCCCTTCTGTAACGCGAGTTCATCAGTGGTGTAAGGAAAAAGACACGATGGTTGTGTTTGGTTTTCTTGAGTTAGCGGGTGACAGAATTTTTAATGTGTTGGCGTTGGTTGGCCCATCGGGAATTCTCGGTACGTACCGAAAAGTGCATTTGCCGCACTTGGGAATCGATCGTTTTACGACGCCCGGTGATCGGCCATTCGAAGTCATCGAAACGCCAGACATGCGAATTGGAATGAATATTTGTTATGACAGTTCGTTTCCTGAAGCAGCCCGGATTTTGGCCGTTAAAGGCGCGGACTTGATCACGCTGCCTACTAACTGGCCGCCTACCTCGGGGCTGACGGCTGATGTGATTCCCAACGCGAGAGCCTTGGAGAATCATGTTTACTTTATGTCGGTCAATCGCATTGGAACTGAACGTGGTTTTTCGTTCATCGGGAAAAGCAAAATATGTGATCCGCGCGGCGGAAATATGGCGTTTGCTGATCATGCGAATGAAGCGATTTTGTACGCCGAAATCGACCCGGAGTTTGCTCGCAAAAAGCACTTGGTCAGCATCCCCGGTGAGCACGAAGTTCACCGGATGAAAGATCGTCGACCTGATGTTTACGATCCACTGTCCGAGCCCAATTCGTAAGGCAATTTTGTAAGGCAATTTTGAGTCGATCTAATTTAGTGCGATTAAGTTTTCTTAATTGAAATCGTGCGTTACTGACTGATTCCCTGTTCGCGACTACAATACTAAATCCTTTAAAAACGCGTTTTCAAAATGAGTTGTTGAACGACTTTTGGAATGACTCATTAATTCTGCTGGAATGTTTATGTTTCGCTGCATTCAACTTTGCTCAATTCTTTGCCTGTTTTTCATCTGGGGTGTCGCAGAGACAAACATTCGATATGCTGCGGCTCAGGAATATCCCGATTTAATCAGCGAGTTTCAGTATCGCGCGGCGTCGCTTAAAAAGGCCGATTGGATTCATTGGGGCGATCGCAAAGGGACTTATTCAAATTGGACGAGTCACTCAAACCGACTGATCCCGGCGTACGGGTTTGGAATTAATTTCGATTCAGTCCGAGGTGAGAACAGCGTTTATCGCAGCGAAGAGAAATTGAAGGCGCTTTACGGAAGGTTGCCGCCGGAGACTTTGAATCCTGAGGCAGAGTACTTTGACCAAACGGATGTTTTTCACTTGCAAAAAAAGGCCTGGGAGTCAGGTAAGAAAAACATCATCTTGGTTGTTTTTGACGGGATGGATTGGCAAACGATCCAAGCGGCTTCGATTTACAAAAACAAAAAAGTGCTTTACACCGAAGGCCCAGGCGCCGGACTTGCGTTTCTGGACTACAAAAAAGGCAATCCCGATTTTGGATACTTTGTTACTTCTCCGCATAACGATGACACGAAAAAGAATGTCGATGCTCAAGCAGTAACCGCACCGGGGACAGAGAAACTTGGCGGGTATTCGGCGCTGCTTGGTGGCGCAGCACCATGGAGTAAGCCCGGTGACCCTTCGTATTTGTTGGCCAAGCGAAAAGACGTTCGGCATGCGTATACCGATTCTGCTGCATCGGCGACTTCGTTGACTACCGGCAAGAAAACTTATTCTGCCGCGATCAACGTTGGTCCCAACGGCGAGCATTTTGAGACGCTTGCTCACATGATGCAAAAGGAAGGCTATGCGATTGGTGTGGTCACCAGCGTCCCGATCAGTCATGCGACTCCCGCCTGTGTCTATTCGCATAATGTTTCGCGGTACGATAATCAGGACCTTACTCGCGACTTGGTTGGGCTAAAGTCGATTTCGCACAGAGACGAAGCTTTATCTGGAGTCGATGTCTTGATCGGTTGCGGTTGGGACGATTTGAAAAAAGACGATAAAGAAGATCAAGGCAATAACTACGTACCAGGAAACGAATTTTTGCCAGAGCAAGACGTAGAGAAAATTGATATTGAAAACGGCGGCAAGTATGTCGTTGCTCAAAGAACGTCAGGGCTTTCGGGAAGTAAGCTATTGGCTGAACGTGCAAAAGTAGCACGTGAAAAAAACGCTCGGCTGTTTGGATTTTTCGGTGGTAGTCACTTGCCTTTTCAAACCGCAGATGGGAAACATGATCCAGTGCTGGGCGAAGAATCGCCAGACAAATACGATCCCAAAGACGTATTTGAAAACCCTATTTTGCCTGAGATGGCTGAAGCCGCGTTGAGTGTGCTTGAGAAAAACGATAAAGGGTTTTACTTGATGGTTGAGTCGGGCGACGTTGACTGGGCAAACCACGATAACAACATTGACAATTCAATCGGTGCGGTGCTCAGTGGCGAAGCGACGTTTGTGGCGATAACGAATTGGGTTGAAAAGAATAGTAACTGGGACGAGACTTGCTTGATCCTTACCGCCGACCACGGGCACATGATGGTGCTTGACGACCCGACTGTGTTAACTGGCGAACGTCAATTGGGCGACGTGAAGGTCTTCGAAAAACTCTTGGCAATCAAGCAAAAAGAAGACGCGGAAAAAAAGCGAATCGCGGACGAAAAAAAGGCTGCCAAGAAGGCTGAGAAAGAAGCCAAGGAAGCGGCTGAAAAAGCCAAGAAGGACGCTGAGAAAAAAAAGAACGCGGGAGAAGAAAACAATGGCCCAAACAACTAAGTAGTCATTTAGATTGTATTTCGTTCCTATTTGATGACAGTTCGTTACTCACTAAAAAAGCCCAGTTGAATTCAACCAGGCTCTCCAATGATTCAGCACGATTGGTGTACTGAAGGAAGTGGAATAATTGCGCGACCCGTTTGTGCGAGGTCTCCGGTGCCAAAAACACTTTGGCTGCTAAGTGATTAGGGGCAAGGCAATCACTTGGCGATAAATCTCCAGAGACCTCACGGGTCGGTGAGTCGTCATCGGATGATCCTTTGACTTCCCAACACAACCTCCTTAACGCAATCGGCGTGCCAAAGCCAAGAAACTTTTTCGGTGCGAGCGTTTGGCGGCTTTTGGTCAATCCTGCTGAGCAGCTGTATTGAGACGCAACGAGAAGCCAAGAATTCGTGTGGCAAGATTGATCAAAATTACGCTTTTCCCCAGTTTAGCAGCCTATTTTGACATCTTTGATTGCGGTTGGGGGAGGGTCCGATTGGGGCTTTTTCGGCCTTCCAAAAACTGTCTTTGGTAGGAGCTAGTTAGCAGGACCTAAATGAGAGTTCTTTGAAAAAAGTAGAGACGCAGAGGGCGCAGAGTTCAGACGCATATATTTCTCTGAGCTCTCAGCGTTTCAAATCTTTAGTGAGGAGTTGTTGTTGGTTTGTGGAGCTATTTTTATAGGAATGCACAGATATTCGCTGGCTGAAAAACAATCTATCACGAATGGATAGTGCGCCGCGATGAAATTCCGGCAACGTGGCGTAGAATCAGCATTTAACGTGTTGTCCGGCCTGCATTCATCCGGTACTCCAAATGAACGCTGTGTTTGGAGCAATAACGTCCAATCAATCCGCTATGCTGGTGTTCAAGAATCGACAGTACTTTAAGAGAAGGAAATCCCATGTTGTGGCGCATTGTTTGTTTAGTTGGATTGTTGATTGCGATTTCAGAAACTGGGCACGCTCAAAATGTGCCCCAGTTCCGCGGAGCGGGCGGACAAGGCGTTAACAAAGAGGCCAAGATCCCGGCGGACTGGGATCAAACAAAATCACTTCAATGGAAAGTCGCAGTTGAAGGTGGTGGCTGGTCACAACCTGTCGTTTGGAAGAATCGAATTTACCTCACGACCGCTGTTGCCGAGAACGGATTCAAGCCCGCAGATTTTGCCGGTGGCGTTCGCAATCCAGCCAGTATGGGTATGGGCAGCAAGCGACCAGATTACAAAGTTGAATGGAAAGTCGTTTGTCTGGATGGAGATTCAGGAAAACAGATTTGGGAGACTTCGGTTGCCGTTGCCCAGCCAAAATTTGGAATCCATCCTTCCAACTCATACGCGACAGAAACACCAGCCGTTGACGAACGTGGCGTGTATGCTTTCTTTGGCAGTGCCGGCGTGATGGTTGGCATCGACCACAAAGGAAACGAAATTTGGAAGCGTGACGTTGGCGCTTTTAAAACCAACAATGATTTTGGAACAGGAAGTTCATTGGCCATCAATGATGGACGAATCTATGCACAATCTTTGACCGAAGAGTCGGCTGACATTCATTGTTTGAATGCCTCAACGGGCGAGACGATATGGAAAAAAGAGAGAGACCCCAGTCACAAGACATCGTGGAGCACGCCGCTGGTTTGGAAAAATGAAAAGCGTTCTGAGTTAATTGTTTCTGGCGGAACGTTGATCGGAAGTTACGATCTGGCCACCGGTGATCAGCTTTGGTCGGTATCCAAGGTGAAATCTGCGACGGCTTGTTCCGTTTTTGGCGATGAGAAGCATATTTATTTTGGTGGCAGTGATCCAATGTCCAAGGGGCCTTTGTTTGCGGTCGGCGCAGGTGGCAGCGGCGAGATCAAGCCCAAGCGAACCAACCAGACTTTTGACACGTGTGCCTGGCGAGTGCCCCGCAGTGCTCCGGGCATGTCGACTCCAGTATCAAATGGCGAGTATTTGTTGTTGACCGATCGCTCGGTTGTCCGGGTACTCAAAGCCGCAGATGGCTCGGAAGTCTTCAAGAACAGGCTGCCGGGAATGGGAATGGTTGTTGGCTGTGCGACCGTGATCGGCGACGAGGTCTTTCTGGTTGATGAGGCAGGAAAGATGGGCGCGGTAAAGCTACAAGACGAATTCGAATTTCGTAGCCTGGGAGATCTTGACGACATCGTTTGGTCGACGGCTGCTGTAACCAAAGATTCTCTATTGGTTCGCGGGGTTAAGGCACTTTACAAGTTCAAGTTGTAATTGACAGACAAATCGTTCGCACGATTCGCGTGAAAATTTGCTTGCGAGAGTTCGTATTGGC
>CAYZGP010000006.1:63775-77457 GCA_964478065.1 uncultured Pirellulaceae bacterium
TTGGCTTGGGTTCAGGGCGACTTTCAGTCCGTAGCGCGTCGCATGCCGAGTTCCCACCAATGTTTGAGCTGTCGAAAGTCCACGATCGTCTTGTCCGTCGATGGCTTTCGTGACTGATTGGAGTTGGTAAAATGCGAGGATGAATTCGTCCGCTTCGCCATCTGATCAACCTAAATCGATCATCATTTCGATGAACCCGAATTCGGGCTCGACCAATCGGCAAAGCGTGGTTGAGGAGTTGGTTCAGGAATTAGAGAAACGTGGCTTTGACGTTTACTTGCTAACTGACATTGGTGAAGTCAAAAAAGTCAGCCTGGAGCAATTGGAATCAAATTCACTTCGCGCCGTCGTTGCTGCCGGCGGTGATGGAACCGTTTCGTTGTTGGCAAACTTGCTTCCGCAGCAAACGCCGATCGCAATTTTACCGCTTGGGACTGAGAATCTACTTGCCAAACATCTGGGCGTTACCGCTGATCCAGAGCTGGTTGCGGAGATGATTGCCGGCGGACAAATGGCTCAATTGGATTCCGGGCGCGCCAACGGGAAACTATTTCTTGTGATGGCCAGTTGTGGTTTTGATGCCGACGTGGTGCGGCGGCTGCATGCGGAGCGAAAAGGTCATATTCGGCATTGGTCTTATGCCAAGCCGATCGTCTGGGCGATTGGGCAGTATCGTTTTCCCAAGATTCGAATTTGGGCTGACGGCGAAGAAAATTGTGTCACCGGAAAGTGGGCCTTCATCTTTAATGTGCCACGTTACGCGATGAATTTGCCGATTGTGGCTGACGCAGATCCGGCGGATGGTTTGCTGGATCTTTGTACCTTCCGTGGCGGAAATTTGCTTCGAGGGTTATTCTATTTGTCTGCCGTTTTGTTGCGGCGGCATCGAGGGTGGAAGCATTCCCACTTTCAACGATTCTCCAAAGTTCGAATCGAATCAGAGGATACGGTGCCGTACCAGTTGGATGGCGATCCGGGAGGAGTTTTGCCTCTTGAGATTGAAGTCATTCCGAATTTTTTGAACCTGTTTGTTCCGGAAAAATATTCCAAAAAATGAACTTGGATTTGTTACGCAGATCCCGGTTTTGACAGCCCATAATCAGCCCCAGAATCGACCGTGCCGAACAATCCTGTTGAGATAGAAAACCTACGTTGTGGTCCCGATCAGCCGTTGTTGGTGATCGCTGGGCCGTGTGTGATTGATGGCCGGGATTTAATGCTGGAGATCGCCGAACAGCTCAAAATCGCTTGTTCGGAACTCGATTTGCCACTGATTTTCAAAGCGTCGTTCGACAAGGCGAACCGAACGAGCTTGAATTCGTATCGAGGGGTAGGACTTGAGTCAGGTTTGAAAATTCTTGACGAAGTCCGAACGAGTTTTGACCTCAATGTGACCACTGATATTCACTTACCCGAACAAGCCGCCCCGGTAGCGGAAGTTTGCCGGTTGATCCAGATTCCCGCCTTTTTGGCGCGACAAACCGACCTGCTCGTTGCGGCCTCGAAAACCGGCCGAGCGGTCAACGTGAAAAAAGGGCAATTTATGGCACCATGGGATATGGAGCATGTGGTAGGTAAACTGGAAGCTTCTGGTTGCCAGAATATTTTGGTCACCGAACGAGGAAGCTTTTTTGGATACGGTCGTTTGGTTAACGACATGCGGTCGATTCCGGAAATGGCAAAACTCAATGTACCCGTTGTGTTTGACGCGACGCACAGTGTGCAACAGCCAAGTGCGGCTGGTGGAAAAACTGGCGGCCAACGCGAGATGGTTGAACCACTTGCACGGGCTGCGGTTGCAATGGGCTGTGATGCGGTTTTCATTGAGACCCATCCCAATCCAGATCAATCACCAAGCGACGGGCCTAACATGTTGCCAATCGAGCGAATCAAACCTCTGTTGGCACAATTAAAACAAATTCATCAACTCGTTCGTCAGTCTGACTAAATTTCCGTCATAAACGATTCAGTCATAGCGACGGCGAAATTGAAATAATACAAAAATGAGCAAGAAGAAAATCAAGGACAACTCGATGCGTTTTGAAAAACGATTTTTAAGTCTCTTAGCGTTGGCGCTTTCTGTTTCCGTAAGCGGCTGTTCGCCTCCAAGCGATCCAATGCTTGAAATGATGGACGCGGATTTGCGAAAAACAAAAGTCGACGATCTGTCGCGCACGATGGATTTCGTTTTCAGCGAGATTCGGTTTTCGCAAAAAGAATTTCAGGACAAAGTCTCAACCGGACTTAACCGCTGGGTAACCTACTCGAAGGATAAGCTTGATCGGATTGAGTGGAGCAAAGACGAATTGGTCCAGCCGGTTTTTGAGTCAAGCGAAACGCTTTCGATGCTTACTCGTAACGAAGAGTTTAGCTTTCTCAATACTGACCCTTACTACCTTCAGGAGTCGGCTTGGATTTCCCAAGTCGTAGAACGTGTGGTGGCTTCGAAACAACTGAACGCTTTCGAAGTGTATCGCTTGGCTGCGGGAAATTACAAGCCTCAAGATGATGATGAAGATCCAGTTCTCGAAGTGATGAAGAGATTGCACCCTGATTTGGAGGACGCAGATGCAGAGGTGCTGACTCAGAGTTTGAAAGCTTTCGATTGGGTCGCTCGTAATATTCAACTGGAACCCGAAATTGTTTTGGACGAAAACGGAATCGAGGATGCACGCTTAAACGAAAGTGAAGATTTGCCTTCTGCCGGTGTTCGCGGTGTCGGTTACAACCTGTACCCGTGGCAAGCTTTGCTTTATTCGCGAGCCGATTATGTAGAGCGGGCCAAAGTTTTCATGCTCGGACTTCGGCGACTGGAAATCGACTCGGTTATGTTGGCAACTAAATCCGAAGATGGCCATAAGCCTTGGGCCGTCGGGGTGGCGATCGGAGATGATTATTACCTGTTTGATACAAAGCTGGGATTGCCAATTCCCGGAACAAAAGTCGGAACGATCGCTACGCTTAGCGAAGTCCGTGCCAATCCGGAACTGCTTTCCAGTTTGGATTTGACGACCGACGAATCGCTTGAGGATGACACGGATTACTGGGTGAAAGGCGATCAAGTCAAAGAACTTGCGGGCCTCATTTACGTTTCTCCTGAATCTGTTTCACGTCGAATGCGTGCTCTTGAAACAAGTTTGGTCGGCGACAACCGATTGACGCTTGCCTACGCCGCAGACTCGATTGCGGGCCGATTGCCCAACACCGATGGCGTAGAAGTGAAAGCTTGGGATATCGCATTTAAGACACATCAATTTCGCCAAGCCGTTCGTGAAGGCGCTGAGAAGAAATCCAACAACGTGATATCGGAGAAATTGAGTTGGCATTACGCCAACGAGTTGTATGTCGATAACTTTATTCCGTATCGGACGGCGAGAGCCCGTTTTCTTAAAGGCAAGTTTTCAATTGATTTCACAGGAGTTACCCGTAACGCGATTGAGAGTTGCCAACGGTTAATGTATTCCGATGCTGAAATTGAAAACCTTGGCTCAGATCCGACGCTGCAAAAACGACTTCAAATTCGTCGCGAAGCCAACCAGAGTGCCCAGGAGTTCAGTTTGGAGATTCGTGGAATTCAATCTCAAATGGAACTTGTCCGACGTGATACAGGGTTTTATCTGTCTCAGTGTTTGTTTGACAACGGTAGCGTTAAAGCGGCCGGAAACTGGTTGGAAATTTTGCTTGCCGAAGAAGACGCCGAACGCTGGAAGGTTGGTGTTTCGTATTTGCTTGGCCGTTCTTTCGAAGGACGAAAAGAGTACGATGAAGCAATCAAGACGTATGGTGATCAAAAATCTTCGCAGGCTCATGGCAATTTGATTCGCGCACGGATCTTGAAGAATCTCATTTCCAAGCTTTGATCTTCGTAGGCTAATGCCTGACTACTTCCATTTAAACGTCTGTTCCGACAATCGTTCGTAAGCATCGATATACTTTTCGCGAGTTTTATCGATGATCTCTTGGGGCAATTCCGGCGGTGGGCTGTTCTTGTCCCAGTCGGTTGAGTCTAAGTACTCACGCACAAATTGCTTGTCAAAAGAAAGCTGGTTTTGGCCTTCCTGGTATTGATCGGCTGGCCAGAATCGCGAGCTGTCTGGCGTAAGGACTTCATCGATCAAAATCAGTTCACCGTTGTGTGAACCCCATTCGAATTTGGTGTCCGCCAAAATGATGCCTCTTTTGGCTGCATAGTCACGGCCCTTTTCGTAAACGTGAAGGCTTTTCTCTTTTAGCTCGTTGGCGGTTTCAGCTCCAACGCTATCGATCATTTGCTCGAACGAAATGTTTTCGTCGTGCCCGGCTTCTGCCTTTGTGGCGGGCGTGAAAAGTGCACTTGGGAACTTGGCGCAATTCTTGAGGTCGGGAGCCAATTCGATTCCACAAACTGAGCCGGTCGATTGATAATCTCGCCAGCCAGATCCGACCAAATACCCACGAACCACACACTCGATCGGAACGACTTCGCATTTTTTCACGATCATCGTTCGGCCTTCGAGTTCTTCAGCCGTCAATCCCTCCGGTAACTCAACCGATGTTACATCTGTCGAAACCAAGTGATGTGGGACATCGAAGTAATCGAACCAGAACTTACTGATCTGGGTCAAAACGCGACCTTTGTCTGGAATCCTGGTGGGCAGAACATAGTCAAAAGCACTTATTCGATCGCTGGCGACCATCAAATAGTGTGCCCCAATATCGTAGACGTCTCGTACTTTTCCTTGCCGAACCAAAGTTGTCACGGTTTACCCTCGTTTAGGTTTAGTCAATTCGTAGCGGGGCGGTGAGAATTGGTACGGCTAACCGCGTCCAGCTTCAGAGCTTTATCCCAACAAAAATATATGAGACGGTGAATTGTTGGGAAAGTCCCCAGTGAGTTAGAGCCACAATACGCCGATATTAGCTGCTAAAAATGAAAGAGTAAAAAAAACGTTTTCCCGCCCTTCCCTTATTCCTACAATCACGATGTCTTGAGACAATAGATGTGGCGTTGAATCGCCCAAGTTGTCAAAAACGAAAGGTGACACCGATTTTATTCCATTGGAATGGAGCCCGGTGGCCAGACGTCCGAACTATCCGTGATCAAACTGCGTTACAACGTCGTTTGTTTTCACAAAATTTTGAAATCCAAGAGCGTTATTAGATGGGCGAATTCCGGTTCCGTGTACCAGTTGATTGGAAGCTGGATCCCTATCACGCAAACTCTATCCACGTCGTCGGGCTTGATGGTATTCCTTGGCCGTGTCGAATAGCTGTCGCCGATGACCCGTTTGAACCACGAACGCGAAAGTTACTTTCTGTTTCCCGCAATCGTGATGAGTCCGGAAAAATCTATTTGATTTATCCGTTTAAAGACCGTGGAGAAATGTTGATTTGCACTGGAACGCTTCCAGTGCGCGAAGACCCTTACGATCTTTTGCCTGAGCTTGCTCGCGGTACTTTGAACCGTTTGAGAAACCAGATTTCGATTTGGGAAGAAGGCGGTTTGACGATTGAGAAATCAATTCACGAAAAAGTCTCCGCTGCTACAAAGTTTGTTGGCGAAGCGATTTTGCTGGAAGACTCCGATCAGCGCGACGAGTCGGCTCACCAAGCGATTGAAAAAACGATGGATGCCGTTTTTGAACTTTCCAGTTCATTTGGCAAACAGATTTCAAAATTCCGTCGCGAGCACGATCAGCTCAGCGATTTTTGGATGGCGTCTGTTGTTGGCAATGCAGAGCAGTTCGATCGAAGCCGTAAAGACGAGCGGTTTGAGCTACTTGAGTTGTCACTTAATCCAAAATGCGAAACGCAAAAGTCGAAATTGCTTGACGGCGGTGGTGAAAACCTTGGCAAACGGATTATTGTTGGGCCTTGGTTGGATGCCAGTATCGGTGGTATGAGCGAGCATCTAATTAATGTTGACGATTATTTGGCTCGTAAAGAGTTGTTGATAATCGAAGGCCGCAACCAATTGGAAAAATTGCCCTCTGCGACATCACTGATTCATGTTGTTAGCGGATTAAATGGGCTGGGCCACCGTCATCTTTCCTATCCACAACAATTGCAAGTCGCGGTTGATCTTCTTCGGTTGGTTGAAGAATCGCGGGTTGAGTTGCCAACGATGGTCAGTTTCGATTTCCCTTGGGCCGAGCGACTGGCGGGGGCTGTGGGTGGAGTTCATCCGCTGCAGATTGCTGATTCACTACTTCGTCAGGGATTGCCGATTTCCTTCCTTGGATTGGAAGTCAATTTAGATTGCTGGCCAAACGGAAGTGTCGTTCGAGATCCGCTTCAATGGATCGATTTGGTTGACGTGTGGGCTCAGCTGGGACTGCCGCTGGTTGTACTGCTTCGTGTACCCACCGGCGATGACGAAAATGAAGTGATCACCTCGGATAGGAATATTAATCAATCGCGCAGCAACCTCTCAGATGACCAACGAGTGCAGTTCTTGAACACTGTGCTTCCAATGTTGGTCGCAAGGCCTGCCGTTCATGGAATCATCTGGCAGCAATGGCAAGACCAGGATGATATCCGGTTCCCCCGTTGTGGTGTCGTGGATTCAAGCGGGAATCAAAAAGCGATTGCTGACGCCATTGATCGCGTTCGGCTCTCGATCGACGGCTAACTATCTAAGTCTCTGGTTCGTCTCCAATTATTGGAAGTAAAGGCCGTCGGCCAGCTGTTTGGTCAATGGCAAGGCTATTAAGCGGATTTGCGGAACACTAATTTTCGCTAATCGACACTAGTTCTGTTTGAAGTTCGATAGTAAAGATCAGGGCGATAAGTGTTATTGCTTTTTCTTGGCGCCTGGCACCAGCATATTGAAGGATTGCGGCTGGAAGCCACAACCACGAAACGCAGCCACAGTGGCGACAGCATGTAGGCAATGGCCAGCGGACCGGCAAGGTCGGCTCGCGGCAAAGAGAAAGTACTCGAACAGTACGATCTTGTTGCAGAATCTGATTCAGTTGATCAGCGTAAGTTGCCTTGCCAACGGCGTGAATTTTTCAAACTGATCGCTCGTTAAAAAAGTGTGTGTGCGACGTTTTGTCTCGCGAATTGCCGCAACAATTCCTCTAAAATTCAAATGTGTTGGTGTCCTATCCTGACATTTTTGGATCGAAAGCGATGAGCGAATCAGACATTCGATTGCCTTCTGGACCGAAGGGAAAGTTACTTCCAACGTTGAGCTTCATGCGTGACAGTTTTGGCATGCTGAGCAAATGGGTGGCGGAATATGGTGATCCGCTTTTCATCAATGCGCTTAACGGTCCAATCATTGCCACCGGTAGGCCAGATCTAATAGAGACTATTTTTAGCGCCAATCCAGCGATATTCGAAACATTCGCCAAAGACACATTGACGCCGATACTTGGTCGTGGCTCGATGCTTCAGCTTGACGGAAAGCCCCATCAGCGCGAACGGAAGCTGATCATGCCAATGTTTCACGGGCAGCGCATGAAATCGTATGTTGAAGCGATGCAACGCATCGCGATTCGGTCTTTCGATCCGCACGCGGGCGCTGGAACGGTCTCGATGATGGACATCACGACCGGTATCTCGCTGGATATCATCGTGGAAGTCATGTTGGGGGCTGATGACAAAGAAGCAATTGCAACTTTGGTGAAACAATCGGCCTCGGTGGTGAAACGCACTTGGCCGCCATTCTTTTTCTCACGTAAAGCTCAGTTTCGTTTCTTCGGACTTAGCCCGTGGGATCGCTTTGAGCAGGTGCGCGAGGCACTGCGAGCAACGTTGATACAAGAAATCGAAAAGCGAGAAGAAACGCTCGAAGGTCGTCAGGATATCCTCTCGCTGCTGGTTGAGTGTCGCTATGAGGATGGTTCGAAGATGGACTCCGAACATTTGCTCGACGAGCTGGGGACCTTCTTGTTTGCGGGGCATGAAACTTCGGCAATCGCGATGGCTTGGGCTGTCTATTACTTGTTGAACAATCGCGAAGCCCGCGAGAAACTCGTAGCTGAACTCGACGCCAACGCCGACAAAGAACCGGGCGAGATTGCGCGACTGCCTTGGCTTAACGCCGTTGTCAACGAATCGCTTCGCCTCAATCCCATTGTTGGCGACGTGTTGCGTGTGCTTAAAGAGCCAATGGATCTCGGTGAGTTTCGTGTTCCCGCAGGTTTTGCGGTGGCGCCGCAGGTAACACTAGCTCACTACAACGAAGCGACATTCCCAGATCCATCGCGTTTTGACCCCTCCAGGTTTATCGACAAGCGGTATTCGCCGGGAGAGTATTTGCCGTTCGGTGGCGGCGTCCGGCGCTGTGCCGGAGCTGCGTTCGCCTTGCATGAGATGGCAATTGTTTTGGGCACGCTCTTTTCGCGATACGAGTTAGAACTAAAGGAAACAAAACCGGTTGTCCCCAAAAGACGTAATATTACTATCGGTCCGTCGACTGGCATTCGAGTTGAGATCAAACCGCGTTGACAATGATTCAAGCAGTGCTTTCTTGACTGGCTGAGTAAATCAATTCCGTGATTCTCCGGCCATAAACGTTCCATTCGTCATCATCGCTCTGGATAACAACATCAAGGTTCACCCAAAGGACGCGGAACGAATTTGATTCAATCGCAAAACCCGCCCAGCTCTTTGACGCCTGAACACCGGAAGCAATGTTGCCAAAACTATCGAGCGTTTGGAATGTGCCCAACCGAATCAGATATTGGTGAAAGTGTTTGAATTCTTCAAGCTCTTGAATAGTTGGAACGTCTTCTCTTAGTTGGGCCCTGCCATAAAACTCCGTTTTACCGTTTCTAACAACTGGATCGACGAGTTCCGTTTTGTGTTTGCCAACAAGAACATATGAGTACGATTGAAAAAAAACATTGTCGTCATCTTCGTCAGAGAGGACGTTCGAATGCGTAAGGTGATACGTTGTATGGAGCTTTTGCGGGTGCGCTGCTGGTACAGCCGAACTGATTTTGTCCGGAGTCAATAAATTCGTTTCAGGTTGAGACATGCAGACTTCAAAAAGTTAGCTCGTTCGTCCAATACACACCAAGCACATATCATCAATCGCGGGTTCATTACCGGCGTGACGTGAAACTGATTGGCAGATCTGTTCGCCGATCGTTTCGGGGGTCTTGGCTTGTGAATCTTTCAGCTCTTGAATCATTGAATCGGTCGTAAGTTGCTCGCCGTCCTTGTTCATGGCTTCGTTGATTCCGTCGGTGTACATCGTCACCACATCGCCGGCCGCGATGTCAATTTCTACCGATTCGTATTCAAAATCTTCCATGATTCCCAGTGGTAAACCCGACTCGTTCCAGCACACTTGTTCGAACGTACCATCGGCACGGCGAACGATCGGTGGCATATGTCCCGCGTTGACGATTGTCATTTTGTTTGTGTTCAAATCAACAAGGCCAAGCACCAACGTGACGAATCGATCAATGTTCATGCCCGAAAGGCTGTTGTTCATCTTCTGAGTTGCTTCGACTGCTGTTTCCGAGGTTGCCAAAGCAAAACGTGATTCAGCAGAGACTTTGGCCATCAATAGTGCCGCCGCGATTCCATGTCCAACCACATCTGCGACGATCACGCCTAAACGATTGTTGCCCAGAGGCACGTAGTCAAAGTAATCACCGCCAACCTGTTGCATCGGGCGATAGTAAGAAAAGAAGTCAAAATGGTCGGTCGCCGGAGGACGCTGCGGCAAAAAACGCTGTTGCAGTTCGTGAGCGAGCTCAAGATCCGTTCGCAAGTCAGATGCACGCTGAACGTCGATGAACAGATCGCTTTTCTGGATCGCAAGGCTGGCTTGCATCGCAACGGTGACCAACGTTTCGAGATCTTCTTCTTTAAACGCGATGGATTGCTTGAGGGTATCAAGTTGGATCACACCGATCGCTTCGTCTTTACTGTTGATTAACGGAGCACACATGATCGAACGAATACGGAAATCGACAATGCTTTGGCTCATGTCAAAACGGTCGTCGGTGGCAGCATCACTGCTGATAATCGGACGTTTGGTTTCCATGACTCGATTGACGATTGTGCGGCTGATTTTGATCAGCTCTTCGTCACCGGGACGGCGAGTTTTGACGCCCAGCGGTTGAAGTCGGTCGTCGTCGTTTTTGAGGATCACGAATCCACGATCGGCCTCGGTGAACAGGTCAAACAAAAAGTCCAGGATCTTGGCAAGGACTTCATCTCGTTCTACCGTCTCGCTAAGTGCATGGGTGATTTTAGTAAGCGCCGAGAGTTTTTCTTCGGGAGTAACATGATTGTGAGTTCGCGTGTAGTGTGATGGCACGTCGAACTGCGACATGACTTTGGAGCCTTCATCTCCAAAATCGTCAAGAAAGACAGAACTAGACGTCTGGTTGGGCCGCGGTGGCAATTCTGCAGTGGCACGTGGTCTAAGGGTGCCAGGAATCGACTCGTTCACCGAAAACACAAAACTCACGTCGCAAATTCGGATTTCGGATTGTTCGTATAGCTTCGTCGGTTTGTGAATGACAGAGTTGTTGAGGTAAGTCCCGTTTCGGCTGTTGAGGTCTTGTACATAGTACTGCCCTCCCTCGTAGGTTACCTGCGCGTGGTGACGGCTAACGGACCCGTCATCGATATGAATATCGCAATCGGGGTGTCGTCCAATAATCACCGGTTCTTTTGTTAACGAGAATCGTTTCTTAACGACCGAGTCATCGTTGGAAGTAAGGACTGCCATAAAATTTCTTGCCGAGGCTGGAATGCTGGCGGTGGTCCGCCGAAGTGACTATTGTAATTTTCGCATACCAGCACGGTCAATTGGCAGGCGATTAGGTTGTTTTGAAAAAGAAGCGAAAACTTTGTGTATCTTCACCCATGGGCACGTTTTTTGGTGCTTAATCAAGCGCAGAAAAAAGGCTCCGCAATTTGCAGAGCCTTTGTTGCTAATGTTGGTGAATGATGGGGCGCTGGGGATACTTCAAAAGAAGAATTTCCCTAGCCCCATGGCCGACTGGCCAAATTCGTCGTTTTGCCTTAATCGCCGTGTTAGCCTAATCGCCGCGTTGGCCTAATCGCTTGTTAGTTTAAACGCCGCGTGAGCTTGAACGCTTAAGCGATCTCGTCAAACAATCTGTTCATGGCTGCATCAAGCTTTTCAGTCGTTTCGTACTGACCGCTTGCGATCTGAGCGCGGATGTCTGCGACTCGATCAGCGCGAATGTCACCGTTGGTTGAATTGATCATTTGAGCTTCTGCTGAAATCTCAATTTGATCGACTGGAGCAGAATTAGCTGCCTCCGTACCGCGGGTTGTATTTTGAGTCTGTAGGTTAACTGCAGATGAAGTCTGAATATTTGAAGTAGGTCTAATTTGCATTTTTATCTCCCCGTAACGGGTCAGTTGTTTTGCTTATTCAACGATTTGTTGAACGAACAATGATGATTGTTGATTTTGCACATTTCAATTTGATTCACGATTTCAACTGTTCGATCATGTCACTCAAACGAATCTTTGCCGTGACAAGTCAATCAAATTTTATTGTTGATCCAGGTCCTTTCGAACCCGATCGTGATATCCACCAAGGCTGCATCCTTGTCGATGAACGTGCCATCCGTAACCGAAGATCTGACAACGCAAGCTAGTGAAGCCTGATTGTTATCGACAATAACTGCTAGCACCTTGTGTAGATATTTTGTAGTGTGTTTCGTGACGTTGGCGAAGTGCCAGACGCCTATAAGGTTTTTTATGTTTAGGACTTTTGATTGAAAGCAAACGAACTTTTTGGTTCAAAATACCCGTCAATCATTTGACTCGCCCGTAATACGTGCTTGTCTATCAAAGTGTTCGCTTTGATTTAAATAATATTTGAATTGCTTTTGCTTTTCACATACGCCAGGGAGTATAGGAAAAAACGGGGAGGCGGAACAAGCTCAGTCGGTTCAGTAATTATGCAGTGACTCGAGTAAGTTATTACGTTGATAGTGTAGTTGCCAGCATTTTTGTCGAAAACGATTTGCAGCCAGCGAACAATTCTTAGCCAGCTTTCGTCTGTTAAGGTGTTGAGCTGTAACGATTACAGCAAGGATCGCAAGGATTGCTTTCGAAGAGTTTCCTCTGTGAGAAATGCCATGATTCGTAAACCACAAGCTCCCCAATTTAATCTTTCGCCTGGCAAGTTCGAAAAACCATTCTTCGTCGACATGGAATCATTCTTCGAGTTTAGTTTTTGGATCTCCGAAGAGCTGTTGGACCTTGAGAATCGGTTCAAAGAAAAGCACGCGCCTCGTTTGAAGCGGAAGCTCGGTTCGCAGGCAGTCGCAATCGGCCCAAATGGATAAGCAAGCTCAAACTGATAAGTTTTTGCGACAACCAATGCTGAATCGACTGGTCGTTACTCCAGCAAAAAAGGCTTACCCGAAACGAGTAAGCCTTTGATGTGCTTTCAATTCAACAAGTAAATTACTTGCGGTTGAACTCGATTCGTCGTCTGCCAAGCTGTTGTTGGAGTCGCTGGACGATGCTGCTGTGCATCTGACTCACGCGGCTTTCGCTCAGATCAAGCGTTGCGCCGATCTCTTTCATCGTCAATTCTTCATAGTAATAAAGAATGATGATCAAACGTTCGTTGCGATTGAGGCCTTTGGTAACCAAACGCATCAAGTCATTTTTCTGAACGCGACGAGTAGGGTCTTCGCCCTTTTTGTCTTCAAGGATGTCGATTTCTCGAACGTCTTTGTAGCTATCCGTCTCGTACCATTTTTTATTGAGACTGATGAGGCCGACCGCATTGGCGTCGCTCATCATTTTTTCTGTTTCCTTGACCGTCAGCTCAAGGGCTTCTGCCAATTCAACAACCGTAGGAGCTCGACCGAGTTTGGTCTCCAGCTTTTTGGTTGCATTGTTGACTTTGCTGGCCTTTGAACGAACAAGGCGAGGAACCCAGTCCATTGTTCGGAGTTCGTCCAACATGGCTCCACGAATACGCGGAACGCAGTAGGTTTCAAACTTTACGCCTCGCTCCATGTCGAACGCGTCGATCGCATCCATGAGGCCAAACACGCCTGCTGAAATTAGGTCGTCTAACTCGACGCCGTCTGGAAGACGTTGCCAAATCCGCTCACCGTTGTATTTGACGAGTGGAAAGTAGCGTTCCATCAGTCTGTTCCGCAGATTCTTGTCCGTACAATCGGGCTTGTACTGCTTCCAAACTTGTAGGATTTCTTCCTGTTGTGCAACACTTGTCGCCATGCAATCCTCCGTGATTGTTATGCGAAGTCACGCCGAAACGTGGTGGTTCTTTTTTTAACGGCCGAAGCCAATCAGTTTTGTTTTGGTGAAATGAAGTTGTCTTTGACAGACAAGCTTCGTTTCGAGATGACGGTAAATATCAGAATTCGCTTTGCCGCGTCAATGAATAAATTACATGGTTGTAGTAAATTTTTTGTCGTTTTTTTGCGTCCTTTTTCGCTTCATTCTGAAATCAGCGCACGCCGCGGCGAGCACCAGATTTGCCGATAGTTTTTCATCGACTATTTGCGACATGAAACTTTTGTGAAAAATTCAGATTGACCAATTCAGGTAGCGTGTACGCCAATGCAAACCAAAATTAATGTAAGTGCTGGCATGCGTCGGATTCGCATTATTGCGTTGAAAACGTGTGGATTTTTGAAAACGCTGGCAGTAGAAAAAAATTGAGACTTCTGCTCTGTCTCTATGCTTGTAGCAAAAGCCATCAAGAC
>CAYZGP010000006.1:77557-86644 GCA_964478065.1 uncultured Pirellulaceae bacterium
AGTCTCGATCGCGGGATATTGACTTAGAGAAAGGACAAAACTAAGCCGCACTGGCAACATCGCTGATTTGTTCGCCAGTTATTTCACCAACGAAATCAACTTTGGCGCCTTCAAGTTCCCGGCTGCCGAGCACGAACATTTCACTGGCTTGGTCAAAGGCAAGTTCTGCGATGACAGGACGGATAGATTGATCCACTAAAGCGATTGGCCGGTGTCCCGAGTCAGACATTTGCTTGGCCGCATGTTGAATCGCATTGGCAAGCCCTTCAATGATCACTCGCGGCAACCCTAGTCGAATCTCATCACGATCTCGTTCCCAAGCACACGCAATTCGATCTTCGAGATCTTGTGAAATCGTGAACACCGGAATTCGTTCGCCGGATTCTCCAACTAATCCAGATGAAATGTGACGTGCCAATCGGATGCGAACTTTCTCAGTAAGATCCCAGCGGTTCGAAGTCACAGAGGCGTTGTCGCCGAGAGTTTCCAGGATCAAATTCAAAGGTCGTATCGAGATGCCTTCGGATACCAGGTTTTTGAGGACCTGCTGAACCTGAGCAAGTGTCATTACGTCCGGAATCAGCTCTTCCACGATTGCAGGTGCCGTTTTCTGGGCTTCATCGATTAATTGTTTCGTTGCGTCACGAGTTAACAATTGTGATGCGTTGTCGATTGCCGTTAATTTCAATTGGGTCGCCAACAAATCAGTCGGCGTGATTACGTCGTAGCCCGCAGTTTGGGCGGCTTCCCAAGCCGTTGGGTCAATCCAGAACGCCGGCGAACTGGTCAAGTGTTCATCGGCCAGCCCTTTGACAACGCCATCGGCCAGGGCTTCAACGGCTTGACCTGAGTCAATCGCCAAGCAACAACTTGGCTGAATCTCACCACGTTCGACCACATTGCCTTGGATTAGGATACGAAATTGGTTGGGAGCGAGCTTTAAGTTGTCTCGAATTCGAATCTTGGGAAGAATCACTCCCATCTCTGCCGCGAGGTTTTTTCGAACTTGAGTAATCAGCCCCAGCAAGCTTCCTCCCTGCCTCGAGTCGGCCAATCGAATCAAGCCCACGCCCAATTCGACTTCGAGAAGATCATTGTTCAGCAGTTTTTCAAGCGTGACTTCTGCTGGTTTGGGGGCGGTATTCTCGGGAGCTGAAGTCAATTTTAGCTTTTCCTTTTCATCGTTTTGGAATATTAGGTATGCACCAGCAAGACAGGAAACCGCAATAATCAGGAGAGGAATTTTGGGCAGTTCGGTCAACACCATCAATCCAAGGAAGACGGACGTGATCACCAACACGATTGGACGTGCGAAGACTTGGTTCAGTGATTCACGTGGCAAATCTGTTTTTTGTGTACTTCTAGTAACTAGCAATCCCGCAGCCAAAGCAATCAAGAGTGCGGGCAGCTGACTAACCAAGCCATCACCAATGGTCAGTTTTGTGAATGTTTGTGCTGCTTCGCCGATGGACATTGAACTGGAAAGGCCAATGACCAATCCCCCGACAATGTTGATCAGCGTGATCAGTAGGCCGGCAATTGCGTCACCGCGAACGAACTTACTCGCTCCATCCATTGCTCCATAGAAATCGGCATGCGCCACCGTGTCAGCTCGCAAACGTTGTGCTTGCTGTTTATCAATCGTTCCTGCGTTGAGGTCGGCGTCGATCGCCATTTGTCTTCCTGGAAGTCCATCAAGCGCAAATCGAGCGGTTACTTCACTGATTCTCGATGCTCCCTTGGTGATCACAACGAATTGAATCACGACGATGATCAAAAAGATAACCAAACCAACTGCCAAGCTATCGCCTGTTACAAATTGCGAGAAGCCTTGGATCACTCCACCGGCAGCAGATTCTCCATCAATCGCTCCCCGGGTAAGAATCAAACGCGTCGTGCCTACGTTCAATGCCAATCGCGCAAGTGTTGTTCCCAACAGTAGCGACGGAAAAATGCTGAGTTCCAGCGGCGATTTGACATAGACCGTGGTCAATAAGATTACCACGGCCGCACTTATGTTGGCCGCCAAAAAGACGTCCATCATCGCAGCCGGCAATGGCACGAAGATCACCATCAAACAACTGATGATTCCAATTGGAAGCAGCAAATCAGGAAGCCGTTTTGAGAAGTTCATACTATTGATTGCGACTGGAGTTTAAGTCAAACCGTCCAACTGGATCGTTGGAGGGTGTATCGAGATGTAGGCCCGGTTGGAGCGACCGCGAACATTAGACAAAAGCCAAAAAAACTTCCAGACCGCTTAGTTTCATTTAAGTGCAAGCAAAAAACTGAATGAGAGTTGGCGGAAATTCGCGAGTTGAATGCTTTGACTCTCTTTCTCCAAACCGCTCTTGATCGATTTCGACGTCTATCTAGAATCCGGCACCATCGACGGACGGTGTTTTGAGCAACCGATTGATCCACTCAAAACAAGATTTCCGTTCATTCAATATTGGAGAGAATTGATATGTTGCGAGCGACATGGAAGTTGCGTTTAATGTCACTGGGCGTGGTCGGATTTTTTGCCGAAACGGCGAGAGCCGAAGATCTTGCTAATGCCGGAAAAGATATCGGTAAACAGGGCATTAAGCATTCCGAAGGGTTCATTAATACGATTACTACAGCGATCAATGGTAAACCAGAAGCGGCTGCGGCGGCTCGAAGCGATTTGATCGAAATGGCCGGGCAAGCAACTCTTGTAATCGCGATTCTTTATATCAGTTTTCTTGTCGCGTCAGCTGTCGGCCGTTACATTGGCGGAATGGTGACCAAGAAAGTTGACGCAACGCTTGGTAAGTTTCTCACCAAAGCGATTCGCAATATGATCATGGTCATGGTCGGCCTGATTGCTCTTAAAATATTTAAAGTCGATGTGGCAGAATTCGCCGTGATTATCGCGGCTGCAGGTTTTGCGATCGGCATGGCACTTCAAGGAACACTTGGAAACTTTGCGGCTGGAGTGATGTTACTGATCTTCCGTCCTTTCAAGGTCGACGACTACATCGTTGTGGCTGGAACCGAAGGAACGGTTGAAGAGATTGATTTGTTCACAACGAGACTAAACGCGCTCGACAACCGGCACTTGATCATTCCAAACGGAGAGATTTTTGGTGCCAAGCTGGAAAACTATTCACGTAACAAAATGCGGCGGGTGGATGTCAATGTTGGAGCCGCTTATTCGGCCGACATTGAGCATACGCGAACGGCGCTTGAACGAGCTGTGGCGGTGGTTAGTTCTGCATACGCAGAAGTAACTGGCGAAGCAGAAATTCCGGCTGCACAAGTTTATTTGATGGAGCTAGGCGCATCCTCGGTTGATTGGCAGTTGCGAGTTTGGTGCAATCCAAACCAATACTGGGGTGTCCGAGAAGAGCTAACGGCGGCTGCGAAAAACGCACTCGACA
This sequence comes from uncultured Pirellulaceae bacterium, assembly GCA_964478065.1. Lineage (GTDB taxonomy): Bacteria > Planctomycetota > Planctomycetia > Pirellulales > Pirellulaceae > Mariniblastus. The sequence goes on from CAYZGP010000006.1 coordinate 80,962, forward strand.
AAGCTGGAATTTCAATTCCGTTCCCACAAATGGATGTCCACGTAGTCGGAAAAGTCATGGCGAAAGCCGCGTAGACCAGCAAGCACATCGAAGCAGAAGTAGGTTGGACATTCATTCCTGTCCGACACTCAAGAGCGTTTGTTTCAAGCAAAACGCGAAAGCTGCTCGGCGCCAAAAGCTAAAAACTTCGTGGGCCAGCAGCATGCGCAAGTGATCAAGCCGCAGCAGGTTTCTTGGCTTTTAAATCCGCCGTCACTTGCGCGATTATTTCACCTGCCCGTTTCGCATCTGCTTCAGAAATATGTAGATGTGTAACGGCGCGAACGTCTTCGTGGCTAAATGGAAACATCCAAACGCCTGCTGCTTCAGCCGCTACGCAAAACTCAGCGGCTGTGGCAACTTCTGAATCAACTCGAAACACAACGATGTTGGTTTCAACTCGTGAAAGATCTAAATGCAGGCCTTCGGTTTCGACTACCGATTGGCCAATGTGTTTCGCGTTCGCGTGGTCGTCTGCCAATCGCTCAATGTTGTTTTCCAGAGCGAACTGCGCAGCCGCGGCAAGGAATCCAGATTGCCGCATCCCTCCGCCAAACAATTTTCGATGCCGTCGCATGTCGTAGATCATGTCTTTGGTTCCAACCAAAGCGGATCCCACTGGTGCTCCTAGTCCTTTGCTGAAACAGATGCTAACGGTGTCAAAATGTTGCGCCCAATCGCTGGCGGACTTTCCTGATGCAACCACGGCATTGAACAGTCGAGCCCCATCAAGGTGAGTGATGAGTCCTTTTTCGTGAGCCCAGCCGCATATTTCAGCCACACCCTCATAGGGCAAAACGACTCCGCCACCTTTGTTGTGAGTGTTTTCAAGGCAAATCAAACGCGTGCGCACCGCATGCTCATTGTCTGGATTGACCGCGTTGTAAAGCTGATCCAATTGGATCGCGCTGTTTTTTCCCTTTATCGTTTTGGCTGCGACGTTACTCAGTTGTGCGTAACCGCCTTGCTCGTAGTTGTAAATGTGACAACCTGATTCGCAGATTAACTCATCGCCTGGCCGGCAGTGAAGTCGGACAGCGACTTGATTGGTCATCGTGCCCGATGGCATGAACATCGCGGCTTCTTTACCAAGCATTTCAGCGATTGTTTCCTGAAGTTTCGCTACCGATGGATCGACATCAATCACGTCGTCATTGACATCCGCATTCATCATTGCGGATCGCATGGCGTCGCAAGGCTTGGTCAGTGTGTCACTTCGTAGATCAATCATATTGAATCATCTTGAGAAAGTTTGGTCTTGGCAAGTAAGAGTTCGACGTTGTGTTTACTATTAAAGTTTAGCAAATGCGTCCATAGCCTGTTGGATATGCTCGTCAGTCAAAGCAGCGGAAACCTGAACTCTTAACCGCGACTCGCCTTTGGGAACAACCGGGAAACCAAACCCGATCACCATTACACCCAGATCAAAAAGCTGTTTGGATTTCCTGATCGCTTCGGCTTCGTCGCCAATCATGATCGGAATGATCGCCGTGGGTGAAGGAGCACAATCAAAACCAAGATCGGCCAATCCTTTTCTAAAGCTCGCCACGTTTGAGTGAAGTCGACCCACGATGGACGGATCGTTTTCAATCACTTCAATGGCTTTGTGTGCACTGTAAGCCACCGTTGCGGGAAGCGCATTTGAAAACAAGCTCGGCCGGCCGCGTTGTTCCAGAATTTGAATCGCATCGGCCGAAGCCGCAATGTATCCGCCAGCCGCACCACCCAAGGCCTTGCCCAGTGTTCCGGTGATCACATCAATTTGACCGACTAGATCAAAATGTTCATGTGTCCCTTTGCCTGTTTTTCCGAGCACGCCCACGCCGTGTGAATCATCCACGACCAGCAACGCATCGTATTTGTTGCAAAGCTCAACCAACTCTGGAAGTTTCGCCACATCGCCCTCCATGCTGAAAACTCCGTCAGTAACGACCCAGCGAGTCGCGTGTGATTGAGTTTCTTTCAGCAAAGATTCCAACTGCTCAAGGTCACTGTGTTTGTAAACTTTCTTGGTGACGGATTTCGACATCAAACGCATGCCGTCGATAATGCTCGCGTGGTTGAGTTCGTCAGAAAGAATCACGTCTTCAGGACCAACGAGCGTAGGAAACAAAGCTTCGTTTGCATTCCAACAACTAACGTAAGTCAACGCGCTTTCTGTGCCAACAAACTGTGCGATCTTTTCCTCAAGACGTCGGTGGCATTCAAGCGTGCCGCAGATAAAACGCACAGAGGCTGTGCCTGCCCCGTATTCGCGAAGACCTTGGATTCCGGCTTCGATGACGTCTGGATGATCTGCCAACCCGAGATAGTTATTGGCGCAAAGAACCAGCACCTCTCCTTTTCCTTCAATGTCAACGACCGGACGCATTGGAGAAGTGATATTGTAAAACGGTTTAAGCTGGCCTGATTCAGTCCATTCGTTGAGATATTGTTTGCAACGGGCGTCAAAAGGGGAGTTGGGCATTTTATCTCTTTAATCTTGAGTATGACTTCGTATATCAATGTGAATTGGAAACGATCAGATCGGCATCTTCATTACGACTTTGATCGCTTCGCCTGATTGCATCATCTTAAGGCCTTTTTCGTAATCTTTCATCTCGATGACATGCGTGATGATCGGCTCAAGATTCAAGCGATCAGAAAGTAAGAGATTTTCCATCTGATACCAAGTCTCAAACATGCGACGGCCATTGATTCCCAATAGCGTTGTGCCTTTAAAGATGATCAGTTTTGACAAATCGAAAGTGATTTCATCGCTTGGGATTCCCAGCATCGCAGCGGTTCCGCCAGCTCGCAAAACGCCCAGCCCGTCACGAATCGCTTGGGCGTTACCGCTCATTTCCAGCATTACGTGCGGGCCAAGTCCATGTGTCAACTCGCGGACACGGTCTGGCCAATCGTCTGTCGCCCGGAACGCGCCTTCGGCACCTAACTCTTCGGCCAACGCAAGTCGCCGATCGTCCATATCGGTAACGAAAATTTTCCCGGCACCCGCAGCCTTGGCAACCGTTACCGCCATCAATCCAATGATCCCAACGCCGGTAATCAAAACGGATTTGCCGCTAACGCCCGCCGACATTACGGTGTGCACCGCATTGCCCAAGGGATCAAAAACCGCGGCGACTTTGTCCGGAATGCCGGGGCTAACTGGCCAGCAGTTCTCTTCTGGAATGGAAACGTATGGAGCGAAACATCCGTTGCAATCGATGCCCAGGATAACAACCTTGTCACAGATATGGCCCTTGCCTGTTCGGCACATCTCGCAAACACCGCATCCGATATGCCCTTCGCCGCTAACACGTTGGCCGATCGAAACCCGATCGACGGCAGACCCAGTGTCGATGACTTCACCGACAAATTCATGCCCGGTCGTGATTCCAATTTTGACTCGGTCCTGACTCCATTTGTCCCATTCGTAAATATGACGGTCGGTACCGCAGATCCCGGCGTGGGTGACTTTGACCAGTACGTCTCGCGGTCCGACTTCCGGAACGTCGACGGCCTCACACCAATCAAGCCCGGGTGCGTTTTGCAATTTGCGAATCGCAGGCATGTTTTCTGGTAACGTGATTGACATAGAACTTACCTTTAAATTTGCCCAACTAAAAAACTTAAATTAGCGAACGCTTGCGTTTCTGGTATGCTGGAATTGCGTTCATTATCCTAGACAAGCCCGTCCGACATGACAAGCGTTAGGACATTTGTTAGTCGCACCAAAGCCGCTTATTCTTGGCAACCGGGTGATGCCGATTTTCAAAACGCCGAAATTTAAAGCATTGAATTTTATTTAAAGCACCGAAGTTAAAGCACCGAGACTGAGCATCAAACGCAAAGTTGGATTCACATTATGGCAGCCAAAAAAGCCAGTAAGAAAAAGCAAGCCACATCCTCCAACGGTGCGGTCGATGTGGAACCGCTAAATCAATACGTTTGCGAGCAAGTCAAGGAACTACGTAAACGCAAAGGCTGGACGCTGGAACAGTTGGCTTCGTTAAGCGGCGTTAGTCGATCGATGATCAGTCAAGTCGAACGCGGCGCGGCCAATCCCACGCTGGCTGTTGCGTTTCGAATTGCTCAGGCGTTTGGCGTTTCGCTGGGGGATCTTGTTGATGGCGCGTCGTCTCAAAGGCAAATTGATTTGGTGCGTCATGACGATAAATCCGCAATCTTTCGCGACGACGCCGTTTGTAGGATCCGCACGCTCTCGCCACGGAACCTTGAAAAGGATGTTGAGTTCTACGAAGTCACTTTAAAAACGAAAAAGAAGCTCGACAGCGCCGCTCACTTTTCCGGTACGCGTGAATTTCTAACCGTTCGGTCAGGTGCTGTTCAGGTTACGTCCGCTGGCGAAACGGTTGAGTTGAAGAAAGGCGACAGTGCTCAATACATCGCTGACGTTGCCCATTCGATTGAGAACGTTGGCAGGGGGGAAGCGGTTTTGTTCCTGGTTGATATTTATAGCGATTGATTCGCGATGGGTGTGCCGATTGATACCGAATCAGTCATTTACATGCGTTTCCAGGAATCGTGCCAAGCGGTGAAAGTCACTATCAGGATCAATGTAGCGAACAACGGTAACTAATGTTTCCGGGTCAACCAAGTTTTCGAATGGCTCGTAATGGAGATCTAACTGTCCGCTGACACTGACCATGACTCCGTTCAATTTCTGTTCCGCCAACGCACGGAAAGCGCCTACACCAAGCTGACTCCCAAGCATCGCGTCAAACGCGTGTGGTTTGGCACAACGTGATTCGTAACCAAGCTGCAAACCTTTAACCGCTCGACTGGCTCCCGTTTTTTCGGTGTACTTTTTCGCAACCGCATTGGACAGAATCGCGTACAAACTGACTTCGGAGATTTTGATGTGGCCATGGTCGTCGCGTGTCACCCCTTCGACATAACTGAAAGGAAGGTATTCGGCCAATCCTTCGGCCACAACGATCACGCCGTACTGCTTGCCTTCTGCTTCACGGGCGAGCATTGTTTTGACAACACGTTCTGAAACGCGGTCCATGTCCATGCACTTTCGCGTTTTTGTTTCGCCCGCTTCGTTAGTGAATTCTTCATCAACGAGATAGCCAGCCATCACGTCTTCGACACTGATAACGAGGCTGGCTTCACCTGCGATTGCGGCACCGTAGGACAGCCAACCTGCACTGCGGCCCATCGTCTCAGTCAAAAAATACGAACGCGTTGCTTCGGCGTCGTAGATCAAGTTACGAATTTCGGTTGCAAGAAAGTCAACCGCTGTGAAGAAACCAAAAGTAAAATCGATGCCGTTGTAATCGTTGTCGATCGTTTTGGGCAAATGAACTACTGGAATAATGTCGCTGGCGTTGGTCTTCTCCTGGTAAAGTTTGAACTTGTTGGCAGTCTTGAGCGTGTCATCGCCACCAATTGAAATCAAGGCATCAATCCCAATCGAATGAAGTGCTGCGCAGACGCGTTGCATAGGCGCCGTTTTTTCTGGATCAAGCAAATCTTCAGGACCGCCAATGTGCCTTCCAGGGTTGGAACGGGCAGTGCCAATCATAATGCCCTGAGAGTTTCGCGTGCGACCAAGGACCTTGTGAGTCAAAAGGATATAGTCGGATCCTTCTTCCAACGGCTTTGATGGGTCAAAGTCGACCAGCGAAGAATA
>CAYZGP010000006.1:86744-101218 GCA_964478065.1 uncultured Pirellulaceae bacterium
GAGCATCGCTTTGCACGGCTGATTGATCTGTAGAGTGCCAAGTTTATTCGATTAAAAGCACGTTGGAAACGGCAACATTGGCTGCCCGAAACTGCCACCCTTAAAATCGTTTTGGGGAGCAATCATCCGCTTTGCTTTTGTGTGAACAGAAACGTCCAAACTGAGAGAGGTTGAGTCTTCTGATTGGGTTGAGTTTGCGGCTAGTTCAATCGCCGACGAAAAACTTGCTCAGCCGGTTGTGTTATTAAGAAGTCGAACACGAAGATGTTCATTCCACAAACAAATCGCTCATTCTGTCGGACAGGAATGTCCAACGTGCGAAGTTACCACGATCGGCCACCGGCAAACGCGCTGCCCTCAAGCAACAAACTACAGGTTGCGTTCAACCCATTTGGTGTCGACTTTGCCATCGACGAAGTCCTGGTGTTGCAAAACGGTTTTTTGAAACGGAACCGTTGTCTTGATGCCTTTGATTCGAAGTTCATCCAGGCAACGAATCATACAAGCGATGGCTTGCTTTCGTGTTGGTTGGTGGACGATCAGTTTTCCGACCATCGAATCGTAATGGGGCGGAACGGTGTAGCCGGCATGGACATGGGTGTCGAAACGGACGCCCAATCCGCCAGGCATGCAAATGCTTTCGATCAATCCGGGCGAAGGTGCAAAGTTATTGGCAGGATCTTCGGCGTTGATTCGGCATTCGATTGAGACGCCTTTGCATTCAATTTCGTCTTGAGTGAAAGACAGTTTTTCACCGGCGGCGACGCGGATCTGTTGCTGAATCAAATCAATACCAGTAACCATCTCGGTTACTGGGTGCTCGACCTGAATCCGTGCGTTGACTTCGATAAAATAGAAATCATTGTTTTTGTCGACGATGAACTCAACCGTCGCCGCGTTGTAATAATTCGCGTTTTTGATCATGCGAACAGCAGCGTCACAAATTTCCTTACGAACCTCAGGAGGCAGCGTCGGTGCGGGGCTTTCTTCGATCAGTTTTTGGTGGCGTCGCTGAGTCGAGCAATCGCGTTCCCAGAGGTGAACCACGTTTCCGTGCATGTCGGCGATGACTTGGACTTCAACGTGTCGTGGAAGTTCGACGAATTTTTCGAGGTAAACGCCACCATTACCAAACGCGGCTTTGGCTTCTTGGGCCGCTTGTTCAAGTGAGGAAAGCAGGTCTTCTTCGGTCGCCGCCACTCGCATACCTTTTCCACCACCACCGGCGGTAGCCTTAACGAGAACCGGATATCCGATTTCGCGTGCGGTTTTGAGTGCGTCGTCATCGTTTTCGATCAATCCTGCGCTACCTGGAACCACGGGAACGTCGGCTTTTCGTGCAAGTGCTCGGGCTTGGTTTTTGTCACCCAACATTTGCATCGCATCGGGAGTGGGCCCGATAAAGTCGATGTTGGAATCGCGGCAGACTTCGTTAAAGTGCGCGTTCTCGGCCATGAAACCGTAGCCAGGATGAATCGCTTCGGCGTTGGAGACTTCGGCGGCGCTAATGATCTGCTCAATTCGCAGGTAACTATCACTCGATCTCGCGTTCCCTACGCAATAGGCTTCGTCGGCTAGTTCAAGATACGCACTTCCGCGATCACCTTCACTGAAAATGGCAACCGTCTCGATGCCCATCTCTTTGCAGGCGCGGATAATTCGTAGAGCGATCTCGCCACGGTTGGCGATCAGAATTCGTTTATACATAGTTGAACTTTGCGCAGTTGGCGAAAGGTTGAGCGAACGAGTTGGTTTTTTAACGAAAAATTTGGCGCGTAAAAATTCTCAATGCGCCGCAAGCCAAAGCTGGTTTTGAAGGTTTGAATTTCTGGCAGAAAGAAATTCAGTCTTAATGTTGCTTGTTAGCTTTTCAGGATTTTGAAAAGCGGTTTGTTGTTATCAACTGGCTCTTCGTTCTTGACGAGGCACTCGACAATTTTTCCTGAGATGCCGGCTGGAATTTCGTTGAACATTTTCATGGCTTCAACGATACAGACGATCGTGTCAGGCGTGACGATGTCACCGACTTTGACAAAGTCTGGCGCGTCCGGTTTTGGTTTTGAATAGAAAGTTCCGATGGTCGGGCTTTCAATAAACGTCATGTTTGGATCTTCGGCTGGAGCAGCAGCTCCTGCGGCGCCGGCTGCCGGCGCGGAAGCTGCTGGGGCAGCGGCCATTGGTGCTGGTGCGTAGGCTACCGGTTGATCGTGGCCCTTACGAAGTCGGATTCGCTGGTCGGATTGACGCAGGTCAACTTCGCTAAGTTCGTGATCTTGCATTAACTCGATCAGTTCTCGAATTTTTGAAACTTCGAAAACGGATTCTTGTTTGTCTTTCGCCATTATTTTCTCCACAGTTGCCTCAGCTCAATTGGCCGAAGTCGTCTGGAATTATTAGTTTGTGAATTACAAATTGATTGGTGGTTGTTTGTAACGACGAGTGAAACGTCGATAAAGTCACCAGCCACAAATTGATCAAAATCGAAACGTAGATTGTAGCTTCAACTATCCACCAAGGTCCACGGTACATTCTTCGATCTGTTTGGGTAAATTGCTAAGAACTTCGCATCCGTCAGGCGTTACGAGGATATCGTCCTCAATTCGTACGCCGCCGAATTCGGGCAAGTAGATCCCCGGTTCGACAGTGATGACCATGCCAGCCTCCAGCGTGCCCTGATGGATTGGCGACATAAACGGTTGCTCATGGATCTCAAGCCCAAAACTGTGGCCCAGCCCATGGCCGAATTTGTCTCCAAATCCGGCTTTCTCAATCGTCTTTCGAGCAGCGGAGTCCACGGTTTTAAGTGCGACTCCCGGACGAATTTTCTTGATGGCCGCCAATTGGGCTTTCAAAACGACATTGTAAATTTTCCGCAATTTCGGCGGGATTTTAGATGTGACCAAAATTCGCGTCAAGTCACTTAAGTAACCGTCGACTTCGGCCCCCCAATCGATCAGTAAAAAATCTCCATCTCGGATTTTGGCGTTGGTCGGATATCCATGGGGTAATGCTGATCGCGCGCCGACACCTACAATCGGATCAAACGCACAACCGGTCGCGCCGAAAGCTCGCATTTGGTGTTCCAGATTGTGGGCAATCTGAAGTTCTGTTTGGTCGGGAGTGAGTTGCGCGCGAATCGCTTCAAAGCTTCGTTGATTGACGTGGATAGATTTTCGAATCAACGCAATTTCTGTTTTGTCTTTGATGGCTCGAAGATCTTCGACAACACTAGAGGTCGAAACCAAGTCGACGTTTTCGACAGCGGATTCAATTTGATCGAAAAGAGATTTGGTAATCGAATTGGATTCAAACGCGATTGAAGAAAACTTGGAAGCCTTTGCGATTCGGGAAACGGAATCGAGCATCGTTGAGCTGGCGTCACGTATGTCGACTGTCAAGTCCGGACATTGTGCTTGAAGCTGCGAAGTGTATCGACTGTCGCTTAGCAGAATCTCGGATTTCGGTGTAACGAAAAGGTACCCTGCACTGCCTGTGAACCCAGTCAAGTAACCAACGTTTTTGATGTTGGTAATCAGGATGGCCGAAACGCCAAGCGACTTGACTTTTTGTTTTAGGTTGGAGCGACGTTTCTTAAAGTTTGTTTTCATCAAATTGATTGAGGATTCTTTGATGGGGCGGTTGCTCAAACAGTTTAAGTGAACCTGTTGAAACTGCAATCGTCGTTATGAGGCAGGAGAACTGGCAAGTATCGTAGAGTATGAGAGACGATTTGGAGAATCGAGCTACACAATGCATCAGATTCGATTTGGAGAATCGAGCTACAAGAAGAACACTAATTGTCGCTAATCGACACTAATCAAAAACTTAAGTGATTTGGATATATTGGTAGGTATGACGAGCTTTAAATTTCGAACGATTGATTTATTGGCGATTACAACGTGGGTCGCTGCGGTGGCGGCTGCGTTTCAAACGGACTTGTTGCTTTTCCGACAACTGTTTGGTTTGAGCCTGGTTTTGATTTTTTCGTTCATCGTAGTGCTGTTGAGCCCAAAGATGAACAAAGCCAGATTGCTGGGATTGTTGGGTGGAGGGTTAGCTGCGATCAGTTATCTGGTCGCCGTTTATTTTTTAGATGCGTGGGTTGATTTTTCCGATCCAAGAATTATTTCTATAGTTTATGTCCCGATCGTTTTTAAGGACGCACTTCCAGCGGTTGTGTTTTCTATGTCCTACGGCGCGATCTTAGGGCCTTTGTTGGCGTTTTACTTTCGCGTTCAACCGCTGCCCGCCGAATTGCAAAAGTCATATTGGATCTCAGTGGTGACGTTGGGCGGCGTTCTGTTGATCTTGTTTTTTGCGATGCTGGATCGGCTTGCTTTTCATTCGCGAGATTGGGATTTGTTTGTTGTGGGCCTTTCACTTGTGTTTGTCATGCAAGGCTGGGCATGGATCGGCCGGTTTGAGAATTCGCAAAACAGTGCTGCTGTTAAAGTAGTAGCGGAAAATGGCGCTGTGGAAGAAACCGCGAACTGAATCCTATGTTGATCGCTTGAAATCAGTTTGGGTTCGAACGTTTCCTCAACGCTCGTGAAAACAAGATTTTGAAACGTTTGCCGAGAGTCGCTACTTATTTCTTCTTGCGCGTTTTGGAAGATGCCTTTTTAGCAACTGTTTTTTTCTTCGCTCGTTTCTTCTTTGTTACCTTCTTCTTGGTTGGTACTTTTTTCTTGGCGGCCTTTGTCGATTTTTTCTTTGTTGCTTTTTTCTTGCCCGCCGCGGGTACGTTGGCTTCGTAGCTTTTGACGAATTTCTTGACCGTCATTCGTTTGATCGTTTTTCCCAAAACATCGAGGGCAGCGTCTTCGATCTTTTTAATTTTCAAACAGGACTTGCCCATATCCAATCGCTTGCCAGACTTTTTCCAGGCCGCACGGAATTTTGCGTCTTCTTCAGGCATGATGTAATTGCAGAATAGATACACCGCCAAGTTGTTTTTTTGCGAAGCCAACGAAAGGAACGGCAATGGCGTCTCGGGGTTGCAGTGATAGCCGTTGGGGTACACGCTGTGAGGAACCACATACGCGATCATGTTGCCTTGCATGACTTCGGCAATCAAAGGATCTGCGTTTTCAGTAATCGTTTTGCGAATCGCTGCGATCCCTTCGCGCCGATCTGCTGGCAGGCTGGCAATAAACTTTGCAACTGTTGTTTTGGGCATCTGCGTTACCATTGGATTTGAACTCAAGACCAATTGGTCGCCAATTGTAAACGTTCATTGGTCATAAAAAAAAGCACGGTGAATTGCACCGTGCTTTGATATTTATATTTGGTTGCTTTGAAACTAGCCGTACATGATTTCGTGTTGAGGGCTGGTTGTTGAACCTGGATCGAACTTCTTGAGGCCGGTCCATTGTAGGAACAGCAAACTCAGGTAGTAGGGGTTTAAAATCATGTAACGACGCCAGAGTCGTTTTGGCTCTTTGGTAAATCGATAAAGCCACTCAAGCCCAACGCGTTGCATGAATGCAGGGGCTTGGTCAAGTTGTCCCGCGTGGAAATTGAAAGCGGCTCCCACGGCGAGGACTGGCATGCGAAGGTGGTCCTTGAATTCGTAAGTCCAAACTTCCTGGCGTGGACAGCCTAGTCCAACCATCGTGATGCCCGCTCCGCTTGCCTTGATCTTTTCGATGATCTCTTGCTTTTCAGGAAGCGAAACCTTGCGGAATTTCGAAGGTAGCTTGCCCGCGATTTTGAGTGTTGGAAACTTGATCAACAGGTTGGCTTCCAGATCATCCAGCAACTCTTGCTTTCCACCAAACAGGAAAACGGAGATGCCATTTTCGGCTGCCGCTTCGCATGTTCCAAGCATCAAGTTGGGACCATAAACACGATCTTTTAGCTTTGTGCCGTAAAGCAGGTTTAAAGCCCAGCGAACGGGTTGCCCGTCGGGAACAATCAATTCCAAATCGTTCAGGCGATGCCGATGCTCGTCGTCCATGACACCCGTCATAACGCCGTGAACAGCCAATGCGGATACGCCAAGTGCTTTTTTGGAATTTGATGCGTCGATGATCTTACCGATCGCTGCATCATAATCGACTGCGTTAATGTTAACGCCCATCAAGTTGAATTTTCCTAAGTCGATCATTTTGCTAGCGCCTCTTCCCAGCGACTGGTATTGAATTGATAAATTTCAGTGAGAATTGTGCGAACGTCTTTTGTCAAAGACCACTTTGGGTAGTGAGCCTGAAACTTGCTGACGTCACTGACGTACCAGATATGGTCGCCCATACGATTGTCGTCTTCGTAAGAGTAGTCAAGCTTGCGGCCAGAAATCTCTTCGCTGATTTGAATCGCCTCCAACATTGAGCAATGGCTAAAGCGACTGCCGCCGATGTTGTAGACTTCACCGCAACGAGGCGATTTGAAAAAGTGATCAAACGCTTGAATCAAATCGTAGCTGTGGATGTTGTCGCGAACTTGTTTCCCTTTGTAACCAAACACCTTATAAGGCGTGCCGGTCATCGTGCATTTCATCAAGTAGGCCAGGAAGCCATGTAGCTGCGTGCCGGAATGATTTGGGCCGGTCAAGCACCCACCGCGGAAGGAAGCTGTTTTCATGTCGAAGTACTTGCCGTACTCCTGAACCAAAATGTCAGCAGCCACTTTTGATGCACCAAATAAGCTGTGCATGCAACTGTCGATCGACATCTCTTCAGTGATGCCATTGTTGAATTGGTGAGCTGGGTCGATTTCCCAACGAAGTTCTTTTTCGACCAAAGGAAGTCGGTTGGGGGTGTCACCGTAAACTTTGTTCGTCGAAGTGAAAATGAAAACGGCGTCGGGACAAAACTGACGAGTCGCTTCCAAAAGGTTTAGCGTGCCATTTGCATTGACGGTGAAGTCTTTTTTGGGATCACGTGCGGCCCAGTCGTGTGAAGGTTGGGCAGCTGTATGGACAATCAACTGAATTTCTTTGCCGTACTTGGCAAATAGCTTGTCGATCATTGAATCGTCGCGAATGTCTCCGTCGACATGAACGTAGCTTTTGCCAAGTTCAGACTTAAGCTGCTTTTGCTGCCAAAGCGTTGAGGCTTCCTGCCCAAAAAATTCCTGACGCATATCGTTGTCGATGCCGACAACCGTTAGCCCCTGCTTGGCGAAATGTCGGGACGCTTCGGACCCGATCAATCCCGCTGAACCGGTGACAATGACGATACTCATTAATTAATGCTCAGACTTTGGAGTGGTAACAAGGTGTACTAATCCGAGGGGGATTAGGAGATTGCGTGGAAACGGGTAAGGGGGAGAGGGCCTCTCTTACCAGTTGCGGCTCTATCTTAATAAGCAGTTCAATGTGGTCAACCAAATACAGGTCTTGTTCTGACGACAATGCAGATTATGACGGCAAATTCTCCAAAATATGGAACCGAGCAAGTCAAGTCTAGAATCGAAATTGGCGGTTGAGTTTGGGAATAAGGCTTTCGAAGGTTTTCATTTAAGGGCGGTTTTCTTCCGGTTGAATACGCCAAGTGCGAGAATCTACTACACTCTTGGAACAGCTTGTTTGGCAGTGAGATTCACTGATTTTTGCTGGGAGACAGTTCGTTAGCACCAATTATTGCCAGTGACAAAAATTGGATTTTTTCTCAGTTCTTTGAAAGAGAAGTAGTTTTTTGCGCAATCTATTTCGTCCGTTAAACTAAGCGTTTAAAACACGACGTTTTCTATGTGTCCGAGACTTGTTTTCTCATTTGGCCCAGTGAATTCAAGTTGTTTGAAATTCTTTTGAAAATGCAAATGAAGAGAAAAGGACTGTTTTTGAAGGGCCAAGTATCAATAAAGGGAATTTTGATATTGGTTTCGCTTATCGCTGGCGTACTTTCGCTGGTCGCGAACGAGCCGCTGCGGGTCGCGATGGCAGCCGTGTTTTGCTTTGTTTGTTGGGCGACCGCATCAAGTTTGTTCTTTTGGGGGCAGAGGAAAAGTTTTCAAACAAAATTTACAGTCGTTTCCGTTGTGATTCTTTGCACGGTTTTAGCCATCGTGATTTCTAATTTTGTTTTGGAAAACGGAGTCCACAAAGCGAAGTACTTGGTGCAGTTTGGCTGGGTGGGTGCGATATTGCTCGGGTATTTGATTTCCCGAAAACTAGGCCGTTGAGCCAAAAAGAACACGAACGTCTAGACGTTCGTGTTGAAACACGCTTCCTCGCTGACGCGTCGGTTTTCTATTAAACCGTGCCGCCAAAACGGCTCAGGGAATATTCGCTTTGAATAAAGCACCAAGCTCGCAATGAAATTTTGCGCCGGTGGTAATGAGAAAATTGCTTGATTGCCTATTCGCTTATTTGGCAATACTGAATTTGTGAACTGTCTTTTGGTGAAATTTCTCGCCCGGCTTAAGCAGCGTCGATGGGAATGATGCTTGGTTGGGCGAGTCAGGAAAGTGCTGTGTCTCAAGGCAGAACGCGTTGTGCTGATCAAAGCTTCCGCTGCCCGGTTGCCCGTTAAGAAAATTGCCAGTGTAAAACTGGATTCCAGGTTGGGTGGTATGGATTTCCATCTTGCGACCTGATTTACGGCTGATTGCCGTGGCTGCCAGAGAAAGTGAGCCGTCAGTTGAGCGAAGGACGTAGTTGTGATCGTAGCCAACCGGGTCTGATTTAATTTGATCAAATCGACTACCGATCACGGTGTCATTGCGGAAATCGAAAAAGGTTCCTTCCACTGCGGCCAATTCACCCGTTGGAATTCCATCCGTAACGGGAAGGTATTTGTCGCTTTCAAGCTTTAGCGAATGCTCAAGGATTTTGCCTGAACCGGCCCCGGCGAGATTCCAGTAGTTGTGGTTTGTCAGATTGACATGGGTTGCTTTGTCTGTTGTCGCCGAGATGTCAACGATCAATTCGTTATCGTTGTTAAGAATGTAGTCGACGGTGACTGTTAGTGTGCCAGGGTAGCCCTCGTCGCCGTCTTTACTAACAAGCATAAAACGAACACCGACGGAGTCCTCGCTTGATAGCTGTTCGGCTTTCCAAATTCGTTTATCAAAACCGACTTTGCCTCCATGCAAGTGGTTTTCGCCGTTGTTGGTGGCAAGCGTATACTCGGTGCCATCAATCGAGAATTTGCCTTTGGCGATTCGATTGCAATAGCGTCCGACTGTCGCGCCGAAATAAGAGGTGCAGGCTTCATAGCCTTCCATGTCGGTGCAGCTAAGCGTAATGTTTTCGATTTTGCCATCTTTGTCAGGAGCCATGAGTCCCGTCACGATCGCGCCGTAGTTGATCATTTCCAGCACATAGCCATTGGCGTTTTTGCAGATATATTGCTCAACCGGTTTACCATCTTTGGTGTTGCCGAATGGTCGTTTAACTACTTCCATTTCAATCAGAGTTGATGCCGGTTTGTCTTGAACCGGTGCAAGAATGAATTCAGATTGGTTGACCGCATCTGCCGTTGCGTTGTTTGGGGCGTTGGCGCGCATGAATACTGTCATAAAACAGCCAGCGATAAATGCTGACAAACAAAATCCAAACCTCATCGTTTCTCCCAAATGAACACGAAGATGTTCCGCAGAATGGTGGCCAAGAAATTGGCTCACAACTGCTCGCACAATTTACCCCAAAAGGTCCAAGTTCCGGAACATTATTGTCCTATCCTGATGTGCCAGCAAGACAGCAAAACCCTAATTGGGGCAAGATTCCGCTGTTTACATGTTTATTAGAATCCAAGGATGTATTGGGCACCCTTAGCGCAGATTTCCTTATTGGCAGGCAGACTATTTTAACAATGCCCCACCCAGTTGTAGTATGCGCCAGACCCTTGTTTTGCGGTGCAGTGTTCGGGGTTGTTCAACAACTGGTGGCTTTTTGGTTTTTGGTATGTTTCTCAACTCGAAAATTGAGTTAAGACAGAAAAGTCGCCCGAGCAAGTTCAAAAAGACTCTGGATTTTTTGAAAATGGATACCAAGATTCGAATTCTTATCGCGAAGAGTAACAATCGGACTTTTTTAGCGGCAGTAGGATAGCGCGAAACGAAGCTGCAAAACGCAGCCACTCGCGAAACCGATCTGTCTGGCTATTCGCATTATCGCATATCCCATTTGGTTACGAGGCTGTCATGAATGATCCACAAGGCTACGCTGCGGCTGGCGTTGATTCCCAATTCGAACAAGCGACTTTCCAACCGATCAAACCACTCTCAAGCGCCAAGCGTTGGCAATTCAGTGTTCGATCGATGCTGATCGGAATGACTTTGGCTGCGACGATATTGGCGATGATTGTGGCGCCGGTTTTGGGGTTCTTCGTTCTAATGGGAATTGGGTTTTGTGCGGCTGTGTTTTTAACTTGTTCAATATTCTATGGACGTGGCTGGATTCGTCCGTTCGCAATAACAGGAATCATTCCGTTGTTGATCTTGCCGTTTACGTTGGCAAGTGCCCCCGGCAGCCCAGAAGAATTTTGCGTAATCACGTTGGTCTTTTATGCGATTTCGATTTTCACAGGTTTGAGTGGAGCTGCGGCTCACGGTTTTTTGAAACGACGTTCAGGGATCGTTCCTGTGCCGAATATTCCAATCATTCGAAACCTGCTTTCTAACGATTGAGGGATTTTTGATTGCCTTTGTTCGCTTGAGTGAATCACAGTTCAGGTGTACTGCGCTCGCGAACTTGCGCCTAGGTAAATGCTTGTGGTTTAATGCTTAATTAAAAAGGGCAAAGCGCAAAACCGTCTTGCTGTAATATCGCGTGGGCAGTCATTGCCGACGGAGCCATCTTTACGCCCGGAAGCAGATCGTCTTTTTTGATTCCGCGCCAAGCAGCAGTTTGTCCGCACAAGTAAATCGTTGTGCGATTCTTTTGCAGTTCCGCAATCACATCCACGTTTGGGTTGGTTTTTCCGTCGTTTGCATTGGCGTAAAAATCAGGTTTGGTTACGTCAATTGCAGCGGACCCATGAATCACAATCGCAACCGAAATGTTATTAGCGTCGGCTCCACTTTCTACGTTCAGATTAATGAACCTGGCTGCGCTGTCGAAAGTCTGATTGATAGATCGGGCTGCTTTTTCTGCGACATCAAAGCATAGTTTCAATTCTGACTTGGAATCCAGTTTCATGTCTGAATCCACGGAAGCGACTTTGCCAAACGCTGGAATCACAGTGCCTTTGTGAAAGGCATCTTTTTCCTGGGTTACCACTGCAAACGAAAACAAAACAAGAAAACCGATTGCTAGTTTTAGAATCATATAAGTTGGCTCCTGGGGTTGGGTGAACTGAATGGTTTTTCGATTCCTGCGCTAACGCGTTGGGGTTCCATTGCGCTCGGAAATTCAGATGGACTCAGTTTATGTTCCAGATCGGATGGAGTCACTGGACGGAAGGGCGATTTTTTCAAATCACTCTTTGCCTGTCACCTGGAAGGAACTGCTTTAGACAAAGGGACGCAGTGGCGATCACGAAACAAAAAAAGCCGCAAGCCTGAGTAGGCTTGCGGCAAGTCAAAGTTGACTGTCAAAGGTGTTTCTTAATCGTCTTGTTGTCCAAGACGATTCTGTTTTCTGTAATCGCTTAAACGACTATCGCTTAAAGCCATTGAAATCGTTTGAACCAAAGCCAGATGAATTGGCTGTCGTTGTATCGGTTGTCGGGGTCGTGTTCACAGCGGGTGCTGAGGTCGAACTCTCGATTGTTTCACCGAAGAACCGAGTGGTTCCTTCTGCGATTTCGCGAGCATCCGAATCTTGGCAAGTCAATTGAGCACGGAAAATGTGCGTTCCGCTTTTAGAAGCTTCGGCAGTGATCTTGAATCGCATCTCTTGGCCAGGATCAATCTTCGGGATAGGCGAGAACAAGACTTGCCCCTGTCCCGATACGATACGGTGCTGAAGTCCTTCAGCCTTTGTAGGCTCAATTCCCTCAGAGAATTGCATCACCAAGTTGACGCCTTGGGCCGATTTCGTTCCGCGGTTGATGACTTTGATTTCGTAAGGCACTTGCTCGCCAGTTGGAAGCGGGCCTTTTGGATCAGCGACTGTCAACACAAGGTCGGCAACCGTTTCAACGGTAGTCAAACATGCACTTGAAGCAGCAAGATCGCCTTTACCGCGGGCACCGACTTCGAGTTGAAGATCACCCGAGGTGTTTAGCAGGCAGTTGATTTTGAAAGTTCGAGTTTGGCCAGGATCAAGCGATCCAACGCCCCATCGAATTCCGCCTTCAATCAACTTGACTGAATCAACACCACCAAGGTATTTGACGCCAGTAGGAAGTGCGACGGCTGTTACGAGTTCGTGCGCGGTTGCGTCACCCGAGTTCTTGATTGTGACGGTGTACTGGGCTGGGCTGCCTGAGTACTTAAGGCCAGGTCCTTCAAGGCCCACCTCAAGATTGGCTCGGCGAACGGTCAAGCTACGATCTGCACTGACTTTTAGTCCGCCATCAGCAACTGCAGTGGCACTCAAGTTTAAATCGCCTGCTGTGCGAGCCAGCAATTCAACTTGAAAACTGATGTCTTGACCAGCAGGAATTGGATCAAGTGCTTGACGCTCGCCACCCAAAGCTTCAGGAAGCATCACAAAGACTTTCTCTGCTGTTCCCGTTCCAGGATTGCGAAGCGTGACATGGTACATGGCTGACTCGCCAAACAGGACTTCTTTTGGACCTGAGATGCTCATTTCCAAACGTGGCTCAGTCACAGTGATGTTCGTTTTGCCAACGCGAGGAACCAAAGTCCACTCGACACCGACATCGAACATTTCTGCTTTGCGTGGTACGGCAGTGATTGTGATTGTCTGGGATCCGTTGGCAGGAATCTGATCAATGCTCCAAACCAATCGAGCCTGGTTCTGTCCGTCGGTTACTTCTTTGCCACCGCTAGTAAGGTTTACGTTTGCGATGTCGACCCACGTCGGCATGTTGATGCCAACCAGGATTCGTTCGGCGTTTGAGTTGCTTGTATTGCGAACGATGACTTGATAATTGGCTGGCTTGTTGACGCCAACGGTTTCAGGTCCGTAAGTTTCTACTTGAATCGCTGGAGCCGAAAGTTTAAGTGTCGCAGCAGGTGCGTCTTGTTGCGAAGAAACAGGTCGCACTTGTGAGTCACGAACAAATTGGCTTGCAAGTGATTGACGATCAGATGTCATCTGTATTGCGGTTGGCATCGAAGCCAATCGCTCGCCAGTGTTTTCCTTGGCAACCAAACGCTGGGCCGAGTAAGCGCCATGGGTTTTAGTTGAGGCATTCGACTGACCTGTGATTTGTCCGATGAAATCATTGGCTGAAACTTCTTTGGCGGCTTCCATCGCGGCCAAGCGTTCTGCTTCCTCTCTGGCGGCGGCAAGCTGTTGTGCTTGTTGACGTTCGGTTTCTAAACGCTCAGCTTCCAGGCGTTGGGCTTCTTGTTTTTGAGCCAACTCAGCAGCGGCTTGTTCAGCGGCGGCTTGTTCGGCAGCCATTTGCTCTGCTTGTAGTTTCGCGGCTGCCAATCGCTCGGCAGCAATTCGGTTGGCTTCTTCTTGCTCATTGGCAAGTCGTTCGATTTCCTGTTGCTCGGCAGCGAGTTCAGCGGCAAGCTTATCGGCTTCGGCTTTCGCCTTTGCTTCTGCTCGTCGTCGAAGCTCAGCCATTTGCTCGTTCAATCCGTCTTGCTGTGTTGCAAGTTCGCTTGGTGCGATGCGTGGTCCACGAGCCCGAGTTTGGCTCATTGCTGCTTCGTATTTCTGTATTGAATTGCCTGTGCTTTCGTCCACAACAGGTGCGTAAGATTTTGGCGGTTGGAATTGTGGAGCACTCAATGGTGGTTGAGGCAGTGTTTCGGGCCGTGTTTGCACTGGTTTTGACGGCACGGTTGGCAGTCCTCCAGTAAGAATTGCCGGCACGACAGGCTCACCGTTTTGGTTGGCGTCAGATTGGTAACTGGTCTGTTGAATGTGCCCACGATGGATCGGCGTGTTGGCACGACTGGAAGCAGGTGTATCACCAAATTGGTGCCTAACACCTGAGTAACTATTTTGTTTTTGACTATTTGCAGCACCTAACGCTGGGGTTAGTTTCTGCATTTGCTGCGGCGGAACATGCATGTTCGGCCGAGCCTGTTGAAACCGCTGTTGAACAGCCAGGTTTTGAAGGTCGCTGGTTCGCACAGGTTGGTACCGCTGCGAAGGCGTCTGCTGACCAAATGCGGAACCCGTTAAAATGATGGTTCCTACTAACAAGAAAGTCAGTGTGAGTTTTGATTTAAGAGCTAGCATCGATTTCCTACCCTGTTACTTAAAGACTACGGCGTCCCAATTACGATCGACTTTAAGGGCTGGGTAAGTTTAGAAGAATTTGCCGATAATCCGAATTTGTTGGATCAGCTGTCAACCAGCGCCAGACTGGGGGCTCTAGGTGGCTGTGGTAGTGCCAAAACCGGAGTTGCTAGTGCGGATGTTGCCATCACGCGAGATGAAACTTTCTAGTAGGCCATTCGAATAGGCAAGTGAATAAGCCGATTGATGAATTCTT
>CAYZGP010000007.1:0-10850 GCA_964478065.1 uncultured Pirellulaceae bacterium
TAGGGTGTCAACGGAACTCGACCAGACAATGACGGACAGGAATGTCCATCCTACTGCCATGCGTCGTAAAGGCTCATCAATGCTTCACGCAGGTTGCCGTCGGTTTGTTCATAAACACTCGCCAGCAACTCTGGCTCGGGAGCAAAATCAGGGGCGAGATTTTGCACGATCTGTTTTAGTAATTCCAAACTTGGAATGGTTTTGAACAAAACCGGCACGCCGACAAGTTTACGATGGGTCGTGATCAACAAACCGATTGGGTATGGCTTTGATTGTGATTTTTTGCAATAGCCAACAAGCATCATCCGTTGGAGCAACGAAAGCCGCTCCACTCCATCGATGATCAACAGCATGCTACCCGAGGAATGTGTGGTTTCGACCACGGTTTGGATCGAACTGATTCCGAGATGGTTGCCAACAGATTGGTTGCGAACGGTTAACCGGCGGACAACGTCGAAGGTTCCGCGGAGCTCTCTTTGCATCGCGTGTGTCAAAGTCGTTTTACCAGATCCGTGCGGGCCGACGATCTGACCGATAAACCCAGATTGGCAAAAGGCGTTAGAAATCTCAGTCAACGGACATGGACCAAGGGGCGTGGAGTCAGGCTGTGACGAATCTTTGCCCAACGAGTGCAAGTTTTGCTCCAGCGAAGATCGTTTTGTTGAGTACCGCTGAGATGAATACCACTTAGACGAGTCGACGTCTGTTGAACTGAACAAATACGAGACGGCGTCGGGGCGTGTAAAACAGGTCGAAAATGGATTCGTCGTTTCAGACATCCTACTTGTTGTTTCAGTCGTGCTGACACGGCTTTGGTTAAGCGTCGCCATCTTGGGTCTCTGCTTTTGGTGTTTCGAATCTTTCCACCGTTCCCAAACGGAATAACTTGTCTTGTGTCACTTGGTGGCCGTCTTCAAGAAACAGTCGGACACGAACGCACCAGTGGATGTTTAAAATCTCGCCATCGTAGGTAAGTGGACTTGCTGGGAGCACAGTGCTTAATCGTTGGGTTTGCTTGAAAGTGTCACCCGTCAGCGATCGTTGTTGGCGGCGTTCGAAAAAATGCACCCCGATGTCTTCTTCGCCCTTTCCTTCGGTGACAAAAATGACCGAAGTCTCAATTGCATTCAGTTCGCTAACTTCGAAATTGCGCGGAAGTTCAACCATGTATTCGCAAATCAAAAAATCGCCGGGTAAGTATACCGTTCGATTTTTTTCAAAATTGATTTCGATGTTCGGTTCGATTTTCGCTTCTTCTACGTCGTTGCCATCGGTCGCGTTTCGAGCGGCGCGACGGGATGAACTGAGACGGGGAAACTCCGCCTTAGCCGAGGCCAATTTTTCGCTTGTCCTGTTACGACGATTTTCCATTGGACTCGATTGTTTTGTGACTTGAAGGAGTGCATTGAGTTGGGCGGGATATTCATTTCAAACTTGGTTTGAAATGGTTCGCCAGGTTTGAGCGGAATTCCGCGGTGCCGAAACAGTTTATCGCGATAGACGACTCTGGTTTCCGTTCGGATGTCGGTGCCTTGGTTGAAGGTCGCTTGTTCTTCGCAAACCAAAGTGACGTCAAGCAATTTTAACCGGACTCTGCCTGCTTGGGAGAGGGAAATTTGATAACCGTCGCCAGGTCGCATGGGGTATTTTGAAACTTCGATCGAAGTTGGCCCGATACCCGTAAGCTTAATCAATTGCCGAAAGAACAGGTATATCGCCCAAACGGCAGCCAAACAAATGGGTGGCAACAACAAAGCTGCAAACCATGGCCGATTGGGGCTGCGTTCAATTTGATTGGGAAGCCAAACGTCGGTGTTGGCACCAAACGCTTTGGCCACAATCAGGCTGAGGATCGTTGCCAAAATAACCAGCACGATTGTAAATGAAGCTGATGTAAACAATCCCCAAACGTTGCGTGGCGAGGGCGTCAATCCAAACGGCAGCACCGATCCGGCTTTGGGTGGAAGATGATCCCGCGGTACCGTCGGAAGGTCTTCACGGTTTCGGCGCAGTTCATTGAGCAACTCAAGTTCATTTGCGCGGGTTGCGATGGCTCCTCTGCGTTCGGCCGATACGCCGACTCGCCAAAGCAATCTGGCAATCCAGTAAGTCCCGATCCCAACCAACGCTGCAGATAACGTGATTTGTAAAACGAAAATATTCAGCGAGATGTAGAGACCTCGCGGAGTTGAGTAGAGGACGGCCAATGTTAGGCTGACGACCAACAGGACGATTCCAGCCAGGAACAATGCGGCGGCAAAGACAGCTTCCGCGACTCCCGCCCACCACTGTGGATTGGATCCGCGAAAGGGGCGGCTGCGGAACAGGATGGTAAACCAACGACGCACGGTGACTTTCAAAATGGATGGGAGAATCCTTTGGAATTGAAAAATTCTGTGAGGATTTTCGCGCTAATGGTTTCGTTGTGATATTCGTTAGTTCAAAATCACTAACTGATAATAATGTCGCGCGAGCAATGTTGCTCGTGAACTGGAGGAGAACGCTTTACTCCGCAACGTGTAGTAGTTTACCTTGCCGCGAATTTTAAGTCTACGAGTTGACTTTGTTCGGCGGCTTGGAAAGAGTTAACCATCAAGCACCGACGGGAAAAAAGCAATGTGGGCGGGATATCCGCTTTCATCTGTCAGCTGCATAGGATTGACGAAAATCCAAAAACAGGAATTCACAATGAGCTTCAAATTACCAACGCAGCAAAAGCCACATCAGCAAGTTTGTCTTGGCAATCGATTAGTTCGCATTCAAAGATTCGTCAGAGTGGCAATCGTTGCAATGGTTGCAACGTTGCTCGCGAGTATCGGGCAAACTGCAGTTGGTTTGGATTGGCCACAGATCAATGGCCCCAACCGAAATGGAGTTGCCGAAGGCGAAGTACTTCTTAGTGAGTTTCCCAAAGATTTAAAACAACTTTGGTCGCATCCCGTTGGACAAGGCAACGCGGGTCCGGTTGTGAGCGGTGGCAAGGTCATCATTTTTCATCGGCCGGCAAAAAGCAACTTGGCGGAAGCACTCGATGCGAAAACGGGAAAACTGATTTGGAATCAAAAGCTTCCTGCCGGCACGCGATCCGCTGGCCCTGACGGTGACGTTGGCCCCAAAGCAACTCCGCTGGTTCATGGAGAATCCGTTTACTTTTTTGGCTCAGCGGGAAATTTGTATTGTTTGAACCATTCAGACGGAGCAATCCAATGGAAGAAAAATGTGCTTGAGATTTACAAAAGCCCAGCTGGATATTTTGGTTCCGGTTCCAGTCCAATCGTAATCGACGACAAACTTTTGCTTAACGTCGGCGGGCGGGACGCGGCGGTCGTGGCGTTTGATTTGAAGACAGGAGATGAGCTTTGGAAGTCGTTTGAAGGCCGTGCCAGTTACTCGTCTCCAATCGAAATGACGATCGGTGACAAAAAAGCTGCGGTGTTCGTTACACGATTGCATTTGATTGCTTTATCGCCCGACGACGGAAAAGTCCTTTTCGAAACGCGTTTCGGGCAATCGGGCCCAACGGTCAACGGCGCGATGCCAGTCCGAATCGGAAGCCACTTATTTATCAATTCAGCCTATGGAGTCGGTGCAAAATGGATCGACGCCAATTCTGGGTCAGCAAAGATTAAATGGGAGAATGACGATTCCTTCTCCAGCCAATATTCAACGCCCGTTGTGTTTGGTGAAAAATTGTTTGGTACCGCCGGGCGAGAAGACGTTGGTAACGGTTCGTATCGGTGTGTTGATCCAGGTTCAGGAAAAGTGCTTTGGGCAAAAGCCGGTGTGCCGGTTGGCCATTCGATTTTGGTCAACGACAAAATATTGCACTTGGATTGTAAAGGCGGATTGCGAGTGGTTGAAGCCAACGAAAAGAAGTACAAGCAACTGTTCACTACAAGATTGTTTGACAAAGGTGCTCGCTCACTGCCTGCCTTGGACAATGGATTGCTTTACGCCCGATCCAATGCCGGTCGTGGAGCAGGAAGTGGAGAGTTGGTTTGCGTTCAGGTCGGGAAAACGGAGTGAAGTGCCCGGCCGGAAATGTGACCAGCAATGCCTTGGCCATAGACTTTCGAGGTTGTCTCGCGCTTACGCCGCTCGGCGTGGCATTTTTATGATGGTGGGTTCTTCGAAGTTAACGAATTCGCGAACTTGGTAATTCGTGCGGTGTTCGTTCGAGTAATAAATTCGCGCACAAACTTCGCCGATCAAACCAAGGCTGAAAAACTGAACGCTTAAGATCGTGGCCAGGATTCCTAATAGCAATAGTGGATTGCCCGTCATGTCGGTGGCGTAAACAAGCTTCATCGCGATGGCAGCCATCGTTGCCACGCAGCCACTCAAACCAACCCATAGACCGAGTTTGCCAAACAACTTCATCGGGCTGGCAAAGTACTTCAAAACATATTTGACTGTGATCAAATCCAGCACGACGCGGAACGTGCGGCCGATGCCGTACTTCGTTTCGCCGAATTGACGTGAACGATGGTTAGTGACCACTTCGACGCTTTTAGCTCCCAATTGATGAGCCAAAATCGGAATGAAACGATGCATCTCGCCGTAGAGTTCGATCTGCTGTGCAATCTCGCGACGCATCGCTTTGAGTGTGCAGCCTAAATCGTGAATGGGAAAGTCCGTCACCATCGAGATCACGCGGTTGGCAATCAGCGATGGAATTTTTCGGCTCATCAATTTGTCTTTGCGATCTTTTCGCCAGCCGTGAACGAGGTCGTAGCCTTCATCAAGTTTGTCCAGCATCATAGGGATGTCGGCGGGATCGTTTTGCATGTCCCCGTCGATTGTGACGAGGTAATCACCGTTGGCATTTTGAATGCCCGCGTGCATGGCGGCGGTTTGGCCAAAGTTTCTTCGCAAGAGGACAAGCTTTATTTGCTCGTTCTCGTTGGCGACCGACATCAGCCGATCCACTGTGCCGTCTTGGCTTCCATCGTCGACTAATACCAATTCGAAAGGACGCCCTTGTCGATTCATGACGTCCAGCATCTCGCAAACCATCGGACGAACGTTGTCCAATTCGTTGTAAATCGGAACGATGACGGATACGAGATTTTGTTGGGTTGATTGCATGCAAGCTGCCAGATGGGGGCGATTGGGGGTGGATAGTAGGCAATCTGGTGGCGGCACTCAATATTGGAATTTGATGCTTCGAATTGATAGGTAATTGGAATTGCCACTGATTGGCGAACGCTAGCAACTAGATGCCTTAGTTGTTTTGATTTTTTGCTCACAATGCAAAAGCTGGGTTGTCGCAAGTTGCTGAATTTTCTATTCATCCGGTTGAATGGACCACACACAAGGAAGTCTTACGATGAAATATATAGTAACCGTTTTGGTGATTGCCTCCGTTTCTGCTTTTGGATGGCTGACTCAAACGAACGCCCAGTCAAGTAACCGAAGTAATCAACCGGCAACCAATCAACAAACGACGCAGCAAGGCACCTCGCAATTGGTTGCCCAACCGGCTGCAGCTCAGGTCAAGAAAATTGGTTTTCGCGCGACTGAATGGAAGACCATTCATTCCAATTCCGAAGCAAACGCTCAAACTGAAATCGCGACCTTGAAAAAGATCGGTTGCGAAGTCATTTCCGAAAATCATGACAACCACATTGACGTAAAATATCGTTGCCCTGAGTGGAAAGCGATCAAAGTCACAACGGATCAATTGGTCAATCAATGGTCAACGTGGTGCGTCGGCAAAGGCATGGAAACGGTAGTCCTCAACCCGTCAGCAAACACGAAAAAGCCAACGGTCAAGTTTCGTTTGACTGAAGCCAAATCGGCTCACCTACACGATCCTGTGCAAGCCGCTCAGATTGTCAACACGCTAAAGCTGATTGGCTGCGAAGTGACCACCAACCAACACGGAGACCACATGGACGCAACGTTTAGTTGTCCACAGTGGTTGACGGTCGAACTTCAATCAGAAGATAGTGCACACGCGTGGCAAAAGTGGTTGGACGACAGCGGTTTCGAAACGCAACACACTCACGTTAAATAAAATCAAGCGTTGATAAAACTTCACCGATTCAAAAGCCGGAATTGATACCTTGGTCGTATTGATTTTGGCTTTTTGAATTTGTGGTGAACCGTTTATGAACATCAAGTTCATTCGCATTTCGATCAGTTGAAAAACACGGCGTGCTTCAAAAGGAATTGAATGGCGACGGAGTCTAAATCCCAAAGTCTCACCAACACTTCGGCGATGACGTCGAGTTCTGGTCGACCACTGCGCCTACACTGCCGTCCGGATTTGATTATTCAACAACAAAGCTACCAGGGACGTGACTATTGGGTAGTCAAGGATCCCATTTCCTTGAAGTACTATCGATTCGAGGAAGAAGAATACGCGTTATTGGAAATGCTCGATGGGCGGTCGAGCCCTGATCAGATTAAAAGGCGGTTTGATTACCGTTTCGCGCCGCAAAAAATCACGATGCAAGAGCTGTATCAGTTTGCCGGGATGCTTTATCGAAGCTCGTTGTTGGTTTCCGATGCTCCCAATCAAGGCGTCGAATTGCTCCAACGCGGTGAAAAAACGCGAAAGGCAGAACGCCGCCAATCGCTGACTAACATCCTCTCGATTCGCTACAAGGGTTTTGATCCCGACCAACTACTGACGGTCATGAACCGCTATGTGGGTTGGTTTTTTACTTGGCCCGCGTTTATCGTCGTGCTGTTGTTGGGCATCAGTGCCGCTGCGTTGTTGATTACGCAGTTTGAAGCTTTTCAAAATAAGCTTCCGGCATTTGACGAATTCTTTGCAGCCAAAAATTGGATCTGGCTGGCCCTCGTGATGGCGATCACAAAAATCTTTCACGAATTCGGACATGGATTGGCTTGTAAAAAATTTGGTGGCCAGTGCCATGAGATGGGCGTAATGCTGCTGGTGTTAACGCCGTGCTTGTACGCCAACGTGAGCGACTCGTGGTTGCTTAACAGTAAATGGAAACGGGCTTTCATCGCTGCGGCGGGAATGTACGTCGAGCTTGTGTTGGCTTCGATTGCCGTTTTTGTCTGGTGGTTTAGTACACCGGGAATGGTCAACCACTTGGCGCTGAACCTGATTTTTGTTTCGTCCGTTAGTACGTTGTTGTTCAATGCAAACCCATTGCTTCGCTACGACGGCTACTACATCCTTGCCGACTTGCTGGAGATCCCGAACTTGAGATCCAAAGCGACTTCGATTCTGCAGCGGACTTGTGGAGCGTTGTTGTTGGGAATCGAAGCCAAACCAGATCCGTTCTTGCCGTCCAGGAATCAGTGGCTGTTTGGACTCTACAGCGTTGCGGCGGCAAGCTACCGCTGGCTGATTACGTTTTCGATTTTTTGGTTCGTTTATCGTGCCTTGGAGCCGTATGGTTTCAAAATCATCGGTCAAATGATCGCGCTGACTGCGATCTATGGCTTGCTGGGAATCCCCTTGGTCAAGCTTTACAAATTCTTTTCTGTTCCAGGGAGGTTCGGTACTGTGAAACCGATTCGTGCGACAATCTCGGCGATCGTGATGGCTTTTTTGTTGGGGGCAATTTT
The DNA here is from genome assembly GCA_964478065.1 of uncultured Pirellulaceae bacterium. GTDB lineage: Bacteria > Planctomycetota > Planctomycetia > Pirellulales > Pirellulaceae > Mariniblastus. The sequence continues at coordinate 7,552 of CAYZGP010000007.1, forward strand.
GTTGATCCCAATCCCACATTACGTTTACTGCAGTTTTTACGTGACTGCCGCAAAGGCTCACAACTTATTCGTTGACGTTCCGGGAACTCTATCTGAAATTCACGTTCAGCCGAACCAGATGGTTCACGAAGACCAACCGATTATCAGTTTGAGCAGCCAGCGGTTGCGCGTTCAACTGGCCAGTTACCAAACCGAATTGAACATGGCTCAAGTGCGTTTTGAAAATATCAAAAAAGTTGGAACGCTGGAGCGAAACGATAGAAAAGAAGAAGCCTGGGTTGCTGTCCAATCGGCCATGGATTTGTTAACCAAACGTCAGCTTGATCGCGAGCGACTGATTGTTTGCGCTCCGGTCGCCGGCTACTTTTTGGCTCCTTCGATCGTCGAAGCTCAATCGAAAGATCTGGCAACGTTGAGTAAGTGGGATGGCACGCCGCTTGAGCAACGGAACATTGGTGCGTATTTGGAGCAAAGCACTTTTGTCGGGCAGGTCGTGGAAGACATGACAAAACTCGAAGCTGTGCTTGCGATCGACCAATCGGATATTGAGTTTGTACGAACTGATCAGCCAGTCGAGTTGCTGGTGCGGCAAGTTCCGTTAAAAGTGTTTGAGTCCGTGACCGAACAAATTTCACCCACAGAAATGAAGTCAACACCCAAGTCAATTTCCAGCCAGTATGGCGGAGACATCGTAACGACGCGTAACAAGTCAGGTGAAGACGTTCCACAAAGCACGAAGTACATGGTCAACGTACCGCTTGCTAATCCCGAAAGTTTGATTTTGCCAGGCAGTACTGGGGTGGCAAAAATCCGCACCGGTTCACAGACCGTCGGCCAAAGAATCTGGCGTCTGGTTAGTCAGACCTTCCAATTTGAGCTTTAGTGGTTCTTCAAAGCTGAAATGAATAGTTTGTCACACAAGACTCTGGGCGCTATGCTCACGCGTAGCATGAGCACGGTTACGCTTCGTAGAGCACGACATGCCTACTGACAGCTACCAGTTGCTCATGTAAAACATTTGCATGAGCAACCCGACGAAAACGTTAGCCTTCCGGACTCTTTTACTTGCCACGTTTGCACTGTGGTTCGGCGGGTTCACTTTTTATGTTTCATTTGTCGTTCCAGTAGGCACTGAAATTCTTGGCTCGGCTAGACGGCAAGGCTTTGTTACACAGCAAGTCACCCATTGGCTGAATCTCGTTTGCTTTTTGAGTTTGATTTTGATGCTAGCCGAATCATCTCTGGCTTGGAAACGCTCTCGTCGACCCTGGCGTGAAATTCAACTCGCCGTTGTGCTTCTGATTTTTGGCTTGCTCGTCGGGCTGGTTTGGCTGCATCCAAAAATGGACGCGATGATCGACTTGGAGAAAAAGATGGTCCGCGACAAAGCCGAATTCTATGGGGTTCACCGAATCTATTTGTGGCTCAGCACTTTCCAGTGGTTCGCGGCTTGGGGGTGGCTTCCTCTGACCCTGCGAGCATGGTTTGCTGGGCAGCAACAAACCCCAGAAGCCAACGACTAACCTGAACGATCGTCCCAAGCCGGAATTTGCGGGCTCGGAGTGAAATTGGCAACAAATAGCAGGCGGCTTGGCGCTCTTTTTTGTATCGATCTAAGCTATGATTGAAGTTCAGGCTTACGGTTATTTCTTTCGCGTTTTTTGATTTAGGTTTCACCATGCGTAACGTTCCCAAAGTTTTCTTGCTCGCATTGCTCTCTGGCGTAATCGGTTTTTCAAGTTCAGGTTACGCTCAGGAGGACCTCATTCAAGCGGAAGCCAAACGAGAAGCTGAGAGAATGGCCAAGGCAGATGCGAAAGCCGAAACCAAAACGGCCGCCAAGAAAAAAGAGAGAAAGAAACGACCTCGATACGAATTCACGATCGAACACAACGTGGCTTGTACTGATGTTAAGTCGCAAGACAGAACCGGAACGTGTTGGAGTTTCGCAACCGCTTCGTTTATTGAGTCAGAGCTGATTCGCCGAGAAAAAGGTGAGCACAATCTGTCGGAAATGTTCATCGTCAAAAACATCTATCGTGACAAGGCCCAGAATTTCGTTTTACGAAAAGGGAAAGCCAATTTTTCCCAAGGCGCATTGGCTCACGATTTTATCCGCTCAGCTCATCGGTATGGCATGGTTCCTGAAGAAGTGTTTTCTGGCCGTGAAAATGATTCGGAGAAACATGACCATGGCGAAATGGAAGGCGTGATGTTGGGCTTCCTCGAAGCCGTCGTCAAACGCCCGAAACTTTCAGACAAATGGCGGGTCGCTTCTGACAAGATTCTTGATACCTATCTGGGAGAATCGCCGACACGGTTTACTTATCGTGACCGCAGTTACGATGCAAAAGAGTTTGCCAAGTCGCTTGAATTCCGCGGTCAGGATTACTTGAGCATTACATCCTACCAGCATCATCCGTTTTACGAAGATTTCGTTTTGGAGATTCCGGATAACTTTTCCAATGGCTCATTTCACAATTTGCCGATTGACGATTTGGTAGAGATCATCGACAACGCGATTCAAAACGGATACAGCGTGGCTTGGGATGGCGATGTAAGTGAAAAAGGATTTTCGTCTTCGAGAGGAATTGCGGTTCTTCCAAAGGATCCAAGTCGACGAGACCTGTTTACTCATCCTGGCGAAGAACTCGAAGCCGATCAGGAGATGCGGCAAGAAAATTTCATGAGCTACAACACCACGGATGATCACTTGATGCATCTTGTGGGCATTTCACGAGATGAAGCGGGGAACAAGTATTATGTGATCAAGAATTCGTGGGGCGAAGTCGGTCCTTACGAAGGCTTTCTTCACATGTCAGAAGCTTATGTGCGAGCCAAAACCGTGGCGATCATCGTGCATAAGGAAGCTATGCCGGCGCGTTTGAAGCGAGACTAGACCTCGCATGTTCGGAATGGGTTGGCTTCGTGATGACGTTAACCCTTCTGGCATTACTTCCTCGCTAACGCTCTAGTGCTTTGGGTTTTCATTCGTCTCAGCAACGGTCTCCCGATTAGGCAACTGGGTAAGTGCGATTAAACAATGAGATGAACGCTTGCGCAAATATCTAAAATTCAATTTGAAAGCCTTACTTCTTCTCACCCTTTTAGTAGCCATCTGGCTCGGCATGCATTCGAACAAGGCAAATTCTATTGAAGAAGTCAACAACATTCGCATCTATGAAAACTCGGAAGACCACTGTGTTTTCAAGTTCGAAGAGACGATAGCCCGGCGCGACACGGATCGGATTCTCGAATTGCTGGACGTTGGCGGGCGAGTTGAGTTCTTCGACAGCAAA
>CAYZGP010000007.1:10950-15977 GCA_964478065.1 uncultured Pirellulaceae bacterium
CAAAGATTCGCTGCCTATTTTGGCAATCATGGCTGGACCAGTAAATGGATGTACCTAACCAATAATGAAGCGCACGACTACTTCTGGATTTCTCACGACGACAACCTGGTAACGCAGTCGGATTGGCCGTACACAACAAAAATCCGATTTCGAAAAACGGGTAGTTGTCCCGACGCTGAATCGCTTCCAGACAATCAAATTTACATTCATATCCAACAGCTCGTTATGGACTTCAATTCCAACGACGATTGAAGTCCAGCGATATCCAATTTGTTTACGACCAACTTAAATCTAAACATAAACTCAACTCCGAGATAATCAGAGTTTAAATTCACTCGCGCCTCGGTCTCCCGGCTACGGCGAGTCGTAAATCGGAATTCGAATCGAGACTAACGGGAAACTTGCTGCGTTTGCAACCGCTATGCTGGGGCGTTTGGCTTTGATCTGCCCGTAGACAACCAACTTTAATTGATTCAATTCGGCCACTTGATTCAATTCGGCCACTTGCATCGTAAGGAAAAGCATCCTTAAATAGATTTTTCTTTTCTCCTCTTCATCTAAGCCTACTCAATTGAAAATTGATCCTACCCGTTTGCCCGACAATGACACGACTACTACAGTCGGAGCAACGTTGAATGCGTTGGGGCATCGACTTAATAATGTGATCCAGGGAATCAATGGAGGAGCCCATTTGGTTGACATGGGATTCGAACGCGGTGACGTTTCGATCGCTCAACAGGGATGGGGCATCGTCAAGCGAAACCAGGAAATGTTGGGCGAATTGATTGCGGATTTGCTTGAGCTTGGCAAGACTATTTTGCTTGAGCCTGAATCCGTTCCTGTCATTGAGATCGTAGAGCTGATCAAGGCAACGTGCGAAACCGCTTTTGCTGGTCAAGCACGTTTGGGATTCCACACCGATGTCGTATCAAACGATCAGAAGATCAATGCTGATCGTGAAGGCGTTGTGGCGATTGTTGAAAACTTTTTTAAGCTCGTTTGTTTTGTGTCGGAACATGAATCAAGTGAAATTGCTGTTTCGGTCGCCGTTTCAACTGGCCAAGATGAACCAGATGCCTTGGTGATTTCGTTTGCGTACATTGGTGCGGTTGTTTGTCGAGATGTCGCCGAGTTGAAACATTGGTTCAATCGTCCGGTTCACGCCAAAGCCGGCGGAGTTGCGTTTGCACTGCCAAACAAAATCGCTGCATTGCATGGTGGCAAATTGACGATTGCGGAACCCAGTGGCGATGAAGGATCGCGTCAAAGAATTGATGTCACTTTGCCGCTCGAAACTTAAACCCGCCATGCAAATCGGATTCGGTTTACTGGCCTGGCGGCACCTATCAGGACCTTTAGGGCGTTAGTTTTAGGGGGTAGCCACAGGCGACTGATTCAATGTTGGTCAACCGACTGACGAACCAAGCAGACGAAAGCGATTGACAGAGCTAGTCCAACCGAAACACTGTCTGATAAATCGGAATCGCTGTTAAGCCTTAACGAATTTGAGGCTTCGCCCCCCAAAGCAATAAACGTCATAAAACGCTATAATTTTGCAGCGATCTCACTCTGAGCGATCGCTTCTACAATTTGAATCTGGATACTACTGAATGTTTGAGCCCAAAAACGAATACGAAAAAAGCGAGTTGATTGAATGCGGATACGGACGACTTTTTGGGCCCGGAAATGCACAGCTTCCCATCGACCAGATGTTAATGCTTGATCGGATCAAGTCCATCACAGCAGATGGTGGCTCTGCCAATAAGGGAGAGATCACTGCAGAGCTCGACATTACTCCTGATCTTTGGTTCTTCAAGTGCCATTTTCCAGGTGACCCTGTGATGCCGGGTTGTTTGGGCTTGGACGCACTTTGGCAGTTAGTCGGATTCTTTCTGGGGTGGAAAGGTAACCCTGGAAAAGGAAGAGCCCTCGGTTGCGGTCAGGTCAAATTCACTGGCCAGATCATGCCTGACGCGAAATTGGTGACCTATCACATCGACATCAAGCGCCTGATTGAGCGAAAATTAATTATGGCTATCGCCGACGGAACGGTTTGTTGCGATGGCAAAGAGATTTACACCGCGACTGATTTGAAAGTCGGCTTATTTACCGCAGATCAGATGGCATCGTAAGTTTTTTTACCTGTAGGTCAGGCTGACGTTTTGCCAGTTCAACAAAACCCGCTCTTCCCTCACATAAGAAGATTCAATCCATAAGCAATCAGATGGGCATTCACGATGTTCCGAATTCTCAGTGTATTTTTTCTCCTTTTAATTTTGCCAACCTTGTCCGTTGCTCAGGAAGCTGGCCAAGCGAAATTCACACCAGATATTTTCTTCGGTGGCGTAAGCGTTCGCTTAGACGAGCTTCAGCAGAATGAGAGATATCAACGACTGCCAATCGATCAGCTCGTTTCTGCCGACATCTCGTTGGGCAACTTGGATTCGCAATTGGTGTCTGAGTTTTCGATTTTCGTAAAAAATCCTGATGGATTGAACCTGTCTGCTCATTCCAAAGACCTCTTTGAGATTGCCGCGGTTATCAATCTCAAGGAAGCGTTGAGTAAGAAATTAGATGAAAAGAGATTGGCGATCGAGCTTGCCAAATGGAAAAACCGAACTTCACCTTGGCTCGAACCAAATGCGGTTAAAATGAGCCCCATCGAAGTGGCATCCAAGCGATGTTTTGAAGTTCCGGCGGGGACGTTATTGAATTCGCGCCATCGTTTCGCATCAGCTCCTACCTTTTACGGTAGAAAGGGGGATAAACTTGAGACTGGAATCAACGCCGGAAAACTTACGAAACGGCGATTCATAAGTGGCGACGATAAAAGTCGAGCGGTTATCGAGATTCAAAGCCTCTCCAGTTCTGAGCTGATCGACAATTCGTTATCGCTCAGTCTCGAGCTCGATGTAGTGGCCACGGCCACGCGAATTGATCGCGAATATTGTCTTGCCGAAATTTATCTTCAACAGCCCGGTGGTAAGCTTCGTACTAAATCCATTCAATTTGATGTGATTTCCAACCACGCTCATCTTTTCAAGTTTCCAAAGCGACTTACCGTCGTCGATGTAGAGGGAATGGAGCAAGTCGTCGACCTAATTGACGACTTTGCAGGAAAAGACGGCATTCAGCTGGTCCTGAAATGCCTTGAGCCAACAAGTTACATTGGCGTGAAGCGGTCTGATGTGAAGGTGCGTTTTCCCGCCTCTGAATATGTATGCCTAACCGATGGCTGCTTGGTTGTTGCACAATCCAAAACAACTTTGGAAGCGATGTTAACGGCCAAGCCTGGCAAACTGGCCCAACGATTGAAGTTTAAGGAAGGCCAGCAGGTCGTTGGGCATCTGCAATGCGAAAGCGAATCTAATCGAGCATCGGCTGAGCGGCTTTTGGAATTTTTTGGGCTCGAAGAAGTCGTTGCGCTTTGGTCAAAAACGATCCGGTCAGCTAGTTTTGGTTTTGCATGGGACCAAGAGCAGGTTTTCCAAGCTGTGTTGGAATTTGACAAGGGAGATCTTGCTATTGTCCAAGAACGGATTCGAAATGCGGCGACCAACATTAAACCGATAGTCAAGAAAACGCTCAACGAATACGTTTTACGGCAAGACACAATGTCAAACTTGGCTGCTATGTGGGCGAGGCTTCCTTCTCCTGGTTTCCCAAACAAGTCAGTTGATCGAAAACGTTTGTTTGCTCAGCAGCATTACTTGGCTGACTGTATTTTCGAAGCGTTAGAGACCTCGATTGAAGGCGAAAACTTGATCGTGACATGGGACTGGCCATTGCGAGAGAATGTTGCGAAGTACGAGGTGGCATTGGCGACGCTACTGCACGTCAGATCAATGGAGCGATTTCAACAGGAAGATTTTTTTCGATACGAACAGATTGAACGTCTGATTTTTCGAGCGTTCCCGAGACACACAGGCTTGGCTTTTAGGTTTGGTCACCATTTGGCGTTCAACACTTCCGCACATTTCGATGGCCTGGAAGCAAAGTACTACTGGGTGCGCCGAGGCATCAATGTTTTGCTGGATGCGGCCGAAGAAGATCCCGACTCCATAGATTGTCTTTGGTATGCAACCGGATTCATCGGATCGAAGATTGGCAGATCGGACGAGCGCTTCGGGTTTCAAGAACTATTCAGTCAAGACAAAGCACTACATGAACGACTGAAGAAGTATATATCTGTCGAAGAAATGAAAGATCAGAATCAAAACGTCAATTGCTTTTTGACTGCGATGGCTTTGAGTGAACATTGTAAACGGCAAGTGATTGAAAACGCGAAATCTTCGCCGGTTTCAACGACCAGAATTGCGATGGATTCAGCACTTTTTTCTATTGCCTACGCTCATAGTCTTGACGAGAAAGAGGCCCCAGTTGCAGCAGAAGCCCAGTGGCGAATTGCTTTGGAGGCGTTGAAAACGGTTGGTGATGTGACCGTGAAATCCGAGTCTGGCGAACCAGTTATATACAACCGTCTTGTTGATCATCTATACCCAGATGGCAAATTCGATCTCGATGAAATCATGACCAAGTTTCGAATCAATATGAAACAGGAGGGCATTTTCTGGCATCCTACGGTTGTCAAGCCTAACGACGAAAGACAATTTCTGTCTCGGGACGAGGTTAAGGGCATAGCGTATCAAGTCAAGCTTTATCAGGTCGAGCTTGAGTTGGATCCGATTGTCAGAAAAATACGAGCTCACCAAGCTCGTGCTGGCGCACTAAGTCGCAAATCTCAGTTCTCCGATGCTGGAGACGAATATTTAAAAGGCATTAAATTGCTTACCCAATTTCTGGATTCTCGTTCGTCTCGCAAAAAGGAAACTCTTTTTGCGTTCGAAGGCTTTATAAATGCGTATTCTCGAATCCTGCGTCGTGCGAAAAAGGAAACGCCAGCCGAGCAAGAATCTCTTGTTGAAAAGCTAAAGTCAACTGCAGAGATAAAAGTACTCAATCAACAGTTTCTTGAGTGAGAGTGAATTAAAGAGAACACTAATTTTCGCTAATCAACACTAATTAAA
>CAYZGP010000007.1:16077-43620 GCA_964478065.1 uncultured Pirellulaceae bacterium
TGAGTGAGAGTGAATTAAAGAGAACACTAATTTTCGCTAATCAACACTAATTAAAACTGTACAGTTTGAGGCTGCGTGTTGGATTAGTGATGATCAGCGCAGATTAGTGTTGATCAGCGCAGATTAGTGTTCCGTTTGCCGTGAGGCTTCCGCCGACGTGGTTTAAATTCGGCCAAGGGCTCTTGCGTATAGCACTTTCAAGTACTCTGTTTCTGGCATCGCAGGATGAATCGGATGGTCTCTGCCTTGTCTGCCTTCGCGAAAGATTTGCAATCCACGTTGGACATCGCGACCGGATTGGTTGAGCCGTTGTACGAATAGATCGCGGGGCATATGGAAAGAGCAAGAGCAGGTGACCAAGATGCCGTCGTTGTTGACCAGTTGTAAACCACGCCGCATCAACCGCGTGTAGGCTTCGGTGCCATTGCGTAGATCCTTTTTGCGTTTAACAAATGCTGGCGGATCAAGGATGACGATGTCGGAATGCATGTTGTCGGTTCGAAGCGATTTGAGAATATCAAACGCGTCACCGTGAGCGGAAATGACTTTGTCTTCGACGTTGTTTAGTTTCGCATTGACCGCGACCTGCTCCAAGGCTGATGCCGATGCGTCCACGCATATGACTTGTTTGGCACCTGCCGCAGCGGCACCAATTCCCCAAGCCCCAACGTAGCTGCACACGTCGATGACGGTTTTGTCTTTTACTAGCGGCAAGAGCGCGGCGCGGTTGTCTCGTTGGTCGTAAAACCAGCCCGTTTTCTGACCGTCGTTCAGGTCGACCGAGAATTTTGCGCCATGCTCTTCAATGATGACTTCGTCTGGAAGAGTCCCGATCACTTCTGAGTAAAGTTCAAGGTTTTCCATTTTTCTCAGCGGCATGTCACACTTGAGCACGATTGCTTTGGCGCCGAACAAGGATTGAAGGCTTTCGATGATCGCGTCTTTTTTGGACTCCATTCCCGTGGTGTTAATTTGTACGACGAAGTTATCACCGAATCTATCGATCACTAATCCGGGTAGAAAATCACTTTCGCCATAGACTAAACGATAGAAAGGCCGTTCAAACATTCGGTCGCGATGGGCTGCAGCAACTGAAAGTCGTGTGGCGAGCAGTTTATCGGTGAACGGTTTCTCGCGGTCTCGGCTGACCAGTCGCACTGCGATTAACGAGTGAGGATTGACGTATCCATTGCCAACCCATCGGCCTTCACTGGTTTCAACATTGATCACTTGACCGGGGATGTAACCGGTGAGCGGGTATTTTTTTGTGTCGATCTCGTTGCTGTAGATCCATAGGTGACCGTACATGGCTCGTCGCTCTTGGCCTTTTTTCAGCCGAAGGGTCGGGAACACACCGCTTGCAGTACTACTCATTAAATGACACCTGGGATATTGCGTGGTAAACGCTCGCACGGCGCTCCCACGGTTTGTGGCTTCGTCTGAAGCCTGCATAAGCGTAACTAACCTGTTCGCGGGTCGCGATTCTCATTAGCGTCGAAAATCTAATTTAAGTCCATTGCCCGGCAGGCAAATGTGAGGCACGCAAGCCGAGGCTTTTATTTCGAACGTTGTGCTGCCACAAAAAAAGCCGCGCTGGGTTCCAGCGCGGCTTCTGGGGTTAGCTTTGAAAAATTGTTGAGCGTAAAAGCTAATATTCTATTTACTTGTCTTTTTTTCCGCTGCCACTTTCTTCGTGTTTGTGATCATGATCTTCTTCAGAGTGTTCGGCGTGCTCGCCTTCTTTTGCTTCCCCCTCAGCTTGCTCGCCTCCCTCGATCTCTTTGCCTTCGTCATCAACAAAAAATGCTCGGGTGATGTAAGAGATTTCTGGGAACTCTTTGAACACGTACTTGTTGCCTTCTCTCGCCATTTTGCCTTGGCTTGGTCTCTCGCTGTATTTGGCATTGATCTTGCGAACGTTCTCCATGCCTTCTGTGATTTCGCCGAAAGGAGCAAATCCTTGACGGTCGAGGCCGGCGTTGTCGGCGTAGTTGATGAATAGCTGAGTCGATCGCGTATTGGGGCCGGCCATCGCATAAGTCACTTTTCCAACTGTGTTGCTTTGCTTTACCGGATCGTCTTTGAATGACTCGTTCCAGTACTGGGTGCCTTTTGCGTCTCCACACATTCCAAATTGAACCATGAAGCTTGGGATGACTCGGTAGAAAGGAGAGCCATCGTAATATTTACTTTTGATTAACTGATGAAATCGCTCGGCACCCCGTGGAGCCCAATCTCGATGAACCCGCATCGTGAAATCGCCCGCAGTCGTTTCGAATTTTACTTTGAATTCGCCAGTTGCCGGTGCGTCGTCGGTTGTTCGCTCGCCTTCTTTCCAGTTGACTTTGGGAAGATCCGATTCTTGAGTGGATGATGAGTCCGAAATTTGTTTGCTCTCAGAGGGCGTCTCGCAACCGGCGAGCAAAATTAGAACGAATGCGAACTTTAAAAAACTAGACATGGTTATATCCAAAAGTGATTAATGGGAGTCGGCGAGGTAAATTCACGTGCTGTGATTGAGCGTTAACGAGATTTTACCGTGTGCCTTATGTTGTTAAAAATACGATCCAAGTTTAAACAACGATTGTCTCACTCCAACCCAACAATCTCAACGGGTAGATTGAGGGATTGACTTCGTTTTGTCGGAAAAGATCGCCGGGTTTTGCCACAATCATGTTGCCATTTGGTAATAAAAAGCATCGAATTGGGTCAACTGATTACATTGAAGAAACTTGGAAGCAATTGGGGTGGTATTTCAAGTAGCGCCTCGAGGATTCCAAGCAAACTGAGTCAAATTTTACTGTTAACAAAATGAAAAACACACAATCGACAATTTACACAAGTTTGGTAATCCTCGCGTTAGTCATTTTCGTCTCACCAATGTGGGCTGTCCAAGAAACCAGCGAATCCAAAAACGATCTTTCAAAAATGGGCTCACTGGTTCGTGTGCCGCAATCGACTGGCATTTACTACGCGACGATGAATCACGAACAGATTTTTGATTCGATTTTCAACAGCAACGCCTGGGAAGCGATTAAGAAGTCCGAGGTTTCCAAAGGGATGAAAAAAGCCTATCGCCGCGGTCGAACGCGTGGTTACCAGGACTACAACGAAGACAACCCGTTCGCTCAATTTTTGGAGTTTTATGGTTCAACGTTTGATGGGTTAGCCGCAAACACGATAAAAGAAGTTGGCCTGCAAGTCGTTGGCAACGAGATATTTTTCTACCTCGACAATGATGCCGTAACGTTGGTTGAAGCAAGTCAAAACGCACAAGCTGAGATTCTTGACAAACTCGGAGTTGCTGACTTCGAAGAGCTGACTCCCGAAGACACGCAAAGGTTGGTTGAATTGCTTGTTCCACATTTCGAAGACGTCGATTGTCCGACCATGATCATGGGGGCTCGGCTTGAAGATCCCGATGGCTTTCGTGGATTGCTGCAAATGACTCAAGCCGGGATGGAACAGCTTTTCGATGGTATGCCGGCTGACTTGGGTTTTGCAAGAGATTTTTGGAAGGTGATCGAGAACAAGAAGAATTATTTGATGCTGGCCGAAATTGATATGTCTGAATTGCCATGGGACGAATTGGGTGAGCAGATTGATGATGAAGACTCGCTCAAGAAAATTAAGAAATTGCTTAATGAGAAACAGGTCACGATGGCTTTCGGGATCGTGGATAACCTTTTGATCGTTGGTGTCGGGAAAGACAAAAACAAATTTGTGAAATTTGGTGATGGCGACCAGTTGGTTGATTTGCCCGAACTTTCAAAACTTCACGAAGCGATGCAGCGCAACGAAACGATTACGTCTGTGTTTTATAAAAGCGCTGAGTTTGCAAAAATGTCAGACGGGTTTTCTCAAATCTCAGATTCTCAAAAAGCCGTTATCCGCCCGCTGGTTTTGGCAATGGAAGACATGTCCAGTGAAGAGCAGGAAGCTTTGATCGAACAGCTGGAAAAGGATGTGGATGAACTGGCCGCAGACATTCAAGGATTGCAGCAGTCTTCGGCAATGAATTTCAGTTTTACATCGCTTTGTGAAGACGGATTGAAGGGCTATTGCAAAACCGAAATAATTCATCCGGCCGTTAACGGTTCTAAGCCGCTTGAACTTGGATCGCATGCCGGTCCCAGCACGGTTGGGTTTATCATCCAACGTCCCGCCAACGTTGAAAGCCAATTCAATTTTTTGTGTAAGTGGAGCTCCAAGGTATATCGGTACATAAAACCGGAGTTCATGGAACAACTGGCCGAATCACTTGAGGGTGTCGAAGACGCAGGTGAAGGTGATGTTGAAGCGATCGTCCAAGGCTTGGAAGAGATGTTGGCTAGTTTCGCCGATACCACGCGCGAGTCATTTTTGCCTGCAGTTAAGAATCAAGAAGTCGGCGTTTTTATCGAAATGATATCTCAAAAGACGCCTTGGCACTCGGCGTTGGAGCAATCCGAATCCGCGGCTCAGGTTCCGATTCCGATGCCAGCGTTGGTGGTGGGAACCAGTGATGCCAAAAAAATAAACGACGCATTGAAAGGGTATGCCGAAGCTTTCAAGAAGATGGCCAACACGACGGGCAAGCATTCACCTTCGTCAAATGCCGAAGCCGTGTTCGATATTGATTCCGCTTTTACGGCGAAACAAACTGAATCCGGTATGTCGTATCGTGCTGATATTACCAACGGGGAAATTCCTGGCATCCAGTTGGGGACGTTAGTCTCCAAAGATTGGGTTGTGATGAACTTAAACAAGAAGCAAGCGGCTGACCTCGCGAAAGCCGGTCGCGCAGATCTGTTTGGGCCAGTCAAAACAGACAAGCCATCTGTGTCGCTAATGTTCTATGACAACCGCGCGATGATGAATTCAATGCGGCCTTGGTTGGATTTTGCCCAATCTAAAATGCGAGACGAGGGCGTAGAATTTGATATGCTCGGTTACACGGCCGAGCGCGATACGCTGCAGTTTACTGAGGCACAACTTCAAGATGTCTTCGAGCGTTGTTGGGACATGGCGGGTTGTTGGAAAGGATACTCGTCGCGGTCGTACGAAGAGTCAGGGGCTACGGTTACTGAGTTCTTGTTCAAATTCCAAGACTTGCCACCCGTGAAGGATTAAGCGTTTTCTTGATCGCAACGGGCTAAAGGCTGATTGCCCACATTCGATACTGCGGGCAAAACATTGATTTAACGTGCCCCAGGCTACCGTTGTTGTGGCAATTAGGCTTGTTAGCTGCTTGATTCGCTATTGGAAATGCGGAATAATGGTCCCAGCACATTTAGCGGCCTGTCTTGAACAAAGACAGGTCGTAATTTTTTGATAAGACCTTGTTGCCATAATCAGGAGTATAGTCGTGGTTGATCGCGTTCCAATGACCCAAGAAGCTTACAATAAGCGCCGCGCGGAAATCGAAGAGATGGAAAATGTGCAAATGCCAAAAATCGCAGAAGACATCGCAACCGCACGTGCCGAAGGTGATCTCAAGGAGAATGCGGAGTACCACGCTCAACGGGAAAAGCAGGGTTTGCTTCAGGCGCGAATCAACGATCTGAAATCACGTTTGTCGCGTGCTCAAATTGTTGACCCATCAATGATTCCCAAAGACGAAGTTGCGTTTGGAGCGACGGTCAAAGTCATGGATATGGATCTGGACGACGAAGAAGAAATTACGCTCGTCGGTGATGGAGACGAGGACTACGACGCCGGCAAGTATTTGATCACCAGCCCAATTGGCCGTGGATTGTTGGGCAAGAAAGTCGGCGAAGTTGCTGAGATTGCCGTGCCTAAGGGAACGATTACTTTTAAAGTTCTCGACATCACTTACGACATGTAGGTCGAAGGAAAAAGTAGACGTAGGTTGGGCATTCCTGTCCGACAATCACACACCTGGAAGCTACGCGTCTGGAAAAGACGCAATGAGTAACCATCCTACAAGCGCTGCAGCTGCTCCCTCGATAACGCGTTGGGTTTCCATTTGCAACGCGACTACGTATCAGAATCGCTTGATGATTCCGGAACGCCTGAAGTAAACCGCAACTTAAGCGACTTGCCGGTTAGCCAAATGCTGTGCTTAATTTTCGCAACGGAACTGCTTGGAATAAATCGGGTGCGAGAGATTGGAATGCGGCTTGTGTTCCAGCGAGCTTTGTAAGGTTCGTCGCCCCGAAGAAAATCGAACTTCTTAAATCCCAATTCAATTGAATTGCGAATCGAATGAGTCGCGATTTGGTATCCCGGTTCAAGATTGAGTCGTTGGCAATCCATTCCCGATTGGTACATGTAAACGCAATCGTCATCGTTGAGTAACAACATTGCTGCAAAGGGAATGTTGTCTCGTTTGATCACAGTCAATTCGGCTTTACCCTCGGCGACCAAGCCCTTAGTTGCTTGGTAAAGAAAGTCATCAAAATTTGAATCGGCGAAACAACCGGCTTGACCAACCATGTTGCGTCTTCGCTGGTGCAAATCAACAAAGATCGGCCACAGGGTTTCCAGTGGTTGATTCTTTGTCGACACTATCTGTGTGCTATCGTCGGCTAAGCGTTGAACGGCTTTTTTGGTTTTACGACGCATAGATTTACTAAAGCTCGAATTCAGCTCGTCCCAAGTCGAAGGCAGGTCGACTGCCCAGCCTCCTTCGAGTTCGTTGGAATGAGACTGAAGACCGTGAGCATCGAGCAAGTCACATAAATATTGTGTTATTGGATTGCTTGTTGTAATGCCCTCAAAATCTATCGCATCAAGTCGCCCGAGAGTATTGGGATTGCCAACGTTATCGACGATCCAATCGGAGGCGGCTTCGGCAAATTTTCTGCTGTATTGAGGCTGGCAAATTAGATCGAGGTAATCGCTGCACGCCGTGCCGCTGCCCAGGAACCGCAGGCGTCTGGAAAATGTTTTGGAGTCAATGCACCAAGGCGCGATTCCAATCCAGTTGTCAGATTCGTCGACTGCGACCAACAGTGCCAACTCTAAATCCTGACCCATGCACTTGAACCAGTTTGCCATCCAATTCCAGCGGAAAAATGGAAATGGGCCGGCAGCCGCATCCCACTGTTCGCGTTGGGAACTGATTTGTTCAAAGTCGTTAATGAACTTTAGGTGCATGTTTTTTCCGAGTGTGTTCTTCGCTTAATTGCTTGCGCCGAACAGGCGTTTGTTTGGTCGTTTAGTTTTTGAGTCGTCTAGTTATTCGTTAGGTCGGTGATTGTTTTTTTGATTTTAGTAGCGGCTGGGATTCGGTGGTTGAGTGTGCGAGCTTTCGTTCCGCAAATCTGGCTTTCGTGTTAGTCCACATCACTCGCATGCGTTTTGTAAGCGGTTGCTCGAACCAGTAAGTCACCGCAGCACCAATCGCGATTGCAAACACAGATGCGGCAATCACCATTAGCTTTGGTGGGCAGCCCCAGCTTTCAAGCAGCTTCATCAAAGCCGAACCGAGGTTGTTGTGGAACAGGTACAGCGAATATGAAATAAAGCTGATAAAGATCAAAGGTTTCCAACGCAGCACTGGTACTTTCCCAAAAGCACTCGCTGTCAGTAAGCCGAACATCAGAACCGTTGCGGCCGGGTTGTGACCTCTCAAGTCGATAGAGTGAAAAACAGTTCCCGCGGCGACGATCCCTGCCCACAAGACCCATTTGCGCCCTGGCGCGTCGTATCGTTTGCTGCGAATTTCGTTCAAGAGAATTCCCATCGCAAACAGCGGCAGGTTTCGCATGAAGAAAAGACTTTCGACAAAATGGAACGTTCCGTTCCAGCTTGATTCTGGGTAGACGCCTTTGAACCAGGTAAACGATGTGCAACATACGAAACAGATTGAAATGGCGACCATCATCGTGCGGACAGGTTTATCCAACAATCCTGTTGCCAGCGTCGTCATCAAGAATAGATAAAACAACATTTCAATCTGCAACGTCCACGTTACAGGTTCCATGTTTTCAAAGCCAAACAGCCTTGGCATCGTTGAAAGATTGGCGACGGTGGACTCTAGAGTTGGCGTGGTATGAAACATCGGCAAGCAGGCGAATAGCACGAGGTTGAGCAGAATGACCAGCCAATAGGAAGGAAAAATTCTGATGAATCTCGCGACGATAAAGTCACCTGCCTTCCGCTTGCTTAGCAGCGTCATGGCGTTAACAAGCCCAGAGAGCATGAAAAAGAGTTGAACGCCGTATTTGCCATACGGAAAGGTGAAACCAAGCTCTGCTGAAGCGAATCCGCCGTGCTTGTGTTGGTAAACCCACGTGAAGTGAAATAGGAGAAGGTTTAAGCAGGATATCGCACGAATTGCATCAAGTTCCAAAATGCGTTTCGATTTTGGTTTGGCTGGTGCCTCAAGCAACCCGTTGGTAGCTGATATTGCTGTTTCACTTGAAGAATTAATTGAATTGCTCATGACTAAGTAACCGCGCGTACGTTTATCGAAAACCTTTTGAAAACGTATTTCAGGAATTAGAAACACGAGATGTTACATACCGATTTCGTTTGGATTACCTGTCTCGTGTTGCGGGTATTGCCGGTTAACCCAAGCGTACTGTTTGTGCGGTTAAACAAGAAAGTTGAAATCTGGTTGAAGTGGGGGAGCTTAACTTTTGACAGGCGAGATTTTTGAATGGGCGTCGTTAGCGGAAAGTGGGTAAGATTCAATTTTCGCAATCCCATTCCATTTTTCTTATTTGGATGTTTTTAGACCTGATAGCAACAGAGAATGTCGCTAATTTTTCTTTCCCAGACTCACAAAAAGCAAACGAAAAACAACTATTTCGAAAAAGTAAATCCTTTTGCGGAAGTTTCTTAAAGGATCCTGGAAACATCTATTGACCCAAATTTCAGCTTTCAATAACTTGCCCGAACATCAAACGTGAATTGGTTTTGTTTTAAGTTTGAAACACAAACAAGAGATTTAAAACGATTCACACAACAACTCATTTGAGTTTGTTTTGTTGAGGTGGGATTGCACTGGGGTTAATTCATTGACCCTGCGAACCAGCTTATTGGTTGTTCGACACGGAAGTTGAATCAAACCGTTTGTTACGTCAGCAAAACTTGGAGCCGATCGAAGCAAGGATGCGACGATCGATCTTCGACCAATCGCTCTCGGACTAACTGAGGTGTTCTAAGCCCCCCTGGAACCCAAAGTTGCCGAGGGTGTTTTTTTATGCGCTGATTTAGTCTTCAGTTTTCAGTGGGCTCCCGTCAAACCACTACCCTGAATTCTGAAAGCTCAGAGGATCGCCGATCTGGCCGATACCTAGGTCATCAATAATGACCACAGAGATTCCGGCTTTTACTTATTTCTGTGAACCACCGAGTCTTTTGCAACCTTGACTGGGCAGTTCATCGCCCAGACTGTTAAGCCTGTCCGAAACGCCCGCTAACTGTGAAAACTTCACAGATTTTTCTTGACAGCTCATTCAATGTGTGAAATGATCACAGTTGGCTGGCAACAATCGTATTGAGGGCCGCCATACCTAAGAGCTACCGAAGGCAACATAACCGAGGGCGATAATTGTGAAGCTCAACGAAAGCGAACTCGAAGTACTCCGGCAATTGTGGCAGGAGTCGCCAAAAAAACCGGCTGACATTCAATCGGCATTTGGTTGGGAAATCGACAACGGCACGCTCAGAAGTGTGCTGGTCGGGATGGTCGACAATGGCCTGTTAAAAAGAAAAAAATCAGGCAAGGCGTTTTGGTATTCGCCACGTGTGCGCCGAGAGACATTGCTCAAGCGAATGGTCGGGCGAATCGCAGACGTGTTTTCAGATGGCTCAACGGGCAAGTTGCTAATGGAATTGGCCAGTATCGAAAAGCTATCAGATCTGGAACTCAGTGAGCTTCGCGCTATCGCCAAGTCGGAGGACGGTAACGATGAATGAAATATTTCAGAGTGAAGCAATTGTTTTGTTGCTACGAATTTCATTGATGTTGCTGGCTGGGTGCGCGGCAATTGCGTTTTTTCGTAAGCGATCGCCTGCGCTGGCAATCGTGATCTCGCGGTTCCTTCTGGTTGGGATGTGGGTCGGGCCATTACTGATCTTGTCCGGTTGGACGATGGATATGCCAGTGCTGCCGAGTGAAATGCCAAATGAAATTTTCGCAGCTAAGGCCAACCAACCTCCGGTCGTCGAACCGAACTTGCCTCCAGCGCCGATAACTGAGGCCGAGAACCTAGCCGATGTCGACCGCGCACAAATGAACAATCCGTCGACGGGGTTGACCCCGCGGCCGCAAGATAAACGCCAGCCCCCAATTGATGCACGGGCGATCGAAACGCTGGACAACGAAAAGATTGACGATCAACTTTTGACTTCCGACCTCGGAGTATCTCAATCCGATGTCATTGCATCCAAGTTCAACGCAAAAGATTCTGATCAATTCAGTGGAGCGACTGTTCTCGCTGGAAACGTTTCTCGCACTTCTGCGAGTGAAGCAATCTCCAAGGTTAACGGCACATCGTTGTGGTCTCACGCCGCGTTTTATACCAAGCCATTGCTCGCCGCGATTTGGTTGTTAGTTACTACTATTCTGTTGATCTGGTTTGCAATTCGGATCTCCCGAACAGCGCTCGTGATCCGCCGTAGTGCGCGTGCTGACGATCAACTTTCTTCTGCTTTAGAGAGAGTTGCAAAACGAATGGAAATTAAAAGAGTTCCGTCCATCTACATTTCCAGCGAAGTCTCCGGTCCCTGCACCGTCGGATGGTTCAAGCCGATTTTGTTGTTCCCGACGAAATGGTTAGACGGCAGCGAGAGTGAGCTAACCGACCTGCAGTTCGAGGTGATTCTCGCTCACGAATTGACCCATGCAAGATCCCACGACGCGGTTTGGGATGCGATCGGACAAGTCACACGTGCGCTCTGGTGGTTCCATCCGCTGGTCACAATCGTCACTCGCCAGCATCGGCTTGCCTGTGAACATTGCTGCGATGCGGCGGCCAGTCAGATTGCCGGTGATGCCCAGTCGTATCGCCGTCAACTGGCCCGTTGGGCGTTGGCCATCCGCGACAAGCAAGATTCGCATTTTGCCTCAAGTCGCGCCGAATTAATTTCGCTTTCGATGGCTCAGCGTCCACTGATGCTCAAACGGCTAAGTTGGTTAAAAACCGGTCGGCTCGTGGAACGGCTTTCATTTCGCAAGCGTTTAATTGTGTTAGTCGGCGTTGCTCTTATCGGAGTGCTGTGTGCTGTCGTCCAGCCAGTACATCAATTGAAAGCCGCTGCCCAGGATGGCGATCTGAATACCGTACCTGCACAGGCAAGCAACCAAATTCCCAAACAAACCAAAACACAGGAAAAATCCGATGCTGAAAATGCGGCTGAGTATGCCCGTTTGTTGGGGATCGAGGATGTTCCGGCGGAAGATCACGTAGTTGACGCGTCGCGCACGGGATTTGGTAAACAGGGATACTCCAGCCTCGAACTCGACTGGGAAAATATTATCACAGTTTCCTGCAAGGTGACCAACGAAGCCGGCGAACCGATTTCGGGCGCCGGCGTTATTTTGAGCGGTCTAACAGATGGCAACGGCAAAACCGGGGGCTATGTGGTTAAAGGGCGTGAAGGTCGCGCGTTTACCGACGAACGTGGTGGGTTGAAAATCAAGCTTCCAACCGGTGCGCGGAGGTTTGAGCTGCAGATAGAAGCCGAGGGTTATGTCAAGTTCAGTGATAGGTTCAAAGTCGCTCAAGAAATCGAAGCCAAAATGAAATCGGGGCGCATTGTCCGGGTCCGGGCAACGAATCTCAAAGGTGAACTGCTTCCCGATGCTTATCCAATCGTCGGACCAATCTGCTATGGGAACCGCGAGTTCAAAAAACAGGCCGACGGAACAAGCCTGTCACCCTTGATGTCCCCTGATCGCCGCTGGATGTGGGTTGTCGATGGCAGCGATGAAGACGAACCGATCCTGTTCAGCGAACTTATCGATTTGGCTGATGAAATGTTAGTCGACGGAGCGGGGATCCATCACGTCGAACTCGGAATTGGAACGCGACTCCAAGGCGTACTCGGCGATGAAGTACCTCGTCCAATCGAAAACGGATTTGTGCAAGTTATCGTCCGCGATGGCGAAGGACATCGCCTCGACGGATCCAAGAGCTTGAGTTGGAGCCAACATGCAAGGATCCAACCTGACGGAAGTTTTGTGTTTGAGTCTCTACCTCGCGACACCCACGCTCAAATTTTCGCGATCTGCGACGGCTGGCAATCTAAGTCACCGACAAGAAAGTCCGTAGAGGCTTATTTCAAAAAACATGACCCAGGAAACGCAGAGCTGATTGCCAAGACGAGAAACAACGCGATCGACCGCAACCAAACGATGTCGCAGATTTATCTTCTCGACTCACAAAAGAGTCCTGTGCAAATCACTGTTCCGTGCCGCCAAACCACAGCGTTGGACGTCCGGGTTGTTGATCCTTCCGGCGATCCGATCGTCGGTGCAAAAGTAAACCTGTGCCCCAACGTTACGTTGTTTGCCGAGTCCATAATTCCTGGATGGGAGTCGTCGAGTAGTGATCGTGTTCGCGACAAAAAGACCACCACCATGCTGGCTCCTGGGGTCAGCGTCACTGTTCCTGGCCGGTTCACTGACTTTACGACTTTCGCACAGGATTCATATCTTGACGTGAAAACCGACGCGACCGGACTTGCCCGCCTGCGAAATATTGCCGTCCTTAGCGATTCGTTCAAAGTGGAAGCCAAAGGTTATGTGATGTCTGCCCATCCGACATCCACCAACCCAGAAAAGCCAGGTCGCTATGGGCTGACTGGTAATATGACTCCGGGCAAAGTCAAAAAGATGACGATTACGATGGAACGCGAACTGAAGCTGGTCGATCGCGAACTGACCGTCGTCGACAAAGACGGAAAACCGGCGCAGAACATTAGGCTTACGATAACAGCGATCGCATCGGACCTCGAAAACCCTGACTGGCAGCAATGGTCAGTACGAAGGTTTGGAGCGCCCGCCAAGGGCGAAACCGACCGCGAAGGAAATGTTCGACTGCTGTTTCCCAAAGAGATTATCCAAGGCGATGTGGCATTGCTTTCAGTGAGAGTCGAAGAAGGCCGAGGATGCAAACTGAATTTTATTAACAAGACGCTCGTTGTCCCGGTGAAGCCCGATGGGTTTGGCATACGAGTGAAGGCAAGTGAGCCGGTGGCCCCAGAAAAGCGGCCACCAGGGGAAACAAGAAGCGAACGATCGCTGAGGCTGGACCGTGCTGACGAAGAGAATTCGCGAAGAAGACGCGCTACGTCTGTTGAGTACGTGGACATTCTGGCAAGCAATGGAGCTTCCCCAAAAGCGATTGCGAAAACACTGCTCCAGCGGAAAGATTTACTGTCACTGCGAAAGTTGCTGGCTGCGAACACGTTTGACGCGATAAATCCACTGGCGTTGAAGGAAAACTACAAGAATATAAGACGAATCAAAACTCGACACGGCGAGCGCATTTTCGCGGCGGCGACGTTTCGACCCAAAAGCGCTAAATGGAAAATCGGTCGGGGCATCCATCCGCCTGAAGCGGCATTTATTTTCGACCTCGAAGGAACTCTCACCAACGTAATTGGTAGCGAAACAACTGTTGCCAACGAAGATCAAAATGTAGCTCTTATCAATCTCGGTGGAACATCCGATTTCTTTGTTCGCATCTCCAGATTTGAATCTCACCCGCCTTATAACGCTGTCTGTCGCTGGTATTTGGTTGACGAACCAGAAAAACCGGCGCTAACCGTTTATTCTCAAGGCTCAAGTTCGTACGCATACTATCAAGGAACAAATTTTCCGCTCGCCGAATATGCCTTCCTCTGGTATTGGTATGAGGCAACCGGGAAGAATAAATCTGGCGTGCCGGTTCCGTGCGCACTCGTTTGGGACCGCGCAACAGGAAAATTCTACGGCGAGCTATCGCAAACCCACGATAGTAAACCGGTCTACAAAGTCGTCGTCAAGGAATCCACAAAGTTTGAAACTGTTTCCGCCAAACTCGGCGAGGTCACTGTCGCCGGCGGCCGACGGGCCTTTCAAAACTGGCACTCTTGGAACGTTGTGGTTCCTGAGGGCAAAACCTTGACAGCAAAGCTTGAATTGCGGGACACAGAGGGCAAGACACTACGGCTTATTCAAGAGGACAAACTCACCTCCGGACTGCACGGCTTGCAGTTGTCGTTCAATGATGCCAAGCCAAAAAAAGACGACCAAGCGAAGGAGAACTCCGAAGAAAAAGAAGCAAACGATCTCAAAACGACTCTTTCAATCGCCGTCGACCCCAAGGACATTCAAAAGGATAAAAGGAATTTCGAAATCCCGCACTTCACCGTAGACGACAGCCCAACTCTGAAAGACCATAAGAGCTACCTGACAACGAATCCCCCGTTCCGCATCATCGAAAAACAATCCACTGACAAGAAACAAACTCTCGTCTGGGTCATCGAATAATGTAGCTAGCGCAATGGAAACCCGACGCGTTAGCAAGGGCCAAAGCGCAGCGAGCCACCCGTCTCTATAGAAGTCACCATTGCAGTACTATGGTTCCAACCGCGAATGAAGTTTCACTGCTAATACATTTTGAACGCCAGATCAAGCATGTCGCCTCAATTAACGACAAAATAATGTTGTTTTCAAAATACTGCGATCGTAGTGCTTACTTTGTTTGACTCTCGTCTCGGTTGCAAACAAAATGATGGTGGCAAAAACTGTGGAGATTAATTGTTGAGAATTGGAACCGTTCGAGGTTCAGATTGTCCAATCAACACGGCTTTTTCTTTCAGGTATTATTGACTCACATCCAGCGATTGAAATCCCACGTGTATACCAATAAACGTTTCCGAACAAGACGTGGAAAAACACAATTTGCGACCCCTTACCAGGTCCTTGAGCCGAGACAGTTGTTGGCTACGGTTGTTGCAAATTTTATAAACGATTTCCCGTCCCCGAACGCACCGCCAACTCAAGGCTGGCAATTTCAATGGAACGCACCGACTGGTGGAGAACTGGATTCAGGCGCCATCGATGATCCGCAAACAGAATTCAGATCGCTTCAAAGCACCAATACGTATGGCGGCTGGACTACCGATGGCGATCGGAATGTTTTGAGCGATTCCGCTGGTGCATTTGCACGGCTAAGCAAATTCGGTGGCCATCCTGGACAAGGTGCCGTTACACCTGGCACTGGAGTTGATCGTTACTCGATCGCATCGTTTACGGTTTCTCAAAGTGGCCATTATCAAATCACCGACAGTTTCATTTCGCTTTTTCCAAGCAGTCCAAATTCGAATTCTGACGGCGTCGAATATCGTGTTTTTGTCAATCGCGACGATCCTCTGGAGCGAGGTGTTGTCGAGCCGAATACAAGAGCGTACTTTGACACTTCGCTTGGATTTCTAAAAGCTGGCGACACCGTCCATGTTGCCTTTGGTGCAAACGGCACACATTACAGTGACTTTTTTACAACGGACTTTAACGTCACACACTCACCTGATTTGGAGCAAACCGTTGGCAATTTTAGAAACGATTTTGCCACGTCCGATGCCGGATCTGAATACGGTTGGAATTACCTTTGGAACGCGCCGCAAGATTGGACGGGTGGCAGTTCGGGCGGCAACACGGTCGCACATCGTTCAGGCTTGATTGGCAATTCGGATTCCTACGTACCGCTTCAGCAGGCGCAAGGCTATTGGACTGCCGATGGTGATCTGGATGGCTTTAACAGTTCGCCAGATCACTTCTTGCGATTGAATGAAAATGGGGGACAGCCGGGAAGCGGATTCCAAAGCTCACTACTGGCTGATCGGTTTGTGATCGCGGCCTTCACCGTCGAGAACAGCGGTATCTATGGACTGGCCGATAGCTTTGTGTCAGTTGCGAGTGACTCGGTCGATGGAGTTGAAGTCTTTGTGCACCTCCAAGATGGATCGCCTCTCTATCGCGGTGTCGTCGCTGGCGGTGATACTGCCTCTTTTGATTCCGATTTGGGTTATCTGAAAAAAGGCGATACGGTTTACGTCGCGTTTGGTGCCAATGGCGGTCATGCCTTTGATAGATTTGAAACAGATTTTTCGGTCAAGCGAGTTCTCCCGCGTGCCGCTCCAGATTTAGGACTGTTGGATCATGAAGGCGAAACTATTTCGGTTAACGAAAGTCAATTCGGCGCGATTCAGGATGACCATCAAGACGATCGTTTGGCGATTCAGGCCGCGTTGGATTACGCGTTAGTTAACGACTCGAAAGAAGTCAGCTTTGAAGCTGGAACTTACAATATCGGCACCGATGGTCTGACCGATTTCGAATCAATATTTCGACTTTCACGCTATGATGATCTGGTCGTCAATGGAAATGGAGCGACATTGATTGTCGATAGCTATACCAATCCGTTGTTCTCAACCCACGTGTCAACGAATATTATTTTTAAAGGCTTCACGATTGATTATGCCGAGCGCGTTCCAGCCAACGGTGTTCACCAAAACGATCTTTATCGCCCGCTCACTTTTACCCAGGGCGTGATTTCAAATCTGAATCATGAAGACAATACGTTTACGCTTACAGTAAATACCGATGCTTTCGTTGCTCCTGATGATAGTTTTACTCAGTCCAATAGTCGTGGCTGGGGGTACGCGTTGGATCCTTACGTGGATGGCCGTTTGAAAACAGGAAGCGATTGGCATTACCCGACTCAAGCTGTTTCGCCCGGGAGTAGCCCAGGTGAATTCGTCATCAACGCCAGTCGCACTGATGGATTGGAAAATGGTGATCGCTACATCATGCAGCGGCGACACAATGTTGCCATGTTTGGATTTTACAACGGATCGGAGGACATTACCGTTCTCGATGTTACGGCGTATTCAGCACCCTCTGTTTTCGTGGGTTCTCTTTACAGCAATTCAATTAACGTAATCGATAGCGAAGTGACGATTCGGCCCAACGACCGGCCAAGCGACCCCACGGCTCAGCGTTGGAAAAGTATTAACGCGGACGGTGTGCATATTCAATCAAGCCGCGTTGGTGCCTGGATTGAGAATTCGATCTTTGATGGGTTGGGCGACGACGTGATGAATTTTTACACACGTCCAATGACGATTTATGAAGCTCACAGTCCGACCGAATTTACGATCGGGGTAGTCGTTGGCAACGACATTACCTCGACGCCAGAACTCGCACTTACGGCCGGCGACCATGTGACGTTTTATGACCCAGTCAAAGGCGAAATAATTCGTGAGGCACAAATCGTTTCGACAACTTCAACGCTTATCCCAAGTCCCACCGTGCCAGGCAAAACGATTACGGTTCAACGGGTCACCATTGATCAGCCAGTGACTGGTGTGGTGATTGGAAGTGCGGCAGGCAAAAGTGGATACAGAAACGACACGACTATTTATAACTCAGACATTTCAAAATCGTTTGTCGTGCAGGATTCGGTGCTTTCGAATTCTCGCCGCTATGGCAACTTTTTGATGGCAAACGACGTTCATTTAGTAGACAACGTTTACGAAGGCTTGAGTGATGAAGCGATTGCGGCTCACAACGAGCCCGGTTGGCCACTGGGTTTGTTTGCCGATGACGTCTTGATTCAAGGCAACGAGTTTTCCAATATCGGATTCAGTTCGCGCTACCTTGTTGATGACTTGCATTCGGGTGCGATTGGAATCAAAGCCGCACGTTTTCTGCTGCCTGATGATCCTACCAACCAAAACGGCGAACTGAACCAGTTGGTTGACAGTTCGGTCGTTGCGTTTAACGATATTCAAATTCGGGACAACGTTTTTTACCATTGGCGAAAAGCAGCGATCAGCGTTCGAAACGCACAAAATGTGACAATCGTAGGAAATACGATTTCGACTGGGCTGGATAACCATCTAGATTCATCCGAAAACGATCCAGTCCCCTTTGATGTTCATTTCACCAAAGACGTTTCGTTTGAATCCAATACTTATGACAGTGGATACGAAGTAATCGATAGTGAAAACAATGTCAGGCTTGAGCATGGGCCGACACAAGCCGCTGGACAAAATGGTTTAACGTCGTGGATAAAGTTCGACCGAGGCGCGATCACTCGGGACAGTTCTGGGAACGGGACAAAGGTTACCTATGACCGCCCAGCAATATCGTCTGAAGGCAGATTTTATACGTCTTCGAGTTTCGATGGCGCTAATACAGTTACTTTGACTCAGGCCGCCGAAAGTGAAACAACTCAGCGTACGGTGAGTCTGTGGTTCAATGCCGATGACGTGAGCGTCGATGGAAAACAAGTTCTGTTCGCGGAAGGCAACACAACCAACGGATTAAACGTCTATGTCGAAGCAGGAACGTTGTACGTTGGTGGCTGGGCGGTAGGGAGCTTCAACACTTTCCTTGACACTTCTGTCGAATCTGGCTGGAATCACGTCGCATTGGTGGTTGATGGCTCGGCCGGAAAAATTCGTGGCTATTTGAATGGTGTGAAATTCCAGGCCGGAAACGCTTCCATCATCCCTGCCCATGGAAGAGACGCAACCGTTGGGCGCGTTGGTCAATCAGGCACACGTTTTCATGCCGGTCAGATTTCTAGTGGAAGCGGAAATGGATTGGTCGGCCGCATTGATGACGTTCGTATCTACGACCGAGCCGTGGGTGATGGCGAGATCGTTGCGTTGTTTGGAAGACGTTAACTTTTTATTTTTCGGCTGCCAACTCGCAACCTATTTTCACACCAGTGCGGATCTTGTTGAAGATTCCGAATTGAGATGGAAGCGAAACGAGCTTTAAAGGCTTATTCGAATGCGCGTGGCCAACTGCTACGGCTGTCGCCGACTTCTTCATCGATTCGGGAAATCGGATCCATACACGCAAAACCCGTTTGCACATTTCACGATTGGTTTCATTTCGCTGTTTCATTCATTGCAACCGGTTTGTGCCTAAATTGTTCCACTTATTGGAAGTGGGTGGTTCGATTATGCCGAAGTACCGATTACGCATGCCACTAATCGTGTTAATGAAACAGCAATGCCTTCTCTTCACCAAAAAGAAACCGCAGTCGTGCCGCCTACACAGCGGTCGCTTGCGATTCAAATTCGCGACTGCCGTTGCGTGGCTGTTTTGTTCAAGCTCAATAAGGATCAGTCTGGATTGATTTTGTCAGTTGAGTTGGTGCTTTTGAGTATCGTGGTTGTGATTGGAGTAATCTCAGGCCTAACCGCAATCCGCGATTCAATCGTCTCAGAGGTTTCTGATGTGGCAGGTGCGATTCAAGATTTGAATCAATCCTTTTCATGGACTGGTGTTAACTCGGATGGTTCTCCCGCGGGCGGATCGTATGTAGACCGATTGGACTACTGTGATGAACCAGGCGATGTGGCCAATGCGGCAGACAATGGAATTCTGTTTGATTTGGAGCCGCTTGATGAAGGTGACACGCTTACCATTCCAATTATTCCGCCCAAGGTTTTTGTCCAAAGTGGTGTGAGTGGTATCGATTCATTTTCCAACCGAACCGGGACTTCGATCGAGGGAACGATTGGCGATGGAACGATCGATACGACTTTTGTTACCACGACCAACGGGGGGCTAATTACGGGTGCCAACAACGGTGACATTCGATTTAGCGAAGATCCAGATTTTGCTGGTACTTTTACAACGACATTCGCAGACCCACTGACCGATTTTGAATTCTGGGTAGAAGACATCACCAACATTGCTGGTCAGGCCGAGAATTTGTTGGGTAATTTTACAGTGACGCTTAGTGATGGAACCGTTCTTAACAATGCGGCCTTTACGGTTGTCCCAGATCCGATCAGTCCCAATACTAATTTTGGTGAATTCAGGACAGGTCCGCGTGATCGAGACGCTGTTCAAGTCGTAACTCGTAACGGGGCTCAATTTGTGACTGACCCAACTGTCAACGGTTCAGGCAATCAAGCTGCTGGGCGAATCGTATTTACTGGTGTGCCAACTTACGGCGGGGCACCACCCTCCAACGCGGTTGGAATTAGTTCAATTTCGTTTGATCGTTCCGGTGGACCGGATAACTTCACTGCTGGGTTCGGCTTTAGCGGTAGCGTCTTGATTTGCGATTAGGCTTGGTTGGTGAGAAGCAAATCTGTTCGTTGCAAATCAGTAGCAAGCCAACGATAGCCATGTTTTTTTAGCGAATATCTTGGCGTTGTCGATAAATTCCAATCTTTCTAAACTCTTGGCTCTGACTATATTCTTGCCAGTTGTTTCAGGGTTCGAGATTGAGCGACTTGCCGAAAAACTTGTACGAGCCACGGTCCAAGGCGATTTGGCATTGTGTAATCATCTTGTTCGTTGCCGGCGCGATCTTTTTTGTAAACTTGGGCCAATCAAGGCTTTGGGACCGCGACGAGCCACGTAACGCTGGGTGTGCCGCAGAAATGATGGCTCGCGGTGATTGGGTGGTTCCGATCTTTAACGACGAGCTTCGGCACCAGAAACCCGTGTTGCTCTACTGGCTGGTGATGTCAGCGTATTGGGTATTGGGTGTCAACGAATTCTCAGCCCGTTTCTGGTCGGCGGCGTTGGCTGTTGGGACTACGCTGATGACCTATGCGTTGGTCCGTCGATTGGCTGGAGCGACGACCGGCCTGATTGCAGGGATCGCGCTTTCCACCAGTTTGATGTTCTGTGTCGCGGCGCGGGCTGTGACGCCAGACTCGGTGCTGATTTTCTTCAGCACCATGGCGATGATGCTATACGTTCTTGGCACGTTTCCCAGCTCAAGCAATTCTGGTTCAAGTCATTCAATTTCGCACGCGTCATATTTAGGCGACACCAAACAGCCTAAAGCTTGGTTCCCACAGAATAAATGGTTCGTGATCGGTATGTATGTCGCGATGGGGTTGGGTGTATTGGCAAAGGGACCGGTTGGATTTCTGTTGCCGATGGCCATGATCGGAATGTTCATGTTGATTCAACGGCTGCCTGCAAGTGGTACTAAAAAGCCTTCAAGTGTTTCCAAGGCGGTCGCTGGGATGTTGCTCAGTTGCGTCCGTCCTTTTCATCCAATTCATTTTTCAAAAACGCTTTGGGCGATGCGTCCGATTCTGGCGGCGGCGATCGTGCTGCTGATTGCTGCGCCATGGTTCTTGTTGGTTGATGCCCGAACAGACGGCGATTTTACGAGACTGTTTTTTGTGGGGGAGCACTTTGGGCGCGCGACGACGGTGCTCGAAGACCACAGTGGTGGAATTTGGTTTTATCCATTGGCTATCCTCGTTGGCTTTTTTCCGTGGTCGGTGTTATGGGGCCCAGTGTTGGTCGCGTTTCTGTTTGGCAAAAAACCTTTTGATACAAAAGCTGTTGGCACTCAGGATCTTGATGCAAATGGTGAAAGCTCGTTCGAAAACCCAGCCAACCCAATTCGCATTGCCAATACATTTTTCTTGTGCTGGATCGCTGTACAGGTCGGAGCGTTTTCGCTTGTGCAAACGAAACTGCCAAGCTACGTAACGCCTTGCTATCCTGCGTTGGCGGGATTGGCGGCCATTTGTTTGGTGAGTCTTTCGCGAACTAGAGAGTCAATCGTTGGTGCCAATTCTGGTGAGGCTGGTGTCCATGCCGGTTGGTATCATGCCGCGTTTGGTGGGCTTGTGTTATCAGGTGTGATGATTGCGGCAGGATTCTGGTATGCCGCGTCGAGCTTTTTTCCGGGGCAGATTTGGTTGGCTGCAATCGGCCTGATTCCAGTCTTTACAGGTGTGGCGTTGATCGTTTGCCTGCTGTGCAGACAGTCGAAGAAAATCCCAAGTCTGTTTGCTGCTGGTGCGTTTGCGTTCGCGCTTTGTCTGTTCGGATTTGGAACGGTTTCGCTTGACCGGGAGCAGCAAAGTCATGTCTTAATGCAGGAGATCAAGCTTAATCCGAAGGCCGCTGTGGCTTCGTTTGGAGTCCTTGAGTCGAGCTGGGTGTTTTATGCAAATCGCCCAATTCATGAGATTGGGGAGTCAGATTTGTCCCAATCTGATCGTCTATTTTGGAAGCCCAAGCCGCGGGCATCAGTAGAAGCATTCTTAAAGCAAAATTCTGAGGCTATGTTTATTACGACCGAGGAAGAATTTGACTCATTGAAAAATCGCTTGCCAGATGACTTTGAAATACTTCAAACGGCCGACTACTTTTTGAAGAACAAACGGCTTTATTTGGTCGGAAGAAAGTTACGGGTGGCCGATAGCCGTTTGCCTTGAGCCAGAAGAAAACTGGCAGTGCGGGAGAACGCTCTATGATTTCGGCTTTTGGCCCTTTCAAAAAATGCGCAAAAAAATCCAGCGGCACGAAATCGCGCCGCTGGAAAAAGCTAAATCGAAAACTGTGGTTAACTTGAAAAGACGCTCAATACGTTTGCAGGCTAACGCGGTTTTGCTACTGATTGGCTCTCAACCGGTTTTCGGGTGCGAAAATCTAGCTGAGACAGGCTGCTTACTAATTGCGTGCACCAGGGGCAAACGAGTTGCCAGTTTTTAGTATCCAGCGTGAACCGAAGTCACCGCTCGATTGTGAGAACTTTGCGTTGGAAGTTGTAGTCAACGACTCGATTGATTTTGGCTCGATGTCAGCTTGACCCCAGTAAGTCTTCAATTGGATCGCAGGAATTGTTGGGACACCCGTGATTGTGTCACCATTGTTCAAAACAACGACTGCTGAATCGTCACTGTCAGTGTGGAACTTGATACCGGCGACTTGATCCATCGGCATTGAAACTTTGCCAAACCGAGTTGCGATTTCGAAGTTGTCGAAACCGTCGATGGAACCCGACATTGTTTTTGTGTCTGATAATTTGATGAAGAACATGTCGATCGGTGTGCCAGCTTTTGACATTTGTGGTGCGGTGACACTGACTGGTGCATCGTACATCAATACGATTTGTGAGAATGAATTCTTGTTGGCGGGAACAGCGACACGAACTGGATGGTCTTTGACTGCCATGATCGCTGCGTTGTCCAACACGATGTTGGCGTTGTCACCATTGATTTGAAGGCTAAGGTCCATTTCGACGGCTTCTTTATCTTTGGTATCAGCGAACTGAAGTTCAACAAAACTAATTCTCTCTTTGTACTGTGCAGGCACCTCTGAGCGAAGACTTCCATAGCTTTCAAAGCTGGAAAGCAAATCGCCGTTAAGTTTAAGCACAAATCGAGTTTGGTCTTGTGCAGAAACATTGCTGACTAGCGCAAGGCATGCAAACGCGAGAAAGACTGATTTTGAAATTGATTTTACGACTGACATTAACTTCTCCTGATTGAGCGTTTTAGTTTTCGAATTGGTTTTGGTTGATTGAATTTTGATTGAATTGACTTCTTTGCAATGCTTGACTTCTTTGCAATGCTTGAGTGGTCAAAAGCAAATACCGACCCTTTGAATCAACAGCGTATCTCGATTCTCTGTCTGCTGTAATCGATTCTAATTGGCTAACGGCAAGTTCTTTGGTTCCCCAACGTGTTTTTACTTCAATTTTTGACCATTGGATCGTGGCCGAAAATGCGTCGCCATTTTTAAGTGTAACAAATACCTCTTGTTCACTTTTGGCATTGAATCGAATTCCGGAAATCTGTTTTAAGGGGATTTTTACATCTCCAAAACCGGCTGTAAATTGAAGCGAATCGGTGTCGCTAAAATCGCCCATCACTCCACGCTTATCATTTATGCGAAAAAACATGGTTGTATTGGGAGAGGATGCAGACGCTGTTGTCTGAGTTTTTCTCTTGGGTGGCTTATAAGCGATCACGATCGATTCGAAATTTGATTCGTAAATTTTTATTTCAACCGGTTGGAAATCCAGTCTGTCAATAATTGCATCGTCGACTTCAATAGAGACAGTGCGGTTAAGTTTGTCTGTTTTGGCTTGTACGGTTTGAGTTTTTTCCAGAAAACTTGTTTGACGTTTCAAGCGAACGGAATGCACTCGGTTGAGGACTTTGCTCGGAAGCGTCGTTCGCAGATTTCCGGATTGCTTAAGTCTAAGGATTTGGCTGGAGCTTAACTCCAAAATCAATGCAACGGGTTGCTGAGGAATGTCCTGGGTACGTGTTTGTTGCCCTTGGGAAACTGAGCTAAAAACAGCGCTGGACTGCAGCAAACAAATTGCCATGAAGGTTAGTATTTTGAAGAGGAGCATGAGTTTGCTCAAACCTGTTAGGAAATACAGCCAACCGTTCTGGGGAACGATTGGCCGTTTTTTTAAGTATTCAAATAAGCGATACGTGGATTACTGTCGCTGATTGCTGAATGGAGTAGTTGAACGAACCGGTGTCTGATTAGTGGGAGAAGCAGTCGTGAAACGCCAGCCTTTTGTTCCACCACTTGAGTCGGCGTAGAAACGAGCGTTACGGCTTGCCATAACAGTTTCAATTTGTGACGTGTTGATTCGGGCTGTACCCCAGCTTGTTTTCAAATTGATTGTTTCAAGCACAACTTTGCCAGTTACCATGTCGCCGTTCTTGAAAGCGATTACGGCTGAGTCTTCAGCGTCGACGTGCATCTTGATTCCATCAATTTTTGCAAGTGGAATCGAGACCTCTCCAAAACTCGTTGTGACTTTGATTTCCGCTAAATCAACAGGTGTTCCGGATAGCTCAGTTTGAGCGACTTTGACATACAGTGTTGAGCCTTCTGGGCCTGCAACTTCTTGAGCTGCTGAGATAGAAGCCATTGATGCAGTTAAAAGCAACGCCAAAGTTAAGTGTGAGAAAAATTTTGTCATTGAATTGGCTCCTGAATTGGCCGATGTGCAAAAGGGATTGTTAGTTTGATTCTTAAACGCCACTATAATTGAGTAAGGTAGATGGGCCAATAAATATGGGGAGTTTAATCAACAATCCTGACCGATATTGGGGTCCTAGCTTGTCGTTATCCCTATAACCCGACTATTGCTCCCAGATTACCTAAGCTTCAAACGGTAAAGGTGGCTGGTGATCTTAGTCCCGTGATCTTAACCCTTTTAACATGGTTAGGGTGACAGCCTGGATTTTGTCCAGCGATTGTTTTTATCGAGTCTATAAGCAACCCGATCGTGCAACCGATCCAAACGGCCTTGCCAGAACTCGAACTTTGTTGGAGTCAACAAATAGCCGCCCCAGTTTTCTGGTAAAGGAATCGGTTGGCCTTCATATTTTGCTTCTAAATTTCTTCGTTCTTCATCGAGCGTTTCTCTTGAGCTGACAATGGCAGACTGTGCCGAGGCGGCTGCGCCAATTTGCGAGCCACGAGGACGCGAATGGAAATAAGTCTCTGAAACCTCTCGAGATGTTTTTGCCGTTGTACCTTCAATGCGGACTTGGCGACCAAGATACGGCCAATGAAACGCTACGGAGGCTTTCGAGTTAGCCGCCAATTGTTGTCCCTTGTGCGAGTCGTAGTTGGTGAAAAAACGGATTCCGTCTTCTTGAATGCCCTTCAAAAGTACAAATCGGTTGGAAACATTTCCCTCAAGATCAGTCGTCGCCAAAGACATCGCATTGGCTTCAAACCAGCGGCCGGGACTTTTTTCGACAGCTACGTCAACCCAAGTTCGGAATAATTCCAGCGGAGCGTCAGGCAATTGGGACTCGTCGATACCTGTATTTTCGTATTCCTTGCGAATCGCTTGAAAGTCCATTTGGGTGGTTACCTGTTGATTTATGTTGTTCGGAATGGGATGTGGCTTGGTTTGCCGTTTGTGTTTGGCTGCTTGGAAAAACGTCGGCTGCTTAGAAATTTGAGGCAAGTAGTGGAAACAACAACGTACACCAGTCAATTGGCGTGGATCGTTGATGGCAAACGGATATAATCTTGTTTAAAAATGGCTAGCAATTTTTTGCCAATGCCAACTACAGCCTCGCCCTTCGGCTTGGTGCATTTTTGACCAATAGTTATCATACCGCGAAGAACCAGAAAGATTAATTGGATGGCCAGCGAAATCGAAAACGCAACTGCAAACGAAAAACGCATCGAACGCGACTCAATGGGTGAGATCCAAGTTCCTGCTCAGGCGTATTACGGCGCCCAGACTCAGCGAGCTGTCGAGAACTTTCCGGTTTCAGGCTGGGAGCTTCCTCCTGCGATGATTCATGCGATGGGCCGGGTCAAACATGCTTGTGGGACTGCCAATCGAGATTTGGGAAAACTTACTGGGACGGGCAAAAATCCGCTTAATGATGCCCAGGTCGAAGCAATGTTGAAGGCTTGTCAGGACGTGATCGATGGAAAACTGGACGATCAGTTTCCGATCGACGTCTTTCAAACCGGTTCTGGTACTTCGAGCAACATGAATGTTAACGAAGTCATATCTAATCGTTCGATTGAGCACGCTGGTGGTGACCGATTTGCTGCTGAAAAAGCCATCCACCCCAACGATCACGTAAACATGGGGCAAAGTACCAATGACACTTTCCCAACCGCGATCCATGTTGCAGTTGGTGAAGGGATTACAAACCGATTGATCCCCTCACTCGAACGATTTGCAAAAACTCTTTCGGAAAAGGCAGCGGCTTGGGACCAAATCATCAAAATTGGCCGCACGCATTTGATGGACGCCACGCCACTTCGACTTGGTCAAGAGATTGGCGGGATGGCGCGACAAATCGAATTGTCGGTTGAACGTGCCAAGCAAGCCGTTGCCTGCGTGTTGGAACTGCCAGTCGGGGGAACGGCAGTTGGTTCCGGTATTAATACCCATCCAGAATTCGGCAGCCGAGTTGCCAAAGCCATCGCCGATTCGACAGGCATCCCGTTTGTTGAAGCTGTCAATCATTTCGAAGCCAACGCCCAGCGCGATGGGCTGGTCGCGTGTCATGGGCACTTGCGAACGATTGCTTCGACTCTGTTCAATGTCGCCAATAATATTCGGTGGCTTGGGTCGGGCCCGCGTTGTGGATTTTACGAAATCGCGTTGCCAACTCGTCAACCGGGAAGTTCAATCATGCCCGGCAAGGTTAACCCGGTGATGTGTGAAAGCATGATGCAGCTGGCCGCGCGAGTCATGGGTAACGACCAGACCATCACCGTCAGTGGTGCGGCGGGTGGCCAATTCCAGTTGAATATCATGATGCCGGTGATGTGCCAAACGACGCTCGAGAGTATTCACTTGCTTTCAAATGGTACGACGGCATTCGTTGATTTCTGCGCAGCAGACATGCAAGCCAATATCGAGGTGTGCGGTTCGTTCGTCGAGAAAAGTCTATCCATGTGCACCAGCCTCAATCCGTACATCGGTTATGAAAAAGCGTCCAAACTTGCGAAGGAAGCGTTCAAATCCGGCAAAACAATTCGTGAGCTTTGCATCGAGCAAAAAATCCTTCCTGAGGATCAGCTCAACGAAGCCCTTGACCCAATGCGAATGACCGAGCCACAAGCTTAATAGAATTTATTAGTAACAATTTGCCCAAAGACTGATCTGATTTTCCACGGAGGGATAATGATGACCCAATCAATTTCTAAGCAACCAGCAAACACTGCGGTTTTGATTCTGACTCTTTTGGCATTGATGTTTCCGATCAATATCGAATGCCAAAAGCATACCTTGGCGCAGACGAATTCAGATCAAACGAATTCAGATCAAACGACGAAGCTTAAGAATTCGAAGG
>CAYZGP010000007.1:43720-52134 GCA_964478065.1 uncultured Pirellulaceae bacterium
ACGAATTCAGATCAAACGAATTCAGATCAAACGACGAAGCTTAAGAATTCGAAGGAGTTGGCAAGCAAAAACGCTACGGCGGGCGCTGTTGCGTTGAAGCCACTTGAAGCGCCGCTTGAGCAACAGGCAGAATTGGTGGGTGCGATTTATGAAGCGACCAAAAAAACCAAGACGTTGACGGATTACACGGCGTTTCTAAA
Source organism: uncultured Pirellulaceae bacterium (assembly GCA_964478065.1). Lineage (GTDB taxonomy): Bacteria > Planctomycetota > Planctomycetia > Pirellulales > Pirellulaceae > Mariniblastus. Next base: position 43,921 of record CAYZGP010000007.1, read on the forward strand.
GCAGTGTGACCAAGCTTTGGCTATGGGGCTTAACGACAAGAATCGCCAGTACGTTGTTTCGTTGACCGGCTGGGCGCTAAATCGCCGTGCAGAAAAACGAATGGAATTGTCAAAACAGCTTCGGCAAATCGGCAATAGTCGTTACGAGTCCGTTTTCCACCAAGGCATGGAGGACTTTAACGATGCAACCATCAAGGCACCTGAACGTGTGCGAACCTGGATGGCCCGCGGCATCGCTCACGTCGACAATGGCAACTACGATCAGGGGATCAAAGACTTCACACAAGTCGTTAAGCTCAAACCGGATTCAGTAAATGGTTGGTTCAATCGGGCGGAAGCACTTTATCAACGCAGCAAAATTGGCAGTGGCTCGCAGCCTGTGATCGCTGCCGCTGATTCAAAGCAAGGCGATGATAAGAAGGTCGACTCCCAAAATCCAGCAGCGACGGTATTGGCTGAAGATGTTCGCCGGGTCGGGTTTGAGCAAGCGGTTCGTGATTACGGGGCAGTGTTGCGTTTCAATTCAAACGACGCCGAGGCGTTGACTGGCAGGGCACACGCAAATTTCGCGTTGGCAAAATTCGAGGTTGCTTTGAAGGACTATGACCAGGTTCTGAAACTGGATTCAGCAAAGAAATCGGATGTCGCGTTGGTCAATCGGGCTGATTGTTTGCAAAGCCTTGGGCGATGGCAGGACGCGATGGATGATTATGCGGCAGCGCTTAAGATTAAAAAATCACCCATCGGACTGCAGCGAATGGCTTGGCTCAAGGCGACTTGTCCCGAGCATACGATTCGCGATGCAAAGTCAGCCAGTGAGTTGGTGGCTCAAGCAATTTCGCTTGGTGGTGAGACGGCATTGAATCTTGATACCAGGGCAGCGGTTGAGGCGGCACTTGGTAATTTCGAAGTGGCCAAAACAACTCAGGCGAAAGTAATCGGGTTGGCTTCCTCCGAATCAGCTGTTGAGACCGGCGAGTTCAAAGCACGGATGGCGATCTATGAAGAGGGCAAGCCGTTTGTGCAGGACGACAAGTAGCAATTGTTAACGCTTGCGACGTTTTACTTTGATCGTCACGGTTTGACTTTCGCGCGCCTTGAACGAATTTACGCGGCAGGTCTTCGCCATCTCGACCGATCACCACATGACCGCTACGTCGACCAAATGACGAGAACGCTGGCTCAATTGGCAATTGCACTTTTTCGAAATCAACCGAAAAAGAGGGCGAGTTCTTGCTGCTCCCTCGCTAACGCGCCAGGTTTTCAGTTCGGGTTTTCAGTTCCTCGCTACGCGCCGGTTCCCAAGTCCTTGCCAACGCGGGGGAGGGCAGAGTCCAAGCCGATTACGCGTCTTCTTCGACTGGCGGTTCGAATTTGGGTGCCATCGGTTCATCGTAATCGTCGTGTGCGTCGCTGTAGTCGGGCAACCGCTTGGTGGGACCGGATTCGAGGTCCAAATCGATGTCTTCTTTGATAGAGTTCTGGATATCAGATAGACCTTTGCGGAATTGCTGATATGAACTGCCAAGCGATCGGGCCACTTCGGGAAGTCGTTTGCCAAACAGCACAACTGCAACGACGCCAATCAAAACTGCTTCGCCGATACCGGGCGTTCCAATTCCAAAAAATGCGATCATCAACGGAAGGGCTTTCCAAATGGCTTCAACAAACGGCAAGTCTCATCGCGGGTAGATTCGCCATGAGACTGGAAAGATGATGTTGTTCTAGTCGTCCGATTTGTCTTCGATACCAGCGTCAGCAGGAGTTTCTTTAATACCGGTTTTGAATTCGTTGACGCTTCGACCAAGGTTTCTCATCAAGCTCGGTAGTTTTGCACCACCAAAAATTAACAAAAAGATGGCGCCGATGATCAGCATTTCAGGTAAGCCAGGCATGCCAATGACCGCAAATAGAAAAGGTGTTGTTTCAAATTCAAACATGGACAAACTCACTTCTAAAAGACGACCGACGGAGGCTTTTTGCCATTGAGATATCGGCCACATCAGATTTCATTCTAGAATCAGGCTATTTCGTGTCAAACCCTTTCGTGTCAAACGTTTGGGCTTAACCACGATCGGTAGAGTCACTGCGACTGGAATAATTGAACACCATGCTCAGACATTCACGGACTTTACACACAGCGACCGTAGGCTTGATGCTTGAAAACGTGGGTCTATTGCATCTCAGTTGAAGAAAGCGATAGATCTCGTCTCGCCAGTGCGCGAAACAATATTTTCACACACTGGCATTGAGATTAGGTCAATTTGACGCAATCAAACTCGGGTGCTTGGTCGGCCAGTTCGTCCTTTGGGGGCAGGGGCTGCAGTCGAGATAGGGGCTGCTTTTCCCGACGGGCTTTTTCCGTATTGGTAAGTACCGTAACCGTATTGGCCAGAGTACTCATACGTCTTTTGGTCTCGCCGTCGCAAACCGTTGATGACCACGCCACCCAGTTCGATGCCCATCGAGTCGATGATTTCTTTGGCTCGAGCTGAACTTGTGCGAACGCCGTTGCGGATTCTCATGACCATGTAAACCAAATCGACGTGTCCACAAACGATGCTTGGATCGGTAACGGCAAGCATCGGTGGGGAGTCAATCAGAATGAAGTCGAACATGTTTCGATACTGATCAATGATCGCAGCAAAACGTGCGGATGTCAGCAATTCCGCCGGGTTGGCTGGAATCGGACCCGCTGGCACGATCGAAAGATATTCTTTCTGAATTACCTGAATGACTTCGTCAGGTTCTGCTGCACCGCTGATGACGGACGTCAATCCAGCGTCATTGGAGACGCCGAACAATTTGTGCTGAACAGGCTTTCGCATATCCGCGTCAATCAGGAGCACACGTCGCCCGGATTGAGCGATTGATGCGGCGAGGTTGGAAATCGTTGTCGATTTTCCATCGCCAGGAGTTGGGCTGGTGATTTGAATCACTTTCGCATTGTTCTCTTGAGCCGAGAAGAAGATCGAAGTTCGAATCGCGCGATACGATTCGCTTGCCTGCGACGCGGGTGCGTGCATGGCAACAATTTCTGGTGCGACGCCAGGGAACTGAGAGTTCCGTTTTCCGGATCGAGTTTTTGAGAACATGCCGACATGTCCAATAACACGAGTGGCAAGCAATTTGCCAACGTCGTCTGAAGAGCGGAATGTTTTCTCGGCGATATCTTTGAATCCAGCGAATAGCAATCCCAGTAGGCTGCCCAAGAAGAATCCAGCGGCCAAACTGATTGGCAAACTTGGAGCTACTTTTTCGCCTAGCGACGGTGGATCGAGAACAGACAAGTCACGCCACAAGTGTTCTTTCAAAGCGTTGATTGAACCCAATCGCTCAATGATTGCGGCTGAGCCTAGTTCAAGTCGTTCGCGCTTTCTCTGCAAGCTGTTCAGGTTTTCAACCAGAGCTGAAACAGAAGTTGATTCTTGCTGTTCAATTTGAATTGACTGGTTCAAGCTGTTTTCTTCCGAATTCAGCATCGCGACTTTTCGTTCCATCTGGGCCAAAAAGTCAGAAACGAGATTTTGTGTTGAAGCGGCGTTTTCTCGACGTGAGGTTCCTTGCATCGCTGCAAGTTCTTGCATTCGCATTCTGTTTACGGTCTCAAGTTTATTGCGAATTGAGCGTACGTCCGGGTGGTCTTCGCCGAATTGGTTCAACAGTTCTTGCTCTTGGACTTTTAGTTCAACGTATTGGCTTTGGACGGTGGCGTAAGCGGAATTGGTTTTGTTGTCCGAAGTTTCGCTCATGATTTCCAGGACCATATTGTCGGGCGTTTTGCCCATGGCGACGTCTCGCCGTACATTCTCAACGCGAGCCTGGATTTTCCGACGCTCGCTTTGAATATCGTGAAGCTCTTGGTTCAAAAGACTTAGTTGAAGCTGGTGTGGGTTAACAACTCGACCGTCAATGTTCAGGATTTCCGGCCGAACCATCAGTTCGCGAATCTCCAACTCGACCTCTTCCAATTGCGTCAACATCTGGTCTTTGATGTTTGAAACCAACTCGGCAGTTTCGCCACCGATGTTCTTTGTCGTTGACATGATGTGCTGGTCAAATGTCGAGACGATTTCGTCCAGTACCAGTTTGCATTCTTCCGGCGACTTTCCGCGGAATGCTAGTTTGATAACGCCTGAATTGGATTTGGCGTCGGCCGGTTTGGCGGACAACGCGTCTTCTTCACGCAGGTAATAGAGAATGTCTGAGCAGTCTTCGAAACTATCCAAGTCGCGAAAGTTTCCGGTTGCAATCGCTGGTGCGAGGATTTTTGTACTCTTAAGCGTTACAAGATATTTTTCAATCGAATTTTCGTTTGAAAAAGATTCGTTGTCACCCATTGAGGGAGCGGATTTCTCGTCCACGAAAATCGTCGCGATCGACTCATACGTTTTTGGCGCTTTGAGGTAATACAGCAACGACAAGCCGATTCCCACTAAGACGAAAAACTGAATGATCCAGAACTTTCGTTTGATCAGATCAAAAATATCGAGGCTGTACGTATCAGCCTTGGCTGTCGCCTGAGGTGCTCCATGAAGTCGGCTGTTGGGATGATTTGGTCCATTGGGAAAATCAACATTAATAAGTGACATTCGAGGGACTCCGTTTTTCAATCAATCGAGTTGTTATGTATGGTTCTAAAATCTAATCCAAATAGATTTCATTTGGACGCGTTTGCGCGGTCTCTGCGTATGCGTACCAATAGTGGGTTGATATAAGAGTGGATTGGGCTGGGTTCTAATTCGCAAATTTTGAGTTGGCGTATCGCCTCGTCAAATTCACCGATTTGATGTAAGCACTTCGCGTATTCAAATCGCCACGCAATCCTTGCAGAGTCAGCATCAAGAGCTTTCTTATAGTTCTCGGCTGCGGATTCAAACTGTTCGCTTAACCGGTCCGCTTCTCCCAGATAGAAGAAACGCAACGCGTCGGAAAGCTCAGTTTCTTTGTCAATTACCCGCTTAGTATGCACAAGCAGCATGCGTTTTGGAAGGTCCAACCTTGGTTCTCGGAAATATTTTCGGGCAACGCGGAGCAGGCTTTCAGGCTTTTGAGGCAAAACCTGTTCAAACAACAGTTTCATGGGTAATTCAGCCTGGCTTAGTTCCACGATGACTCGTTCTTGGGCGTTTAAATGAGGGGATGAGAGGCATTTTGACCACAATTGAACGGCCATTTCCTGATTACCACTGCTTAACGCAAGTAATCCACAATCGAAGTGCAATTGAGTATTGGAATGCGTTCGGGACAGTGCCGACCGTAAATGGTCTGCTTCTCGTTCGAGGGCAGGATCGAAAAACGCACTCATTTGTGCCAAACGAAACTTTGTACGAGCTTGGCGTGGACAAAGCAATTCTGCACGATTATACGCTTCCCATGCTGGTTTAAGGTATTGCTGGACACTTTCTTCATTTCGAAACTGTTGAGCCAGAGTTTTGTTGTTTCGATCGAGATAGCGAATTTCGCGGTGTAAAGCCGACATGGAGGTTGAAGCCCAAATCGCTGGGGCATCAATGCTCGAAAGCATCTCTAGTGCTTCTTTTTGTTGGGCGCTGGTTCCTGACTCTTGAAGTGCAGCCAACTCTTGCGTTACTTGTTCGGTTAGAATTTTTGATTGGCCTACTCGATATCTGACGACGCCTAATTCGCCTAGCTGATAATGGGCTTTAAAATCGTCGGGAACAATTTTAACGGCTCTATTTAGTTGTGATTCGATTTTGTCCAATTCCAGGCGTGCCATCGGCACGTCTTTCGCTTTGTAGCGATTCAACAAAGCAATTGATCGAGTGGCCCGTTTGCGTGATTCAATTCCATACGAGTTGTATATCGCCCAGACGCTACAGAAGATGATTGCTCCCATGCCTAACGTCAGAGCAAAACGCACTCCGGTTGATGAAACTTTGTTGGTTCGAGCGTTTTCAATTCGACTGGCACGGCCAACGATCACACCCATCAAAACGGCCATCGCGGTGGTGTTGGCAGGTTGGTAAAGCCCGAAATCAAACGCCGAGGAAATCATCTGTCCAACCAAGCACGTTAAACCGGTGACACCCAACGCTCTGTCAAACGACTCTCTGCGCTTCAGGAGCTGAAACGAAAGTACAAAGCAGTAACTGACAACTATCAGTAAAAGTAAAACGCCGCCGATCCCCATTTCAACAAAGGTCTCCAAGTAAATGGATTCGGCGTGAGCATAGGTTCGCGTGAAATAGAACGACTGAAATGAAGGCGATACGTAACGATAAGTGCCGCTTCCGCATCCAAGAATTGCATTGTCTACCGCAAACGGCCAAGCGTCTTGCCAGTGAGCGAATCTTGGAGCTGCGGCGTGACCGATATCGGTAAGTGATTCCAGCGAATCGGAAATCCCAACGTCTTGGTCGGAATAAATTACAAACAGAACAACGACCGCGACCAATGCCAGTGTCAGCAGCGTCACCATAAAGCGGTTGATTTTTGCTAACACAAAAAACGCAACCATCGTCGCGCCTACCAACGCAACCATGCCGCCACGAGAAAGTGATGCGAACACGCCTGCAAAAATTGTTGTTACCGCAGCACCAACATAAAGGTGTTTGGGCTCAAGCAACGCGATCGTTGATGTAAATCGTTCGATCAGTGACTTTTTTTCGTTCCGCTCAGCTTCCCAGTCAACAGAAGTCAAAACCAAGCCTTCTGGTTGGGTTTGTCGATTCCAAATAAACAGCGGGTGGGCAATAAAGAACAACGACGCACTAAAGGTGATTAGCAGGAATCCCGCTCCGTTGTTTTTGTTTACAAATGAACCAAACGGTCCACCACCTGAAAGCAGTTCATAGTTCCAAAACAGTTTGCCGTTCCACGACAAGTTTTGAATCACGCCAAAAAAGCTGATTGCTACTCCAACAGCGACCAACGCAATCAAAACGGGATAGATCGTCTTTCGTTCGACCAGCAAAATGCTGCTTGCAAAAAACAACCCAATTCCCAAGATCAAATCAACCAACTTCTCGCGAGTCGCTGCCGGATAAACCGAAATCGACCGCTTGGGCAAGTTTTCGACATCCAACGGAGCGTCCAACTTATCCAGTTTGGTGATGTTGATCGGTGGATTGTGTTTTCCAAATTGGCTTTGAAGCGATGTGCTCCAATCGGAAGACTGAAAGTAGATGAATCCAATGCCAAGCAAGAGAAGTAGCCAAATAATCGAAATATGTTTATTTTGCGGCTTCCATTGCGTCACACTCCAAAGGACTACTCCAAACGATGCGAGAATCGAAGCGAGTAGGAGCGCAGTACGGCAAAATGCCCAATTTCCACCAATTGGCCATGGGGCAGCAAATACTGCAATTGAGAGAATTATGGCAACAGCAATGGCCATATCGCTTCGTAATTAAAAGTAGGAAAATAAGGGTTCCTAGTTATTTTCGTATCTTTAGGGCACAAAATCGACCGAATATCCACAAAACAACGATAAGAAGGACGGCTTTTCATTCCGATTACCGGTTTTGCGTGTTAGGTGAAGTATTTTGCAGGTTCTTGAATTCGGACGTTGACGAGCATTAGCCTCGGGCTACAATATCGGGGCAAAGTTAGTACATTTACCCACCACAGTGGTTTACCCCGTCTTTTATATATTCAACAAAAACACCCCAAGCGTTTTATAACACCGAGGTTATCATCACCATGATCCGAACACTATTTGCTCTTACTGTTGCGGCGTTCATGACGTCAGCGTCAATTGCTCAAGAAACTGAAACCGTATCAGCTGAAAAAACTGCTGTTACTGCGGCTGCAAAGATCGTCAAAGAAGTATCTGACGTGAAAGTAGACGAAGAAGGCAAGCTTGTTGGTAAAGCATTTGCCAAAGTAGACGGCGAAGAAAAGCCTTTGGAAGCAAAAGTCACGCTTTCAAGCAATGGAGTCATTGTTGACTCAGTCGATGCCAGCGAAGATGGCTCTTTCGCTTTCACAAACGTCGAGCCTGGCGTTTACCAAATGTTTGGTTCAGCTGATGGATTCATCGGTGGGTCAACATACGATGTTCAGCCTTTCTCAGCTGGCGGTTGCTCATCATGCAACTTGGGCTTGCAAGCCGACACTAGCGTTGCATACGACACATTCTCAGCAGCACCTTGTGGTAGCTGTGGCGGCGGATGTGGTGGATGCGGCGGCGGACTTCGCGGTCGATTCGGTGGCGGCGGAATTGGTGGCGGCGGAATTGGTGGCGGCGGA
>CAYZGP010000007.1:52234-94482 GCA_964478065.1 uncultured Pirellulaceae bacterium
GGTGGCGGCGGAATTGGTGGCGGCGGAATTGGTGGCGGCGGAGGATTGTTTGGCGGAAGCCGACTTCTTCGACTTGGTGCTATCGGTGGTATTGTTGCTATCGCAACTACAAACAACGACGACGCTAGTCCAGATGAGTAATCTTACGATTGCTAACTAGAAAACAATAAGCGTCCTGATTTTATCAGGACGCTTTTTTTATGCGCGTTCAAGTAGTTAATTCGGTTGAGTAAACCCACTTTGCCCAGTTCGCTCAGTTGCCGCCAGTTGTATGAAATGAATTTACCGCAAAGCAAAATTCGCCTCCTCTATTTAGCTAGGTTGAGGGCTCAATTTGCGACTTTTACAACTGTCCAGATGGCAATTTTTTCTGAAGCCTGATAATTTCGCCTACCCGTAAATTTTTACTCACCCGAACAACAGGACTTAAAAGTTCGTTTCTAACGGACAAATTATGGAAATCCGAATTAACAGAACTAAGCGTTAGGACCTGTACGTGGCGCAGAACCCGTACGGACAAAACTTTCTGGAGAATCGGACAATGTGGAACGTTCATAAATCAACTTTGCTCTTGCTGACATGCAGCTTGGCAAGTCTCGTTGGCTGTAAGAGTTACGGCCCTACGAACCTGACACCGGCACGTGACGTGCTCAATGCAAGCTGTTGCAAGCCGGACACGGAAACCCAAATCAACTTTCTAACGCTTCGGCGCTCTCCACCTGAAGAGTATGTTCTGGACAAGGGCGATACTCTTGGTATCTACATTCAGGGAATTACTGGTGACAAAGAGACACCGATTCCTGTGAACTTCCCGGATGCTCAGGGTGGACGTCCTGCATTGGGATACCCAGTTCCAGTTCGTGATGATGGCTACATCTCGCTTCCATTGATTTCTCCTGTTCGTGTTGCTGGTCTTACGATTGGCGAAGCGGAAAGCAAGATCATTGCTGCCTATACCAAAAAAGAAAAAATCCTCTTGGAAGGCAACTCAAAAACGCTTGTCACTTTGATGAAGCCACGAACTTACAACGTGTTGGTGATTCGTGAAGATGGCAGCACTTCAAATACGCAAAACAACTTGAACCGGAATCAGATTTTCTTGGACGAAGCCAAGCAAACTGAATCATTCTCAATTGAGCTTGATGCTTATGAGAACGATGTCCTTCACGCTTTGAGCGAAACAGGCGGTATGCCAAGTGAGCGAGCCAAGAATGAAATCGTCGTCTTGCGTGGTGGGATGAATAACCCTAATGCTGGTGCGATTGTGCAGGCGATTGGTGCACCAAACCAAGATGGATCTCAAGCATCTACGATCGACCAGGCAAACGTAGTCCGAATTCCGATCAGGGGTGAAGCGGGAACCTTCCCAACGCTTTCTGAAGCAGACATCACACTTGAAGACGGCGACATTGTTTTCATCGAAGGTCGTGAGCGAGACGTATTTTATACGGGCGGTTTGCTGGATGGCGGACGATTCCCATTGCCGCGTGACTACGATATCGACGTCTTGGAAGCGATGTCCATGGCTGGTGGAAGTGTGTCTGCAGCGGCAGGCTCAAACGGTAGCGGGTTTGGCAGCATCTTGCCAGCGACTCAAGTTACGATCCTACGCAAATGTGGATGTGAGCAAGTCGCGATCGACGTGGACCTTCGCTACGCTTTGGCCAACCCGTCGGAGCGAGTCATCGTTCAACCAGGCGATCTGATTGTCTTGGAATATCGCAAGAATGAATTGGCTGTTAACGCAGTCGCGTCAATCTTCCAGTTCGGTGGGATTTTCAACATCTTCCGCAACTAACAAAAGGTTGAGCGTAGTTCTTTCGAGAAGCCTTAGAGTTCTTTCGCTTGAAGCACGCCTGGATTTGGGCGTGCTTTATTTTTGAGTCTTATTAAGTCGGAGCAATAGCCAGAACATCATCGGTTTGAGACGAACCTACCTTCGAATTCGCTTGAACTAAACCAGTACTTGGCAATCTCCGTGATCAATTTGTCCCTTGAGTTGTAAGGAAAACCCCGACTGTTTTTTGTAGATGTTTTCGCGCTCAAATGTCTACTTTGCCCGATTAAGACTGGTATCTCGCCCCGCCTCAACTATAACTTAACTAGACGCTTCTCCTTGAATTTCAGGTCATCTTTTATGCATTCTGAACCCACCGAAATTCCGTGTGATCGACTTCACACCAAGATTATAAATATTGCAAAAGATCTTCGCCTTCCTCTGCTCGTTATTGGGCACGCAGTTGTCTTTTCGCTCGTTTTCCTGGCAGCATTTTTAATCCGTTTGGATGTTGATTTCCCAATCAACGTTAATGAAGTATGGAAGACTTTCTGGGCCGGACTTCCTTTGGTGGTCGGTGCAAAAATTTGTGTCTATTACGCGTTACGAAATTTTCATGGCTGGTGGCGATACGTTACTTTCTCGGATTTCATTTCGTTGATCCGGGCTTCGACTGCCTCAGTGTTACTGATCATTGCAATCGATCATTTCTTTTTACCATTCCAAATCCCTCGATCCGTTTTGGTTTTCGACTGGGTCTTGAGCGTTGTGGCTTTAGGTACACTACGTTCTTTCTGGCGTGTTTGGGATGAGAGAATTGCTCCGTTTGATCCAAGCAGAAAAACAAGAACTGCGGCACTCATGATTGGTGACGGGATTGCTTCGGCAAAACTCGCTCACTTGATTAACTCACAACAAGGCCTCGGCTTTCGCATAGTTGGATTGGTCTCACCAAGACCTCTCAAAAAGATGACCCGATACAGCGACTTACGAGTCGTTGGAGCTTTGGCAGATCTGAAAACGCTTGCCGCGACCTATAACGTCAAAACAGTTTTCCTGGCGGGTGGAACGGTTCCAGCTCGTGAACTTCGGTCGCTTCTGGATACAGCGTCCGACGCAGAGGTCGATGTTCGTATCGTTCCCGGTTTGGAGCAACAGCTTCAAGGCAACGACAAGATGCCGATTCGTGAAGTTCAATTTGAAGATCTTTTGCGACGCGAACCGGCTCGATTGGATCTGGAGTTGATCGCCCAGTTGATTCGCGGCAAACGCGTTTTGATCACTGGAGCTGGTGGAAGTATCGGTTCTGAGTTGTGTCGTCAGCTTGCCAATTTCGCGCCGCAGCAAATGATCCTGCTTGGCCGAGGCGAAAATCGAATTTTCCACATCGAACGTGAATTGAAAAAGCAGGCACCTGGCGTGAAGATGTCTCCACGAATTGCCAGCGTTACTGATGAGCGCCGAATGGAAGAGTTGTTTCGCACGTATCGCCCGCAAGTGGTATTTCACGCTGCAGCTCACAAGCATGTCCCGCTTTCGGAGCAGAACATCGGTGAAGCGGTATTGAACAACATCTGTGGAACAAAAGTCTTGGCTGATAAAGCCGCTCAGTTCAATGTTGAAAAATTCGTTTTGATTTCGACAGACAAAGCAGTCAATCCAACGAGCGTGATGGGCTGCACGAAACACTTGGCCGAGCGATATTGCCTCGCCAAAGGTTCTGTTTGCGATACCAAATTTATTACAACGCGATTTGGGAACGTGCTTGGTTCTGCCGGAAGTGTTGTTCCTTTATTCCAACAGCAAATTCGAGATGGAGGGCCAATTACCATCACTGACCCTCGAATGACTCGTTTCTTCATGACCATTCCTGAGGCTTCTCAGTTGGTCCTCCAAGCTGCATCGATGGGCGACGGTAACGAAATCTTCGTGTTGGAAATGGGTGAGCCGGTTCGGATTGTTGACATGGCTCGCGACCTGATCCGATTGGCTGGTTTGGCTCCTGGCTCAATCGACATCGAGTTCACTGGCTCGCGACCAGGCGAGAAGCTTTATGAAGAGCTGTACTATAAATCAGAAAAGTCGATTCCAACTTCGCATGAAAAGATTTTAACAGCTTACCATCGTTACTATTCGTTGGATGAAATGAATGCCGCGATTGAAATGCTCAGAGAAGTGGCTTATTCGACGCCTGACGAAATCATGACGGCATTGGAGAGTCTGGTTCCCGAATTCAAGTCGCCAGAACGAACACAAACTCATTCTGTAAAGATTGCGTGAGTTCTCAGACATGCCCAAGCCAACTTTCATTAACATTGGTCCGGGGCGGTGCGCGACGAGCTGGCTTTTTCAGCTTCTTCAATCCCACCCGGAAATCAGTTTGTCGAAAGTAAAAGAGACCGAGTACTTCAATACGAATTTTTCAAACGGGACCAGTTGGTACGAATCGCAGTTTGAAGAAAAAAGTGAATCGGCTCCCGTCAAAGCAATCGGTGAATTCTCGGCGAACTATTATCTCGCTCCAGAAATTGCAACCGCAATCAAAGAGTACGATCCAAGTTTGAAATTGATCATCAACCTTCGAGATCCCTATGACTTGCTGAAATCATTTCATTCGTTTGGAGTGCGGCGTGGAATCGAAGTCGGTGAAATTGGCGAGTGCCTTCAGCAACACATTGGCCCGATCATGGGGTCTGGTTACGCGCATCGAAAAAAACGCAATGAGTTAACGACTTGCGACCAAGCGACGTTGCTTCAAAGCGTATGCCTTGAGGACCGGCTGAAACCCTTTTTCGATCTATTTCCGTCCGGGCAAATTTACTTGTTTGTTGTCGAGCGATTGGGCAATGAACACGATCAAGTGTTAAAAGAAGTGTTCGAGTTTCTCGGCGTCGACAACACCTTCCAGCCCGAGGGTGCCGACGAAGTGGTGAACTCGGCGATTACACCTAAGTCAAAACTATTGGCCCGCATGGCTACCAATACGTCGTTTTTGCTTCGGAGGATTGGTGCCCACGGCTTGCTAACCCGGCTGCATCAATCAAAACTAATTAAACGAATGCTGTATAGCAAAAACGAAGCAGGAGAATCAGGCGGCGAGCAAGCCACTTCTGGCATTCGTCATCTGCTCGACTCTGATTCGTGTTCGGTTATCGACGGACAAATTGAAAGCCTCAAGCAGAGATTCCCCGACTTAAGAAAATGGTGGTCTTGAAATGATCCAAAACACAAAGATGGAAGTCCCTTTTTTTAAGGCCCAAATCGGACAAGAAGAAATCGACAGCGTGATTGAAACGCTTAAATCCGGTTGGCTCACCTCTGGCCCCAAAGCAAAACGTTTCGAACAAGAGTTCGCCGAGGCGGTTGGAGCCAAATTCGCGATCGCCGTTAACAGTGCGACTGCCGGATTGCATTTGGCCCTGGAAGCCCTCGGTGTCGGACCGGGTGACGAAGTTCTAGTACCGACGCTCACGTTCGCCGCGACAGCAGAAGTTGTCATTCACCTTGGTGCGACCCCCGTTCTCGTTGATTGCCGTGAAGGCGATTTTAATATCGACGTTGATGATATGATCGCAAAGATCACGCCGAAAACCAAAGCCGTGATGCCTGTGCACTATGCCGGTCACGCTTGTGAGATGGATGAGATCGAAGCCGCCGCAAAGAAACACGGGCTGGGTATCGTTGAAGATGCTGCCCATGCATTTCCGGCAAAGTATCGCGGTCGTCGGATTGGCGAGTCGAGCAATATCACTTGCTTTTCTTTTTACGCCAACAAAACAATCACCACTGGCGAAGGCGGAATGATCACGACCGATGACGAAGCACTGGCTAGTCGCATGCGAATCATGAGTCTGCATGGACTTGATCGAGGTGCCTGGAATCGGTTTTCAAAAAACGGCAAGTGGTTTTACGAGATACTCGAAGCCGGCTACAAATACAATTTGTCCGATGTCGCTGCCGCAATCGGAATTGGCCAGCTTCATCAAGCCGAAAAATTCTGCCAGGACCGTACGCGACTCGCGCTCGCCTACGTGAAAGCCTTCGAGAATTCTCCGTTCGTCACCACACTCGAAGTCCAACCTCATGTTGACCATTCATGGCACTTGTTCGTCATCAAAATCAAACCGGAAAACCTGACAATTGACCGTGGCCAGTTTATCGAACAGCTTAACGCCAGCGGAGTCAGCACCAGCGTTCACTATACGCCGCTGCATTTGCATCCGCTCTATCGTGATCGTTTCGGTTACACACCGCAAAGCATGCCGACGGCCAGTAAAATTTACGAAGTCATTATTTCGCTGCCACTGTTTCCCGGCATGAGCGAAGAGCAGTTCAACTATGTTGTTGGGCACGTGAATCGAATTGGTGAGGAAAACCAAAAGTGATCAAGCGGCTGTTCGATATCGCGTTGGCATTGTTTGGGATCGTCGTCTTCCTGATTCCAATGATGGTATGCGCCGTGTTGGTCAAGCTGACTTCTAAAGGCCCAATTATTTTCAGCCAAGAGCGAATGGGGCTAAACTTCAAGCCGTTTCGAATCTTCAAGTTTCGCTCGATGGTCGTCAATGCACCCAGTCTCGGAGCGCAAGTCACCGTTGATCGCGATCCCAGAATCACGGGGATCGGCCGGCTGATGCGAAAAACAAAACTGGACGAGCTGCCGCAATTGTTCAACGTTCTTTTTGGCGACATGAGTTTTGTCGGGCCACGTCCCGAAGTGCAAAAATATGTTGACATGTTTCGCGAAGACTACAAAGTCCTGCTTTCCGTTCGCCCGGGCATAACGGGCCTCGACTCAATCGCGTTTCGACACGAAGAAGATATCCTTGCCAAAGCCAGCGACCCTCAGGCTGCCTACGTCGATGAAGTGGCTCCTGCAAAAATCAAATTGGCGAAACAATACGTCGCCAAGTCATCGGTGTTGTTCGACATCAAACTCATTTGGCTGACCATCGTCAGCGTTCTTGGGGTGGGTGGCGGTAGCGACGTTGAAAGCGGCGATGGTTCAGCGAGTGGCGATTCTGCTGAGTCCTCGGCGGCACCGACATCGGGTTCGGCACCATGAGTGAGAAAGAAGCCGGACAACCCGTTGAGATACCCGATGGCAAACCCAAGAAAAAGAAAGCAAGTTTTCTTGGCAGTTCGTTGATCTATGCGGCTGGCGATCTTTTAACCAAGGGTGCCAGGATCGTCTTGATCCCTTACTACATTGCCGTTTTCTCAAAACCGGAAATGGGCGAGTGGGGGATCTTACAAGCGATTTCGATTGCCAGTTTTACGCTTCTCACATTCGGACTTGGATTCGCTACTCGTCGTTTTCATAATCAGTACGGTGAAGATGGCGATTCGCTGATCACAACGTTTTGGATTGGCAGAATGTTGGCGGGCCTCCCGTTATTCGGGTTACTTTTGTTCGCCGGTTATACCTACCAACAATGGTCAAGCAATCCGATCGCGTTTTCGTTGATTGGCTGCGCGATCACGACTGGATTCTTGCGCGGCGGCACGAACATCGTTGAGTCTTGGTTGAACATTCGTGAAGAGCCGGTTAAATATCGCGCGTTTACTTTCCTTCAATTTCTGACAACCACCGTGTTGATCATTTATCTCGTTTCGTGGTGCAAATGGGGATTGTTTGGAGCCGTCGTGGGCGAAACAATTTCGTTTGCAGGTTGGACTGTTATTAGCGCGGTGTTGCTTTTGCGAAGATCACTCCCTCGGTGGCGCGGATACAATTGGCGAGAGATTGGAGCCTATTGCTGGCCGACGCTTCCACATGCGTTTTTTATGTGGGCGGTGATGAGTGCCGATCGATTGATGCTTCAGGAATATGTTACGAAAACGGAGTTGGGCGTATACGAAATTGGCTATTCACTAGCGGGTTTTCTCTCCATCGTTGTGATGGGTTTGAGAGCCGCTTGGATGCCGCGGTATTTCCGGACGGCCGATGAGCCAGATGCGGGGCTTCAATATGGGAAGTTTGCAACAATTTACTTTTACCTGATTCTGTTTACAGCCACCGCCGGAATCTTGCTAGTACCAGAACTGCTTGCTCTTATCCAGTTAGCGACGGGCAAGGATTACACGGCCTCAATTGACATTTTTAGAGTCGTTTTGGTCGGAGTCGTAGCCCTTGCGGGATTCATGGCATTCAATCAACCCTTGCTTTACCAAAGAAGAACTGGGTTGATTGCCATTACTTCGGGGTTCGGTTTTGCTGTAAATATAGCGTGCAATTTAATGTTGATTCCTCATTATGGAATCATGGGCTCGGCGATGGCGACTGTAGTTACCTACGTAACGATGGCAGCTTGCATGCTTGCACTCGTCTGCATGCAAAAGAAAATCCAATGGCAAACAAAAGCAAACGCGTTTATGTTCTTGCTCTTTGCAGCTATCTCTTCCTCGGTACTTTTACTTTCCAATGAACCTTGGGGATGGAATCTGTTGGTCAAACTGATGTTGGTGACCATTTTCCCATTGGTAACACTGTTTAAATTTGAACGTAACGAGGAGCAGCAATGGAAACTTGGATTCCGTCTGTCGCGTCTCAAACTGTCTTTGTGAATATTAAATGAGACATTTCGTATATTTTCTGTTCGCCCTTTCGGCGGCACCGCTCTTTATTAATCCATCGACGATGCGATTTAATATGATCGATGCGTTGATTGGAAACGAGTCATCATTTGCTGCGTGGGAGACGGGGCAATCGATTCATGTGCTTGCATTGTTCGCGATCGTTGCGGTGGGTTGGACGGCTGTGGCTTCATTCCCGAAGCTGGAAATCAATCTGACCAACGAAGCCATTTGCGTGTTGTTAATGCTATTCAGTTTTTCCGTCGCGCTTGCGGTGGGGATGATCCGGAAGCCTAGCCCGCTAAATGTGATCTACTATTGCCAGGCGATTCTTCCAATCTTTTGCTTTTTCTTTGGCGCGCATCGTTTGGTCGATGAGGACATGGTCAAAAAAGGCGTCAAGGTATTGGTCATTGGCGTGGCGATTTTTATCCCACTTGCGTTTCTAATGTTGCTGCGAATTTCCGGCCTGAATTTTGGAAACTTGATCAAAGACGTTCAGAAGCTTTCGATGGTGTTGCCGCAATTCAGAAACTACTTTCCATTCACATTGGCACTTTCGTTTGCTTTTGTTTTGTTTGTTGGGCAGACCTATCAAAACAGGAAACTTTACTGGGCAGTTTTGCTTGCTCACGTAGCGTTCATGATCATCAACTGGTCCCGAACAGGCTGGGTGATGTTTTTGGTGGTTGTCCTTTTTAGGAACAGAAAACCATCTTACGGAGTTGTGCTGCTGGGGTGCATCGGGACGTTGTTTGTACTTTCGCAAATGAGCAGTACAGGTGAAGACAATATTTTCCAGAAAACACTGATTGCTAAACGAGTTGGGAATGTCCAGGGCCGACAGCACGGTGACGGGAACCGGCTCCAATACGCGACCGAAGCCCTCACTTTCATTGCTGAAAGTCCGCTAGTCGGAAGAATGTTTATTCCTGAGCGGGCGGAGACGTCGGGCGGCAAAGCGTTTGCCGTGCCGAAGCTCTTCCTGCCACACAATCAATTTCTGGACTTTGGTTTGAAGGGCGGACTCGTTGGCCTTCTCTCTTTTACCGCCGCTTTGGTGTTTTCGTTTCTGCGAGTTCGGCGGTATCGACATCATGCAACACTGGATCAGCAATTAATGTTTCAGGCCTGGTCCGCAATTTTGGTTTTCGCTGCACTGGGATGCTTGACTCAGTTGTATTTTACTCAAGCGTTTACCGCCTGCGTGATGTGGTTTTTGCTTGGGTACTTTTCCAAGTTTGGACACCCCAGAATGGCTGACTAAAGTGTCTTACAGCTATTTTCACGATGCGAGCGCATAAGCGAATATCCCCCAATTTCCCTCCAAAGATTATTCATTGCCAACTGCCCAATAGATCCTATTCAACCCCAAATTTTGAACCTAGAATCGCTCTCCAAAATGCGATTTTCGATTTCTACTGTAACCATTTTCGCCTAGTGCGATTTCAAATATCGAGAACTCTTTTATGACTACGACTGACAATTCAAATAAGACGGTACTGATTACTGGAGGTACTGGTTCATTCGGAAAAACAATGGTCATGCATTTGTTGGACCAGGGCTTCGGCGAGATTCGAATTTTCAGCCGCGACGAATGGAAGCAGGAGGATATGCGGGTCCGTCTGGCGAATCCAAAATTGAAATTTTATATCGGCGACATCCGCAACAAGACCAGCATCGATTCAGCCATGGAGGACGTTAATCTCGTCTTTCATGCTGCCGCCCTAAAGCAAGTCCCGTCCTGCGAGTTCTTTCCAATGGAGGCCGTCGCAACCAATGTCACGGGTAGCTTCAACGTTGTCGATTCAGCAGTTAAACATAAAGTCGAATGTTGCGTTTGCCTTGGTACTGACAAAGCCGTCTATCCTGTCAACACGATGGGGATGACCAAAGCATTGATGGAAAAAGTCGCTCAATCGTTCGCTCGCCGACTGAAAAAATCCGACACCAAAGTCTGCTCGGTTCGCTATGGAAACGTGATGTACTCACGCGGTTCGGTGATCCCATTGTTCATTCGCCAGATCAAAGAGAACTCAGCCATCACGGTGACCGATCCTCGCATGACGCGATTCATGCTTCCGCTCAGTCAGTCCGTTGAGCTCGTTCAGTTCGCATTCACCAACGCACAGCAAGGCGATATTTTCATCAAGAAAGCCGTTGCCTGCACGATCGATACTTTAGTCGTCGCTTTGAAAGAGCTGTTCAACAGCAACGTAGAGGTCAAACATATCGGCACACGCCATGGTGAAAAACTCCATGAAGTTTTAGCAAGTGCGGAAGAGCTTCGTCGCGCCCAAGACATGGGAGACTTCTTTCGGATCTCAATGGATGAACGTGACCTTGATTATTCAAAGT
The DNA here is from genome assembly GCA_964478065.1 of uncultured Pirellulaceae bacterium. Classification (GTDB taxonomy): domain Bacteria; phylum Planctomycetota; class Planctomycetia; order Pirellulales; family Pirellulaceae; genus Mariniblastus. The sequence continues at coordinate 62,946 of CAYZGP010000007.1, forward strand.
ACTTCACCGAAGGCGATACGGAACTCGATGCAACTCAAGACTACGCATCAGACAGTGGCACCATGTTGGACGTCGAAGGCACCAAAGAGCTTTTGTTGTCTTTGCCAGAAATCAAAGCTGAATTGGGAACTGCGTAGGCGTCGAATCGACCGTTTCAAAATCGCCTTTTTCCAGTCGGCTATCGTTGAGAAACTGACCCCTTCAAAATCTTACGCGAGTAACTTCTCTTGGCAAAACGAATTTTAATATTGGGTGCTTCCGGCTTGATCGGGCACAAACTTTTCGAACGCTTGTCAGATCGTTTTGGCACAGTTTACGGCACGCTTCATCGAACGCGAGACTGTTTCAGCGAAACGGGGTTGTTTGAAACCGATCGAATCATCGATAGCGTTGATGTTCACGATTTTGATAAGCTTCGTGGCGTCATGCATAGCGTTCGCCCGGATGTTGTTCTCAATTGTGTAGGCATTACCAAGCGTCGCCCCGAAGTCAAAATTCCACTCGAAGCCATCACAGTCAACGCACTGTTGCCACATCGATTGGCCGATTGGGGGCAGAAAAACAACGCGAGAGTGATTCACTTCAGCACGGATTGCGTTTTTGATGGGGCGTTGGGTGACTACGACGAGCAGAGCCACACGACTGCTACTGACGAATACGGCCAAACAAAAGCACTTGGCGAAATTCGCTATGACCACTCCCTAACGATACGGTCCAGTTTCATTGGTCGTGAGTTGGACGTGTTTTCCGAGTTGCTTGAGTGGTTCCTTCAGCAAAATGGGAAAACGATCAAGGGGTTTACCAACGCACTTTACACTGGCGTTTCAACGATCGTTATGAGTCAAGTCGTCGGTGATATTATTGAATCGCACCCAGACATTAACGGCCTGCATCAGCTTTCTTCTCCAGAAGCGATTTCAAAATTTGATTTGCTTTGTTTGGCTCGCGACGCGTTTAAAATGGACGTCGAGATCGTTCCCGAATCGGATTTTGTTTGCAAGGCATCCCTCAATGGCGAACTGCTCAGAAACAAGATGAATCTAAAGGTGCCATCGTGGCAAGAGATGCTCGCTGAACTGGCAAGCGAAACGATGTACGACAAAATCAAACGCTAGTCATTGGCTTCCGTCCCAAAATTAAATTTCCTTAACTACCGCCGAGTCCCACCATGGCAGAAAAAAACGCCGACGGAAAAGTGAAAATGCACGTTCCGCAATTTCGCTCTTTCGTAGACAAAGACGATTTTAAGTTTCTCGAGCCTGTTTTCGAAAACAACTATATCGCCGAAGGCCCATTTGCAAAACGATTTCACAAAGAGTTGATGGACATCATCGGCAGTCCGCACGGTGTGTTCGCTTGTAATGGTACCTTAGCCATTTACCTCGCACTCAAGGCACTTGGTGTCGGCCCGGGCGATGAAATGCTTGTTCAAAACGTGACGTTCATTGCTTCGGCCAATGCGGTTGAGATGGCGGGCGCGACTCCAGTCTTTGTTGATATTCCTGCCTACGATGACATGACGATCGACTTGAGCAAAATCAAGTTGACGCCCAAAACAAAAGGCATGGTGATCGCACACTTGTTCGGGACTGCCTGCAGCAACATCGAAGAAGTCAAACAATTCTGTGATGACAACAATCTGTTGCTTGTCGAAGACGCCGCTCAATCGTTGGCCATCACCAACGGCAAGAAGCATTTGGGAACCTACGGCGACGTCGGAACGTTTTCGTTTTACGCTGACAAAACGATTACCACTGCCGAAGGCGGCTTCATCGTGACCAATCACGAAGAGGTCTACAACAAAATGGTCTATATGCGAAACCAGGGGCGCGTTCGCAGCGGCACGTTTGTCCATCCCGAAATTGGATACAACTTTCGCATTACCGACATGCAAGCCGCACTTGGTTGCTCACAATTGGCAAAGCTCGATCACATCATCACGGAAAAGCAAAAGATCTATCGGCTTTATCGTGAACACCTTGGCGATCGCGTTCAGTTCTTGAAGCTTCGCGAAGACTTCCAACACATTCCGTTCCGCGTCATCGTTTTCGTTGACGACGCTCAAAAAACAATGGACTACATGGGCGAGCGTGGCATCGAACCCCGAAGTGTGTTTTACCCGCTGCACCAACAGCCGTGTTACGAGCATCTTGGGTACGATAGCGCCGATTTTCCAAACTCAGTCGAATGTTTCCATCGCGGCATCTGCTTGCCAACGTGGATCGGGCTGACCGAAGAGCAGATTGCTTATACCTCCCAAGCGTTGCTTGAATCGTTGGACACGTAAAACCTCAAAACCCATGGTTGGTTTGGTCTGATGGCCATGCCGTCGTCATGGGTTTTGCGCCTAACAATAAAGTGCCAATGCGACAAAAGTCGTTATTGCGTATTCAGATAAATTTTAGACTAATCAAATTTTTGCCGGCGAGCATCGCCACACTGAGGAAGATCTATGAAAGTCATGACCATTGTGGGCACGCGCCCTGAAATTATTAAACTGAGTCGCGTGGTTGCTGAACTCGAAAAATTCGTTGACCACGTGCTTGTTCACACCGGCCAAAACTATGACTACGAATTGAACGAAGTCTTTTTCGAGAACCTTGGCGTGCCACGACCCAATCATTTTCTTGAATGCGTCGGCAAGAATGTTGCTCACACGATCGGTGCGGTAATCGCAAAATCTGATGACGTGATGGAAATCGAAAAACCCGATGCGATTTTGCTTTACGGTGACACCAACAGTTGTCTCGCGGTGATCGCAGCCAAACGTCGAAAGATTCCGGTGTTCCACTTTGAAGCCGGTAATCGCTGTTTCGATCAACGCGTTCCTGAAGAATTGAATCGCAAGATCGTCGATCACTTGAGCGATATCAATATGCCACTGACCGAGCATGCTCGCCGGTACCTGTTGGCCGAAGGCATCCGCCCAGACACGATTGTCAAAACTGGTTCGCCGATGAAAGAGATTTTGATGCATCACATGGATGAGATCAAAGCATCGGATATCCTAACAAAGTTGGGAGTTGAAAAGCAAAAATTCTTTATCGTCAGTGCCCATCGTGAAGAAAATATTGACTCAGAGCAAAACTTTAACGACATGCTTGATTCGCTAAACGCGATTACGCAAAAGTACGACATGCCAGTCATTGTTGCGACTCACCCGCGTACCATGAAGAAGCTGGAGCAGCTTGGCCGCGAAGACATGGACCCTCGTGTGCAATTCCTCAAGCCAATGGGTTTTTTCGATTACGTGAAAATGCAAATGGAGGCCTATTGCGTTATCTCGGACAGCGGAACGATCACCGAAGAGTCGTCCATCTTGAATTTTCCGGCGATCACGATTCGCCAAGCCCACGAGCGGCCGGAAGGCATGGACGAAGGCGTTTTGATTATGACCGGATTGAAGAAAGACGACGTCATGCACTCAATTGACGTCGTTGTTTCTCAGTTCGATTTTGAGAATCGTCAGTTCCGCGTGGTTGCCGACTACGACGTGGATAACTTTTCAAAGAAAGTTTCTCGCATCGTGTTGAGCTACACGAACTACATCAACCGAACGACTTGGAGAAAGTTCAACTAGTCGGTGTTTTGATTTCGCTGAAAGTGGGATGGACATTCCTGTCCGTCGCCGCAAATACGAGTTCACAACCTCCGTTGGTCATGCAATGTGAGATTGCCCAATCTCAAGTTTGCCCATTTTCAACTTGACCCGTTAGTTCTAGTCACAATCAAGAAAGCCTCAGTCACAGAATCATGCCCGAGTTAGTCCAGGATCCGAACCAACCTGCTTTGGGAAGTATGCCCACTTCCAACGCGAGCGATGTGCGCCCGCTCAAAGTCCTGGTGGTGCATCGGTATTTTTGGCCTGACACGCCACCGGTTGCTTCGATCCTTAGATCGATTTGCGATTCGTGGGCCGACGCTGGGCATGACATTTCTGTTTACACCAGCCAGCCTTGCTACAAACCAACTGTTGACATTCCGCGACAGCCAGCGCGACAAACCGTTGGTCAGTTGGACGTGATGCGATGTTGGTTGCCGATGGAGAAATCCCGCAACCCGCTGCTGCGATTGATGCATTTTTTGATGTTTCTGTGTTTCGCATTTTGTCACGTCGTGTTCCGGCGAAAGAAATACGATCTCGTAATGGGGCTGACGTTTCCGCCTGTGATTTCAGGTTTCTTTCTCAGTAGTGCCGCAAAACTTCGCGGTTCAAAATTCGTTTACTACTGCATGGATATCCATCCCGAGTCATCGACCTACACGGGCAAGCTCAAAAAAGGCAGCTTGCGCGCGAAACTCGCTCGCACGTTAGACCGCCGCACTTGTGATTCGGCCGACGCAGTTGTGGTGCTTTCTCAAGACATGGCAAACACGTTTTTGGATCGCTATCGAGATTCGGCAGGAAACGAAACTCCAAAGCTCGTCCGTGCCAAGCAAAAAATGCACATCATCAGTGACTTTAACCCAACCAGTTTCGAAGGCGAGCCTGTTGATGTTCCGCCAGAGTATCAACGAACGCCCGGCAAATTTCGCCTGGTCTACGCCGGCAATGTTGGTGTTTTTCAAGCACTCGATAACGTTGTGCGTGCGGCGCAGTTGTTGGCAGAGTATCCTGATATTGAGATCGTGATTCTTGGTGAAGGAGCGGCCAAGAAACGATTGATCGAGATGGCCGGTGACTTGAAAGACAAAACGGTTTTGTTCTATCCGCACCAGCCAGTTGCGGTTGCAGACAAAATTATCCAAGCCGCCGATTTGGCGATCGTTAGCCTGATGCCCGACGTTTTTCGCGTCGCGCACCCTTGTAAGACCAGTAGTTACCTTGCGATGGGATGTCCGTTGCTGATGGTGATTGAAGAGGAAAGCTTGCTTTACAAAATGACGGTTGAAAACAATCTTGGTTATGCTTGTCGAGGCGAAGACCCTGAGGCGCTTCGCGATACGATTCTCAGTGCATATCAATCTCGTGATAAAATCGAAAGCATGCGTGAGCCGGCAAAGGAATTCGCAGAGAAACATCTCGTCAAAGAAGCCCAGTTAGTTCGCTGGCAAAACTTGATCAATCAAATCGCTTCGGCCAATTCACTCCAACCAGTCGCCTAAAACGTACCTTACATCCAGATCCATGAATACCAAAGCCAATCCAAATATCACCGGAGTCGAAAAAGCCCCTTCGCGGTGGGTGATGCGTGCTCGTGGTGTCAAACGAATCCTTATGTGGAACGGGTTTTCAAAATCGCTTCCGCTTTATCTGGTTACTGAATTTCCAAAATCGGGTGGGACTTGGTACAGCCAGATGTTAGCCGAGTGTTTGGAATTGCCATTTGCACGAAACTACAATCCGCCAAAATTTGAATCGTGCATCATGCACGGCGTTTTTCTTTACAGTAAACGTTTCCACAACGTATCGGTCGTGATGCGTGACGGGCGAGATATCATGGTTTCGTCGTATTATCACTTCCTGTTCAACAACAATGCGAACTTACCGTATGCGGTAGAAAAGAAGCGTAAGTTTTTGCAGTTCAAAGACTACGACGATATCGAGACGAACTTACCTCGTTTTATCGAATACATGTTCACCGATTTTTCCAAAGCTTGGAGCTATCGGTGTACTTGGGCCAGCTACGTTGATTCGTGGAAAGATCAAGGCACGTTGATCGTAAAATATGAAGAGCTATTGGACGACGCGATCGCAACAATGAACCGAGCCGTGACTCATTTGACCGGATCGGAAATGGATCAGGAGAAATTGGCCGGGATCGTTTCGGCATATAGTTTTGAAAAACTGACCGGGCGTAAACGGGGACAGACACAAAAAGGCAATTTCATTCGGAAGGGTATCGCCGGCGATTGGAAAAATCATTTCAATCAAGCCGCTCGCGAGGCGTTCAATGAGTACGGTGGCCAGCAGTTGATCGATTTGGGCTATGAGTCGTCAAGCGATTGGGTGAACAACACGGTGCAGCCTGCCAAGCAAGACAAAGAAACAGAAACCAAGGGCGCTTAAACTGAGAACGCGTAAAACTTGGGAACGCGTCCGGTCGAGATCGTTTGTAAGTTAAGCGTTCGTGAACTGGCGTTTAGAGAATCAAGACATTCAGAGATAGGTTGAAGAAAAATGGCTGGAGTATTCACAAAATTCGCAGGCTTGACTCGCAAAGTTCCCTGGTTGGTAAGCGGCGTTCGCGCGATTTTGCCTCGTTATCTGAAACGAAAAATTGGCGCAGCATTGCTGCCGTCTCAAAAGGGTGGCGAAGTCGTTGCCAATGACGGACGCAAATTCGTTATGATTCCCGATCGATTGTTTTTACAAGTCGTCTACGACGGAATTTTTGAGCCGTCGTTGACCAACTTTATGATCACGGTGATCAAACCAGAAGACACGACGGTGGATGTCGGCTCCAATTTCGGTTGGTTTGCGACGTTGATGGCTGTGAAAAGTTCAAAGAACATTTGCTATGAGCCGGCTCAGCGGATTGCGGGTATTTTAAAAGAGAATATCGAACTCAACGCGTTGGATAACATCACCGTTCGTGAAGTCGCCATTGGCAGTGAGCCGGGCGAAGTCACCTTTGTTATCGAAGGCGATCCCGAACGCGAAAGTGCACTTGGCTATGTCGCAACCGAAGGCGATGACGTTGCAAACAACGCAACCGAAACAGTAAAAGTGGTAACGCTTGACGAAGATCTGGCCTCGCATGTAGGCGAAATCTCGTTGATGAAAGTCGACTGTGAAGGGTTTGAGCACGAGGCATTCAAAGGTGCCAGGAAATTGTTGACTTGTGACAACCCGCCCGTTTTCATCACCGAAGCCAACCGAGAGGCATTGGGACGTAGCGGTACCAATCGCGATGACATGACTGCTTTGCTGAAAGAGTATGGCTACACGCTTTACGGCATGCGAGCCAACGGCACACTTTACGTAGACGACGGGAAAGCCCCCGCGCTAGTAGGCGCTCCACCCAAAGGCAAATTCGCCCAGCGTTTAACGCTTCCTTAGAATTTTCAACGACCGGCACCGAATCCACTTTCACCAATCCTCCATCAAACTCGCGAGCAAGGGCATGAATGTGAATCTCTATCAAGGATTCATTTCCCCAGATTGGTCGATTTAGAGCGTAGTGCTTACAAGCTTTTTAAAATAGCTGTATCCGTTTGTAGCGATGGAGCCAATTTCGAAGAGTGTTCGGCTTTAGGAAATGTTTTTTTGTTCTTCCGATCGGAGCGACCAATTTTATTCGCTTTGAAGTGAGTAGGAACAGATTTATTTTTTGTTCCTTGGCCTTCTTTTCACTAGATGTCGGCAATACTTCTTCTAAACCATTCCCAGTCCTTACCTTTAAGCTGGGAGCGTACCTCGTTCCCAACGAGGATAGCCAATTCGCGGAGCGTACCTTCAAGGCAATACGATGGATCAAACAGCAACTACCAATGACACCCTCATCACAACCGAAATTCCTCTCAGCGCTCCCACCCAGCGAGCTTCTGTTGATACTGTAGCGGTTCACCAGGAACAGGATGCGCTGCGAACATCGAAGATCATGATTATCGATGACGAACAACTGGTGATTCGAGTTGTTCGGCGTTTTCTATCTTCTGATGGGTACGACAACTTTATTACGGTAACCGATCCGCGCGAAGCACTTGAGGCAATCGATCGTGAAAAACCGGACGTGGTTTTGCTCGATATTATGATGCCGCATATTACAGGCTTGGACTTGTTAAAAGTGCGTCAAAAGACTCGTACGTTTCAACACATCCCGTTTATCATTCTTAGTGCGAACTCTGAGAACCAAATCAAACGCGAAGCCTTGCAGTCGGGCGCAACCGATTTCTTGAGTAAGCCAGTTGATCCAAACGATTTGATTCTTCGTGTTCAGAACGCACTGACCGTCAAACGACACCATGATCACTTGGCCAACTACGCGGTTGAGTTGGAACGACAAGTCAGAGAGCGCACCAGACAAATTGAAAAATCACGTGAGCAGATCATTCACTGCTTGGCTCGTGCGGCCGAATATCGCGACAACGAAACGGGCGAACACGTTATTCGCGTCGGAAAATATTGCGGCGTGATTGCCCAGCAGCTTGGGTTTAGTCCAGGATATTGCCGCGAGATTGAGTTGGCGGCTCAGTTGCACGACGTAGGAAAGATTGGGATTCCTGACTCTGTGCTTTTGAATCCTGGCAAGCTCAACAATGAAGAATTCGAAGTCATGAAAACGCATTGCGGTTTGGGCATGCAAATCATGGAACCGCTTGCCGATAGCGAAGGCGAGCGAATTCGGCGGCACACCGACATGGGCGGTTTTATCATGGATGGCGTTGATTCGCCGATGCTGGAACTAGCCGCGACGATTGCCAGAACGCATCATGAGAAATGGGATGGTACCGGGTATCCTTTCCAGCTCGAAGGCGATGCGATTCCAATCGAAGGCCGCATTTGCTGTGTCGCCGATGTGTATGACGCTCTGTGCAGCGAGCGTCCTTACAAACCAAAGTTCCCAATCAAAAAATGCCTTGAGATCATGATCTCGGAGCGAGGAACTCGGTTTGACCCCATCGTGTTGGATGCTTTCTTTGAGCGAATCGACGAAATTGAAAAGATTCGAAAGGCTCACGATGATCAACATCATGTGAAGATCATCGAAGAGCAAAAATCGGTTTAAAACATCGTCGTCGATAGCGGCTGATTTGCGGTCGCATCAATCATTTTACGCATGCTTAGATGGTTAATGGCTTTGCAACACAGCAACAAAGAAGCACGCGGAAGTTGATTGCTGGGCTCCATCCTGGCTTGCAACAGTATTTTCAGTCTCAATTATTTCAAAGAAATGCACGCGCCTTCTTCGGTGCTGCGAACATAGATTCGCCCATCACTGTAAGCCGGCGTTGACCAACATTTGCCGTTGAGTACTTTCGCGCGGGCGATTTCTTTGTATTCGTTTGGTGAAGCATCAACGACGACGACTTCGCCTGAATCTGAAAGTGCGATGACTTTGTCGCTCACGATGATGCAGTTTCCAGGTCCAAAGCCGCGTTTTTCCCACTTGATTTCGCCCGTCGCCAACTCGATGCATTGAAGTGGACCCTTGCCGTATTTTTTGAATGCAAACATGCCGTACAAATGTCCATCGTACACGACTGGAGTACTCCAGTGATTGATCAAGCGGTTGGGCCTGCGCCAGACTTCTTCAACTTTTGATTCAGTGTCGATCTTGTACAACCCCGCGCCAACGCCGTAGCCAGCTGAGCAAAAAACGTTGTTGCCATCCACCACAGGAGAAGCCGCAGTTGAGACGCTGTAAGGAAATGCGGATCGCCAAATTTCTTTGCCGTCTTCCGGGTTGACCGATATTAAACCGGATTGCATGAAGAAAATAATTTGCTTCTTTTCATTGATTGTTGTGGCAATGGGAGTCGCGTGGGTAAAAAGCTCGTCGCCCGTTTTCCAAACAGGTTCGCCGGTCGTTTTGTTGAACGCAATCATGGACTGTCCAGAACCACCGCCGCCTACGAATACCAAATCACCATCGACTAAAGGCGAAGTCGCATTGGCCCATTTGACAATGCGGCCACCAAAATCTTTGATCAAGTCCTGTTGCCAAACCAGTTTTCCATCTTCAGCGTTCAAGCAAGCCAGAATCATCTGCCCGTCGTAAACATAGACATGGTCGCCATCGACAGAAGGCGTTGAACGCGGCCCGTCACCGCCTTTGTTTCCAGGTGCTCCAGCGTCACCGCCACCCCGACCGTAATCGCTTTTGCTAAACGAGTGCTTCCAAAGCTCTTCGCCTGTGTCGGCATTCATTGCAATACAAGTTTGAGCTCCGTCGCGAACAACCAACGTGAATGCTTTGGCGTTTGAAATTGAGAATGAACTGAATCCGAGTTCGGTTGGTTTTTTCCAGAGGACCTTGGGGCCGTCCGACCAATCAATTTCCCCAATCGTTTCTGCAGATTTGCCATCAGATTTTGCACCACGGTATTGTGGCCATTCATCTGCAAAACCGGACGTTGCAACAACTGTAGTGAAGGCAAACGCGGTTGCAAGTGAGATCTTCAAGGTAAATTTTGATGGCGATGTTTTCTGCATTGGATTCCTGTGAATGAAACCGAAAAGGTGCGGCTGTTTATTGATAGTGAAAAAAATTGGATAGCGATCGTGAGCAGTTTTGCAGTCGAGCGTGGTATCTACTCTAACGTCTTGATCCACTCGCTGAGCAAATCGACCGCTTTTTTATCCACGACATTGCTTCCGATACTTGGCATCCGTCCTTCGCTTAGTGTCTTGATTCGATGAACCATCAGCGAACTTTCTGGCTTGCCCGGCGCGATCAATTTCGCGTTTGGAATTCCCAAGTTGCCTTGTCCCGGATTTGTGTCGATCATTTTCGACGCTTCGAGTGACGTCGTAAATCGTAAATCAATATTCGCGTTGCCAGGACCATTTGGTTGGTGGCACATCGCGCAATTGACATCCAGATAAACGCGGGCTCGTGTTTCCAAATCTTCTGACTCATCAAATGGCGAGCAAAACTTTGGGAGCTTTGAGACGTCAAGGTCTTTGGCGAGCGAATCGGGAACGCTCAAGTAACCTTCCTTCACCCAGCTGGAGATTTGGTTTTCTCCGCCAGAAGTTTCTCGATTCAGTTGTGCCGTGTTCAGTCCCAGCACATATCCGGCCGCATCCACGTGGCAGCTTGCACACTCTGAAGCCGAAGGCGCGTGCCATGATTTGACACCTCCGCCCCATAGCTCGAACTGTTTCCCTTGGACAAACAGCTCGGCGTCACGACCGTTGTTGTCCCAAACATAAGTTGCCGATTCCCAACCATCGCTGGTCCGCTTTATCAAACGAGTTTCCAACATTCGAGTGCGTCGCCCTTGGCCTTTTTTGAAGTTCTTTACGATCGTGGCACCAATTGGAACTTCCCAGCTGCCTTGGGCGCGATACCCTAGCGATTTTCCTTCGGGCAAAATGAAGTAACGGCTCTTGTCTGCGTCGTCGGACCAGAAAGGCGCGTTGACTTCATAGGCGATCAAGTGATCTGCGACTTTTTTCTTTGCAACGGATGCGAAGAGGTCGGTCTCCGAAATTTTCTTGGGCCAGTCTTTGAAAGTTTCTTCGCCTTGGTCGGTAGGAATGATCCGGTAAATGCCGCCATCGAAACTGAGTAGGTAAACTTCTCCCTGCTCGTCTTCACCAAACGACGCAATACTACGTCCAGTTCGGCGGACAAGCTCTGTTTGGTACTCGCCATCAGTTTCTTTTTTGGTCCGCCATAGATTGCCGGTCATATAGTCGCCAAAGAAATACGACCCATCGAGCTGCGGAAATTTCTTGCCGCGATAGACGTTGCCGCCTGTGATCGATCCGCCCCACTCGTGGCCGTAATAGGCGACCGGTTTGTCATGCTTTTCGATTGCAAGTTTCACATCTGTCGCAAAATCATCGTTGGCTTCGAAACGTTTCCAACCGTAGTTGCCGCCCTTTTGGATAATGTTGACTTCTTCAATTCGCTCCTGCCCAACGTCGGCTCCCCAAAGCTCACCTGTTTTTCGGTCAAACGAGAATCGCCAAACGTTTCGTAGCCCCAAAGCATAAATTTCTGGCCGCGCGTCAGGCGTATCAACAAACGGGTTGTCGGCCGGAATCGAATAAGCCTTTCCGTCGGCTTCTGCGTTTACGTCGATTCGCAAGATTGCGCCAAGAAGTGTCTTTAAGTTTTGCCCGTTACCCTGCGGGTCGTTTCTGAATCCGCCATCACCAAGTGACAGATAAAGATAGCCATCTTTGCCGAACAGCATCGCGCCACCGTTATGGTTTGCGTACGGCTGCTCGACTTGCATGATTACTTTTTCAGAGTCGCGCTCGACAACGTTTTTGTCATCTGAGACTTTGTAGCGAGCGATGATGTTGGGCGCGACAGGCCTTCTTTTTCTCGCCGTTGGTTTGGCACGATCGCGTTTTGAGGAATAGTGACAGTAAACGTAGCCATTGGTTTTGAAATCGGGATGAAACGCGAACCCGATCAGGCCTTCTTCGTTATTGCTTCGCGAAACCCGGTCGGTCAAATCCAAAAATACTTTGCTGGTTGGGTTTTCGTCGTTCTGGTTAAACCAGCGGACAACACCCGCTTGCTCAACCACGAAAATCCGACCACTTCCGTCACCAGCGTGCGTTAAGTAAACCGGTCGGTCGAACCGCAGACGCGAGTAAGCTCTTTCGATACCAACATAGTCGGTTTTGAGGTTCGGTTTTTCCTTTTCCTCTTGCTTCTGATTGCTCTCCTGACCAACAGAGAAACTGGTGAGTTGGAAAACTGCGGCAGAAAGTGTTAGGAGAAGAAACAGATATCCGTTGGCAATTTTCATGTGAATCCCAAAATCGTTTTTAATAAGGCGAATGCATTACCCACCACTTGGACGCGTCGATTATATTTTACCGGCACCTTGATTTAAAGATCGGGGCAAGTAATCATCATTCAAAACGTCCAACTATATCTACCCGTGAGACCAAACATGAGCACGTTCCGATTAGCTGTAAGTTCGCGTACAAACCAAGTCATCGCATTGATTGCGTTTGTGCTTTGTTCCGCGTTGGCCGTCGTCAGTCAGGCGGACGAAGGGATGTTTCCTGTCAGCGAAATTGCGAAACTTGATTTGAATGCAAAGGGGTTAAAGATGGCCCCAGAAGATATTTTTAATCCAGACAAAACCTGCCTCATTGATGGCATCTGTCGGGTCAACGGTTGCACGGGTTCATTCGTTTCGCCAAACGGTTTGATCATTACCAATCATCACTGTGCATACCGCGCGATTCAATCGGCCAGTTCGACGGATCACGATTATCTTGCCGACGGTTTTCAGGCCAAAACGATGGGCGAAGAAATTCCGGCCCCCGGCTACACCGTCCGCGTTACAGAATCGTTTTCTGATGTGTCGGATAAAGTCCTCTCGGTTGTTACAGATGAAATGAACTTTGTCGAGCGAACCAAGGCTATCAATCGACGACGAAAAGAACTTGAGAAACAAGCCGAATCAGCAACGCCAGGTATCCGTGCCGAGGTGGCTGAAATGTTTACAGGAAAAACTTATGTCCTTTTCCTTTACACCTATATCAAAGATGTTCGTCTCGTGTTTGCTCCGCCGTCATCGGTGGGTAGTTTTGGTGGCGATGTTGATAACTGGGAATGGCCACGGCACACCGGCGATTTCTCTTTCATGCGGGCTTACGTCGCGCCCGATGGTTCGACAGCTGATTATGCCGAAGGCAATGTGCCCTACAAACCCAAACGATTTATCCAGGTCGCTCCACAAGGTGCCAACGAATCAGACTACGTGATGTTGCTTGGCTATCCCGGGCGAACTGCACGACACAAAACAGCCAGTTTTTTGAAATACGAAGAAAACGTCCGATTGCCGTACATCGTAAAACTTTACGGACAGCAGATCGCGACAATGGAAGCCGCCGGCGAAAAGGACCGTGCGGTGGCGCTAAAATTGCTTTCACGAATTAAGGGACTCGCCAACACCGAAAAACGTTCCCGCGGGCAGCTCAAAGGGCTAAAGCGTGCACGGATCGTGGCCAAGCGGGAAAGCGAAGAGGTCAAGCTGCAGCAGTTTATCGATTCCGATCCAACACGAAAATCAAAATTTGGCAACGTTTTGACCGACATCAATTCGGCCTATTCGACTTTGGAAAAAACAGCGATTCAGGAAGCCAACTTTCAAAACCTTCGTCTGACCAGCCAGATGTTACGAATGGCTTATACGATTTACGATGCGGCGGTCGAGCGACAGAAAGAAGATCTTGATCGCGAGCCGGCTTATATGAATCGAAACTATGAGCAGACGGTCAGCCGTTTGAAGCTCGCACGTAAGGACTTGGATATTGCGACCGACAAAATCATGTTGGCCAATCTGTTTGCTTCTTCCGGTTCCAAGCCTGAATTTTCGGGAACCATTGATGAGCTTTATGCGGGAAGCAAATTGAACGATGAAGCGTTTTTGAATGACTGCCTGAGCAAAACGCCAGATGAGCTTAAGCAGATTGATGATTCGTTTTTGCAATGGGCGATACGGCTTTATCCTGAGTACTTGCGATTGCGTGAGCTTGGGAAGCAACGCGAAGGCGAATTGGGAAAACTGTATGGCGAGTTGATTTCGATCAAGCAGGAATTTCTGAAAACCCAATTTGTTCCTGACGCCAACGCAACACTTCGGATGACGTTTGGAACGGTACGTGGTTATTCGCCTGAAGACGCAGTTTACAAATCGCCTGCAACGACGCTCGGCGGTGTGATTGCCAAAACGACTGGCGTCGAGCCGTTTGTGACTCCGCAAAGGGTCATCGATATGCACGAAGCGAAAGATTTTGGAGACTATGCCCATCCAAAACTCAACGATATCCCGATCGCGATTCTTTACGACACTGATACGACGGGCGGTAACTCGGGAAGTCCGATTCTTGATGCCAACGGACGATTGGTTGGTGTCAATTTCGATCGTGCGTTTGAGGCGACAATCAATGACTTTGCGTGGAACACGAATTACAGTCGCTCAATTGGCGTTGATATCCGTTACGTTCTGTGGATCACGGATAAGGTTTACGGCGCCAAGCATCTGATCAAAGAGATGGGCCTGTAAGTTTCCAGTTGTTGAGAGGGCAGCTTACATAGTCCGTGAGTTCCTAGAAACGGATGCGCGGTTTGGTGTCGTCTGTTTCTGCGGTTCGGATGTTGGGTAATGCCGGCGTTGTGGGCGTGATGGGCGATTGGTTTTGCTGGATGGCTCTCATGTCACGGGTGATCGCGTCCCATGTACCGAACGTTTTTTCTTTGGCGCCCTCTGCGGCTTTGGACAATCCCCAGTTCGACCGGTCAAGTGTGCGATCGAAAAAGCTTTTTGATTTCGCGTTCATTTGTGCCAACAAACCAGGCTTGGACGGATCACGTTTTGGAATCAAGTCCGCGAGACCGCTGAAGGGTTTTGGTGCGTCTGGGTTATTCATCAAATCAGCAAAACCGCTGAATGGTCGTGGTGAATCTGGCCCACCGCTCATCAAATCAGCGAGTCCACTGAGAGGGCGAATTGCTTCTCCATCTCCAAGCCAGTTTGGTCTTTGCTTGAAAAGTTGAAAGTTGGGTTTCTTGAACAGACTTGAAAAAGGTCGAGCCGTTTGTGCTGGGAATTCCGAATCGTTTTTGGAGAAATCCAAAAGCTTTGGCCAGCGAAATTTTTGTGGTTGAGGCTCAGGTTGCGAGAAGTTAGGAATTCCCCGACCTGAGAAAGCTCCGAAGTCTTGAGCGTTGAGTTTGTTGGAATTCGAAAATGCAACAGTCAAGAATGCCAACAGGGCGAGAACAAATAGGAGGTGTTTGCTTACCATCTTCATTTTGTTTTTCCGTCAAAACAAATTTTGAAATCCATTCAATCTGGACGTTGGACGCATTTATTGCGCGCGGGAGTTTCCCAGAACTTTGCAGCAGGGTCTATACCTAAATTACGTAAGAAGTGGGGTGGGGAAATCGCTAGCAACGCAACTTCATTGGCAAATGGCTATGCAAAAACCAATCACTGGAACGAGTTTCCAGCGCGGGTTCACCGGCACACGATTGACATTCGGGAAGCAAAGTTGTTTTGGTACGGTCTCGCGATCAATTCTCGAACTGGCCATCGTCTCTCCGTATCACTATTCACCTGGACAAAGGTAACTTCCTCTTGGGTCGTTTTTTGAATTCAGTTTCCAGCACAAGTTTGATGGTCTTGATAGGCATGAACTTGATTTTTGCGGGCTGCGCGACGACTCATTCGCGACCTGCACTGCCGGGGAAGCAACAAACGATTCGGGAGCAGCTGGTGGTGCATTCGGACTTCCATCTTCCCAAAAACCATCGGCTGTTGGCAGAGTTGGCGGCTCGACGAAACGACATTTCCGATCTGTTGGACATTCCGACATCGGACGAACCGATCAACGTTTATCTTTTCGAAGACGAAGAGCGTTACCGCGAGTATATGCTCAAGCGGCACCCAAAGTTTCCCAACCGACGTGCCTTCTTTGTCAAGAACGACACGAGCTTAAGCGTGTTTGCGTATTGGGGACCGCGAGTGGGAGAGGATCTTCGGCACGAAGTGACGCATGGCTATCTACACAGTGTCGTTCCCAATGTACCGCTATGGCTGGACGAAGGGATCGCCGAATACTTTGAAGTCGGGCGAGGCCGTGGTGGCGTGAACGGGCCGCATATTTATCATTTGTCCACTGCAATTCGCCAAGGCAAATGGAAACCCGATTTGGCACGGCTTGAATTGCTTAAGTCGCCCGCAGATTTGACGCAGACAGATTACGCAGAGTCGTGGCTGTGGGTGCATTTTCTTGTTTCCGGCGATCCGCAAACGCGAGGAATCATCCAGCGGTACTTGGCCGAGCTAAGAGCTGACGGAATGGCCAGTCCGATGGTACCCGAGGTTGCCCGCGAGATTCCCGGTGCTTCAGCGCAGTTGGTGTCGCATTTAAAGTCGCTTGAAGGCGGGTAGAGAAAAGAAATAGAAACGCAGAGAACGCAGAGAGTTCATCCGCGCATCTAGCCGCCTTTTTGGATGCCATATTTTTTGATTTTTCGATCAAGCGTTGAGCGTTCGATGCCAAGGATTTGCGCGGCTTTGCTTTTGTTCCATCCGGTCGATCGTAAGGTCGCTTCAATGTGGCGCTGTTCGACTTGTTCAAGTGATTCCGGCTGGTACTCTTGGACAATCGTGCCCATGTCAAATTGCGATTCGCTGGCTGTCGACAGGTTGGTCAAAATTAATTCGTCCAGTTGAATTACTTCGCCTCGCGCCAAAACCACAGCGCGTTCGATGACGTTTTTTAGCTCGCGAACGTTTCCAGGCCAACGGTATCGTTTTAGTTGATGTTCGGCTTGAGGTGAGAACCCGGTGATTCGTCGACCCGTTTCGGCTTTGTATTTTTGCAAAAAGTACTCGGCCAATTCAGGGATGTCTTCGGTGCGCTGCCGCAGGGGTGGAACGTCGATTCGAACGACATGCAAACGGAAGAACAAATCCTTGCGAAATTTTCCTTTGCGAACTTCGTCCTCGAGATCACGGTTGGTGGCGGCGATAACGCGAACGTCGACATTGATTGCTTTGGATCCGCCAACGCGTTCGAAGGGGTGGCCTTCGAGAACGCGGAGAAATTTGGCTTGGATGTTGGGGCTCATTTCGCCGATCTCGTCCAGCATTAAAGTGCCTTTGTCGGACGCTTCGAACTTTCCTGCCTTGCGATCGGTGGCGCCGGTAAAGGCACCTTTTTCGTGACCAAACAATTCGCTTTCCAAAAGCGACTCGGTCAACGCGGCGCAGTTAAGGCAAACGAATGGCCCGTTTCGCCGATCGCTTGAAAAGTGAACGGCGCGAGCGACCAGTTCTTTGCCAACTCCACTTTCGCCGCGAACGAGAACGGTGGCGCGACTGGGAGCGGCCCGGGCGACCTGCTCGTGTACCTTAAAAATGGCAGGGCTGGCTCCAACAATTTCACTTTCGACGCCAAGTTGATTTCGCAGCTGGTCGATTTGCGTTTTCGTTTTAGTGAGATCTTCAACCAGTTTCTGTTCGCGGTATCTTGTACGTAACGCCATGCCGACGGTTTCAGCGACCGCCAATGTAAATTCCAGGTCTTTCGGTTTGAGGCCTTCTTGAGCATTGGTCGAGTAGAGGTGAACCAACCCAACGGTGCGATTGTTCATACGGATCGGGGCGGCGATTACGCTGGTGGCATGGATGCGTCCTTGGCTGTCGCGAAGGCCCAGTGCGCTATCGTCTTGAACGTCCCGAGCCAATACGGCTTCGCCACTTCGCAGCACCGTTTCGGCCAGGAATTTTGAAACCCGTTGGTATTCCGGTAACGCGTCGCTTCGCCAAGCCAGGATGTCCAGTTTCTCAGGATCGACGGTCGTGCGGCGATTCTTTGGAATCATCAGCACGGCGCCTGCATCAATTTTGGTTACGTCCCCCAGGCAATCCAAAGCCATTTGGGCGATCGCACGCGATGTTGTTTCGTTGGCGAGATCAAAAGCAAGTCGACAGAGCCGTGTTGCATCGTGTGAAGACTTGGACTCATCGGCCGACGGATCCTCTTCTTCATCCAAGTCATCGTCGTCTTCCTGGCGAAGAAAGCGCGTCTTCTGACGTCGGTGCGTAATCTGTGTGGGCTCAGTTAGCTTAAGCTCAGAAATGGTGGCTTGTTCGTCTGAGTCGTCAATTTCCAAACCGGTAACCGTTTCGGATCCGATTTCGACGCGCGAGAAAACTTTGCGGTTGTACGCCGAGGAAAGGTCGGTGACGAAAGCCATCTGTGTGCTTGCAATCCAGATGACGTCACCCGGTTTGAGCTGCCGGTCTCCCGTAACGCGCTCGGTTCCCACGGCCGTTCCGTTACGGCTACCAAGGTCGCGGACGGTCCAGTGTCCATCAGACATGAAAATTTCTGAATGCTGTCTGCTGGCTTGATCCTCTTTGATGACAATCTTGTTAGTTGGAGAGCGACCGATTGTGACGGTTCTTCCAGGCATAAGCCGAAAAACGTCCGACCATTTCTTTCCGTCACGGATGACAAGATAGGCGATGTTGGGAGCTTGTCGTTTGCTTTCATTGCCCATTACTGTGAGACAACCCTCGTTTTTTGGAAGTTTTTTTTGTTGATTTTCAAACTGGGCCAAATTGAGGGCTCAGTGTCGTGTGAGCAAGCCTGCCAATTCTGCCAAAAAGTCCGACTGTTCTTATTCTAGACGGGGTGGCAATTTGTGCCCAAATTATGGGATTTTCTTGCCATTTTCGGTGTGTCCGGTTAGTGTTAAAAGATAGTTTCTTTTGCACAACTGTTATCTTACCGCGTTTTCGCCACCGTTGAACCGTCTTTCTAGACTTCGGCGATGTTTGAAGGTGAAACCATGGACGGATAAGTACGATATAATAAAGACCAAGGGGCAAGGCCTTTTTTTCCTAGGAGTTCAATCATGTCGGCACGTTTCGCCAAGTTCGTTTTAATTTTCTGTTGCGCGATGCTTATCGCTCCACTTGCCGTCTATGGGCAAGCAGGTGGTGGTGCAGGTGGTGGTGACGGTGCAGGTGGTGGTGGTGACGGCGCTGGTGACGGCGGTGGTCAAGGAGGAGATAGTTTCTTCTTCAGTGATGGTGTTGTCGGTGGTATCAAAATCGATGCATCCGGTGTATTGACTGGCGGACACGTCAGATTGGATGCGACCGTTCGTGAGAAACTTGAATCAAGCCTTCGCAAATCAGATTCAAATATCAAATCAAACACCAAACTTCGCATGATTTCATTGCGTGGTTTGGAGCAGGCAATCAATGAATCTCGTGAAGCGGGGCAGCCGCTCTCCAACGAGATCAAATTCATGGCTGGTCTTCAGCGTATTGAATATATTATCGCTTCGCCTGAAACGAACGACATTATCCTTGCCGGTCCAGGTGAAGGTTACCGTTTGAACGATGACGGTTTGGTGGTTGGCTCGACATCGGGTGCACCTGTCATTCGGCTTGAAGATTTCCTGGTTGCGATGCGATCGGTTGAGAACGCTCGACGCGGTCAAGGCGTTTCAGTTTCGATTGATCCAACTGAAACAGGGACCAAGCAGCTTAAGCAGTTGTATGGTTACATGAAAAAGAACAGAATTTCGTTCAGCGAGAAAATGCAGCCGCAAGTTGAAAAGGCGATGGGGCCACAGACGGTTCGTTTGACTGGTATCCCACAAGACAGTCGTTTTTCACAAGTTCTTGTTGCGGCAGATTACAAGATGAAGCGGCTTGCAATGGGCTTTGAAAGGGCTAACATCGAAAAGTTTCCAAGCTTCATGGAGATCGTACAAAAGGCTCAGGCTCAACGTGTTACTGCAGCTCCACGTTTCTGGATGGAATGCAATTACGAGCCAGTTGCCAAAACAGCAGATAGTCTTGTCTGGCAGATCCGAGGTAAGGGCGTTAAGGCTTTGACTCAGGAAAGTCACTACAGCAAAGACGGTGAGCGTACGGTAACGACAAAGCAAAATCGTTTTGCCAAGCAGTGGGCTGACATGATGACGGAGCGTTTTGAAGAACTTGCTGACGCAGAGCCAGTTTTCCGTGAGCTTCGTAACGTGATGGATTTGTCAGTCGTTGCTGCAATCATTACACGTGAGCGATTGACTGACAAAGTCGGTTTGGAAACTCCAAGCATTCTGGGAACGTCTCGCGTTAGTGTTAATACTCCGCGCCACGCAGTTGCGAAAGTCGTTCCGACTCAATGCAGTTTTGTACGAATCGCAAAATCATGGTTGGTCTCCGCTTCGGGTGGTGTTCAGCTTGATTCATGGGGTGTAGCAGCCAACACTGAGACTGTAGCTGAACTTGCTGAAGTAGGAAAAACAGCAACTAAGCGAACAAGTGCAACTTGGTGGTGGAACGCTAACTAACTCGTTGGCGAAAAAAAAGATTGAATTCGAAAAGCCAGGTTGTGAACCTGGCTTTTTTTACGCGCCTTAAAAAAGTCTCACGCAAAGGCGCGAAGGCGCAAAGAAACGCTCCCACAAAAACTTTGCGCCTTTGCGTGATACCTTCATTTTCCGGCTGAAGGTTTTTGGCAGTTTCCAGTTTGCAGATTCAACAGCTTGCACAGTGAGCGAGGAATACTCTGGATGGTGCATTCTCCCGATGAGTCATATTTAGAACTCGAAGTTGACGACGAACAGCAAGAGTTTCTGGATTTGACCGTAAAGTTCTTGAAGCTCGCATGAGCGTGATAACAACTCGGTTGATCTTCGCGTTGATGAAGCCCGAAGTTGGGTTCCATGCTTGTTGAAGCTGGGCGAATGTTATTACAATCTGGCTATGAAAATTGCTTGGCCTTCTCCTGAAACTGCAAACCGGATCGCATTTGAGCTTTTCAACCGGGCAATCCAGTTCTCGGAAGAGCTTGATATCCAGGTAGAGAAAATTGGCGAGGCAACCGTTCTTGATTTCGCCGTCAATCGTCCGGGGAAGTTGCAAAGCGGAATCCTCCTTTCGCAAATTTGCATGGGTGGGATGGCGATGATCGATTGGGTGCGACAACATCCAAACTCCGGTCGAGTTAAGGTCTACACCGACAAACCACTTAAGTCTTGTATGGGATCGCAGTATGCAGGGTGGCCGATTTCTGAAGGTGACTTTTTCGCGATGTGCAGCGGGCCGATGAGAATGCTGCGCGGCAAAGAACAAGTTCTCACTGAATACGGACTTGTGGGCGATGGAGTCAAAGCAGTCGGTGTCATGGAAGCCAATGCGCTGCCCACTGAAGAAGTGATCTCGCAAATCGCTTCTCAGTGTCAGGTCAATCCTCGCGATGTTTGCTTGTGCGTTGCCCGGACAGCCAGCCATCCCGGTGCTTGTCAAGTCGTTGCCCGAGGGCTCGAAACGGCGATTCATAAACTTCACGAATTGAACTTTGATCTTAGTGTTATTGTTGACGGAAAATCTAACGTCCCGATTCCGCCCATTCCTGAAGACGATCTCACTGCGCTTGGTTGGACCAACGATTGTGTCCTGTATGGTGGTAGGGTTGAGTTGACCGTCGACACCACAGACCAAGCCATCGAAGCCGTGATTGAACAAGTCCCAAGTTGTAGTTCGTCCGAATTCGGGACTCCCTTTTTGGAAATCTTCAATCGATTTGATCAAGATTTTTACAAGATCGACAAAATGCTATTTAGTCCTGCCGTTGTAAAGATCACCAATCAACAAACAGGTAACGTGTTTCAAGCAGGCACCGTGCGTGAGGACGTTTTGAAATCTTCATTCAGGGTTTGAAAGCTGCAAGGTCGTTGACGTGAAAATTGCAGTACTCAGTTCCGCGACGGCTTGGCATTTTCTCGACCTTAAACGTGCGTGTGGTGATCAGCACGAGCTGTTTAACTTTCGATTCCAAGAGCTTGCCGCGTCGCTGGAGCAGGGCGGGGCAAGTTTTAATTTGGACGCCGATGCTGTGATCGTTCGCACGATGCCCAGCGGTTCGCTTCAGCAAGTTGTCTTTCGTATGGACTTGCTGGCCCAGTTGGAGCGAACGGGTACGATCGTGGTTAACCCAGCCAAGTCGATCGAAGCCGCAGTGGACAAGTACCTTTCGTTGGCAAAAATCAAGGCGGCTGGGATTCCTGTTCCACGAACCTTTGTCAGCCAAACGGTTGAGGCGGCATTTCTGCATTTTAAAGGGCTAGGTGAGGATGTGGTGGCCAAGCCGATTTTTGGAAGTATGGGGCGTGGGATTGTTCGGCTCCAATCAAATGGCGAAGCCAAGACGCACTTTGAAGAAATGGTCGAAGCCGGCGAAGTCATTTATCAACAGGAGTTTCTTCGCCACAGCGGGTTCGACATTCGTTTGTTTGTCATTGGTGAAAAAGTCTTCGCGATGAAACGAACCAACACCAAGGGGTGGATCACCAATATTAGTCAGGGGGGCGTCGGCGAATGCTATCAGGCAAGCGACCAAGAGCGATGTTTGGCGATCGGTGCCGCGCGTGCTGTCGGCGCTCGCATTGCGGGAGTAGATCTGCTGTATGACGAATCTGGCAAACCGTACATCCTGGAAGTCAACGCCGTTCCCGGTTGGGAGGCGATCAGCAGCGTGCTTCAAATCGATTTCGCAAAACTGATTTTAGAAGAAGTGACTGGATTGGAATTGGTGTAGGAATAGATTTAGAAGACCGCGGTTTGCGTCGCGATTTCAATCTTGTTCTCTAGCCAATCCGAAGCGGCCAGGATGAAGTAACTTCCTAGCGACGTCTCGCAAGTAGAGAAAAACGCCCGGCCGCGTTGGCCCGAATGTAGTTGACTGCTTAGACTTTGATCAAGCTCGAGAACAACATTGAATCGCGGAGAAAGTAATTCTACCGCTGGTTCGTTGCTGCCACTGTCAGTCGCAGGTGCTGGACGCACGGTAAGTGGACCGCCGGCTTGGGCACAGAGCGACGGGTGAGTCGGCGTTTGCGAGGCTCTGGGGTTTACGCGAATGAGTTTTGATTTGAACAATGGTGATCCGCGAAACGCAACTCTCAGCAATTCGCCTTCGTTGCCTTTGATCGATTCGAGGTCACGCTGGTCGATCGACACAACGACTTCTTTGGTTTGTTTCTGGGCAATCGTCAGGAGCGGATCACCTCGTTTTGCAAAGTTTCCGATTTGATTCTCAAGATTGCGTTCAAATACGAACCCGTCAAAGGGAGCGATGAGCCGCAGTCCATTGGCCTCCTCGTGTTTTTCCGCCAATTGCTCTTTTAACTCTTGGTGTTTTTCAAGCTCGGCCAGCGAAAGCGAAAGCTCTTTTTGATTTTTGTAAATGCGCGACTGAATCAATGCTTCGTTCGCCAGTCGCTCGATTTCGAGTACTTCATTGGCGAGCTCAGGGTTGTCCAGTTTGATCAACAAGTCGCCTTTTTTAACTTGATCGCCGTCTTTGACCAGCAACTCACCAATGAATCCATTGGCATCAGCTCGCAATATCGTTTCGTCAGCGAATTGGACGATCGCAGGTGCTGACTTGGTCGCTGGTGCTTTGAGAACTGAAAACAGGCTCCCGCATACGATTGCCACGACGGTACAGCTAAGCACGACTCGCACCGGTCGAATGGAGTGCTTTGCCTGAGCGCCGAAAATTGAAACGAACTGCTTGTAGATTGGCAGTCCAAACCAAAGTCCGATACCAAGAGCACTAAGCACCAAACCGGCACCGTGGAAAAGGACTCCTGCACCGATTGTCAAACTGATGCTGATTGAGATCTTCCAAAAGAACGCCATGCAACCGTAAATCGCGACGCGGCGAAATTCGTGCTGCGAACAGATGTTGGGTGTTTTTGGCAAACCAAAGAAGGCAGATTTAAGCCGATCGCCAAACCACTTCGTCCCCTTTGGGTAAAGGTTGGGGATGCCCAGCAAATCGGAAAGTAAAAAGTAACCATCAAAACGCATCAACGGGTTCGCGTTGAACAAAATCGTTGTCACGCTGGACATCAAAAATACATTGAATGCGATGTCGGCGACGACTCCTTCGGATCGAGTCCAAAGAATGAGCGCAAGGAATGAGATGAATAGTTCGATATACATTCCGGCAGCAGCAACGACCATCCGATGCCAACGGTTTGAGAACCGCCACATTGAAGTTACGTTGACGTAGGCCATGGGTGTGAAAAGCAACAGCAAAACGCCGGCTTCTGGGACTTCACCGCCGTAGCGACGACACGCGACACCGTGTGCGGCTTCGTGGACGATTTTTAGCAACAACCATGTGAGCATAAGCCAGATCCAGCTATAGCCCGAAAGGATGCCTGACGACGCGGCACCCATTTTATCCCAGTGTGTATAAATTTGCGTCAGCGTATAAAGGCCGACGGCACACCAGATGATCAAGAACCAAGTGGAAAACATCCACTGCATGTAGGGCTGGACTTTTTGGAGTGCTTTGTTGGGATTGAAAAGTTTAAACTTGCAGCTAATCGGATTGAGAAGCCCCATCAGTTTTTGCTTGTTTAGCGCTTTGGCCTGCTGGTTCAAACGTTTCGCGTTGTCCATTGCGTCGCCGTGGGCGAGGTTGGACTGAATAAGCCATTGTACGATTGCGCGAGCGGACTCTTCGTCCATCGGCGGTTCATCGGCAGGTTTTGCGGAATTGATTTCGTCCATGATTTGACGACCGGTTTTTTTCCCGTTCAAGGCTGCAATGAAGCTGTACTCACTGCTGCCGACTTGGAAAAATTTGCTGCGAACCGGGTCTTCGATAACGACGAAAGTGGATTCGTCCTGCGTTCGCGCGTCGAACTTCAATTCGCTTCGCAGGGAAAATGTAGAATCGAGCCATTGATCCGATTCTTCTCCGCCGGCTCCACCCGCCAACGAAGCCAACATTTGATTCATGTCGACTGGCGGTTGTTGATTGGGATCCTGAGGTTGATCGCTATTTGACTTTGGGTTTGATTCCGACATTGGATCACCATATCATCCAGTAACGGACGGCTTCCCACGACGTATGGAAAAGGTTCCAACCGATTGGCGACATGGACGTGCTGATCTTCGCAGATCCCTGCATTCCAGGGCGTAGTTGCTGGGCATCATTATCTAAAACGACTTGAGCGACAAAAACGCTTTCGTCATTGATGATTTCATTGCGAGGATGAATTTTTTCGACTGTGCCTTTCCAGGTTTTGAATGGAAAAGAGTCAAGCTTGATGCCAACAGTCATGCCAGGTTTGACGTATCGGATTTCCGACTCTGGAATGCCAATCTCGGCAACCATTTCATCGAGCGGAGCGATTTCGAAAAGCGTCTGGCCCATTTCGAGAGGCGCGCCTTGGACTTTTTCCAGATCTCCGCTGACCACAATTCCGGCGATGGGCGTGCGGACTTCGAGGTTGGTGACTTGTTGTTCCAGGATTTCGATTTTCGACTGATGGCGTTTCATTTCGCTGCGTGCGATATGAGAAGCCGCAACATCGCCTTGGGCAAGCGATGAGTCATGTCTCTTTTTAGCTCCCGCCAATTCTGCACGAAGGACTGAAAGTTCGATTCGCATCTGGCGACCGTCAAGATGAGCGACGATTTGGTTCGCTTCGACAATGTCACCCGATTCAACAAATGTTTTTTCCAAAATGCCATCGTGCGGTGACGCCACGAATCGTCGCAGCACTGGCTGGACTTCGCAGTCGCACCCTACGCGATAGGGCAGGGGAACACACAACAGTAACGCGGCGGCTGCGAAGCCAATCAAGCACGTTTTTGTGAATTTGGATTTTCTGAAGGAAAGCAATTTTGATTTTACGATATCACGTACACCACGATTGGCCCGCATGACAACGTCAAGGTGACCGCTGGACATCTGAACCATGCGCCCAAGGTAGTTTTGAAAGTGTTCGTTCGCGATTTGTTCTTGGGTGGCGGCAACGAGTACTGAACCGATCGTTCGTGTGCCTTCGTCAACTACCAGTGGAATGTTAACGCAGGCTTCGTGTCCGTTGACATTACAATAGCTCTCCAAGGCCAGTAGTGCTGGCGAGTTTTCGCCTTCTGGTGAAGGGAAGCATAACGGTTTGCCTTCGAGTATCGCTTGGTTGCACGCGTTGATCACGATCTTGTTCGATTCTGAGCTCAAATCGATTTGCTCGACGTCAGAAATTGCTTTGAGCGTTCCTGTTTTCGCGCTCTCGCAGAAACTAAGTGCAACCTGTTCAGCATCGCAAAGCCGACGGAGGTGGTTTACGATCACCATTGAGGCTTGCGGAATGGTTTTAGTTTGATCAAGCGAGTGGACTAACCCGATCGTGTCATTAAGGCTGCGGGTCTTGTGTTCTTGCTGTATCAAATTGCGATGTTGAAACCAGCCGGCGATGGATTTTGAAACAAATCCAAGCAACCATTGTTGGCGAAGCGATGATTGATTTCCAGTTGCAAACGAGCCGGCGAGCATCAATGGAATGACGGCTTCATCGCCGGCTCCGATAACGATTGGAGCAACGATCAATTCGGTGTTGGACGACGCGGGCGAAGCGTAAATTGACTTTGATTTATTCGCACAAGCGATCAGATGTGTGACTTGCTCTTCAACGATCGGGTAAACCGATTCGCTTTCAGGCAGGATTGACTTGGTTAGCAAGTGGGGTTGCCCATAGTCAACGGCTGCCGCATTTGCTTCTGCTTCAGGTTCTTTTTCTGCAGGTTTGGCTTGAAAAGCCCAAAGTGCCAAACAATCACTTTCGTCTGACACGATTCGCGTGAGGTTAGTCAGCAAAACGTCCAGAGAACCACTAGTGGCAACTGCCAAATCCAGGAATTTGACCAATCGCTGCTCGGTAACTGGCAAATTCTTTTCCGTGCTGTCTTGGCCGTTGTTGTCGGCCTTTTCGTTGGACTGCCCAATGCCTGATGTGGCAGAGGTACGTTGTACGACGTTGACGGGGATTCGATTCGAATCCAAATTAGAAGGTGTTTGCGTCATAGTCGTTACAGGGGCAGTCAGACGAAGGGGAAGGCTGGAGTTGGCTGTCTGTCAGGCGTTTCAATTCTTAGATGTTGAGTGTGCAGATTTCGCCACTTCGTAGTTCCATCATTGGATTGTCAATCACCAACTTCAGTTCGATCGTTCCGCTTTGAGCATCCGTTTGAACACCGATACTGTGAACACGAGCTGTAACTGTCCGTCCGCCATCCATTTCGAGGTTAAACTCTTTACCGACCTTGAAGTCACTAATTTGTGAGCTTGGCACTGCAAACGTGGCGAGCAAACGATCGACTTGGATAATCGTCACGACTTCCGGGTGAAGTGGTGAAAGGAATTCGCCTTCACGTCGATGAACATGCGATACCACTCCGTCGAAGGGAGACAGGATGGTTCGTCGTTTGTATTGGACTTCGGCACGACGCTGCTCGATTGCGCGAACGGTTTGTTCTTCTTTGGCAGAAAGAACTTTTGCTTCTGCGATTGAAAGTTCCATTTCAGCACGGATCAATTCGCTGGGACTAGCGTGCCCTCTCGACTTAAGCTCTTGCAAGCGATTCAAGATGGCGTGTCGCTTTTTCAGCGATTGTTCAGCGGCGATCATTTGGCTCTTTGTTTGGGCCAATTGAGTCGCGATTTCCAGTTGTAGCTTCTGAACGCGGCCGTCAAGTTTCGCGATGACGTCGTCTTTTGCGACTTGGTCACCTTCTTTGACTGCCAACATCGCGATTGAACCTGTTTCGTCACTTGAAAGTTCAATGCTGCGAAACGGCTCTGTGAATCCGTCGATTTGTGCGTTAGCAACGGATGTCATTAGCAAAGCAATGATTGAAAACCCAATCAAAACGATGGCTTTTCGGTTAAAGAAGTTAGGAGATCGAGTAATGTTGATCGTGTTCATTTGAAGTAAGCTTTTTAATGCTGAGTTGGTTCACGAATGCCAGTACAATTTTGGCGTTCAAGCAAACCTAGCTTACGATTCAGGCAAGTTTACAACGTGGGGATAAAATACAACATTTGAAGTCCCACGTTATGAGACAATCCGTTTTATCATTAGAATCGGATTCTCTTGTGATCCTCAGGCGTGATAACCGGAAGGATCCGCTGTTGCAGATGGCCGCCTCGATGTTGGCTCATTAGATCCCAAAGGCTTAGCGTGGAGATTGGTGGATATCCAAATGAGGAACATCACCTTGGTAGCTGCTTTGAAAATTGACGTTTTGGTGGATCAAAAGAGTTCCCATGGAACGTTGTAGCGCGATCTCGGCCGTTTTCAATTCCAACTCGGCTTGGGTGTATACTAATTCCGCTGCAGTTAATCTTTCCTGCGAATCCAGTAATTGATCCAAAACGGTCGTCGGCGTCTGTCCCTCTGCAATATCTCCTTCGATCAAAGCAAACGATTCCCAGCGACGTCGATTTTGCTGAAGATCTGCGCGGGCTGCTTCGATCGCAGGCAAGGCAGATTGCAATGTTTCTCTGGCAGAGGTCACGCGTCGTAGCGAAATCTGAGATTCGGCAATGACGTTCTGCATCATTTCGTCGACTTCGGCTTTGATCTTTGAAAGCTGCAATTTGCGTTGCGATAGACGGCTTCGAGCGGCACGATTTCGGATTGGTAATTCGAACTCAAAGCCAACTGAATAACCAGGCGTCACTTCACCAAACTGATTCTGAATCGCTTGGCCCAGATTTGATTCGCCTTCCAACGCACTCACATACGTGCCCAATAAAAGCGACAGTTCAGGTAAAAGTTCGTTCACGCTAATGTCACGTTGAATGCCAGCGATTTTTGCTCGCGTTATCGTTTCTTTGATTTCAGGACGATGCTCAAGTGCTGTATAGACAACTTGTTCGAGGTTCAAAGCAAAATTCGTATTCGATGGTGGCTCCACCGGAAGCAACTCAACCGATTGATTGACTTGCCAATTTCTGTCAGTGATCAAACGCCGGATTTCGGTTTCCGAATTTCGAACATCTCGCAGTGCTTTGGCCAGATCGGTGCGGCGCGATTGCACAGCTGAACGGGCACGCGCGATCTGGCTGGGCAATGAATCAAGTCCCGCACGGCCAACGAGTGTATCGAGAATTTTTTGTCCGCGTTCTACGTTCCGTTGTTTTTGCAAAAAGACGCTGCGATCGGTGTAGAGGCGCCAATATGCGTCAACCGTCTGTTGAATCTCGTCTTGAAGCTCACCCACAAACGTATTCCAAGCCGCGCCAGTTGCAGATTGTGCGATCAGGATTTGGCTTTGGTTGAAATACCTGCCACGACCACGCAATAGTGGCTGGGTAACGTTGAGGGCAAGTGTCGCGGTGCCTTGGTCTTGGGGGCTGAAGAAACTGGAGTTGCTGTTCTTGAATCCAAGCGATTGGCTCAATTCGTAAGTCGCACCTGTTCTGAGCTTCTGACGTAGGCCAAACTCACCGGTGAAAATGTGGTCCTGAAGAAAGTCAGAGCCGTCTACAGTTACCGACAATGCATCACCGACGGGGTCATTTCGATCTTGAAATTGACTTCGAACGAAAGAAGTTGGGTCAAACTCGGAGTCGGCTTCAATGATTTGAAGCTCGCGAATCAAAGGATTCTGGCTGAGTGCCCGAATCCGTGGTGAGTTCTTGAGGGCCTCGTAAACCAAGGCATTGGTATCGACCGACTGTTGACTTGTGGCACTATGAAGTGGGTTGAGCACAAACTGTTTCCACCAAGTGCTTGAAGCGTCAGCGTTGCCAACAGGGATTCCAGTCGTAGCGTTGTCCTGCGACAGAATTTGCATTGGGGCATGTCCCGCTGCAAACGATGCCGGCACGATTGAGTTTCCTACTGCGCCAGTTGGGCCAGCTTGAATACTGTTTGCGTGTTGCGGATGAAATGAGTTGCCATTGTCAAA
Source organism: uncultured Pirellulaceae bacterium (assembly GCA_964478065.1). Classification (GTDB taxonomy): domain Bacteria; phylum Planctomycetota; class Planctomycetia; order Pirellulales; family Pirellulaceae; genus Mariniblastus. Next base: position 92,853 of record CAYZGP010000007.1, read on the forward strand.
GTTCAGATTGTCTGCGACTCCAACTGGGGTTGGCTGAGTAGGGTTTGCCGACAAATCTTTGTATGCATTTCCAAAACTACTTGCAAACGGATTTGCGGCCACGCGTGCTTGAGGGCTGTCATCGACAAAATTTGCAGGCGTGTTGCTCGATTCGGTTAGCCAGTTTGACGTTGCGTTCGAGGTTTCGGGGGCTCGATTTGTATCCAAAGTTCGCTGCGAAATGCGAACTGATCGACCAGTTGGTGCTTGTTGCTGTTGACCGGAATAGTTTTGAGTCGTTCCTAACTGGTATCTCTCTTGCGCGTCAGCAAATGGATTGAGAGACAATCCAATTATCGCTGCCAAGAAACAGGCGGGTGAAAGGATTAAGTTTTTTGGCAAGAAAGGCACGAGGGACTCCGCAAAATACTACGACGGTTATCCCTAGTATTCGCCATCGTGTTATCCCGAACATGAGAAGCAGAAAGAGCAACTGGAACAATTGCGACAACCGTCACATGTTACCAATCTTGGCGGGGGTATTGGGTTAGTTATCACTTCAGAAGCTTGGGCAGGGGAGTTGAACTTTTTTTTATGTCCCCTCGTCAATGAAATTTCCGGCAAGATTGACGGAATAGCCTATGTTTTTGATACGGCTTCCCTAAATCCTTCTTCTTAACAAATTCTGCCAGCAGTTTTTCCCCGAAGAAGACATGTGTGTGCACACGCGGCCAATTAAGGCGTGCTGCGCGCCCATCCACTTTCCTACCAAAATTTTTGTCAGTGAAGACATGAAGAACCCACTTGAGTTATTTTTCGAAACTTGGCATGTCATTGCAAGTGTTGGGCAATCCGACGACTCGATCAAGATCGTAGGACCGAAAGTCTCGCTTCAGACGCTTGAAGATAGGGTGCTTTATGATGCATCGCCATTGGCTGCTTTTGCCGCGGAAGTTAACGATCAGATTAACACCGAATCGATGGAAGGCGCAGATCTCGAGCTTGTCGAAAATGACGATTTCGAAGCCTTGGAAGTTCCCGTCGCGACCGAATTTGATGAGAACGACCTGGTGCTGGGGGCGGTTGAAGGTGATATCAAGTTTCAGTCGGCCAGGCAGCTAGTCGTTATTGATGAACGTGTCGAAGGCATCGAGGAGTTGATTAATGATGTTCTCGACGGACAATCTGGCATAGATTTTGAGATCATCCGACTGGCCGAGGATGCAGACGGAATTGAAACGATTACAAATTTGTTGGATGGTAGCCAGAAGTTTGACGCGATTCATATCATTGGGCATGGAGGTGAAGCCAATGTTCAGTTGGGGGCAACGGATCTCAATGGCGACAATATCGACCAGTACCAGCAACAGCTTTCAAGTTGGACTAGCGGTCTGGCTCTGGGCGCTGACATTTTGCTGTACGGCTGTGATGTCGCCGCAGGTAGCGAAGGCGAGTCGTTTGTCGAGAAATTTCAGTCGATAGTTGGGGCGGATGTAGCAGCAAGTTCTGACCTTACTGGAAACGCGTTGCTTGGTGGTGATTGGGATTTCGAGTTCATTGTCGGTGAAATCGAAACCAATATCGTGTTTTCGATGGACGTTCAACAAAACTGGGAAGGGACTCTGCAGGCAGTAACCGTGACGACGCTCGA
>CAYZGP010000008.1:0-9081 GCA_964478065.1 uncultured Pirellulaceae bacterium
AATTCACGAGGAAAGGGGGTTGGGTGAGGAGCAACAGCTTCAAATTTCCGACCGTGATATCAATAGACTTTCTCTGCTCGTGCACCGACGTGTCAATTAAAGATGATAAAGCGGCAGCCCACTAGCTATAGCTATAGCTAGTTGCGCTAATGCCTACTTACCCAAAAGCTGTTCCACGGTCGCCTTCAAGACGGATTCTCCACCGAACGTCATTCCGAGCGCTTTGATTTTCGAGCTGTCAATCTCGTGCTTGGGTCGTTTTTGCTTGCCAACAATCTCGCTGGAACTTCCGGTGATCTCTTTCGCCATGTGCGCCACATCGAATTCGGATATGTAACGGTCATAGCACGAGAAAGCCTGCCCCACGATCTGACTCGAATCGGCCAACCCTTTGTCGATCAACAAACGGATCCCTTTGGCAACGTCGCTTACGTGAACTTCCTTGCCGCCTCGGTTCACTTCGACTGCATCTCCATTGGCGATCGAATTCACCAGCCCAAACCACTTTGAGTTCGCGACCGGCTCCATCACGCCATAAATTCCTGTAGGCCGAATTGCGCAAATTGGAAACCCACCTCCCAAACCGTAACTGTGTACGAACTTCTCAATTGCGGCTTTGTGTGCGCCGTAGTGACCGTTGGCCCACAACGGATGGGTTTCGTCCAGCGGCCTGTCATCAAGAATGTGATCATGAACCGCACAGGTCGAAACAAAAACAAAGCTCCGGACCTTTGCCGCGATTGCAGCTTCAATCAGTTCCAGTGTGCCCAGAATATTCACGCGAGCATACTCAACGACATCAGATTCATTGGCTTGAAACGACACTCCCGATCGCCAAAGCCCAGAATGTACGACGACATCGCAGCCTTCGACTAGATCCTTTGCCGAGCATCCGTCCGCCAACTGGCCTTCGACAAATTCCATCGAATCATGCTCAGCAAACGTGTTCGCACGCGAAACATCACGCATCCAGCAGCGGAGATCGTGACCGTCATTCTTTAATTGGCTAACCAGTTCACGGCCAACAAAACCTGTGGCCCCCGTAATAGCAACTTTCATCACTCAACTCTCAAACAGAAACGAACTAGAAAAAGAAGTTCACAAAAACACGCTTTCAATAATCTCCAGCGTCCGATCAACAATCCCAGCGGCGAGCCGAATACCGACCGAACCGTTTTGGCAAATCGCGTTCGAAAACAGGAGCAAGAAACATGCAAGAAAGTCCGGCAGCTCGGGCCCCGAGAATCGTCTCGGCATTGCTTGGCGTAGCGATCATAAAAAAAGCCAAGCCGTCCAGAAACGAACGGCTTGGCGTCAATCAATTACGTAGACTATTTCTTTGGAGTAATTCCTATAAGCGAAACTTCAAAAATCAAAGTCTGATTCGGACCGATCTTACCACTACCTTGCAAACCGTAACCAAGATTTCCCGGAATCACAATTCGCCATTTGCTTCCAACGGTCATCGCCTGAAGTGATTTTGAAAAACCTGGCACGAATTGACCGCAGACTAATTCAATTGGAGCGCCAGGTGAACCATTGGGAGGTGTCACGCTTGAATCGAAAACAGAACCATCAATGAACGTACCGTGATAGTCAATTTTGACCAGGTCTTCCGCAGTCGGCTTGGCACCTGTTCCGGCAACCAACACCTCATACTGCACACCCGACTCAAGTTTTTTTACGTTCGGATTTGAGGCATTCTTTGCCATATAGGCTTCACCTGCAGCAAGGTTGTCAGCCGCTTCCTTTTTAAGTTTTTCGACTTGCTTTTTTTGGACCAATTTTCCAAACGCAGTGAGCATCGCATTTTTTTCTTCATCGGACATGCCAAGCTCTTTGCCTGCTGCAGCAGCCTTCATTCCTTCGAAGATTTTTTCCAACTCAAAATCGGCACCTTGCTTTTTAAAGTCAGTCATCATCTGGTGACCGATCACAAAACTCGTTTGGTCTGGCCCTTCGGCAGCAGCCTTCATTCCTTCATAGACTTTTGCCAAATCAACATTTGGCCTCTCACGCTTAAGCGACTTCATCATGTTGTAGCCGTCAATCCAAGACGTGCGGTCTTCGCCGCTCTCTACCGATTTCATGCCATCGTACAACTGAGTGACGTTGGCTCTTTCGCCAGCATTGCTCACCACGTTGAACCCGATGAAATAACTTGCTTTGGCAATCAAAGTGCCTTCATCAGCAGGCGTCTGAACAACTGCTTTGGGCTTAAAGCCCTCGGTTGCCTTCTGACCGGAAGATTGAGCCGTGTCTTGAGCAAAACCGACAACACAAGCGAAAGCAACAAAAATCGTGCTTAAAGAAAACGTACACGCGGGCGCGACAACAGCGCAGCTTCGACGAAACATTTTGAATTCCTTTTGGAGAGAGTCTCGCAAGCAGCAAACGACGTCGGATGGTGACCGCGATTAAATTGATTTTAAGCAAAAATTATACGGCCAATCGAAATCCGTTCCTATGTCCGAAGCGGTAATTCCCCAGCCCAAAACGCGCGGAATTAGAGCAGTTGGGAAAGTTTGATGATTATCGGTGTGCTGGGCAACAATCAAAACCAAAGGTTTATTGGGCCGTATAGGATCGGTTGACTCGCCCGGCGCATCGAACTCCCGGTGATGATGTTGATATTAAATTTCGACCAACGTCATGCACAGCATGCATAACCAACCACTTGAATCTCATGGCTCGGTCGCTTGGCTCCGCTAATCTTCAACACCAACACCGGCCTGCAAATAGATCGCGAACGTTGCCAGCCAATGGTCGCCTTCGTAGTGACCGCTGAACACGTATTTGAATCCCATCGCAGCATGAGCTTTGGCTGATTTTTTCAAAATCGCAACACGTGGGTCGGCATCGGGTAGCGCCGAAGCAATTCCCTGCATGCACCATGCTCGTGAAAGATCGAGACCGGCCAAATGGACGATGTATCCGTCGGTTACGTCGCTAACGGTAACGGGCTTCAACAGGTTTCCGCCATCGCCGGTCGAAAGCGCCGGCAAGTATTTGTCAAACCACTTCGCAAACTCTTCTTTGTTTAAAACACGACGCATCAAATCGGCTTCGTTCAAACAAGAGGAAAAGAAATCTTGGCCGGAAGGTTCGTATACCGTTGGATAGTTGACATCGTTGAAATAGAAATCTTTGGCACGTTTTACGATCGCCGCCTCAAGCTCACTGTGCTTCATCGTTCGTGCGTAATCAAGAATCTGGCCTAACCCAAACCCCAAATCAGGATGTAACCCAGTGCGGATCGGATAGCTTAACTTGGGTAGGTAATCCAATGTCCGCTGGACTAACAACTTTTCCAAACCAACCATGTTTTTACGCCACTCTTTGCCTTGAGGATCGTCCCAAGTCTCAAGCTCATCAACCATTCGCAAATACCAAGCCCATCCATAAGTCCGCTCATACGTTTTGTGCTGTTCCTCTTGAAAGTAACTGAGCTCGCCCGCCAAATTTTCGGCGCTAAGGTTCTCGGCTAGTTTCGCACGAATCTCTTTGTCGACCGAAGAGCCAGGATAATCCTTGAGCAAGCGAATCAACATCCAGTGCCCATGCACGCTGCTGTGCCAATCAAAGCAACCATAAAACGCTGGGTGCATTGACTTGGGCGTGCGAACCGAAGCTTCATCCACGACGACGTTACTTGGTTTATTGGGATACTCGGTTTGGATATTTTTGAGGGCAAGATTCGCAAACGAAGCCACTTGCTCGTCGGTTAATTTTTGGCCCAACGTTGGAAGCACGACATCGACCTTTGTTTCTTGTGAGTGCGACATGCTTGAGCTTATGACAACGAAAAAGGAGCAGGCGGACAGCAATAAAGCAAATTTAAAAGCGGACATTTGGTACGAACTCGTTTCGATTCTTGAATTGGATTTAGTCTTCATCTATTTCTTATTAAGTGGGCCGCTACCGTGGGCCGCCCATTCAATTGTCTTGGCAATGCGATCCGACTTCATAAACGGATCGCTGAACTTGTTTCCATAACTTTCTAACTCCACAGCCATTGTTTTCATCGTTTCGCGATACGCCGGATTGTTGGCCATATTATTGACTTCGTCGGGGTCTCGCTCCAAATCAAATAACCATGGATCATCACTGGAAGAAAAAACAAGCTTGTATCGGTCACTGACTGCCATCAGCCAACCATTGACATCGCCCGTGCCGCGGGCAAATGCAATATCGTTCCATTCTTCATCCCGTTCCACGCCATTGAGCAACGCCGAAGCATCGCGTCCGTGGAACGCGACGTCTGTTTTGACATCCAACATCGACATCAACGTTGGCGCGAAATCGACGCTGGTTAACGCTTCATCAACGATCGTTCCAGCAGGAACTGATTTTGGATAGTAAACCAGAAACGGGATTCTAGCAGAACCTTCGTAAGGTACGCCTTTGTTCTGTCGATGATGTTCGCCTCGCAGATCGCCGTGATCCGAAGTGAATACGATCATCGTTTTGTCCATCAATTTTTCGGCCTTTAGTTTTTCCATCAGCCGACCAATATTGTCGTCGATGCACTTAACCATGCCATAATATTTGCTTTGGCCAAACCCAGTTTTCTTCGCAGGCTCGCCCCATTGAGGGATCGACCGTTCGTCTAAATCGTAAGTGGTCGGTTTCTCATACGTCTGGCCTTTGTACTTCGTGTCGTAAGGAGCGCGGACGGTATCGGGACCGTGCGGATCGGGAATACTCAAAAAGTAGCAAAATGGTTTGGCTTTGTTGACCTCAACAAATTCGATAGTGCGATCAACCAAAAAATCGGTTGTGAAAGTTTTCTCATCGGCACCGGCAACACCGTAGCTGGCAGCCCCTTTTTTGCGAGCGCCGACGCGCGGGCCGTCTTTGGTGACCTCAAGCTTTTTCCAGTGTCCACGATTAAACATGAAACGATTGTCTTCGAAACCGAATTTACGCTTCGGAGCCCACTGAGGTTTGCCTTTTCCATCCAAATGCCACTTGCCCGCAAAACCAGTTGCGTAGCCTTCACGCCGTAAGATTTCTGCAAACGTGACAACATCGTCGGAAAGCGGAGTGTTATTTTTGGTAACAGGTGTGGCTTGCGGATACATCCCCGAAACAAACGCCGCGCGTGAAGGGCTGCAAACGGGAGTAGTCGCATAAAAGCTCGTGCATAGTGCGCCGTTCTTGGCGATCCAATCGATGTTGGGCGTTTCAACCACCGATGGCCCCCACATATAGGCTTGGCGTTTCTCCATCGTCTCACGGTAACAGCCTAGCGTACGAAAATTGTGCTCGTCGGTCATGATCACAATCACATTAGAACGATCGGCACTGCTGGTGGTGGACTCATCGCTCGCGTTCGAATCAGGCCCTAGCGAGATACAGCTTAAAAAAACGAAACCAGGTATCATCCACAGAAGAATGGATCGTTTAAAGATGGACCGCTTTATCATCAGAGCCTCGACAGAATTGCGAAGCGGCCATTTTCAACCATGGTCGGCGGCACGTCAAATCGTGGCTCTCCGGACGTTCAGAATGCAAACGCAGAGTAGTACGAAATCATCCAAACGCAGAAAGTCAGATGAGCAGATTATTGGAAACTTCGGCCGCTTTAGCCGTCTTCCAAAGTCTTTTCGAGGTGCGCGATATGGCTGCGAACGCCATCGAGATCCGGGTTGATTTTCAAAGCCAACCGGAATCCCTCGAGGGCTTGAGATGGGTTGCCCAACTGCAAACAACAATGAGCCAAACCCATCGCAGCAGGAAAGTGAAAACGATTGCAGTGAAGCGTTTCGCGGCAGTCGTCGATCGCGGCTTCCATTTCGCCTTCTGCACAGTACGCGATCGCTCGCTGATTCCAGGCTTCGCCAAGTTTTGGATTCACATTGATCAACGAAGTCGCCAAATCAATAGCCTCTTCCATCCGCGATTGGCCAACCAAACGATAAAGAGCCTGTAAACTTTGTTGCTGGCTATCTGAACCTTGGCGTTGCCAAATTTGACGAATTCCATGATCGGCGAGCAAGCGAACGGCACGATCATGATCCACCATTGCGGCGCCCATGATTTCATTTACAGAATAATCACCAAGAAAACCGATTGCTAAAACAGCGGCTCGACGCGTCATTCGCCCGCCACCGGTAGCCAATCGTTCCAGCGTTCCCAGCGTATAATTACGCGAGATCGCATGAATAAACGATGCCGAGTTTTCGTCGGTCAAATATTGCTGGTAATATAGGTCCAGCATTGGATATCGGAGATCGTTTTCCGACATGTTGACCGCGCTCCAGATGAGTAACAAAGTGATTGAGTAACGACGACACGACGCCGGGACAATTTAAAAGTGATTGTTAAAATTGAATGATGTAAACTTCATCAATAAAACTTAACAACAAACCTGAGTCTAATTGGCGACCCACGGAGTAACAACGATGTTTCACCGTTTGACAAACAACTTGCGTCGCTTTTCATGCACAATTGAGCACACCATTTCAAACCGTAACGAATATGACGACTGGGTGATTTCATGACCATTAAAACTCGCTCACATATCCACGTTTTTGGCTCGTTGCTATCACTCGTTTCGCCATTAACGGTCGTGACAATTGTTGTGATTGGTTTGGGGTTGTTGGTCACCTTTGATGAAACAATCGCCCAAACGCAACAGCAACAGGGTATTCAGGAGTGGCATACGGGCCGAGATCTTGATCTGTTCAATCAAGCTTCGATTTCCGCCAACTGGACTACCGCCAAACGCCGAGAACGCTTGCTTAATTTTGCAAAAAAACAAAAGGTAGCGGTGTTCTTTGATCGCCGAGTCGACCCGGCGGTTCTAATCACTTTTGGCAAGAACAATTGCACCATCGAGCAGTTTTACTGGGCGCTTGCCGAACACCAAAAGCTCGGTGTTTGCCGGCTGAACGATGTTTTCTACTTCGGCCCCAGCGATGCAACCCATACGCTTCCAGTTGTTTGGGCTGAGCTAAAAAAGAAGACCGCCCGGTTAAAAAAATCGAAGGTCAATTGGTCTGCCAAAGCACCCATCAAAACCGACATCATTGCGTCGCCAGCTTCTTTGCTTGAAACACTTGCCAAGCAAAACGGATTTGAAATTACCAACCCGGAATCAATCCCACACGATATTTGGCAAGGGATTGAGTTGCCATCAATGAGCCTTGACCAGCGGGTGGCGATTTTGTTGGTGGGATTCGACAAGTGGTTTGAGCGGTCGACCGATGGGACAACGATCACCATCGTCGATTTACCTAATCCAGCCGAAGGACGACTTGAATTTGCCAATGTAACCGACGCAAAAGCAGTGGCGGCGCAACTGCGACCGCAATTCAAATCGGTTCAACTGCGTGGCAGGGGCAAAGTCATCACAGCAACCGGATCCCCTGGGGACCTGGCCGCCGTAAGAAGCAAACTTGTCTCTCTTCAAGTTGCTGAGAAAGCCGATATTTCCGACACTCCCTGGACGCTGACATTAACCCGCGCTCGACGCCGAACCGTGCTGCAAAAGATAACAAGCCAAACTGGTTTGAAGCTCGTTATCGAAAACGTACCGGACGAAAAATTGGACGAAGCCATCGGCCTCGAACTCACCGATGCCACGCTAGACGAACTCTTCGCAGCAACCCTCGAAGGAAGCGGAATAAAATTCGAGCGTAGCGAGGGGGTGTTACGGGTATACAAATAATATTGCTTTTCGCGTTCTTCACGTCGTTTATCTACGATTTCCCATCGGTGCTGGATTTCAATTCCGCCGGTTTGATTTAGCTCACTTGTTTTTGCTCTGATTCATCAGCTCATTGATAACTTCCTCCGCTTCTTTGACTGCGCCCGGGTCGCCCGAGAGAATCACGAGTCGACCGTCGTTTTCAAAGTCGACCGCTACTGAATCATTATCAGCATCGTTGTCAGCCAGTTTTGACTCGATTTTACCCATCATCAAGTCAACCTGGGCAATACTTTTTATAATACTATTTGTGACAACGGCGCTGGTAGTCGAGTTATTCAGCCGCTGGACAACATATAGCTTGTATTCTTCATCATCCAGTTTGATGTCCCAACGGTATTTGTTTTCCGTGTTGAAATACAAATTCTCTTCGGCAGCCGTTTCCAATGCTCGGGCAAGCAAATCGTTTTTCAATTTCAAATCAACGGAAACGAGTTGCTCGTTTTCGTCTTCGTAGGTCAGGATGATTTGTCCTATTTTCTCGAGTGGTTTCCAGTTGTTTGACTTTGCAAGTTCTGCCATGCCTTGAAGGGTTTGAATGGTAGCAGTGGTCTCTGGTAGTGTGCGAGAAGACTTGTCGCCGCTACTCCGAAGCTCCCGCTGCGGATATTGAACGACTTGAACATAGATGCCTGGCTCTTTGACGAACTTTTCGTATCTCTCATCGAGTTGCTGTTGGAGTTTGTCGATGGTCGTTCCCGCTGCGCGAATCTGGCCGATCAATGGCAGTGAAATCATGCCGTCAGTAAGAACTGAGACGGCGTCCTGATTCAAACTTGAATCATTGGCAGAGCCTATTTTGAGTGTATCGCCAACCTGAATCCGGTAAGGCATGATTGTTTGTTCAGTCAATCGGCGGTTGGGAACTGCCATACGCCTCTGAGAATACTCCTGAGCGGCATCGGCTAGTGAATCAAACACTTTCCGGCCGCGTAGATGTGCGGGACGTTGGAACCCAGCACCATGCCGATCATCAGCTCTTTTATTTAGTCCGTTTACATTCCACAACGGCGACTTGGAAAGATCCTGTGGCGCGTCCGAGTACGCCCTGCGGTCTGTTGGCCAGCCAAGCCCCTCGACATCACTGATAATCGACGTCATTCGCATTTCCACCAGTTTGTCTTTGGCGTCCTTTTGTCGGTTGTATTTCTCACGTAAATTCTCAAGTCGCTGTTCCATCTGGACGAGCTTGGCATCCTGTTTGTTAAGTTGCCGATCATATTCGGATTCAAGCAAATCTTGAATTTCATCTTGCAGATCGGATTTTCCAGAACCTGATTCGGTCGCTTTCAATGCCTGCGTAAGCTGTTCGAGTGTGGAATTGAACTTGGCAGTTTCGCGATCCAGTTGGGGGGCGGCGCGAACTC
>CAYZGP010000008.1:9181-64475 GCA_964478065.1 uncultured Pirellulaceae bacterium
CTTCCTGTTGCCTAAAAGGGTTCCCTTGCCATTGCAAAAGAGTTTCCACTTCCTGTTGCCCAAAAGGGTTCGCTTGTTGTTGCCTAAAAGGGTCCACTTCCTGTTGCCCTAACATACTTTCTTGCCGTTCCGTGCTGTTTTTGTCTGGTAACGATTCTCGCACCTGATCCTGATTCATCGCGATGCTGATTGAAGCCAGCGCCAACATACATATTGTCGTGATGGAATATCGAAAAATCATGAGGTCTCCAGTTAGTTGCCGTTCAGATATTTAAATTCGCGTTCCAGTGTTTTGATGTCCTGGTCCAGTTGCTCGGCTTCGGAGTGCCACTGTTCAAATGAATCCAGGTCTTGCATCCATTCAAGATTCGATTCGGTCGAGTTCTTGTTAAGTTCCGATGTCGTAGCGTTGTCGTTTGGGGATGCAATTCCCTGGGCGTTAGCACCTGCAGTATTTTGCCAGCCTCTGTACTGCCACCATCCGACGGCCAATAACCCGATCAACAAAGTCGCCAGCCCGACAAGGCCAAGAACACGACCAGACGAAAATTTTGCCTTTGCCACACTGATTTTTGGTTTCGGTTCAAGCCTCGGGTTTTGCAAGTGAGCGAGATAACGAGTTAACACTTCATCGACTTCGACCGCCGATTGAAAACGTTGTTCGATGTCCTTGCTGATCAAGCGGCGGATGATTTGGGAAAGCGTCTTGGGAACTTCGTTGTTCACTGACTGAGCATCGTTCGGTTCTTCGTTCACGATTTTTTGCAGGACAGTAAATGGCTGGTCACCGCGAAACGGCTCTCGACCGGTGCACAGAAAGTACAATACTGCCCCCATGCTGAACAAATCGGAGCGGGCATCGATTTCGTTGCCTTTGACTTGTTCTGGTGACATGTAGTGAGGCGTTCCCAGCAACCAACCGGTTTGTGTAACCGCAGCGTCGTTGGCGCATCGAGCCAAACCAAAATCGGTGATCATCACCCGATTGACGTCGTTTTCCATCAGAATGTTTGCCGGTTTGATGTCTCGGTGGACGAGCCCGATCTTATGAGCCGCAGCCAGACCTGCCGCAATTTGCTGTGCGATTCGAACCACTTCTTTGGCCGGCAATGGCCCTTTTTCTTCGACATGAGCCTGTAACGATTTGCCCGAAACGAGCGTCATCACAAGGTACGGGCGATTGGGCGAAACAGAATTGGCCGCAGTTGAATTCACCGAGTGAATCGGCACAACATTGGGGTGCTGAACGGCAGCAGCAGCTTGAGCTTCGCGGTCAAAACGTTTTCGTGAAATTCCGTTGGCTGCCAGATGCGGCGCGAGAACTTTAATCGCCACTGGGCGGTTAAGTTCAGTATCAAAGCCCTTGTAAACAATTCCCATTCCCCCGCGACCGATGATTTCCGAAACGTCGAACGCACCAATTCGCCCCAGCATTTCTGGATGAGTTGCCGGATCAAGCAACGGAGTCGAATCGGTGTCAGTATTTGTTTCGCGAGTATCTTCGTCGATACGCAAAGAGATGGTTGAGTGATTCAGCTCTCCGGATTTTACCATTGTCGAAAGCGATTTGGCTTTTCCGAGAAACGAACTTGCCTTTTGCCAGAACGCGTCGTCCGCTGCCATCGATTCCAGAGCAGCCTGACAAGACTCACAGTCTTCCATGTGCTGGTGCAACAAATTCATTTCTTGAACAGGAACGGAACCTGACAAGGCATCCGCAAGGTGAGTTTCGTATTTTCGACATGCGTTGCGCTTATTCACTTTGACCTCCCGTGATCCCGTCGGCCTTTTCAGTTCGTTCGACTAGAGCTTTCAAAGCAGCAATCACCCGGCTACGAGCGACATAGATTGCACCGCGGCTGATCTTCAGTTGACTGGCAACTTCATCGACCGGCTTGTTCTTGACCGCCGTTTGCCAGAAAGCCTGCCAGGTTTTTGGTTCAAATTTCATTTCCACTTTTTCGGCTGCCCACGCAAAAAGCTGCCGCTCGTATTCAATGTCAAACATCTGTGATTCGCTGCCCGGATCAGGTTTGGATTGGATGATCCGGTACACGCCCGTATCGTCGCTGGTTTTGGGCAAGCGATTTCTGTTTCGCATAAATTCGATCACCAGATTCCGGGTAATCCGCGACAGCCAACCGCGAAATGAGCCTTTGGATGAATCTGGATCGAACAACCGAATCGACTTTGCAACGCGTGTCATTACTTCCTGAGTGATATCATTCGCATCAGCTGGTTGCAGGCCTCGCGAGACGGCAATTCGATAGATCAACGGCCGGTAGAGCTGTGTAAACTCTTCCCAGGCCAAGCCGTCTTCGCGCGTTTTCAACCTCAGTATCAGGCTGGCTCGAGTTTTTGGAGGTGTTGCCACGAAGCAGTTCCATGAGTTGTTTAAGACGAATAAAACCGTCGAACTACAATCTACACGGTCGCCGAAGTCGAATCTTACAGAGAAATCCAAAATTCTTGGTACTTCCCACGAAACAACCCATGCGACTTAGTGGTCATGGAAGCTTGCAGTGTCAGCGGGGTGGGTCCATGGCCTTTGCCAAGAGCTCGGAATCCCTACGCTTGTTTGCAGCACTCACGAGGACGCCTAGCGGTGGCGAAACGTAAAACGCAAGACGGACAAAGATGATGCCATCAAATTGGCCCAGATTCTTGAATCTGGGTGCGAACGCACAAGAGGTAACTTTCTTCCGGCCGAATTGAGTATCAGAAGTCTCAACGTGATGCCTCTTGCCGGTTCGCGGCACCGATTCAAGAATCGGTGCTACCCCTGTTGGCCCAGACTCCGTGGGCGCGCCAACACCTTATTGGTTGCTTGGAAGCGCAGGCGACTATTGGCCGACGTTAAGACAGTTCAAGCAGTCATGAGGCACTCTCAATTCGTCTTACACTGGATACGTGGGCACCTAATCAAAGGAGCCGAACAAAGTGCGGTACTAAGAATGCAAAGTGCGGACCAAATACAATGCGAAAGAGTGCGAAGCCTTGTCGAATTATGCAGACCAGAAAGTTTTGAAAACCAATGAGAAGTTGATTCAACAAGGAAAAAACAGAGGCGTCGGTGGGAGTCGAACCCACGATGGCGGATTTGCAATCCGCTGCCTTAGCCACTTGGCCACGACGCCTGAATTAAATTGAAAGGTTGCTCAAAATCCTTGTGCGACTTTATACGTTATCGGATCAAATTTATTGGTCAAGTGGACTGGGTAATTTGATGATTTTTACTCGTTTTTTTCTGGTTAAAAACCAACCGAAAATGCGTAAACAGCTTTAAGGTCCGTATCACTCGGGCCCGGAAATGTGGCTACATTCGGCACAACCCTAACACTTATCAATTCGGATTATTGGACTCGGAACTTTAACGATCTCTTTTCCCGCAGCTTCGACACGGAAAGCTACGGTTTGGGACAGGATTTTTCCATCCAATGTTCGCATTTTCGACTCGAGAACGTTCAATTTTCTAATCGCTGCCATTCATGACCATTCAAACCCATTCCGCATTCAGAGACATTTCGAAAAACAATGAGCTTGTCGACCAAAGTATCGATAGCCTTGTCGAACTGGCTTGTCAGCACGTAATAGATGGTGGGCCAGAGTCTCCAATCAAGCCAAACGAAGAGCTTAAAAAAACAGCCCAACTGTTGTTTCTATCAAGCCTGATCCAAAACCATACAGACGAAGTTAGCAATTAGTCAGCGATTCGAGTCTTCGCTTTCCAGATTTCGGATTCCATCTCCCTTTTCTCGAATCGACTTAACTCGAATCGGCTTAACTCGAATCGGCTTAACGTTTCGCCGACCGCTGACTACTTCTGACCAAACCTCTTGCCTTGCCAAGAGTCTCTTCGCTCGAATTCGTCTTTGACGGCTTGGAGTACACCGCTTTTGTCGAGACACCACTGGGGGCCGACAAAGTAATCTCCTGGTGCTTCGCCGCTGATTCGTTCGACCACCATTGTTGATGGAAGCAGTTCCAAGAAATCGACAAGCGTATTCACGTAGTCGTCTCGCTCCATTAAGACCACTTTGCCTGACGCGACTTCTTCCGCCAGCGGCGTGTTTTTGACGCAATAAAGATTGTGGATTTTCACCGCATCAAGTCCGCAATCGGCGACAACGCGAGCGGTGGCCATCATGTCTTGATGCGTCTCGCCGGGAAGCCCCAACATCACGTGGGCGCAAAGTTCAAACCCGCGACCGATGCTTCGCTCCATCGCATCTTCGAACGAATCGTGGTAGTGGCCGCGATTCATCCAATCAAGCGATTTGTCATGGATCGTTTGCAATCCGTACTCGACCGTCAAAGGGATTTTTTGCCCGATCTCTTCAAGAAGATCCAGCACGTCATCGGGCACACAGTCTTGTCTCGTTCCAATGGCCAGGGCAACAACATCGGGGTGAGAGATGGCTTGTTCGTAAAGCGGTCTCAGTTTATCTACCGGCGCGTAAGTATTGGTTGCAGGTTGGAAGTAAGCCATGAAGTGCTTGCATTTGTAACGACGCTTGACGCGCGAAATGCCTTCTTCGAGTTGGTCTAAGATATTCTGTCTGGGCAATCTGCGGCTGGGGCTGAAACTTCGATTGTCACAAAAAGTACAACCGCCGGTCGCAACTGTCCCGTCCACATTGGGGCAAGTAAATCCTGCGTCGAGACTGACTCGCTGTACTCGGTGCCCGAATATTTGCTTTAAATAGTAGCTATACCCAAAGTACCGCCATCCTGCAGCCTTCCAGTCCATTTCTTCACGATTGTGTGTTGTGATATTGGTTGACGACAAAGTGGACACCGAATAAAGTTAGGGAGTAATATGCGTGGCGATTACTGAGATTTTTTTTCGTCTGAGCTTTCGTTGCTCATTCGCTTATCTGCTCCAGCCATTCTGGGGTCAATCATTCCTTTTGTACAGCGTGAATTTTATTCACGTCCAAAACATGTACGGTGAACTTGTACCCATCGGTGGCGGTGACCCAATCCCTCTAATGAAAAAGCGGCTTCGCGTAGGTCGGCGTGAGGGATGTGATATCGTTCTAAATTTCGGAAACGTGTCGGGGCACCATTGCTTGCTCGATATCGAAGAGGGCTATTGGTTCGTAAAGGATCTCCGCTCTCGAAATGGCGTCAAAATCGACGGCAAACGTATCATGACCGGTGTTCGAAGAAGGCTTGATCCCAATATCGAACTGACCATTGCCAAGCACAAGTTTGAGCTGCAGTACGATCCCAATGCGCTGGGTGCTTATGGTACGCCTCCGCAAGACGAGCAGATGGACGACTTTTTCCGCGAGTCTTTGCTTGACCGAGCCGGGTTGAAGCGAAACGACAAAAAGAAGAAGTAAGCTTTTTCTCAGTCTAATTTCGCGTCGGTTTGCTCAACAGATTTTGTTTGGCATCGCTGCAATATTTGCGATGCTGCCAGATAGGCGTCGTCTTGTTTAACTGCCTGGTTTCAATTGCGTCTTGAGTCGTTTTTCAGGTGCCTGCGATTCAATGCCAAATTGGCAGAACAGAATTGATAGCGGCGGACGACCTATTCTTTTCCGCAATTTTCCCGGCCTTTGGGGCCATTTCTGATTTGGCACAAGCTTTGCTTTTTATGCCAACCAAAGACTCAGGCTGTCCAATGGGCAGGTCCGTCAAAACATACAAAACGCGACGTTTGTCGCTTAATGCAGTTCAGATAGTAGGAGAGCAATATGGCTCAAGGCGAAAAAATCATCGGAATCGACCTCGGCACGACCAACTCATGCGTCGCCGTCATGGACGGCAATGAGCCAACGGTCATCGCCAACCAAGAAGGTGATCGAACCACTCCCAGCGTAATCGCATTTACTGATGGCGATGAAACCATCGTCGGTGCTCCCGCTCGAAACCAACGTGTCACCAACCCAACCAGAACGATCTATTCGGTCAAGCGTTTCATGGGCCGGCGCCACAGCGAAGTCACTTCGGAAGAAAAAATGATCCCTTACGATGTTAAGGGTGGTGCCGACGAGTACGTCAAAATCGGAATCGGGGAAGACGAATACACACCTCAAGAAATTTCCGCCAAGACGCTTCGCAAACTTAAAGAAGCCGCCGAATCGTACCTTGGTCACAAAGTCAACAAAGCCGTCATCACGGTGCCGGCTTACTTCAACGACGCCCAACGTCAGGCCACCAAAGACGCTGGCCAGATCGCGGGACTTGAAGTCGCCCGAATCATCAACGAGCCAACCGCCGCTGCGATGGCTTACGGTTTAGACAAAGCTCAAAACGAACAGAAGATCGTTGTGTTTGACCTTGGCGGCGGAACGTTCGACGTTTCAGTGCTTGAACTCAACGACGATGACGGCATGAAGGTTTTTGAAGTGATCAGCACCAGTGGCGATACGCACTTGGGTGGTGATGACTTTGACGAAGTCCTGATCCACTACGTTGCCGATGAGTTTAAGAAATCAAATGGAGTCGATCTTCGCAGCGACACAATGGCGCTTCAGCGTTTGCAAGAGGCTTGTGAAAAAGCGAAAAAGGAATTGAGTTCCGCACAGTCTTCCGACATCAACCTTCCGTTCATCACGGCTGACGCAAGCGGTCCCAAACACTTGCAGATGAATATCAGCCGTGCCAAATTCGAAGAGTTGATTGATCAGCTTGTAGAGCGTTGTAAAACACCTGTTCAACAGGCACTCAAAGACGCAAAACTTTCGCCATCAGATATCGACGAAATCGTTTTGGTCGGCGGTTCAACTCGCGTTCCTAAAGTCCAGGCGATGGTTAAATCCATTTTTGGCAAAGACCCACACCAGGGCGTTAACCCTGACGAAGTTGTGGCCGTTGGTGCTGCAATCCAAGGTGCCGTTCTCGCAGGCGATCGCAAAGACGTGTTGCTTTTGGACGTCACTCCTTTGACACTCGGCATCGAAACAGAAGGCGGCGTGTTGACAGCGCTTGTTGAGCGTAACACGACAATCCCAACAGAAAAGAAGCAGACCTTCAGCACCGCAGCGGACAACCAAACGGCTGTCACGATCCAAGTGTTCCAAGGCGAACGAAAGATGGCCGTCAACAACCGCTTGCTCGGCAAGTTTGACTTGACCGGCATCCCACCGGCTCCGCGTGGCGTTCCACAGGTCGAAGTTAAATTCGATATCGACCAAAACGGAATCTTGAACGTGTCGGCTAAGGATCTGGGCACTGGCAAAGAAGCCAACGTCGAGATCAAAGAATCTTCCGGGCTGTCGACCGAAGAAATCGAAAAAATGAAAGCCGACGCCGAAGTCAACGCAGAAGAAGATCGCAAGCAGTTTGAATTGGTCTCAGCTCGAAACGAAGGCGAGACAATGTGTTACCAAGTCGAGAAAACGATCAAGGACAACGAAGACAAACTTCAGGATTCAGATCGCGAGCCACTTGAAGCCGCCATCACCAAAGTCCGCGAAGCCGTCAAAGGCGTTGACACCGACGCGATAAAGTCTGCGGTCACCGAACTCGAGCAAGCTTCACACGCAATGAGCGCTGCCCTTTACGCAAACACCGACGATGGTTCGGAAACTGCCGGGGCAACCGCCGACGCAAGTGACGCCGGTGCTGCCGCCGCGGAAGACGATGCAATTGATGCAGAGTTCGAAATCAAAGACTAGGTTTTCCAAAACGCGAAACGGCGGTTGTGCAATTGGCAATCACCGACTTCGTTCAAACTTGAAACTCAAAGCGAGCGGGCTAAACTCCGCTCGCTTTTTTTGTTGGCAGTGAACGCCTCGTAGCGTTATCGCTTGGAAAGCGTCGCTTGGAAACTCGAAGCGTAAGAAGCGGGATCTTCGTTTACGAGTATTCATTCCATGGCTTGCACCGCCCATTAACCGTGGCTAGTGGCAAAACGGTTTAGCGAGCAATGTAGAAACGAATTTTGCGTTCGCATCTATTGATTGCTTCTGCAGAAATGGCACTGACCACCGGGTAGCGTTGTCCAGTCTCTTTAAAAAAGCCCACAAAAACGCGTGTAAAAACAATTGGCATGCGATTCGCTATTTGTAGGGTTGGTGGCAGTTTTTGCCTGCCAGAACTTTTCCATCCATCAGGACAATCTCCATTCATGTCAGGAGAAAACATGTCATTTCGATACGAGAAACTTACCACCAAAGCCCAACAAGCGATTGTGAACGCACAAACGATGGCGGGCGGAAAGGGTCACCCGGAAATTTCGGGTTTGCATCTCCTGGTTTCGTTGCTGGATGAAACAGATGGGATTGTGCGACCGCTGCTCGAAAAATCTGGTGCGCCACTACAACAACTTACTGAGATGGCCAAGTCTGAATTGAAACGACTTCCCAACTCAACCGGAGGAAGTACGCCTAACCCCAGCCGTGAGCTTCAAGTCATTTTGGAAGCCGCAGCAAAAACGGCCCAGTCCATGCAAGACGAATTCGTTTCGACCGAACACTTGTTGCTGGCGATGGTAAAAACAAAAGGCCAACCACAACGCATTTTTGAACTCAATGCCGTTGATGAAAAATCTATTCTTGCAGCCCTCAAAACCGTTCGCGGTTCGGCTCGTGTCACCGATCAAGAACCTGAAAACAAATATCAATCGCTTGAAAAATTCTGCATTGATTTAGTTGCATTAGCGAAATCAGG
This sequence comes from uncultured Pirellulaceae bacterium, assembly GCA_964478065.1. Lineage (GTDB taxonomy): Bacteria > Planctomycetota > Planctomycetia > Pirellulales > Pirellulaceae > Mariniblastus. The sequence continues at coordinate 17,807 of CAYZGP010000008.1, forward strand.
AAAACTCGATCCGGTCATCGGCCGTGACGAAGAAATTCGACGCGTCATCCAAGTCCTCTCGCGCCGCTCGAAAAACAATCCGGTACTGATCGGCCAGCCCGGCGTTGGAAAGACCGCAATCGCCGAAGGGCTTGCGCTCCGCATCGTCCACAATGATGTCCCGCAAAGCCTGCGAGACAAACGTATCATGGCCCTCGACATGGGTGCCTTGATCGCTGGAGCCAAATTCCGGGGCGAGTTTGAAGACCGCTTAAAATCCGTTTTGAAAGAAGTCACCGCCGCGGCAGGTCAAATTGTTTTGTTCATTGACGAACTTCATACAGTCGTTGGTGCCGGCGCCGCAGAAGGCGGAAACGATGCGGCTAACCTCCTCAAGCCAGCGCTTGCCCGCGGTGATCTTCATTGTATCGGCGCGACCACACTTGACGAGTACCGCAAATACATCGAAAAAGACGCTGCCCTCGAACGGCGTTTCCAACCTGTCTTCGTTGGCGAGCCTTCTGTTGACGATACGATCTCGATTCTTCGCGGCCTTAAACAACGTTACGAAACGCATCACGGTGTGCAGATCAAGGACGCGGCTTTGGTTGCGGCAGCTCAGCTATCCAGTCGGTACATCACAGACCGTTTCTTGCCAGACAAAGCCATCGATCTAGTCGATGAAGCGGCTTCCCGTTTGGCAATGGAAATGGATAGCGTTCCCGAGGAAATCGACACCGTCCAACGTCGACTAACGCAATTGGAACTCGCCGCCCGGCAGCTCGCCGATGAAAACGACGAAGGCGTGAAAGCGCGATTGGAAGCCGTACGCGCAGAGATGGAACAGAAAAAGAAAGAGCTTGCCAGCCTCCGCGAACAATGGGAATCGGAAAAACTTGGCATGTCTGGTATCCAAAGCGTTCGTGAAGAGTTGGCGAAAGTCGAATTCGAATTCGATCAATTAGACTCTTCTATCAAAGCCAATCAATCGTCCGGTTTGACAGTAAACGAAGACGATTACCGACGGCTTTATGAGTTGGACACGCGTCGCAAACAACTATCTGAACAGATCGAAACTGCCGAAGTTGCCGAAGCAGCAAAAGAAGACGGGACCGATGCCACGAACGATGGCGCGACCGAAAATGAAAGCGACAAAAACCAACCTGACAAAAAACGCCTGCTCAGCGAGATGGTCACCGAAGAAGAAATCGCAGAAGTCGTCAGCGCCTGGACGGGCGTCCCTGTCACACGGATGATGGAAACTGAACGCGCAAAATTGATCGTGATGGAAGAACGGTTACACCAGCGAGTCGTTGGGCAACACGATGCGATTGCCGCGGTAAGTAATGCGGTTCGTCGAAGTCGCAGTGGACTCCAGGATCCCAATCGGCCAATTGGTTCGTTCATGTTTCTTGGCCCAACAGGTGTTGGCAAAACAGAAGTCTGCAAAGCACTCGCAGAGATCATGTTCAACGATGAAAACGCGATGATTCGAATCGACATGAGCGAGTTTATGGAGCGGCACAGTGTCAGCCGTTTGATCGGTGCCCCTCCGGGATACGTCGGCTACGATCAAGGCGGAAAACTAACCGAAGCCGTTCGTCGTCGGCCTTACAGCGTCGTGCTGCTGGACGAAATCGAAAAAGCCCACCCGGACGTTTACAACATTTTGCTTCAGTTGCTTGATGATGGTCGGTTGACCGACAACCACGGACACACAGTTGATTTCACCAACACAATTGTTGTCATGACGAGTAACGTGGGAAGTTCGATGATCCAGAAAATCACCGAAGAAAACGGCTCGGACGAAGAGATGCAAGAAGCAGTTGAGCAGGCGCTGCGGGCGCGATTCGCGCCAGAGTTGCTTAATCGAATCGATGAAAAGATCGTGTTCAAAACGCTTGACCAGGGTCAAATTCGCAAGATCGTTGACCTGCAATTGGAATCGCTTGAGAAACGATTGACGGCGCTTGGTTGGAATTTGGAAGTCACCGAATCGGCGCGGGCTGCAATCGCAGAAGAAGGTTTCGATCCGCAATACGGTGCTCGGCCACTTAAGCGAGTGATTCAGCAAAGAGTTGAAAATTCACTGGCCACCGAGCTATTGAAAACGGGTGACAGTGGAGCCGACAAAACCATCATCGTGGATTTTGACGGCGAACGTTTTCACCTTAAGAGCTGATTTCTTGAATCGGAAATTGCCGACCGCCAAACTTAGACGGACAAATTAAAATTTCCGATCCAAGCCGTGGCTTTACTCGCGCCCAAGTTGCTTCGCGATTCTTGCCGCAGCCGTCATGCGCACCAGTCCGATTCCTGAGCGAAAGACAATCGCCGACGGTAACGAAAGGGCGAGGGCTTCGAATACGCTACGATTTAAAGCCAACATTAGAACAACGCCGACCAACAACAATCCAATCAGGGTAATCACCCATCCGATCGCTTCACGGATTCCAATCCACATTCTCAGTTCCTCACTAGAAATCTAAAACTATTTTTCAAGTACAACATTTGCCTGATACCCGAACGAATTCCGATCTTCTTCAGGCTTCATCCGTCAAAGCCATTTCGAATGCCGCAGTTAATCTATCCGCCTCGCTCGAATTTTGGCTCGCCTTGATTCAATTGCAGCATGATCTTTCCAAAACTCCTTCGCAGCCAATGACCTGGCGCGAATGTCGGCTTGGGCTGGTGTAATTCTCCAACTGGTTGCCAACCCAAACACTGTGCGCAGCGTGAACCAAATGAAAAACAAAAAGAATCCGAAAAAAATCGGCCTTGCCGCAAATGGCTTGATCCCCAACCGTCTACCTGTTGTTGGGTCGTACGGAAATGCACTAAGCAATACGAGCGCCAGTCCGATTGCCACGGGAATCAGCCACCACCGTCCTCGTATCGTGGCTGGAAAATGAGGATAACGACGCGTCGACTGGTATATCGCTTGTTCAGGCGCACCCCAATATCCCTGAAGATATTTCGCAAGTTCAACAAATCGAAAACTCAATCCAGCAAATAACATGACCATCAAGATTAAAACAAAATCCAGCTCGAGAATCTCTTGATCATATCTTGGAGCCAATCTAGCGGCCACCAACAAGCAGACGCAGCAAAAAATACCCCAGCCCAGTCGATATCGCACGGACAATCCAAACAGGACAATCAAAACCAGAAGAAATTGCCAAGGCAATTCTCCTAGCAACTGAATCGCGACCACAACAACGATTGCGGCCAGAATCACCATTCCAATCCAGACTGATCGCGGTGAGAGCCCAAGACCTACGCGTTGCGACTCTGAGTTTTCAAATGCATTCAAATCGTCTTGTGTGCGTTGAATTTTGTTTGGCTGATTACTCATGCGCGACCTCCGCGAAGGACTTTGCCACGAGACTTTCCAGACTGCAAGATACCGACTTCATTGGCCACGATTTGCATCAACGCCGGATCATCAATTCGAGCGAACGCCGCGCCTAAACTGGTCAGCGCATGTCGAAGATGGCTTTCTACATTTCGCGTATCGACCACTCCGGACTGGTACAAAATTCTTTTTGCGACTGGGTCTTGGACCGATTTGTTGGACTTTGAAACGGCGGGCGCGATAAATATCACCCGATGACGTGCACCAATTGCCGATTTAACGGCGCTTTCAATGGCTTCTGTGCGAGCTCGATTGACGGGCTCGGGAGCGATCAAAACAAACAGTTCATTGTCCTTCGCTCGCGAGCGTGCCTCTACCAAATGTTTGCAAAGTGCCTCAGTCATGGCTTGAGATTCACGAAGCCATCGAGAGGCGTCTGCCCAAGGCTGTTCAATCGCAACGGTTGTCGCGTGCGAAACGACGGAATATTTCTCAACGTAATCCAAACACGATTTTCTCATTACGTCGTCATCGAATTGCATTCGTGTCGACATTCCAGGCTGAAGGTCAAGCAAATGCTCGAGCGCGACGCTCAACGAACTGCGAACCAATCCCTTCGTGTTGGGAATCACTATGTTCCACGAGCGGCGAGTCGGACCAGCGTTATAATTCTGGTTAAACAATTCTGGAAATCGACGCGAACAATTTTCGAAAGTCGCTTTGACCAGTTCTTCTGTGTCGAAATTTCGCAGCGGCGGATTTGGATTTGAAGCTTTCAACAAATACTGAAGTAATCTCGTCAGCTGACGCTCCCCCGATCCATGATCAATCCGCTGCGCCGAATCACGTTTCAACAAAACTGCAGCAACCGGGTCGCGATCGGCAAGCAACAATTTTGAGATAGAAGCCGCCGCCGTAATGGCTCGATCAGCCGGCGAAGGCCCCGGTCTACCTTCAAATTGATAGGTCGCCAAATCAACAATGACTGTGGCGCGAATCGGAACTTCATTCTCGAATTCACAAGTCATCAGTTTGCCCAACCTGGCCGTTGGTTTCCACGCGATCGTTCTTGGCGGATCGCCAACTCGATAATCTCGAATACCTAGCAACTCCGAACTGACTCCAGCGCTTTTGTGCCGATGATTTCCGATATGCCGTTGCAAATTATTGTGTTTCAAAACGGAAACTGTCGTTTGCGACCGAATCAAGAATGGTAAAACGGTCGCCAACTGCGTGACTGGGACAAACTGTTCGCAGCGAAAAAAGCCCCAATAGTCTGATACTTCAACCTGGATCCCGGGGAATTCCATTTTGCCGCAAAGTGGCGTTTTGATCGTGTAGTTACAAGCGAACATTTTTCGTCCAGGCGAATCGACAATCAAAAACGGATCACCATTGTCTAATTCGAATGTATCAGGCACGACGTCTTGAATCAGAAGTCGGTACCCACGCGTCGCGCCCGCAAGCTCTCCCGTTAAATGAACTTGAAATTCTCGATCCGCAACAAGCGTGACTCGACCATCCATTTGAGAGGAAGATTGATCACCAATGACGCGTTCTAATTCTTGCAAAATTGGCTTTCCCGCCAGCGTAATTAGCTGAAAGAAAACCCATTCAAGTAAAATCCAAAACAGGAAAGCCAACGCGATCAAAGCCCCGGCTTCGTGCCTGGACAACATTGAAGTCAACAGCAGCCAAACGCTAACGCCGATGATGGCGCTACTTCGCATTGTCAGCATCTTAAACGTCCCTTATTGGAACGGAGCGTACAATCTCTGCAACGACGTCACTGGTTGCGCGGCCGGACAATTCGGCTTCGGGGCGAATGATGACGCGGTGTTCAAGCACTGGATGGGCGACGGCTTGAACGTCTTCATGAGTGAAAAACTCTTTGCCATTAAGTAATGCTCGCGCTCGTGCAGCGCGAAGCAAATAAATCCCGGCCCGAGGACTGGCTCCCAGTAACACTTCGCGATGTTGACGTGATTCGCGAATCAAATCAACGACATATTCTTTCATTTCCCGTTTGCCAAACACTTGGTCAACGGCTTTTTGAAAACGCAAAATCCGCGCTGGGTCGCATAACTGAGATGGGGCAGGGGGTGGCGACTCCTGCAGTTCAAGCAAATCAATTTCGCTGTTTCGATCAGGATATCCAACATTGACACGAAACAAAAAGCGATCCAATTGGGCTTCCGGCAAACGATAAACGCCCTCTTGCTCAACCGGGTTTTGGGTCGCCAGGACGATGAATGGATTTGGGAGCGGTAACGTTTCACCTTCGATCGTGACTTGGCTTTCCTGCATCGCCTCAAGCAACGCCGATTGCGTCCTCGCGGGAGCGCGATTCAACTCGTCGGCCAACAACAATTGACAAAAAATCGGTCCGGTTTGCAAAACGAATTTTGATTTCGTTTGATCCAAAATCCGTGTGCCCGTCACGTCAGAGGGCAGCAAGTCGGGTGTAAACTGGATCCTGCGAAAGTCTAACCCCATCGCGGCCGCCAGAGTTCGACAAAGAGTCGTTTTGGCCGTTCCAGGAACGCCTTCCAGCAGTACATGGCCTCGCGCAATGGTCGCAATCAAAACCTGTTCGATGACTTCGTCCAAGTCAATCAGCGTTTGGCCCAAACCTTTAATCGCACTTTGACGAAATTGATTCGCCTCGGTTGCAATGGTTTGAACATTGATAGTTTCTGTCACACTTACCTCAAATATATTTAATGGGACATGCCGTCCCGCTTGATCGTTTAAGTTTTTGCTGGCTGGCTATCGAATTGGTCTGCCGGAAAGAACGACTTCCACTTTTCGATTTCGGACTCCAAATCCAGCAAACGTTGCCTCGTCCAGTACTTTGAAGCTTTCGTATTATAAAGCTGATTTACTTTTTTCATCGAATTGAACATCCTGTTGATCTCGTTTTCCTTTCCATAAACACCAACCGCAACGAGCTCATTGGGAAACGCTGGACAGTCATAGTATCTCCGATTGGCGACTTCGACACAAAAAGTATCCAGCAAGACTTCCACTGCCATCTGACGTTCAAACGCTTCGTTATTTTTGCGAACTTTATCCGCGGCGGCCGAGCGTTTTGCAGCGACATCACTGGCGGTAAATCGTAGAAGCTTTTTCTGCCACACGTAGGTTGTCAGGGCGAACAGAGATATCAAACCAAACGAAACGAGAATCCAGAATCGGTCGATCTTTTTGTCAGACTGGTTATCCATCACTCGGTGAACCAAATCGTTAACCATGTCTTCATCTTCGACTTTGGCGATGACAGAATTTCCAAAGTCGAACCATGCTGACGGAGGAAGACTCTTGAGCGCTTCCCATACTTCTTTCGATGTTGGAGGAGGCAGTTCCACGTCGACGCCAGCAATGTCAACGGTTTGCAGCGCTTTGCTTCCGTCCCACACAAGAACATGTTTTCGTGCCTTTGAAGTTTCTTTGAACCCGCTCAGCCACAACATCGCATCTTGTGCGAACACTGCGTTGTCACCGTGCATTAGCATTTGATTGCTCAATACGGATTGATCGCCCATACAAACGAGTCGCCCACCATTTTCGTTTTCATTGACGCAAATAAACGCTTCGGTTCTGCCTCTTTTTGTTCGAGGCAAGAATGCAATTGCTTTAGCCTTGTTTTTTCCAAAAATATTGAGTTTGGCGACTCGGTTACCAATGACTTCATTGGCACGATTAAATACTGGATGAGAATCAATTAGGCGACTCACGATTGGACATTCACGGTGGCCGCCAAAAAAGATGGAGTTATCTGGACTGTCTATCACCCCTCGATACTCGCTGGCCATCGCGCTGGTCGAAATGGGCGAGATGATGATGCCCATTGGCACTAACGTTGCGTGGCTATCCTGGTCTGAAGCAACAAAAACCGCGCCGCCGTTGTTATAGTAACGCTCAAGGTTCGTTGGCGGGTTGGATATCCCCCCCAGCACAACCAACACCGTCTCGGATGCCGGACGCCGTTCCCACTTTGTCAACTCGGTATCATGCTCCAGCCCAACACCATTGCTGACAATGTTAAATCCATGGTAGCCAAGCTTCCATTGGCGTTCAGAAAGTTGCTCAGCAGGAAGCTCTTTTTCTTCCTCCTGAAAAGCTGCATATGCGTGCGCTGGTCCAAGCACTGTTGAAGCGATCATGAATGAACCGATCAACGACGCAAGAATTATTCTGGAGTTAATTCGCCAGGAAAAAAGTCGCACAGTTCGCATTAACCTTTTGCCCCAGCCACGTTCACTTTTTCAACCAAGTCATCGGCAATCAAATCAACGCTGGAATGAGGAGATTTTTCCAACGCCAATCGCGCCAGCTCCTGAAGTGTTGACTGGTAACGCTTTTTCTCTTCGTCAGTTAGCACGAAGTTCTGATCCATATAGCGAGCTCGAACATACAGGTTCGTCAGTTCTGAAATTTTCGCTTTGAAGTCCGGAGCGGCTGACACCAAAATCTGTTGCGCGTGCTTTGAGTTCCACCATTTCGAATCGGAACCGAATTTTGAAATCAGGAAGTGATCCACTTCATCAACCAATCCGCTGGGCGAATTTTTATTCCTTCCAAACATGCGGCTCAATTGCTTCTTCACGCTATTTCCGGACTCCGTCTCCATTCTGCTAATGAGCAAATAGATCAGAAACCCAATCCCAGCAAGAACCGCCAGCCAGACAAGTATTTGAGTTGGATTGATCGTCGGCAGTTCCGGCAAATCCTTTATTGCAGCCGACAAACCGCTGCCTACCGAACCGGTGCCAGAGCTTGAACTGGAAGTTCCCTTAGAAAAATTAGCCCAATTGATATCGCTTGAATTCGCACTCGAATTCGAGTTGGAATTACCATTGCCTCTGGGGCCGGAATTCTTCTTCAACCGATTCTTGTTCTTGTTTTTAACGACCGTCTCGCGGACTTTGTCAACGATGGTTTTAAAACCTGAACGAACCGAATCGGGCAGTTCAACATTGGATTTCTTTTCACTAACGGACTCAGTGAATGCATCCATAAATACAGAATTCATCTCGGCACCCAAATTGACTTTCGGTGCGTTTGGGTCTCGTTGTTTATCTCGCATCCCGCTGGCAAGTTTTGGTAAGTTTCCCAACATCTTTTTCAACGATTTGTCGTCGGGAAGTTTTGGATTCCTTGAACTTCTTCTTGTAGTTGACGAGTTTCCGGTTTTTGGCCGGCCTGCAATTCCGCTGGCCTTAGCGCTGCTCTTGCTCCATTTCTTTCGATCGGCCGCTTTGGAATAGGAGCGAACCGCTCTTTCACTGTTTTTCTTGAACTGACGAGCCAGATCGCGGTACGACGGAGCGCCGCCCTCGGGAAAGAACTCATCGGCTTGCTCAGCAAACTGTTGCTGGGTTCGCTCATCAAACCCCAAGTCCTTCAGATATTGCTTTCCTAGCTCGGGGTCGATCCCATTATCCCGCTGCAAGAATTTCTGCATGGCCTGTCCGAGACGCCCTTTTTCCTCCGTGCTTAAGTTTGAAAAATCAGATTCTTTGAACTGTTCAAGCAGCATACTCGCCCAATCGTTTTTGAGTTGCTCGCGATTGAGCGCTGCCAACGTTGAGTATAGCTCTTGCGGCGAAGGAACGATCGAGCGATCAAGTTCGACTGCACCACCAAAAAGTTCTCGAATAGACGAATCGAGTTTTGCCGCCCTTTCAGCATTTAAGCTCTTCCGCTGAACTGGCGCCCCCAAGGCTGTCGAGTCAGGTTCAAAGGGCAAAGCGAATAGAACCAGAAAGGAAATCCCTAATGCGATCGCACAATTTGTTTTGTAACGTTTCATTGCACACTCGGAAATTTCAAACACAAGGCAAACATGCGGGCGACAATCATGTCGAAGGAAATCATTCGAAGACAATTTCACTATGAATTTTACGCAATACAATTACGCTCGTCTTTGTATATACGTACGAGAATCGTAATGATTTGAAATAAAATTGTTCGAATCAACAAAATCACTCAGTATGGACAACTTTCGCGTGAGATTTTGAACGCAGACTGATGTTCAGGACCTCAACGACGAGCCCAAAGAACATCGCAAAATAGATGTAGCCTTTGTCCATATGTGCTCCAACGCCTTCAGCGATCAGCATCACGCCGATCAAAATCAGGAAACTGAGAGCCAACATTTTCAGTGTCGGATGCTCTTCAACAAACCGGCTGACTGGTTCTGCAAACACCAGCATCACGATCACCGCCAGAATAATCGCAGCGACCATGATATAGACATTTTCCACCATCCCCACGGCCGTGATCACTGAGTCCAGCGAGAACACGACATCGAGTAGTGCAATTTGAATTAAGACGCTGGCAAACATTTTCCGCGTCGGTTCGACCACCACGCCTTCTTCATGGCTATACGAATCATGAATTTCGTAGACGCTTTTGCCAACGAGAAACAGTCCACCCAAAAACAGAATCAAGTCCTTCCAGGAAACTTCATTGGACTCGTTAAAGTGTTCTTTACGAATCTCATCCAGAATCTCCTCGGGGACATGCGCGTGGGTTGCTTTGTCCTTAACCGCCATTTTGCTGATCACCGCAGAAGGGATACCGATGTCGGTCAATTCAAAAATTGGTTTTTCGAATGCCTTATCATGAACGACGTAAAACAATCCAAACAGCAGCAGCAATCGCGTTGCCAATGCCAGAATAAGCCCCAGTCGGCGAGCGAGTGGCTGCTGTGCTTTGGGAAGTTTACCCGAGACGATCGTGATGAATACGATGTTGTCAATTCCGAGAACAATTTCCATCGCCGTTAGGGCAAGTAAGCCGATGGCCAATTCCATTTAAGCAATCCATTATCTGACAAAATTAGTGCGGACGAGTCACACAAATATACGAAGTTGAGAATCTGCTTACTAGCTCAGGCTTGCACAACCCAAAGAAGCCGCTATCCACGGTGTGTTTTTGAGCGGCTTTTTTAAGGTTATTTTTTGCCGTCACTTTGCTTCTTTTTCTCCGTTTTCTTTTCGGATTTAGAACCGCCAAAAATGTTTCCAAATCCGCCGAACAAATCGAAACCTGGAAGGGACTTGGTGGCTTCGGTCCGTTCGATGTCGAGAATTCCATGCACAGCAAACTGGGATTCGGCTTTCATCACTTCGACTTCCAAACCGCGAAACCATTTTAGCAACGGAGCCTTGTGGTCCGCCGGCAGCACGGGACTTGAAAAGGACGGCCAAGCATCTGAGTGCCAGAACATTCTGCCTGACGGAAGCTGCGTCAATTTGTAATTACCATCGAGCGAACAAACCAACTCCACATCCAGCATCCGCTCGACAACAATTTTGGCTGCCTCGGGTGAGACGCGAAACTGTTGCGTCAGCAAATTAAGCAAACGGACGTTCGCAATCGAAGTTTGCCAGCTGCGACGATAGTTGACCGCGTTCGCCCAACCACTAAGTTTCGAGTTCGCTAAATCTCCAACGTATAACCGCAACTGTGCCGGTCGCTCAGCCGGCACCACTTTCAAATGTGGCTTAAGCGATTCAAGACGTCTTTGGTCGAAAGACAAAACGGAAAAATCTCCCCACTGAAGTCGCCAAAGTTTCAGCAACCGGGAATAAGTATATCCATATTGATCTGGCTCCCGCCCCAATGCCGGCATCCAATTTGTATAACCTGGATTGGGCCAAGCACCGACGTAACCTGGTGCTTCTTTTAACGTTTCGAGAACACGCAAGAATGAGCTTGGCCTAAGATCGACCGTCGGGTCAACTTCATCTTGAACGGAAGCAAAAATCTGATGCGGAGGTACTCGACCGCCGGATGTTCCACCGCGCATGTTGGCTTCGAAACGAATCACATCACTGGGATTGGAGGCGATTTCTTGCTTAAGTGGAGGGCCCAGCATCGAAATCAGCCACCCATATTTTTCTTCGCCAAAAGGAGCCACGCGTGCATCGAACACGACCCTTTCAATGTTGCCTTTGTGGCTAAATCGCTTGATCGCGACGAACATTGGATCGAGTGAGCGAATGGATTGGGCAAAAAAGTTGGCTCGCTCGCTAAACCACGCCGCTTCTTCCGCAGTCACGGCAGTCAAAGGCACGTCGGGTATCGGAGCAAAGAATCCACGAACGCCTCGCACTGAATCGACCCACTGACCAGCAACGGTTTCAACGCTGCCCTGGTCAGGCCGGTAGCCAAACCCGACCGGTAAATAGCCACCTCGTTTCAAGCCTTCCAAGCTCACGTCTTTGTACTGCTCGTTGGCTGCCGCCAAGTTCGCCATCTCCAACATCACCATGTCGGTCACGATTCGATTTCGACGACGCAGCTCTATTTGATATTGTGGCGAAAGCAGTTCCTGGAAAAAGCGCGTCGACAAGTAAACGAAAATCGTATCTTCCCGTTCAAGCGGCATGTTGTATCGCGCAAAACGGTACTCAGCAGATTTTGCCAACGAACCAATTCCTGCGCCCGACTCGAGAAACCGCTGGGCAAGCTTGAGCGAGGTCGTCATCAAATGGCAATCGCCACTGACAACATAAAAAGAACGATAGCGGTTGTCTGGAGTTGAAAGGAACTCGATGTTCACTCGTTTGGTTTTGTCACCACCGATGTCAAATGGGATATTAACGATGGTCGCTTTAAGTTTTTTGTTGGCTGCCGCAAATGCTTTTCGTTTTGATCGTAGATTCTTTTCTAAACGGCCAGTCGCTTTAGCATGCAGCATCACACCGACGGAGGAGCCTTCGTTGAAATAAGTATCCGATCCGATCACCGCGACGTCATCGATCAAGCTTCCACCAAAGAGTCTGTCCCATTCGCTGGACTGAATTGCCAATTGCTTCAAGAACTTCGATTGGATCTTGTATTTGAAGCCACGAACTTGAATCATCCGGCTAAGGTTGCCGCCAAATTCCTCAAGCAATCTCTGTAACCAAAGCTGATTTTCCCAAGTCCCAAATCGGAGATAAAAACATTCTTCGGGCACGCAGTAGGCCATGGGCTCGATTTCGATGTCGTCCGGCAAATTTTCGACGACAACAGGGCTCCACCTGATTGGTTCCGGCAACGATTGATCCGAAGGCGAAACGTTGACGCCATTGAGCATCGTGTTGCGAATAGTCTCGGCTCGCAATGTTTCAACATCGAACATGAGCTCAAAGGTTCTCATCAGTGGATCGCTGCTTCGTTTGAACGGCGCTGAGATTTCCAACCCCATCCGCTTGCCCAACAAGGTTTTCAAATACGTTTCGACAAGTGGTGGATATTCGCTTTCTTCAATCTGTCCGTCGACCACTCGGGTAAAAGACGACCACCATTGATTGACGTGTCTTGCAAATTGTCTTGTGCGTGCAAATTCGACCGGGACTTCGAACGCGGTTCCACCACTGCCTTGCAAAGTAAATTTCAGTGGGTTCTGCCCTTTGAACAAAAACCAAATTGTTTGAACATCGTCGGGCTGATTGTTTCGGTTTCCAGTAATTGTCTGGAAAAAAGTCTTAACGGGAGAATTTGAAATGATCGGATAGAAAACCCGATTCTCAGTATCGGTCAACAAAGCCCCCCCAACTCGCTGAATCATTTCGTCACCAGCACGCAGACGGAATGTCAGTTTGCCAACGCCATAAGGTTCACCGGCATAGGCTTCGGCACGCAGGACAACCGGCTGGTTTTGCACCAGTAGATCGATTGGAACTTTGGCAGCGGCTTCTTGTGACGTTTGAGGCTGTGATGTTTTTCCCTGTGGTGTTTGTTTGCCTGCTGCGCTAGCGTTCGCAGCGGCACCCACAGCTGGCCTTGATGCTGATCGAATTGGTTTTGGTTTTTCGACTTCGACTTTTTTGTCTTGATCCACTCGTCGAGACTGCGTCCGCTGGCTTTTTGTTTGCCCACAAACGATATCGACACAGGCCTGCAAAATTAATACTTGCGCGAGCGCTATGCCGATCATCAACCTAACGCAGCCGGGTCTTAAAAAATTCATCATTGTTTGAACCTAAAGCTCAATTCGTTGATAGGAAACGTATTGCAAATTCGAATCCTGTGTGTATCGCTTTGGCAAGCAAGATACTAGAGATATCCTGAAAGTTCTCATCCGAATCAATTTTCGCTAATCCGTGCCGACTTTCAAAGACCTACATTGACGAATTTTGGAAATAAGAAATACCTCTGAAGCTGCCCCATTTAAACTTGCACAACTGCCATCACAAACAAAGAAACCCTATTTTTTCCGTAGTGAGAAATGAAAGTAGCTTGCGCGAGCAAGTAGTTGTTTGGGAAAACGCTAACCATTTACAAAGTGTAGCACCGATTCTTGAATCGGTGCCGCGCAGTGGCAAGAGGCCATTGTTTAACACTTCGTTATTTTCAAGTGGCTACAATTATCGAACGCCAAACGAACGACCATTTACAAAAGTGAACTTTGAACTCACGTTACATTTACAAACGCGATGTATGAAAACCGAAATTCGGAATGACGATTGAATAGAACGAGCGTTCGTAATGCCTGTTGCCGCTCCGCGGCACCGATACAAGAATCGGTGCTACCCTGTTATTTAGACCGACATCTTATCCAGCGGGATGCCGTCCCTGTGGGCAAAGCAACAATTGCATTGCCATTTGTTTGAGTTGAACGTGGCCAAGGTTGACATGGCCTTTGACGATCGGATCCGTTTGACTCTCCCAAAAGGCCGACAGCACGGCACTTAAGCCACATCAACAATCGGTTCAGAAACATCGCTCAGCGTTACAAACACGGTCCAGTCTTCTACCAGATAGTCGAGACCGTCTGTGACCCCCGGCTCCTCTTCCGCATTGACGGTAACTTCTTCTCCATCGATTGGGTAGAAAATATAGTCAAGCCCATCAGTGTCTACGCTGACTAGCGGCCCCAACTGTGGGTGAAACATCTCCACAATTTTTGCGTAGCGAACGGCGCAGTTTTTTGACGAATCAAGCTGGTTGTAAAAAACCAGATCGACGTCTGATCCGAGGGCAACACATTCCTCAGGTGGGTTTTGGAAAAACCAGAACTTTTGTCGCTCGCCCAGCGTCAGCGTTTGATCAAGTTCGTACCAACCGGGAGTCCAGATTGCTTTTTGGATTGAGTCTGACATATTTTTCGCGGTCGCTGGTTTAAAGAAAGAGCTTTGTTTTGAGGTCGCGTGATTTTAGACGTGGGTGGGTAAATTTGCAATTTCAGGTTTGCGGTTTTCTAACACGAAAATGTGCCTTGATTTTTCGCCATAAATTTAACGCACCGAATCATGCTTATCCGGGCAAATGCTTTTTGAAAAGCACATTTTCTGCGTTCGGCGTTCCAGACCGCCTTTTTCAAGTGCACAAGCGTCGAACAGGAAGTCCAACTGACTTGATTGGTGTCAAAACCCAGGCTTGCGAAACTCCAAAACGAACCCGTCGATTGAAAGACACCGGACGCAGCTAATCAGGGCAACGGGACACCTCGGCGTTGCAGTTGATGTCGCAACTCAACTGCCGACTCAAATAACACGGCGTCCATTCCATTGGCATTGGCACCGTCGACGTTTTCTTGCCTGTCGTCGACGAAAAAACATTTCTTTATGTGGCACCCGGCTTGTTCGATCGCACAATCGTAGATCTTCGCATTAGGCTTCATCGAGTTTACTTCGTAACTCAAAATCACTGGCGAGAAAGATTCAAGGAGAACGGGATAATCGGCGCTGACTTTTTTCCAATGAGCGCTGCAGGTATTAGACAAAATGCCAATCGGAAATCCGATACCCTTCAGCTCGGCGATTAAATCGAAAGTTCCATCCACTGGCGTAAAAATATCACTGATCGCAAACAGTATTTCGTCTTTGCCGCCTGAACTGTCGGTCAATCGGCAAAACTCTGCGTGAAATTGGTCGTCATTGATCAATCCTGTTTCATATTGGTCGGCCAACTTAGAGTCGAAAATAGCCGCCCTGGCTTCCTCAGCCGAAATCCCTGCGACTTCGGCAAGCTGCTTGCAACCCGCGACATGGTCAAAATCCAAAATGACTTTGCCGAGATCAAAATAAATAAAGTCAATTTCTGGCATCAGTTTTCCGACGTTCATTGGTTTGTCTTTTCAAAAACATTCAACGAACCATCTTAAGGACCGAAACGTTCTCCGAAAGATGCCGCTCAACGTCGGCTTTCGCCATACTTCACTGAACAAAGTGTCCACCTTGAACGTTTAGTCAGATGAATCTCGGGAAAACTGGAATTTCCCAACACCCGCTTCCTATAATTCGCTTTTGCATTCAACTGCTTTTTGCACCAAAATCAATTCCCATTCCGGAAACAATATCTATGTCGACACCAACAGCTTCTATGAATTCTGAAACTAACTTCCAGCCTAGCGATCGACCGACAAACCTGCTGGAGCTTCAGCAAAGCGGTTGGAAGTCGAAGCCGGTTAAGCAAGAGATTCGCGAAAATTTTCTGCGCCAGCTTTCGGCGGGCGAAGACCTTTACCCAGGCATCGTCGGATATGAAAACACCGTCATTCCAGAAGTCAACATCGCACTGCTGTCGGAGCATGACATGTTGTACCTTGGCGAAAAAGGCCAAGCCAAAAGTCGGATGATGCGCGGATTGATCAGTTTTCTTGACGAGTACATTCCTTACCTCGATGTTCCCGGCTCACCATTTCACGAAGACCCTTTTGATCCAATCAGTCAAGTCGCCAAAGAGTTTGTTGCCAACCACGAACCGGCTGACATTCCGATCAAGTGGTGGCATCGTGAAGACAGATATGCAGAACGCCTCGCCCCGGGAACAAAGTTCGCCGACATCATTGGTGAGATTGATCCGGCGAAGCTCGCGGGCGGCGTTAGCATGTCAACCGAAGACGCATTGCACTTTGGTTTAATCCCGAGAATGCACCGCGGGATTTTTGCGATCAACGAATTGCCGGAACTGGACGAACTGGTTCAAGTCGGTTTGTTCAATATCCTCGAAGAACGTGATGTACAGATCCGTGGTTTTCCTGTTCGATTCGAAATCGATGTGATGATTCTGTTTTCGGCTAACCCTTCCACTTTCAATCGAAGTGGAAAAGTGATCCCTCAGTTAAAGGACCGAATCGGCAGTACCATTCAAACGCACTATCCCGTCGAGCGTGAGCAAGGCATCGAGATCATGGAGCAGGAAAGCAAGATCGACCTTGACGGTGACTATCCAGTCCGCGTGCCTTTCTTCATGAAGGAAATTTGCGAACAGATTACCGTCCAAGCTCGCAAATCAAAATACGTTGATCAGCAATCAGGCGTCAGTGCTCGTTTTAGTTTGGCCAATTATCGTACGATGATTTCCAGCGCCCGCCATCGTGCAGTTTTGTTGAACGAAAAACCAGCAGTACCGCGAATCAGCGACCTCGGTCATCTATACACTTCATCGCTGGGCAAGCTTGAGTTGGATTTGATGGGTAGCCATCAAATGACTGAACGCCAAGTCCTCGACAGTATCGTTGCTGAAGCGATTCAAATCGTGTTCACAGAATATGTCACCAAAAATGGCTTGGACGAGATCGCTGAGATTTTTGGCAAAGGCGTGAGGATCGAGGTCGGCGACATGGTGCCTTCGTCGCAGTACGCAGAGCGTTTGAAACGCGTTCCGCCGGCTTGGGAAAAGGCGTTTGAGATTAACGCGTCGTCGGACGAAGCAGTTCGAGCTTCTTGCGTTGAGTTCATTTTGGCAGGACTGTATTCGATGGACATGATCTCGCGAAGTCAGGCCCACGGCGGCTCGTCTTACGAGATTTAAAGCTTAAGTTCGCAAACTGGCAATCGTCAGTTGGCAGTCAACAACCTCAATCAAACGAACTTAGACAAAAAGATCATGGCCAAAAAAAACAAAGTCGGTGGCGTTTTTCAAACTTACATGAAATACGACCCCGTCAAATTTCCCAGCCCAACCCAGCCACCTCCTGATTTCGTCTCGCCGATGATGAATCAGATGTTGGCCTATGGAAGTCAAAAAGAACTGACCGAAGAAGAACTCGCTCGGGCGGTGCGTCTTGATCCGGAGCAGTTCAAAAATCTCGGGCCCAGCATCGATATGATGAAGGCGATTCTGGAAGAGCGAAAACGGAAAATCCTTGCGACTTATGAAACCGATTCGGTTCAAAAACAAGTCCGCAAGAACTTTCACAGCCACGCGAAAAAAGGGCCAAAGCCGCCACAGGAATTGAAAGAGTTTTATCGTGAAGCCATCCAACAGGAACAGCTTTATGACCTTGAGCGGATGTATTACCAGATCGGCGATGACGCAAGTGACATGGCTCAGCACCTTGCGCAACTGATCAGCCGGCTCACCTTCAAATACGAAGTGGATGAACTTGCGTCAAAGTATCATTTCACAGGTCGCGAATCGATGACGCCGCCGCAAGCGATTGAAATCAAGGAAGAACTTGAACAGATCGACGAGTTGCTTCAACAGCTTGAAGAGGCGCGTGACACCGCGCAGATCGCGATTTTGGACATGGAAAAACTTGGCGAACACATGGACGAAAAAACCATGCACTCGCTTGAGGAAATGAAACGTGCGATCGACAACTACGTCAAAGAAGCCGCCGAGCGCCAGGGCCTGGAAAAGAAAAATGGCAGGTTCCAACTGACCCCCGAAGCTTATCGTGTGTTTCAAGGCAAATTGCTGGGCAAGATTTTCAGCCAACTAAAAGCATCCAAAACTGGCCGCCACGAAGGCAATGTCGTCGGTGAAGGCGCGGTCGAATTGCAATCAACCAAACCCTATGAGTTTGGCGATTCGCTAACCAACATGGACATCCCCCAAACGTTCATCAATGCGATGCTGCGAGGTGGACGCGAGCTTCCGATTCGGTTGAAAACAGAAGACATTGAGATTCACAAGACACGCAACAACCCAAAATCCGCCACGGTCGTTGTGATGGATATGAGCGGGTCGATGCGTTACGACGGGCAGTACATCAATGTGAAACGAATGGCACTGGCGATGGACGGATTGATCCGTAGCGAATACCCGGGTGATTTCTTGAACTTCATCGAGATGTATACGTTCGGGAAAATTCGACGGCAGGGCGAGATCGTTGATTTGATGCCAAAAATGGTCACGATCCACGACCCGTTCGTCGCTCTCAAAGTTGACATGAGCGATGAGAATGTCAGCGAGCACATGGTGCATCAACACTTCACCAACATTCAACATTCGTTACGGCTTGCGCGGCAGTTACTGGCCCATCAAGACACACCCAACCGGCAAGTCGTTTTGATTACCGATGGTTTGCCAACGGCACATTTCGAAGACAACATGCTTTACATGCTTTATCCGCCACAGAAATCGACCGAAGACGCGACCATGCGCGAGGCGGCAATGTGTGCCCAAGAAGGCATTACGATCAACACGTTTCTGGTTCCCAGTTGGTCGCAAAACGAAGAAGACATTCGTTTCGCCCATCGGTTAAGCGAACAAACCAAAGGCCGAGTGTTCTTTACCGCCGGTGCGGATTTGGATCGGTTTGTGGTTTGGGATTACATGAATCGGAAGCGCGAGATTTTGGGTTAAGAGTTGCAATTGACGGAGTCAGTATCCAGGTGACACGTTATCGGGTGGCAGTTGGGCTAACTTAGCTGCTGCTATTTTTTCAAAATGACTCCGTTGATCAACCAGCCTCCTTCGACGTTTTCTAGCGACCAACCTGCGTTGCCAAGATAGGGCGTGATATGTTTCTTGACATCAGCAGGCAGGGATTTTCCATCGAGCCGCTCAAGTAACCCTACTTTTTTAGGTTCGTCCAGTTGTTCGAATTCTTCGTCATACTCGCTTGAATCCAATGCAGGCACGGGCGATAACAGTTCGCGCAAATTTAGCTTGCCCTTACGCAGCAACTCATAGTTGAATTTGACAGACTGGTCCAAACGAAGAAAGTGATGGATCCCAACGTTCTTGGTTTTACGGAGCTTACTGAGGGCGGCGAAAACCTGAATATAGTCATCAGTCTCTGCAAGCTTGCCTTTTTTCCGTTTCTCCAAAACACGCTTTAGCACTTCCTTGTCTCGGGCAACGATCAAGTGACCTTGGGCGTACACAAAGAACTTTCCCTCTCTGTAACTGGCGTTACCCACTGGTAGGCCGGCTGGTCGGGCGGCTGGTTCCAACCCGTTGCCTAACGCGAGATTTTCTTTTCGTGCACCACTTTCTAGCAACGACGCATCCTCAAGATCATCATACTCACGGGCTTTGATCACTTCGAATCCCAAGAGCTTTATGATTTCGCCTTCAGATGCTCGCTTGAGTGACTCCATGACGAACTTCGATTCACCTTCTTTGATTTTGATGCAAAACACAGATTGAGATCTGGCGGTTGCGCCATCGGTGACAGGTAAATTAAACATAACTATGCGACGATTGAGGCAAAGAGCGAATTTTTTTACGTCAAATTTAATATCCGGATCGACTTTAAGATCATTCACCAAACGTTTGAAGGATCCATCTTCTCCAATAAAACTGTCGTAAACGGGATCTATCCCAATCAATGCTGCATGTGCGTTCCAGTCCAATACGGTGCATTGCATTGCTATATTCGGAACCCAATCTGGCGGGTGCAAAAGAGCTTTTTCTTTGTTTTCAAAATTGAACATGTTAAGAACGTTCGCTTTTTTCGGATCCGCGCCAACGTGATAGTCAACGAACATTCGGTGGATCATCTCATGCTCGGTCGTCGCAAAACGAACCCGCCCGCCAGCTTCTCGAAACACGTCAAAGCCTGTCGATTCAAGAAGCTTGTAATACTCTGGATCGTCAATGCGAGACAGCTGAGCGACGATCGCACAAGCTCCAGTCGGCCTGCAACACCACTGGATATCACCAGGTTGGTCGGCCAAAGCCGCTTGCTTGAATTTCGTCCGCGCCATGACGTTCGCAGCCAGCGATTCCGGCAGCTTGACCTTGGGCATTGCAAGTTTTTTCAACACACTATTAACTGTCGGTTTATGGTCGCAAACCGTCAACCAGCCATTTGATTTTGCAACGTAAATTTCACGGCTCTTTTTTTTGCCAATCGTCCACGTTTCAACATCGTCACCTGGCGCCTGAATTCTAACGCCACCTGCTAGCCTCACATTGTCAAAAACCTTTTTCAAATGCGCAGTGGTTTTCTTTTCATCGCCATTCAAGCGAATCAAAACGGCACGGTTAATGGCAAAACGTTTTTTAGTAGACCACTGGGTAGAGAAAGCAAAACTGACTTCGCCGTCGATCCAATCCGTTTCCGAAAACAAGTCCATCCCAAGCCACATCTCGGATTCGCGAAGCCAACTTCCAAACGCGGGCTTGATACTTTTGACAAACGGCTTGAGTTCATCTTGCTTGAACATTTCGCCCAAACGCGTGCTTTCAAAATGCTTTTGCGTGGCTTTGAAGTCAGGAATAGAAACCCAAATGTCGGTGGCTTGCGGGAGAAGCGTACCGCTGGTCCATTTTGCAACTCGCGCTGCTTTAGCGGGTTCTTGATTCGCCGGTTGCACGAGAGGTTTTACGACCAGAGCCGGTTCTTCTGGAGAGGCGTATTCGGGGATTTCGGGAAACAAATATAGCTTTCCCATGAACAGCAATCCAATCATTGCAGCCAGCGCGATGATTGACAGGCCGTGTGTTACCAACCGTTTCGATTTGGCCATTCTCTTTTTCGGGACCAGCTCGGCGACTTGTCTGGGCAACTCGACGGCGGTCGGATGTTGAACATGAGCGAGGCAATCACGAAGCAATTCGGCAGACTGTTTTGCGGAACCAACACGGTCCTGTGGTTTCTTGCTTAACAACTTGAAAATGAATGCTTCCAACCACGCCGGAATCGCTTCGTTGATCTCGCGAATGGGACGGGGTTGATTGTCAGTGATCCGTCGCAAGACGCCGTAACTCGTCTCGGCTCGAAACGGGGAATGGCCAGTGCACATCGCGTACATCAACGCGCCCAAACTGAACAAATCGCTGCGGGTGTCAATTTCACTTCCGATCGCTTGTTCGGGCGACATGTACTCAGGTGTTCCAGAAATCACACCCGTTCGCGTCAGAGTTGCGTCGTCGACCGCCCGAGCCAAACCGAAATCGGTTATCAACAATCGCTCAACGCCGTCTTCGAGAATGATGTTGGCAGGTTTGATGTCCCGGTGAACCAGGCCTTGGGCATGGGCGGCGGACAACCCAGAACTAATCTGCATTGCTATTCGGACAATGGACACCGTGGAAAGTGGTCCATTGCTTTTGATGCGACTGTCCAACGACTCCCCACGAACATACGGCATTACCAAAAACGGAAGCTCGCCCGATTCGTCGACACCATGAATTGCGACAACGTTTTCGTGCACGACGGTCGCAGCGGCGCGTCCTTCGCGAGAAAATCGCTGGCGGGCTGCACCACTGACTGCAAGGTGCGGCGCGAGGACCTTGAGGGCGACATAGCGAGCAAGCGATTTGTCATAGCCCTTTAAAACGACGCCCATTCCACCTTGGCCGATGACACCGGAAATTTCATACGGCCCCAGTCGGCCCAGCATTTCCGGATCATCGGACGGAGCAAGCTGCTTGAGGACCAATCGACTGCAGGCATTGGATTCCACTGAAGTATCAAATGCCCGGTCATCGGATTGGTCGCTTGAAAAACAGAAACTCTCATCCGCCCGCATCAACGATTCGCGAGCCTCTTCCCAGCCTTTTGCATCAGCAACTCCGTGTTCAAGCTCGTCCCGACAGTTTTCACATTCGGCAAGGTGCGATTCAAACTGAGCAAGTTCGTCCGCATTGAGTTGGTTCTCAAAAAACAAATTCAACTGGTTGGGCTGACATTTCGATCCCGCTTGGTTCTTGCCCGCGAGCGTAAGGTCTTTGTGCAAATCCTGATTTGAGTTTGGCTTAATCATTTTCGACCAAAATAGAAGCTGAATTAGAGTTTCAAAACATTCAAGGGTTTACACACAGCGCTACTGGAAATCTAACATCCATTTAAGATTTTTTTGTATCGATCGACTTAATGCGGCAAATCCCGAGAATAGCTAATAATTCAATTCAATGAGTTAATTCACTTAGACGTTGCTGCAGTCGTTGCATCACACGACTTTTGGCGGTGTAGATGCTGCCAATGTTTTTGCCAAGCTTTTCCGCGGCGGTCTGTGCGGAGACACTTTCGACAGCCGTTAGCCAAAATGATTGCCAGGTATCAGGTTCAAACTCGTCTTTAATACTTCTCGCGGCGACGCGAAAGGCTTCGCGCCGTTTCTCCAATTCAATTAGTTCAGAATCAGGGCCACCCGCAGGATGTTCGGCCAGCAAGTCCAACATTTGTGAATCGCCTGTCCCGCAATCAGGTTTTCGTCGAGTGACCGCATTGATAATCGCATTCTGAGCAATGCGATTGAGCCAAGTTCGAAATTTGCCGCGCGCCGGATCGGGCCGCCAACGAGAAACCGCGCCGGCGACAGAAATCAAAACGGTTTGTGTGACATCTTCTGCATCGGCAGGCTGCATGCCTTTGGCCAGAGCAACGCGATAGATGACTGGGCGGTAGAGTTCAACAAATTCTTCCCAAGCGATTTGGTCCGCCGGGTCATTGAGCCTGGCGATCAAGCTGGGACGAGTTTCGGGTGATCGTGTCAAAGTCGAGTCAGGGGTTGGACTGGGGACTCGCTCAATGTAGCCGTTAGATCGGTGGATTGCAAAAATTGCGAACTTCAAGTAACTGAACGAGAGCTGCACAGTCGCGGGACTTAAAAACGGACAAGAATAAATATCCGTTCTACCAACAAGTCAATTTCAGATTTGAGTCGACTTAGAATTCGATCTCAGGCAGATGAACGGCCTCGGAATCAATCGTAATCCGTCGCCAGTAGTAAGATCGGTCTTCAACGACGTCTTCGACTGGAATAAAGAAAGTGCCGATCGAGGCGACTTGCTCTTTCTGCATTGGCTCCGTATCTTCGCCCCTTTTGTTGTTGGAAACGATCAAGAGATAATAGCTTTGTCCGTCACCGTATTTTGCATCGACGATCACATCGAAAATCCCGTTGTCATCCGCTCGCACAACTGCGCCGCCCAAGTCATGGATCCGATCGATACCTGCATTGTCTAACGCTTTGAAGTTCCCAGGGTTGACGCAGTCACCAGGCGAACGTTCATCTGGTTTCTTGTCGGTGGGCAAAAGAAAGACAACCGCGCCTTCGTCGGCTCGTAAATCACCATCTTCGCGATAGGCGACGCTGCCTTTGACGCGACAGTCGAACGCAGCGTTGATTTCTGCGTTGGTACCTGGCGTTAAACTTCCAACCATCATCCCAAAGATAAAAAACGTGGTCGCAATCAGACCCAACAAAGCGGCTTGGAAATAAACCGCCCATCGCGGAACCGAAATGTTTTCTTTCCAGGAACTTTGGTGCCCCGAGTCGGCTGTTTCACTCACCGACGTTTGCGAATGATTGGCATCAGCCTGCGCCGTTCTTTGGTTGGTTTTGGATCGGACGGTTTGGGACATGGGTGAATTAAGTCAGTTGGTTTTGCGTCGATTTTGTCGAAAACGAAATTGATTGAAGGAAAACAAAGTTAAAAACTTTCCTTCTTTAATTTGCTTCAATTCACTATGATTGCAATATAATTGAACTGGGCAAAATAGAACTAAGGAATCGCGTAACTTGACGATTCCGGGAGCTTTATCATGAAAAATCTGATCGCCCTCGACTTTCGCCATCTTCCACAGCGAAAAAAACGAAAGGCGCTTTCTCGGCGTCCATTGTACCCCATCGTCGCGCTGATGTCGGGCGTTGCTTGCCTTGTGGGATCGTTTTTTTTTCAACACAACATTGTGTTGGGTCAATTTAAACCGGTCGCTGTCACATTGAACAATGGCCTGCGCTATGAAGGCGATATATTTGAGCTCTCAGAACTTGGCCCCTACGTGATTGCAGGCAGCGGTGGAGTAGATGCCGCCGCCATGGTCGTGATCAACGACGGTTTGAAATACACATTCTTGAATCGCAATCAAATCGCCAACGCCAATGGCGTTTCGAATATGGCAGCCGAAGTTCATTTTGATATTTTCCAACGTAAATCCAGAGGCACCGCCGGTAACGGTGGCTTTGTTTACGCGGGGCCTTTCAACGAATTTGGGCATCGAGAATATCGAATCGGCGTCAATACCACGGCGGGTGTGATTCACCGGACTCACACCCAAGCCATCACCAAAATCACACCTCGTTACTGCGAGTTACAAGTACTCGCTGGCGGGCCCATCTCAATGAGCTGGCGGTCAAAAATCGGCACAGGTACCGTCCCCAAAGATGTCATTTACAACTTGTTGATCAAGCAAATCAAAGATCGCAAGAACGTAAACGAGTACTTCGACATCATTAGTTTCTACCAACAGGCCGGAGACTACAAACGGGCCAAAGAAGAACTTCAATGGTTGGAGCAGAATTTTCCTGAGCAGAAAGATCGCATCAAGGACCTGAGATCGGAGAACCTACAATATCAGGCGCGGCAGATATTGCGAGAAATCGAAGTCCGTCGCGCGGCAGGCCAAACGGACCTTGCACTGCAACTAGTCCAAGCCGCCAACAAGGTCGGAGTGGCCGGGCAGACCTTGGCTCAATTCGAAGACATTGAAAATACACTTAAAGCTATTCCAGAAAAGCTTCAAGCGACTCGTACGCAAGTCATGGACTTAATCGCAAGGCTGAACGATCTGGATCAAGGCGAATTGAGGGCGGTTAAGCGGTTTGAAAAAGAACTGGAAACGGAACTCAACGAAATCACCGAACCACGACTCTCTGCGTTTCTTCGAATGTCCGATGTTTCCGAAGTAGATGATGAGGCCAAGATTTCGCTGGCGATCAGTGGCTGGATTCGAGGAAGTAATTTCGCCGACGAAAACCTTGCGGTGACTCAAGACTTGTTCACCACGCGCGACTTGGTACGCGAATACTTGACAATCAAAACGTCCAAAGAGCGACGACAACAAATCCTAAAAGAGCTTGAGACACTTGAATCGGGAAACACAGCATTCATCGACACGATCGTCAAACAGATGAAGCCAATCGCGGGTGAGCAGGACGTTTCGCAATACACAGGCGAAAAACCAATTGAGTTTTTCATTGAAATCCCCGGCACCAAAGCCGACCCAACTCCAAAGCGATTTCGCTGCCTGGCACATTTGCCGGGACGAGGTGCTTCGATTGAAGACTTAGCCGACGGCGAAGTCGCACCACCCCAGTACAACCCGTATCGAAAATACCCAATGATCCTTACGCTTCCCGGTGGTGCCCAGCCACTCGAAGCCAACCTGGATACGTGGTGCGGCAACTTCAACCCGCGGCTCAATAATCGAATGGGACAGGCCATGCGGAACGGCTACATCGTTGTCGCAGTCGACTGGCGCAGCAATGGGCAATCCAACTGGAAGTACTCTGGACTTGAACACAAGGTCGTGACCGAAGCGCTTTACGAAGCGCTATCACGATTCTCAGTCGACAGTGACCGCGTGTTTATTTCCGGTCATGGTCGCGGAGCCGACGGTGCGTTTGACATTGGCGTTTCGCATCCAGATCTTTGGGCAGGAGTGATTGGCTATTCCGGAAAGTTCGGAAAGTACGTCAACATTTATAACGACAACACCCATGTCAATCTTCCAATGTACGTTGTGAATGGACAAAAGGATACAGTTTCCAATTCCACGATGATGAAGTCGTTAACGAAATGGCTAAGAAGTAAAAATAAATTCAACGATGTAACCCTCGTTCAATACAGCGGGCGAGCCAATGAGTTTTTCATCGAAGACATTCCAGATGCGTTTAAATGGATGCGACCGCACCGAAGAACGCGGCCAGACCGCAACGGTTTTGAATTCGATTGCGCCACTTTTCGACCTTGGGATACCTTTTTTTGGTTCTACGAAATGCATGGGCTTCCGGGTTCCAACACTGTCCCTCCTGCTTTGTACGACAGCTACGTTGCCAAGAAAAAGTTTCCACCCAAACTACGTCTCAAAGGGAAATTGAAACTAAATTCGAACGAGTTTTACCTCGAACCTCGAAATTTGAAAATCAAAGCCGACGCAACTCTTTGGCTGTCACCTGAGTACTTTGATTTCGCAAAACCGATTTCGATTTCGGGTCGTGGAAGGTTCAAAGGACCAGTAAAAGAATCGGTCGAAGTGTTGCTGAACGATGTCCGACAGCGTGGCGATCGCGAGCATCCATTCTGGGCTAAAGTGGATTGCATAAGCGGTCACTGGACGCCGGCTAAGTAATTTCCGTATCGCTCGCTTTCCGTCTTTCAATTGCAATCAAGTTTTGTAGAGATGCCTACTGTTTGAACGCAGAGAGCGGAGAACGCAGAGGGACACAACGGAGACCGCGCATAGAGAAGGCCAGACGCAATGTTCTGGCCTTCTTTGTTTTTTGGAGCCAACTAACTACTAACTAAAGCAGCTGGTTTTCCCTATCGTTTTTGAGAACTGCCTTTTTCGTCGCCCATTTTTCGAACGACCTCAGTCATTCCCTTTTTTTTTAGTACGCAACCAGTGATTCGCCAGCCGTCATCTTCTACTTCCAAGGCCCAACCCATTGGCCCCAAATACGGAGCGACCGACTTTCGGTAATTGGCTGGCAATTTTGTTCCATCCAATTTTTGCTTGCGGACGACTTCAGAGTCTTTTTCTTTGCCTGCCGCTTCTTCCGTTTCTTTGGAAAAGATCTCATTGATAACGCGGGCCAACACGGTTTGTGATTTTCCCATATCACCACGTCGAAGCAATTCATAGTTTGCTTCCAAAGAGCGATCAACACGTCCCATTTGACGCCATCTCACTTTTTTGGCATCGGTAAGTCTGTCAAGTGAATCGTAGACCTGAATGTAGTCAGGCGTTTTGTCTAAACCAGATGATTTTTGGTAGAGGATCCTTTTTAGAAAGTCTTTGTTGTTCGCGACCAAGACGTGCCCCTTAGCAACCGCAACAAATTTCTGCTCGAACAATTGAAAGTCATCTCCTTCTTCCTCTTCATCTTCCTCTTCCTCACCGGCCTCATTTTCTAACAGCCAAGGTCCTTCTTCGCCATCATCGACTTCTTTTTTTTGCGCGACTATCTTGATGACTGAAAACTCGCCAAGCTTGATCTTTTCGCCCGACTCACTTGCCCGTTTGATACTGTCGAAAATATATTTCTCATCAGCACCTGGCTTAATCGGAAAACCAATCACGACATGTTCTGAACGCTCGGTAATCGGTGTCGCAACTGCCGAAGCGACGATAATACGATTGCCGAACATGGCAACTAGTTTTTGAACATCCAAGTTCATGGTAGGGTCGACTCGTAAGTCATTCAGCAAACGCTTGAAACTGCCTTCTTCACCGATAACCGCATCGTAGATAGGGTGTATGCTGTTGAGAGCTTTTGTGAAATTCCAATTGCCAACAAGATAAGCCGAGCAATCATCCGGAACCCAGTTGGCTGGGGTCATTGATGTATTATCGGTGTTGAAATCAAACATTTCGAAAATCTGCATTCCGTGTTTCACCGAAGGTCGCTTGGGAGCGTAAGTAAACGTGCGGTGCAAGATTTCGTGATCTCCAGTGGCAACCGCGATATTACCACCGGTGCCT
This sequence comes from uncultured Pirellulaceae bacterium, assembly GCA_964478065.1. Taxonomy (GTDB): domain Bacteria; phylum Planctomycetota; class Planctomycetia; order Pirellulales; family Pirellulaceae; genus Mariniblastus. The sequence continues at coordinate 45,757 of CAYZGP010000008.1, forward strand.
TGAAATGAGTCAAACCCATGATTCTTCAGAAGATTCGGATAGTTATTTTCTGACTTGCGAGTGACGCTGCTTTCTTCTTTCAAAACTCTGGCCAATTGAATGTAACCAAACGGATCGACATACCAGCGAACTTGAGAGGCGTATTCCTCAAATTGAGTCCGCTTTTGAATCGTGACGAACGATCGCTTTTTAGCCAATGTTTCCTCGACGATGATCGCTTTTTGATTGTTAACTCGCCTTAAAACGTCGCGGAAAATGGTAACATTGTCAGAAACCAACAACCAACCGTTAGAAATGACTTGATAATTTTTCTGTTCTTTGCGAATCCGAGTTTTGTTAACAATCGTGGAGACAGTCACCTTGCTTCCATTGATTGGTTTTGTTTCTTGAGTCGCGCCTCGTTTTTTCAAATTCGCATTGATTTTCACAAGCAACGCTTTCGCTTCTTTTGGACTCTTGCTGACATCCATCAGGAACACCATTCCATGGCTGCCTTTAGCGGCTTTCTTGGCATCCAATTTCGGCAGGACACCTGCAATACAAATTTCCCCAGAGCGAACGGCTTGTATGTCATCAACGTCCAAGCCCAATCGAACGTTTTGCTCATTCAACCAATCCTTGGTTTGGCTTTCAAAGCTATCAAAGAATGGCTTAATCGCTGGGTCTTTAATGAGTTTCGCGTACTGTGTCGCCCCAAAGCGTGCTTTTAAAGTTTCCGGATCAGGGATCGAAACGAAGGCGCGTGTAGTTGCCGGAAGAAGAAATTCCGATGGAATTTGTTTCTCAACTTTTCGGGCTATGCCATCTTTGGGGTCACCGATTTTGGGCGCCATGCCACCAGTCTCGGTCGCAGGCTGCGCGTTGGCATCCTGGGCAAGAATCGTTGACGATCCAAACGGTCCCGAAAATGAAAACGCGAATCCGCAACTGACACTCAACAGAGCCACGAGTAAACATCTGACCACAGAACTCTCCTTAAGGCGATGATCTATTGGCCAATCTCTCGAACCTACCAATTCGAGTTCTTAGCCGCACCAATTATTTGTCGACCAATTACCTATGGTCAAGAGAAACCAAGTCAGCTAACTGTTAGACCTTTGCCGACCCGCTCAATCGGTTTGTCTCATACCAATCTCGCGGACTAAATCGTACTGAACATTCGGCTTTCACGTAAAGTGTCAACTCATACAAAGATGGAATTGGATAGCACTTTTTAGCTATTTTTTCCAAAGATATCGTTCAAAACTCGGATTCCCGCGAAAAAGAACTCTTATTTATTCTTCCCTAACCTCAGGGACCAGCGATCACTGCATATTCTCTTTCTTTGGATTAGGCAGCCAGAAATATGCGAAATCTGAAATGTGAAAATAAAACGGTTATTACTTTTTCAACGACGCATTTTGCGAGTAGTCACTGAAAGCAGGGTGGCTTAATTTTCGCTACACATAAATTACGCTGGCTTACCAACCTTGCGCAATAATAATCCAAAGCTAAAATGACCTTTTTCGATGACTCAATCCAATTTTGAAATCACTTTCTGATGATCCCGAATATTCTCGCCCAGCGTTACGCCTCGTCTTCCATGCAAGCCATTTGGTCGTCGGAGGGGCGAATCGTTCTGGAACGCGAACTTTGGATCGCCGTCATGAAAGCTCAAAAGCAGCTTGGGCTGGACATCCCCGACGCGGCGATTGCTGGCTACGAATCGGTCATCGACAAAGTTGACTTGGACTCGATTATGCAACGCGAACGGGTCACTCGGCATGACGTGAAGGCTCGGATCGAAGAATTTTGCGAACTGGCTGGCCACCAGCATATCCACAAAGGAATGACTTCGCGGGATTTGACTGAGAACGTGGAGCAGCTTCAGGTATACCGTTCGCTTCAATTGGTCCGTGACCGTACGATCGCCGCGCTAGCAGGGATCAGTAAACGGGCTCAGCAATGGCGTTCACTTTTTATTACCGCTCGAACACACAACGTGGCCGCCCAACCGACGACGTTTGGAAAACGGCTGGCGATGTTTGGTGAAGAGTTGCTTGGTGGGCTGGCTTCGATCGAAGCGTTACTTGAAAGCTATCCCGTTCGCGGCCTCAAGGGCGCTGTTGGCACCCAGATGGATCAGTTGAGTCTGTTTGATGGCGATATCAAGAAAATCAATGAGCTCGAATCGCTGATCGTACAACATCTTGGCATTCCCAAAAACTTTTCCAATGTCGGCCAGGTTTACCCGCGGAGCTTGGACCTGCGGACGGTCAACGTTTTGGTCGAACTGGCGAGTGGGCCTTCTTCATTTTGCCGAACATTGAGACTGATGGCTGGGCATGAAACGGCAAGCGAAGGGTTTGCCAAGGGACAAACTGGCTCCAGCGCGATGCCTCACAAAATGAATTCACGATCAAGCGAACGGATCAACGGTTTTCATACGATACTAAAGGGTTACCAAACGATGGCCGCTGGGTTGGCGGGCGACCAATGGAACGAAGGTGACGTTTCGTGTTCTGTGGTGCGCAGAGTCATGTTGCCCGATGCCTTTTTCGCGGTCGATGGAATGTTCGAGACGTTCTTGACAATTCTCGGGCAAATGGATGCTTACCCAGCCGTGGTCGAAGCAGAAAACAACCACTACCTGCCTTTCCTTTTAACGACCACGATCATGATGGAAGCGGTCAAAGCAGGAGTCGGGCGCGAGACGGCACATCACGCCATCAAAGAACACGCCGTTGCCACGGTTAACGATCTTCGCTCTGGCAAAGTCAATGAAAACGATTTGATCGCTCGATTAAGCAATGACGAGCGGTTAAGTTTGGATGAGTCTCAATTGCAAGCCATCCTTCAACAAGGCCGCGATAATGTTGGCGCAGCGAAATCGCAAGTCGACCAATTCGTTGATCGGGTTGATGAGTATGTAAAGTCGTATCCAAAAGCGGCTGAGTATTCGCCCGCTGGAATTCTGTAACGGTGTCCTTAACGACTAGTCGCGGTGTCTTGTTTAACGACTAGCCGGCAGGCGACGGCGGCGCTGGAATAAAAAAACACGCCTTCCGTCGTTAAACTGACCCAAAAACGACTCACCCCAAATCCATCATCGATCTCGCATACTCGGCAACATCAGGCGGGATGTGGTCGATCGAAAATTCGTTGATACCGGGGCGAAGAAAGTCCACCATCAAAGTCGTACGGACTTCAGTTGAATCATTCCAGGCTTCGTGCTCAACGGTGTCGTCAAAAACCAGACACTTTCCGTTTTGCCATGAGCGCGTCTCGTCCGCCACACGCAACCTGCAGCCTGATGGCACAACCAATCCAAGATGCAGGCGATAAGAATCGTAAGCCCAACCGCAGTGCGGAAGAATATGCGTGCCCGGTGCCATCCTTGAGAAACCGGAGAGGGCCACGCCAGAAATCGTCTGAAGAATTTTTGTCGTTTGGGGGCAATATTCAACAGCCTGCTTGAATTGACGGCCAATTGCCGCCAACCCAAAAACAGACCAGCCTTCGCCATGCATCGATCTTTGCAACCATGGATCAAAATCGCTTTGGGAAATCGAGAGCATTTCATCACGTATGACTTCCCAATTCGATTCAAGCTTTTCTACAAGGTCAAAATTCGAAGCTGGGTAAAACATTTTGTTTGTCCTTTTGTATTGGTATCCGTACCAACGTGATCATTAATTTGAGACCGACGGATTCAGAACGTCCCTTTGATTCCTGAGTGAATTGAATCATTGCTAAACATCATCGAATGGCAATTGGGCAATGATTCCTCTCATCTCAGTTGAGCGTTCGATCAATCGGTCAAACAAAAGGAACTCAACCGCCGCTTTCTTTTGTTGAAACTTGGTCCAGCCGACTTCGCGAAAATTATTATTGTAAGAGCGTGAATTGGTGGCCGCGTAAAGTGCATCGGTGAAAACATCGCCGCTTCGAATTCGGCAGGAAACGCCACATGCCCTGGCAACTGCCCACGCAACGCGTCTTCCATCGCCGTTGGTCTCACGCATCTTGTTCCCCCAGCTTTTCCAAACCAATTCTCGTACCGATTCCAATTCGAATTCCGAAGTCAGACCAAATAGAAACAGCCGCGTAGTTTCGATCGCTCTGGAGAAAAGCCGATCCTTTCGTGAGACCTGCTCGGCACAGGCGCAAGCGAAAAGCCTGGCACTTGGCTCTTTGAGCATTTTAATCAACTGCCGAAAACTCGGTTGGATCGAATCAATGAACAAGTCCGCTTGATCTTCAACGTTTGACGGGTCGGAAACAACACGCAGGTAGTTGGAAGCCAAATCTCGCCCGCAGTCTTCGTAGTAGTCCGCCAAAACGGTCAGCGCCTCGAGGTGATCGTATTTCGAAAATTCACTGTCGACTCGATTCCACAAACACGTTTCAGTTTCGTTCCGAGTTGGCAACATCTAATTCCTCACGAGATGTCTGTTTTGCAAAATGTCCGTTTGCAAAAAGTATCAGAATCTCAACTTTTAAAATTCTACCTTAAATCAAGTCGACTTTTCTCCGCACACGCCGATGCCCTTTGCGGCAGTCCTCACAGACGCCAGTGATGATCAAACGATGGGTACGAACATGAAAGTTATGTGCTTTGGCGACGTCATCTCGAATCTTCAACAGCTCTTCGCTTTGAAACTCGATCAGTTTTTCGCACTTGCTGCAATAGAAATGATCGTGCTGCGGATAGCCATAGTCGTGTTCATAAACGCTTCGGCCGTCAAGCACAAATTTTCTCAGTAACCCGGCGTCACAAAATTCACCAAGCGTTCGGTAGACAGTCGGGCGGCTGACATAGCCCTCTTGCCCCTTGGCGGGAAGTCGCTCCAACAACTGGTCTGCATCAAAGTGATCATGCTGCTGGTAGACGCAGTCCAAAACCTTACGACGCTGCTCGGTATTTCGCATACCGCGACTTTGTAAGTAGTCATTGAATCGCTGCTGAGGCGTCAGGGCAACCTGAACTGGAGGAAGCGAGTTAAGTTTGGAATCAGCCGACATTGAATTGCTTATTGAGACACAAACACAAAAAAACAGGTGAATCTGAAAGAAACACTTTTAACAGTCTCAATAAGTCTAATGCACAATCGAAAGAAAACAAGTTTTCGTTACCCACCGACATGTGACAACTTGTCGGAAACAGTTGCTCGAAGATATGACCGAGAAATCGAGAAGCCGTGATGGGCGACATTGAAACGAGTTTGAAGATGGCCAAATCAAAGCGATAAATCACCACTGGATTTAACGCTACTTTCGTTGATCGCCTGCTTTGGGGCCTTTCCCAGAATTGGCTCCAGATTTTGCTCCAAATCCAGGAATCCCTTTATTGCTACCGAAACCCTTGATCGTGCGAGGGGCGGATTTGGAACCGGTCTTTGGTTGTGCTAAATCCAAAGCAATTTTGTTTTCGGCATTAGGATCTGTACCGAGGTTGGGAGTCTTACCGACGCCATTGGCATCTGCGCCCTTTTGGGCACCGGCGATTTGCGCGTCTGGCAATTCGACTCCATCGCCTTCAAGCGGATCGAATTCGGTGTTTGGCTCACGGTCTAAAGAAGGTGTTTCACCATCTGGGTTTTCGCCAGTGGTCGAATTCTTTTGTTGGTTGGGAACAAATCGCTCGCCGCACATTGCGATATAGGTATCAATTTGCTCAGCGGTCATGACTTTGATCGTTTGGTCGATGACCTCTTTTTGAATTCGCCGAACTAGAAAATTTCGTTGATCGCTGGAGAGATCAGGATTAGCGAAACTAGCATCGATTGCAATATCGCCAGCGTTTTGAATTTGTACAATGCTGTCCTTTTGTTGCTCACTGGTTCCAACAATTCGGCTGGTCGTGCCGAACAACAACGCATCCACTCCCAATTGCTGGGCCCAAAGCTGGCTGAAGCGCGACATCTGCTGGGAATTCAAAATACGTCCGCTGAGCATTTCCAGCTCCATTGTTTCCTGGGCGTCTTGCTCCAATAAAGACAACGCAGACGTGCGTTGATTAAAGGGCAGTGCTGCATAAACGTCTTTCAGTTCTTGAGGCATCAAATCCAAAGTCTCGTTGACTTGCTGTTGGCACAAGACATCGCAAACAGACTGAAGCCTTTGCACGGCCGCCAACTGGTCGCTAGATAACTTGATCTCCTGACCGACAGCTTTATTTTTTATATAAGCGAACGGTGAAATTTCTGGCTCGTAAATCGTCGCGTTGGCTTGTACGGTTGCCTGCGAATCCGATTGAGTAGCTGCCTGCGAATTTGATTGAGCAGATGATGATTGTGCAGATGACGGGGTCTCAGCTGTTGTTTGCGCTATAGCCGGATTCGACAAGACCATCAAAGTCAGAAAAAGTAGGGGCGAAGCAATTAGAGTTCTGACCATCACAATCTCCCATAAAAAGAGTCACAAACTCACAAACCCCAACGTATAAGAAACACAATTTGTTAATAAGGGTTCCGCAAGAATCACGTAAAAACAGAAGCTCAATCGAAAACGATCTCTAGCTTGCAACCGGATAGCACAAAAAAACGGCCACCAAAAAGGCGGCCGTTACTCAGAAATACTTATCTGACTCGTTGTTGACTTAATGGTTTAGTGGTCCAGTGGCTTGTGTGCCTTGATCTGGCCTTTGTACATCTTGTCGCCAACTTTGATTTCAATATCAACGCCCAGTGGAATGTTGGTTGCCAGAGCTTTGTCTTCAAGCATGTAAACGGCAGTGGCTCCATTCTCATCTGGTTTCTCAGCTTCGAGTTCGAACTTCGCACCATCGCTACCCGCTTGGGCCATAACCATGAAACTATCCACTTTCATTGGAGCAGCCTTAGGTTTCATTTTGGCATCGCTTGGCACGTCCAGAATGTACATTCGAATCACGTCGTTATCGGAATACTTTTTCCATTCGCATTGGTAATCCGGTGAGTCCAGCGTGAAAATGTGACCGCCGAACGGGCCGTGCGGTGGATGGTCGTGATGATGGGCATGACCGTCATCATGAGCATGACCATGATCATCTGTTTTGGATTTTGTTTCAGTGCCGTTGTCACAACCAACAGATGTAAACAGGCAGACGGCCAAGGCTGCCAAAAGGTAAGAAGTGGATGAATTGATCCGCATTGGAAATCTCCGAGTCGTTAAAATAAAGCTGTAAAAGGGAATTGATGAATAATTACTCGACAAATTCACCTTAAATCTATGGATAGATTATAGAGTTCGGTGCGACAATAGAAACCGTAACACCAACTTTTGATTACGTGAATTAGGGAAAATCGGTTCGACCGTTTATGACTAACGGTTTGTGACTAGTGGTAACGGTCTTCGAGCCAACTGACGGCTTCAAAGGAAAATCCCCAATCTTGCCGCAGAAAACGATGCATTTTTGCTGGGAAAAATGCTAACGATTATTTTTCGACCATTGCCCCGTTTCAACCAAAATGTGACCGAAGCCAGATTGGCAAAGTCGATACTAATTAATGCCCCCCTTTAATTGAGCAGCGGGCTTTCTGGCAAACCATTGATTCCAATGACTTCGCAAATCAATTGTTGGCCGTAGCGGCGAATTGATTTTTCCCACATTAAGGTTGGATCATCAAACACTTGCTCTGCGTTTCCATCGAGCGTAAACCACAACCCCTGTTTGATTTCTTGAGAGAGCTGACCAAACTTCCAACCCGAAACGCCGAACACAATCCGATAGGCAGATTCATCTCGCTCGATAAGCTGATGGAATGTTTCGCTTTGAGCCGACACAAAAACACCCCCGGGCATTTCCATTTCGGCCAACCCCTCTTCTTGGTGAAGTGCAAAAATGGGGCCGCCGATCGGACCGCCTTGCATAATAAATCGTTCGCCAAGTTCGCTGCCGGTTAGCTTCTGCCAAGCGAACTTCATTTTTTCGTCGCCAGGACGATTCAAAACAACTCCAAACGTACCTTCCTGATTGTTTTGCAAAACGAAAACAACCGTGCGTTGAAAGGGAGAATTTGCCAGGGCAGGGGATGCAACCAACAACGTTCCCGGCGAGACTTCGCTGAGACTGTTTACTTTGCTAAGTGCACCCTGAGCATCGTTAGCACCCAAATTGGATCTAGAATTGGCAAATTGGCCGGGGTCAAAATTTTGAAATCGGTGGTTCACGTTGACTCACTAATTTGACTATGAAAAAGAATGCCCCCCAAAGGCACCCTATGCTTGACTGTTTTGCAAACACCGTGCCACTTGCGGTGTCAGCCACCAAATTCAGCTTAAGAATCCCAGTGTTCTGGGCGGAGGGCTCAAGAAATCCGGCGTTTTGCCGGTCACTTCCGCGTTTCCCACGTTCCAATAGTACGAATTGCCGAAGGGATGAAAAGTAAATTTGCATACTTAGTCCGATACCACCCGATCATTTTTGTCAATTTGTCAGTCGCAAGGGGTGCCAACTAAGTCGCAAAAACTTTCGAGTTTTGGGGAACTTATCGTTGCCAGCAAGACACTCGGGAGCATTGCATCGCAGAACAACCAGAACACAAGCGAACACAGCCTAAAGATTTTTGGCAGCGCGGACTTCTTCTGCAGCGCTTGGCCGAAAGTAAACTGGCTCAAGCTTCCAAAGATCATCACGTCGGCCAGATTGAAAATGGCTTAACGCAAGTTTGCCCACCGGCGCAGCGGTCGGCTGCCAAGTCGATTCCGGCGCGACCAAGACACCCGGACATTGCGTTTGCACTTGTTCAACAACAGGGGCAAGTCCCAATCCGGAAACAACATCGTTTGGCTGAAGTCCGTTGATCCACTCTTTGCGGTCAAGAATCTCATCAGGCTTAGACTGATCGATGGCCCAGTTCGATTCCGCTCCAGCGATATAGCGCCCACAAAATAATTGCTTGCGTTGAGCATTCAATACAGGTCTGACGACGCGATTCACATTGTGAATTTCCAATTGATTGTCCATTGCTTCAATCGTCTGAGCGGCGATAGTCTCCAAAGTATTGACGCCGATCAATTCGGCTCCAATTGAATAGGCAAGCGATTTGGCGGTTACTACTCCTACTCGCAATCCGGTAAACAATCCTGGACCCACTGAAACGGCCACCAATTCAATTTCACTGGCGCGAACGTTTGATTTTTCAAAAGCTTCCTTAATCATTGGAGCAAGCAAAACAGATGCCCCAGGCGCGAAAACTCGCGATGTCTTCGAACCACGCTTGGATCGTTTCTTGACGTATCCGGGGGGCAATTGGTCAAGGGCACCTGCATTTTGCCCCTCCTGTTGAAGGGTCTCTGATTCTGGTGCCCCTTTTTGCTCCAGATAAACCGTGGAATCCAACTCAAAAATGGTCTCTTGATCTTGTAAAACTGCGACAGAAATAGACTTCGCTGAAGTGTCAATTGCGATTGTTCGCACAGAATGTCCTAACTCAAACAATTTTACTAACTAAGAAATCTCGTGTGGTTTTGCGAATCAAACTTCAAAGTCTGATTTACTCGATTGCAACGGAACGATGTTGTTCTTAAACTTATCCCCTGCAGTAATTTAGGCAACGGTGTTGGTTTTTACCAAACATAGCAGTTGCGATAATCGACCATCTATTGTGAGTAGTTATTTAGAAAACCTCCCGAATAACCGTTGCAGATAGCGTTCATGTTAAACCGCAATCAAACTTGCGTAATCCCACATCGGTCGACGAAAAAGAAGTAATCTGCTCCCCCAAAACTAATCCAACAATAAATACAGTAATCTCCACAAAGGCTCCAATTCTGTGAAGCGGGCAATCATCAGCGACATCCATGGCAACTTTGAAGCCCTCACCGCAGTGATGGGGCGGATTGGTGATCTGAATATCGACGAGATCATTTGCTTGGGTGACATCATCGGCTACGGCCCCGACCCGCTCAAGTGTCTGGACATCGTGATCGAAAAATGTCAATTGACAATTCTGGGCAATCACGATCAAGCAGCAATCTTTGATCCAGAGGGATTTAACCCTGTCGCAATGAGAGCCATTTTTTGGACGCGGAAACAACTGGAAAGTGACAACGGGGATTTAGATCAAGCCGACCGTCGTTGGGATTTCCTGGGCGAACTCCCACGTCGACATGACGAAGGCGAATTTCTGTTTGTTCACGGATCACCGCGAGACCCTACCAATGAGTATGTGTTTCCCGAAACGATTTATGAAAAAGACTTACTCAATTTGTTGATGAGTCGTTTTGAGAAAGTCTGCTTTCAAGGGCACACCCATATCCCTGGTGTCTTCACCGAAGCCGGGTCATTCATCGCCCCCGAAGAGCGAGATCACTTTTTTCGACTCGATGGTGAAAAGTGTATGGTCAACGTAGGAAGCGTCGGGCAGCCGCGTGACGGGAACCCGCGTTCTTGTTTTGTCGTGTTGGATACTGACGAGAAAACAATTGAATACCACCGCGTTGAATACGATGCAGAAACGACTCGTCAAAAAATTCATGCCATCCCTGATTTGGATGACATGCTTGGGGATCGACTTTTGGGCGGTCGTTAAATCTTGTGATTTAGTTAACTAATTGGCAGGATGCCAGTGGTCTTCAATTCCATGATAGTTACAATGCAAGCATCATTATTTTGCCACCAACCAATGGGTTTCAATCGTCTCGTTGTTGCTAGACGCCAAGCAAACATTGAGCTTATCTGGATAGCCATTTCTGGAATCCACGCCTCCCTCCTTTACAATCCTCTTCCCAAATCATTAAGGAAAGCTCATGGGTAAACGCGCTATTCTCAGCGACATCCATGGCAACCTCGAAGCCCTCAACGCCGTTCTTGCTGATATTGAATCGCAAGAGGTTGATGAAATATTCTGCCTGGGTGATGTAATTGGATACGGCCCCAATCCACGTGAGTGTATCGATAAGTGTCGCGATTTTAAATTGACGTTGCTGGGCAACCACGACAACGGCGCATTGTTTGATCCAGAGGGTTTCAGCAGTGGTGCCGAACGAGCCATTTTTTGGACACGTGGACAATTGGAAAATCAGTCCTTCGAAGGCGCTCAGGTTCGTTGGGATTTTTTGGCTCGGCTTCCTCGTACGCATCGCGATAACAAAATCATGTTCGTTCACGGCTCGCCCCGCAGCCCGCTCAACGAGTACGTGTTTCCAGAAGACGTTTACAACCAGCGAAAAATCGAACGCATTTTTGGTTTCATCCACCAATACTGCTTTCAGGGGCACACTCACGTTCCTGGAATCTTCACAGAGAATTTCCGTTTTTACTCACCCAGCGAAATCAGCAATACCTATACGCTTGGTGAGCAAAAACTGATGATCAATGTCGGCAGTGTCGGACAACCTCGGGATAGCGACCCTCGCTGCAGCTACGTAATACTAGAAGACAACGAAATTGAGTTTCGGCGAGTAGAATACGATCCGCAACAAACCCGACAAAAGATCCTCGCCATCAAAGAACTCGATGACTTTTTGGGTGACCGTTTGCTTGAAGGCAGGTAACAATAGAAGTAGAAAGCGGATCATCTGTACGATCTGGCTACGGAGCTTGGAACCCGCCAGCCCACAAAGCCAGCCACTAAACGCAGTTCGGCATTCTTCTTCCGCACTGTGTGCCCTTTTGTCGCACTTCATTTTCGCTTCAAATACTCCCCCAGCCCCTTATCACCCGGATTTTCGGTAGTCTGGGATTCTGGTGGTACAAGCAATCCCCCTTTCCAATATTTGTCGATATTTGGAGAATACGGGATTACTGACAGACGGATGTCTTATTTTGGGCTCCAATAACCAAACGGACTCCACTAACAAACTGTAAAGACGTGGATCACGAACGCTTTTTTAAGCCGACCTTCCACCTTTAATTTCTGATTCAAATCACATCAATCGAATCCTTATACCTCGGATTTTTTCGTGAATAGCGGACGCTTATTAACTTTTGTTTTGTTGTCATCAATGTTCATGATGTCAGCGATCTTGCTCCAAAGCGTCTTTGCGCCCAAAAAGCCAGTGGTCGAGGGAGAAGGCGCTGTTGCCGAGGGCGAACTTGATCCCGGTGAACAAGAACCAGCCGAAGGTGAAGAAGCCGCAGCCGATCCTGCACTCGCAGTCGCAGCTGATGACGCGCCCGCCGACGACGCCGAGGCCGAAGTAGAAAAAACGAAACGTGTTGCCAAAGACGACTTCGTTACCCTTGGCTCATTGAACGAAGATGGCTCTGACCGCTACCTCATTACGTTGAACAAACGCGGAGGAACCATTCGCCGAATTGAATTGAATTTTCGCAATCGCAAAGGCAACTACAAGTATCGTGACGTCAATTGGAAAGGCGGCTACCTCGGCAGTCTTGATTGTTGGGACAAACCGTCTGAAGCCGAAGTAGTCGAGGGCGAAGAACCAGTCACGCTTGGATGTGAAGTCCGGGTCGTGGGAAAATCAACGCCAGCAGAAGAGGCTGGAATCCAAGTCGGCGACATCATCAGCGCGATCAACGGTGAAGCGATCATTACTTCGCAACACTTGGACACTTACCTCAAAGAGTCTACTAAACCCGGTGACACGGTTGACGTCACAGTAAAGCGAAACGGCGCAACACATACATTTGAGGTGTTGTTGACCCAGAAACCGATTTCGATCATTCGCCCTGAATCGAAATTAGTTGATCCAGATTTTGATTACCCTGAATCTTTTGTAACTTCGCTGATCAAGCCCGCTGCGCTTGACCAACGCTGGCCTGACCTTGATGTTGCCATGCGGGATTCAAATTGGGAAGTCGAAGAATCCGAAGACGCTCACACAGTAGGATTCAAGTTTGAACTCGCACCAGAAAGCTTGAAAGAGCATGGGATCGCTGGTCCCCTCACGGTCTTTAAACGATACAAAATGCCGGCGTTACTGCCTGAACAAATTGCCAATCTGGACACGCGTTCGTTTCATCTGGATTACGAAATCGAAGTCAAAAACGGCGCATCGGTTCCGCAAACGATCGCACTTGAGGTCGACGGTCCGACTGGAACAACGGCTGAAACATGGTGGTTTGCCAATAAAATTTACGGCAGTAACACTGCCTTTTTCTCGATGGCTGGTGCCCGAGACATCGTCGGCTCAACCAACGGCAATTCCTTTATCTTCATTGGCGGTCCAGATATCGTCAAAGAAGTTCAACGAACGCTCCCCAAGCCACAATATGTCTGCTCACCCGCTTCCAACAAAGACCGTGACCGCGAGCTAATTTCCGTCGGCACCGACTCACACTATTTTCACGTTTCGTTGATGCCGGTCATTCCCGAGGGCGGCGTTTTCAAAACCCACAGTGTTACCGCTTCGGTTAATGGAACAGCTACCTCGACGCCCGTCATTCCCAAAAACACACGCCTGCAAAAACTGGTTGACTGTACTTTCCAAATGACGGCTCCCGTTGAATTGGAAGCAGGCGGAAGCTACAAGCAATCGTTCAACATTTTTGTTGGCCCCAAAGAAAAAACCTTGCTCAAACATTATGGACTCAGCGACACGCGAACCTTTGGCTGGTTCGGATGGTGCTCGATCGTCTTGCTCGGAATCCTTGATTTCTTTTACTGGATCACCGGAAGTTTCAGTTACGGCATCGCGATCATCATGCTGACCGTAATGGTTCGTTGCTTGATGATTCCATTCTCTCGCAAAGCCGCACTCAACGCACAGATGATGCAGCACTTGTCGCCGCAGATGAAAGAGATCGCGGAAAAGTACAAAGACCCAATGGAACGTTCTGCCGAGCAAAGAAAGTTGTATGCGAAATACAATTTCAATCCGCTGGGCGGGTGCTTCATGATGTTTTTCCAGCTTCCGATTTTCTACGGACTTTACAAAGCCCTTAACGTCGATATTGCATTGCGAGATCAGGCTTTGCTGCCCGGTCTAAACTGGTGCACCAACCTCGCCGCTCCAGATAAATTGATGTTTTGGAAAGACTGGATGCCTGCTTGGCTGGCAGATGAAACAGGCTACCTAGGGCCATACTTTAACCTTCTTCCAATCTTGACGATGATCTTATTCATCGCTCAGCAAAAGCTGTTCACTCCGCCGCCTACGGATGACCAGCAAAAGATGATGCAGCAAGTCATGACGTTCGCCATGTTGTTCATGGGCATTTTGTTCTTCAAAGTTCCTGCAGGATTGTGTCTGTACTTCATCACATCAAGTCTATGGGGAATCATCGAAAGAAAGATGCTACCCAAACCCGTTTTGAACACCGACAAACTCGCATTGGTCGATGGTGATGGAAGTGGCGGCGGTTTGACCAAAGCCCAGAAAAAGGCGATCAAAGCAAGTGAAGACGAGGCCAAACGCCGCGAAATTGAGGCTCAAGAACGAAAGCAGAAAAACGCCGAGCGCAAAAAGAAGCTTAATAAGAAAAAGCGCTAGAGTTAAACATGGCCTCAATTGATATTGAAGACACGATTGCGGCAATCGCTTCACCACCTGGCAGCGCCGTTCGTGGAATCGTTCGGCTCAGTGGCCCCAACACAATCGCCTGCCTTGAGCATTTATTCGTCGCTGAAAATGCGAAACCGCTTTCGAGCGTTCGTTCGGCAGATGCGGTCACTGGCAGCTTTCAAATTCCAGCTGATTTTGATGGAACAGGTGAATCACCAGAGAGGACTGAGACATCGGGTAGCTCCAACAAGAATCCAAACGGCGCTGCCGAAACGAATCCTCAAACTCTTTCCATCCCCGGTCAGCTTTTACTTTGGCCGACCCAGCAAAGCTACACGCGCCAACCAACAGCAGAATTCCACACCGTTGGATCAGCGCCCGTCCTACAGATGGTTTTAAACTCGGTTTGCAACGCCGGAGCCAGACTTGCCAAGCCCGGTGAGTTTACGCTGCGAGCGTTTCTGTCTGGCCGGATTGATTTGACTCAAGCCGAAGCCGTTTTGGCTGTCATCGATTCCGATGGAGAACGCCAACTCGAAGTCGCCCTTGAACAACTGGCAGGCGGACTGGCCGGACCACTGGGTGAAATTCGAGGCCAACTAATGGGCACGTTGGCCGAACTCGAAGCCGGGTTGGATTTTGTCGAAGAAGACATTGAATTCATCTCTCAAGAAGAACTAACTTCGCAACTGGACATTGCCAACGAACAATTAACAAAAATTGTCAACCAAATCTCAACCCGGGACTTGGCAGTTGGATCCATCAAAGTCGTTTTGTTTGGCATGCCCAATTCTGGCAAAAGCAGCTTGTTCAACGCACTGACACAATCTCAACAGGCTATCGTCACGCAGGTTGCCGGAACAACCACGGATTTCATTTCGGCTACTCTTGAGATTGATTCAACTTCAATTGAGCTGGTTGATACAGCCGGCTTTGAAAATCCCAGCGCCAATGAATTGGACCAATCCAACGACCAGTTACATGCGGTCATGGAACAAGCCCAAACACACCGTGACCAGCAACAAGGCCAAGCACAGATTTCGTTGCTATGCATCGACCGTTCACGCAAGACGACGCAATGGGAGATCGCTCAGCTTAATCAGCTCACGCCATCGACGATCGTTGTTTTGACCAAATCGGATTTACCGGCTGCGACAGATTTTGACCAATCAAAATGCGATACCCCGATCGTTGAAACCAGCACGGCAGGATCACTTAATACAGACAAAACATCTGGCAAGGTTGCTGCTGCTGACTCAAGCGAATCAATTAATGGAATGGACGTCACCAGCGAGGGCTTGCATCGACTGAAGGAATTGATCCTGGAAACCGCAAACTCACACGCTGACCACTCTGTGGTTTATTCAACAATCGCCAGAGCCACCCAAAGCCTCCGAGAAGCGCAAACATCTGTTGCATTCGCCCTTGATGCGACAAAATCTCAGGCTGGCGAAGAGATCGTGGCTGCCGAAATCCGCCAAGCACTTGAAGGGTTAGGGCAAGTCGTTGGGACCGTTTACACCGATGATATTTTGGATCTTGTGTTCGGCCGATTCTGTATTGGCAAGTGAATCGGCATTTGCAACTAAGTCGGCGTCGGCAAGAAACTTACAACTTCCCGCTCGCTTGGAACCGAATTTAGATATGGACACTTTAGTGCGCCCCATTGTGAGAAAACTGGCGCATTGCCAAGTAATGTTAGGGCGTTCGATTCGTCAAACTTTCCCCAATCCACCTTGTCCAACTTGCAGATAAAACCTGATTCCCGTTTGCAAAAAACGGCCCTCCAATTTAACCTTATCAGTTGCAAATTACCCAAAAATGACTTTTACAAAAACTTCGAACCGTAATCAAACTGTAAGAAAAATGAGCAAGTCCCCTTCCTTCAAATTCGTGTTCGTGATCGCTATTTTGTTCAGCGCATTTTCAACTTCACAGCTAAACGCCCAGCAAGAGGGTGATCGCGTCGTCGTCTCCTCCAGCTCCGAAACCAAGATTTACAAAAAGGTAGTTGGCTACGCATTCGAAGGCAGCATTCGCACGATTGATGAAGTCAATGGCAAGTGGTGTTCGCTGGATGATGATCCGGGCTGGTTGCTGCTACGAAACGTCATGAACATGAACATGGCGTTGAAGCATTTCAGCAAACGAATCAAGGATAGCGATAGAGACGATATTGCATTAGCTCATCGCGGAATGATTTACCACGACCTTGAGCAATACGGGTTAGCGTTTAACGACCTCAATCAATCGCTCAAGATCAATGCAAAAAATCCTGTGACCTGGATGAATCGCGGGATGGTGCTCAAGGCACAAGGCAAATACGTTTTGGCCGCCAAGGACATTCGCAAAGCGATTGAGCTGAACCCAAAACTTGCAAACGCCCATTACAACATCGGATTGGTGTTTTATGCACTCAACGATTACAAGCAATCTTTAAAAGCGTACAACGAAGCGATTAAGCTCAACGACAAACATGCACTTTGGTATATCAGTCGCGGAAGTGCGAAGATCGGAGTGGACGATCTGCCGGGAGCGAAAGAGGACTACCTTAAGGCACTCACGATGAAAGAAGCACGCACCGATTCGGAATCCCATGTCGGCCTTAGTAACATCGCTTTGATCCAGGACGATCTCGAAGAAGCTTACAATCAAGCCAATCTTGCCGTTGAAGCTCAGCCCAAAAACGCAATGGCTTTGAACGCACGAGGCTGGGTTTTGTTTAAGCGCGGTAAAACCGACGAAGCGATCTACGACTTGGGTCGAGCCATTCGTTATGCACCATCGCTTTCCATCGCCTATGGAAACCGGGGCGTTTGCTACGTGAGCCAAAACAAGTTTGACAAAGCAATTGCTGACCACACCAAACACACCGAACTTGATCCTGAGAGCCCGTTTGCACTTTCCAACCGCGGTGTTGCGTGGCTTGGCAAAGGCGACTTTGAAAAGGCCAAAGCTGATTTTATGGCCGCGGAAAAAATGGCTCCTGAATTGGATGAAACCTTAAATGGATTCGCTTGGTTCCTCGCGACTTGCCCCGATAAATCGTATCGTGATGGCAAAGCGGCAGTTGAAAAGGCCACCAAGGCTTGCAAGTATTCCAAAGAGAAAGATTGGTATCACTTGGACACCCTGGCCGCGGCTTATGCCGAGCTTGAAGACTTCGACGAGGCCATCAAATGGGCTAAAAAAGCAATCGAAGTCGCTCCCGGTTCCAAGAAGTCAATTTGCAAAGAGCAGCTCGCCAGATTCGAACGCAAAGAGCCTTTCCGTAGCCAAGTCGGCAAGAACGCGGAACAAGGCATCGCAACGAACTAAGCAGTGTCTAGATTAAGCATGATTGAAGGAATAACCGCGGCGGCCGTAAGAGCCTCGCGGCAATGCCCGATTGACTAACCTCCACCAATCTAACTCACCAATCTAAACTCCAGCACGTGATCCAGGATCTGGCAGCGAAAAATTCTTGCTTTGGCTAAAGAACTCACGCGGGTTGTCGTAGACAATTTTGCGAATCAGACTTTCAGAATGACCGCGTCGCCGCATCTCCAAGATCAAATCTGGAACGGCGGTCGGTTTAGAAGGCCCCCAGTCGCCAGCGGAATTAACACACAATCGCTCGGCGCCGTGTCGTTCAATGATGTCCACCGCGCGGGCCGGCGTGCACTTGGTAACTGGATATAGCGTCATGCCGGCCCAGTATCCGGCTTCGAGAACGGCACCGACCGTGTGCTCTTCGACGTGATCGACCAACACGCGTGACCGATCAAGCTGATGGTCGGCAAGCATATCAAGGATCATTCGCGTCCCCTGATACTTGTCTTCAAGGTGCGGTGTGTGAATCAGAATCTGCTGCTCGTATCGCAGCGCCAGTTCAACGTGTTCCTGAAAAATAATGGCTTCGTTGCGCGTGTTTTTATTCAATCCGATTTCGCCAATCCCGAGCACATTGGGACAGTCAAGAAACTCAGGAATGATCTTCAGGACTTCACGTGAAAGCTCGACGTTCTCGGCTTCTTTGGCGTTAATGCAAAGCCAAGTGAAATGCTTGATCCCATATTGGCCCGAGCGTTTGGGTTCGACTTCGGTGAGTTGGCGAAAATAGTCGCGGAAACTTTCGCCACTTCCACGATCAAACCCAGCCCAGAAAGCGGGTTCGCTAATCGCGACACAGCCCATTTTGGCAAGCGTTTCATAATCGTCCGTGGTTCGCGACACCATGTGAAGGTGCGGATCAATGTAATACATGATTTAGTTCCGTCTTTGACAACGCCAAGCGTTGACTGAAAATCGAATTGTTTATTGCGTTCGCGCTCAATATTCGCGCTTAATATTCGCGCTTAATATTC
>CAYZGP010000008.1:64575-81597 GCA_964478065.1 uncultured Pirellulaceae bacterium
AAACTGACAAAAAGCCTTCCGATTCTAAACCAGTTGATTCTAAACCAGTTGATTCTAAACCAGTTGATTCAAATCCGGACGATTCAAGCCCGACCGATTCAAGTTCCACCGATTCAAGCTCTGAGAAAGCGACCGTTTTCGATAAAGCTCTCTTAGCCAAGTTCAACAAATCGGCACCAGCAAAAGTCACCGAAGGTCTCAAAATCACTTGCGATGACAAACCAGTCAAAATCGAATCAGTAGCGCTTGATCCCGCGCCACGTCATCCGTTCGACGTTAAAGTTAAATTTCAATTCAAGATCCCTAAATCGGACAAGGAATCAATTGAGCTTAAACTTGAGGACTCCAATTTCACCAAGCAAACTGGCGCGGTCCGCTACGCTCTCAAGGCCAAAGGAATCGCGATGCTGCTTCAATCAAACGTTGCCCCAATCATCGTGCGTGCGGAACGAGTAGAGCTTGGGGAGTTGACGGAAGAACAACGCAAAACGCAAACGTCAATTTTGGCGCGAATCGCGTTTATGAAAAAATTGAAGAAATGAAAAAGCCAAGAGTAAGCGCGATACCTCAAAAGGGTTTTCCTCCAATCCCAGTGTCGCGAAGCGCACGCTAGATAGTGCCGCGCAAACCGAACCCCAATCCGGGTTCAACAACTCGGATTAACCCGTGGTCCGAATTGTGGAAACAAACAAACCCACGCGTTTTTTGTCGCCGTTGCCGAATTGGCGTTGTGACTTTCACAACTGTCCGACGACTCCGTTCGGATTCTCTAAAAGAAAAATTCAAACGTGCTTGCCATTACGCTTTGACGAGCCATTGGGCTACGCAAGTTCGGTAAAGCAGCGAAAAAATCCACCAACTCTCCCCACGTTCTCCCCAACCTCCCAAGCCCCCAACAAGAGTAGCCAACGAGTTAACCTTGTGCGAAAATCGGCGTGGCGTATGATTTACCGCTTAACTTTAAGTCCCCAAAACTACTTTTCATGCCTCGAACCATTGCAATCGGCGACATCCACGGCTGTGGCACCGCTCTCAATAAACTCCTTGCGGAAATTGATCCCAAACTTGATGACACGATCATTGGGATTGGCGACTACGTTGATCGTGGTATGGAATCCGCCGACGTCATTGAAACGCTATTGAAACTGGTTTCCGAATGTCGATTCGTTCCGCTGATCGGCAACCATGAGTTGATGATGTACAAAGCCCTTCAAAACGGCGGCTCTGATTTTGAATTCTGGTTTCAACATGGTGGCAATGCAACGCTGGCGAGCTATGGCGGCCGCATCGAAAACATCCCGCAGCACCATCTGACTTTCTTAAGTCATTGCATTCGGTTTTACGAAACGGACAGTCACTTTTTCATTCACGCGAATTACGATGCCGGCACGCCATTGCCCGAACAGCCAGACGATCTGGTTTTTTGGACTCACATTCGCGAGTTCCCACCGGGAATTCACATGAGCGGAAAAATTGCAGTCGTAGGACACACGCCACAAACAGAAGGCGACATCCTCGACTTGGGTCACATTAAAATCATTGACACGTACTGTTACGGCGATCAATGGCTGACCGCACTCGATGTCAATTCTGGAAAAATCTACCAAGCCAACAACATTGGCAACTTTCGCGTAAAACAAATGGACCCGCAAGAAGACTTGGGTTACGGGGGCGGACCCAGCGAGTAAACATCGGAGCGCAAAATTAAGCCATTATTCCAACATGGCCTCATAAGCGCAAACTGGCTCCAACATACTAAGACGAGACTTGACACCAGAAAGCCAGATGCAGCCTCGCAAAAGCAACCTTGGCGATTCTGACGCCGCCAACTAAAATGCCCCCTCAATGGTAGAAGTAGCCCCGCACATTCTGGCGGCTGAACGTCTGCTTACGTTGCCAGAAAAATTCGCTGCCAACACTGACTTTGCCAAATGCATTGAAACACTTCGCCGAGGTGAGACAGCAACATTTGACTCCGTCTGGGGATCAGCGTGCGCGCTGCTCACCAGTTCACTGGCCACTGAATTCAAAAACATCTTGGTCGTCGTTCCTGACGGCAAAAGCCAAGACAATTTGCTTGACGACCTGGGAACATTCTTCAGCGGAATGGTCGATCGATTTCCGGCTTGTCTTCCCGGCACCGACTCTTCGGTCACCGTCGACGTTGAATATGGCGACCGGCTCAGGCTGATCAAATCATTCATCAACGGCGACCACTCGCCAATTGTGGTCGCGACCGTTCCTTCGTTGCTTCAACCGGTTCCTTCTCAAGAATCAATCTCCGGCAACTCGCGTGTGATCGCCAACAGGCAACAACTGGACGTCGAATCGTTTGTTGAATGGCTGATCGAACAAGGATTCCATCGGACGAGCGCGGTGGAGCTTCCGGGCGAGTTCTCCAGCCGTGGCGGGATCATCGATGTCTATGCGCCCGACTGGGAAGGCCCCGTGCGAATCGAATTGTTCGACGATGAAGTCGAATCCCTTCGCCAGTTCGACGCTGGAACGCAGCGGAGTAATATTGAGCTTCAACAAATTGAAATCACTGTTTTATCGGAAGACCACCATCAAAATCATGTTGGTGACGGCCATCTCGTCGATTTCTTGCCCGACGATACTTTGCTGCTACTCGTCGAACCCGAAGAGTTAAACGAATCCGCCAAACGATACTTAGAACGAAGCGCCGACATACAAACGCTTTTTAGCTGGGCCGACGTTTGCAAACACTGGGCCGAATTAAAGGCAGCCACGGCGAGCAAAGTTGCCGCCGGCCATCTCGGAGCCAGATGGCAACTGCCGGTTGATTCGGTTGAACGATTCAGCGGCGATATCGGCGATCTAAAAATGCAAGTCGACCGTTTGGCGCGGGACACGAGCGGAGAAGAATTTGAAGTCCTCGTACTCGCGCGAGTCGAAGGCGAAATCCCGCGCGTCACCGAGATTCTTTCCTCAACCGCAGCCTCCGCCTCAGGCAATTTGCACGTTGGACTGGGCTGCGTTCACGACGGATTTCGACTGAGAGACTCCAAACAAATCTTGATCGGTTGTGACCAAATGTTCCACCGGACGGAACTTCGCCGAAAAGGCCGCAAACGTTTAAGCAAAGCCATTGACAGCTTTCTCAATTTGCGTGAAGGCGATTTGATCGTCCATCTCGCACATGGGATCGGCCGTTTCCGCGGCTTGAAAATGCTGGACAAAGAAGGCCAGAACACCGAGCATCTGGAACTGGAATTTTACGGCGGCACAAAAATTTACGTGCCTGCGACAAAGATCGACCTCGTTCAAAAATACATTGGCGGCACAAAAACGCGACCGGTTCTGGCAAAGATCGGTGGCAAATCCTGGGCGAAACAAAAAGCCTCCGTTCAATCGGCCATCACCGATTTGGCTGCCGAAATGATCGAGGTCCAAGCCAAACGAGATGGCCAAAACGGAATCGCGTTTGGGCGTGACACCGATTGGCAAAACGAATTCGAACAAATGTTTCCGCACCACGAAACGCCCGACCAACTTTCTGCGATCGCAGCGATCAAAGAAGACATGCAGCGGGCCCAACCGATGGATCGTTTGCTTTGCGGCGACGTTGGATTCGGAAAAACCGAAGTCGCCATGCGTGCCGCGTTTAAGGCCGTCGAAAATGGATATCAGGTCGGAATCCTCGTTCCCACCACGGTCCTCGCTGAGCAACATTACAAAAACTTCAAAGAGCGGATGGGCGAGTTTCCGCTAGATATCGCCAAACTCAGCCGTTTTTGTACGTCCAAAGAAATCAAAGAGAACATCGAGAACCTGGCTAAAGGGAAAGTTGACATTTGTATTGGGACTCATCGCTTGGTCTCCAAAGACGTCAAATTCTTCAACCTTGGTTTGGTCGTGATCGATGAAGAGCAACGTTTTGGCGTCGAACATAAAGAGCGATTGAAGCAACTCCGCAGCAGCGTCGACGTGTTAACCATGTCAGCGACGCCTATCCCAAGAACGCTTCACATGTCGCTGGTTGGTGTTCGTGACATCTCGAATCTGGAAACCGCACCCGAAGAGCGATCACCTGTTGACACAAAAGTTCTAAGGTACAACGCGAAAGTCATTCGTTCGGCACTTCTACGTGAACTAAATCGCGGCGGACAAGCGTTCTTTGTTCACAACCGCGTAAACGATATTCACATCATCAAAGATCGACTTGAAAAACTCGTTCCCGAAGCCACTTTTCGATTTGGTCACGGTCAAATGAATGAGCGCGAGTTGGAACAAGTGATGACGGACTTTATCAATGGCGACTTTGATGTCTTGATCGCAACGACAATCATTGAAAGCGGTTTGGATATTCCCAACGCCAACACGATCTTTATTAACGACGCCGATCGATACGGGCTTTCCGATCTCCACCAGTTGCGAGGCAGGGTAGGGCGATACAAACACAAAGCATATTGTTACTTGCTACTTGAGCCACACAAACATTTGAATCCGACCGCAGCAAAACGATTGCAGGCGATTGAGACGTTCAGTGAAATGGGAGCGGGTTTCGCAATTTCAATGCGCGACCTTGAGATTCGCGGAGCGGGTAACTTGCTAGGCACCCAACAAAGCGGTCACATCGCGACGATTGGCTACGAATTGTATTGCCAATTGCTTGAGACTGCCGTGCGCCGGCTAAAACACATGCCAGCAAAAATGTCGATTCATGTTGAGATTGATTTGCCAGTTGCTGCCTTTTTGCCTGATGATTATGTCAGTGATCGTCGCCAGAAAATTGATCTTTATCGGCGACTGACACGGCTGGAGCGGTTTGATCAAATTGAAGAACTTCGAAGTGAGTTTCGGGATCGGTTTGGGAAATTGCCAAGCCCGGTTGTGAGACTGTTGACTGTTTCCGAATTGAAATTGGAAGCGGCCGTTTGGCAAATCACCTCGATTTCAATGCAGGATAAATACTTGACCTTCAAATTTCAGGATAAAGCCCGGTTTACGCAGCTTTCAAAAGTCCGCCCGATGGTTCGAATTATCGACGACGAAACCGCGATGGTGACGCTTAAAGAAACCAAAATCTTGCCCAATAAAATGCTGGCACTTGTGAAATCGCTCTTGCAGCCACCTGCCTGATTTCTCTAACCTCCCACGCCACTATCTCGAAAGTATGGCGTGTATCTACGCGCATGTACGAGAACGTGGTGGCGAATCTCGACTTTGTATGAACAGATCTGGATGATTGTTCGTACGGTCTGGAATTATTTACGACAAAACATCCTTCATTCGGCTGGATCATGAAGACCTATCGAATTTCAACTAACTGTACACTTTGTTTTGTCTTTCTCTTGGCGTTCTACGTCCCAACATTGGGCTTGGTTTCAATCGGCCAATCCGCGCAGGTTTCCGGAACGCCCGATCCGTACTTCAATCAACCAATTCGCCCGCGCGTGGCAGCCAAACCAACCAATACAATTCATCCCAACATCTCGCCACGGCCCATGAAATCTGAAACATGGAAACAACCGGTCACTCAAACCAAAAATCCGATCAACAAGCCTGCACCATCAAGTCAATCCATTAAGAGTTCACTTTGGAACGCCCCGCGCACACAAGCCCCAACTCAACCAGTTCCGAATAATTACGCACTAAATCAAGCCGCTCCCAATCAAACCGCTCCCAATCGCCCGGCACAGCCCCCGAGTACAAATTCTCAAACGTTCGCACCGTCCAACGCAACAGCATCCAACTCGATTATTCGCGAGAGCCAGCCAGTAGCGACTTCTGCGCCGACCAACAATTCATTTGGCGGCGGGTCTTTTGGAGCCGGGGCTTCTGATGGTAACTCTTTCGGAGGCGGCGGATCTTTCGGAGGGGGAGCTTTTGCAGGTGGCGGATCTTTTGGCGGATCTCCAACAACCGCACCTCAAAACAATGGTTCGCAAAGTCGCAATATCGCAACCAGTCCCGAATCCACTACCGGGTCTTCCAGTCGAAACTCATCTGGCAGTGCGCCGGTACAAACCGAAACCTTGGACTTAAACGCCAACGGTTTTTCAAACGCATTTTCAAGCAACTCCTCCAAGGATATTTCCAGTGGTTCGTTTTCTCGTGATTCAAAGCTGGAGACTGTTGGCTTTGAAACCTCAAATATGGATCGCTCCTTCAAAAATCCAACGTCAAAGAAAATCAGCACTCTAGGCACCGAAAAAATAGCCAGTCTCCAAACTCCCACCACAACCAAGCCCAAGGCCATGAAGCAGGAAACGGAAAAATCGTTTGAGCCGGGTAGAGTCATGGCGATCGTTGGAGGCGAACCGATTTTTGTAGGCGATCTCCTGTTTGACATCAATCAACGAATTGAACAAGTCATGGGATCCGCGCCAGCGTCAGTCAAAGCCGACGCAAGAAAGCACTTACTGCCCAAACTCTTGCCACAATTCGTCGAGGCGAAAATTCGTTTTGTCGGCGGACTTAGAAGCCTTCCGCCCGAAGTCGAACTAGAAAGCATTCTTGAGCAAGCTGGCCAAGGGTTCGACGAAAACGCGTTGGGCGAAATGATCAAGAAATCCGGCGTTAAATCAGCCGCCGAATTGGATGCTCAACTTCGCGTTCAAGGCTCTTCTCTTCGCAAGATGCGGCGAATGTGGAGCGAGGAACAACTAACTCGCCATCTGTTGCAGCAACAACTGAATATCGACGATGACATTCCTCACCATGAAATGCTCAACGAGTATCAAAAGAACATTGAGTCATACGCGATTCCGGCAAAATCAAAATGGGAACAATTTATGATCCGTTTCGATCGGACCAGCTCCCGCGCAGAAGCACGCCGCATGGTCGAAGAGATTAGCGACCTCGTAGTCCATGGTGCTTCGCTCGAGGCACTCGCCAAGAAAAAATCGCATGGATTCATGGCTTCCGTTGGTGGGCAACATGACCCAACTTCACGAGGCGCGTTGGTGCTCAAAGAACTTGACGAAGCCATCTTCAACCTGCCCGTTGGAGAATTAAGCGACATCATTGAGACACGAGACGGATTCCACATCGTCCGCGTGCTTGAACGCACTGAAGACTCACGAACGCCGTTCCGCGAGGCACAAGTCGAAATCAAGAAACGCCTGCTTGACGCCAAACGCAACGCGGCTTTCAAAGCCCACATGGAAAAACTTCGACGCGAAATTCCGGTCGAATATTTTACAGATGAAGTTGCCCCGCCAAAATAGCGACGTTTGAAAATGGCAAAGACCGAAAGAGCCATAATACGAATCAATCGTTGAGACTTATCGTGGAAATTCTATTTTCCCTATCTGCTCAGGTTAGTTTCTTTCAGGTCAGTTTCATTTAGCGGAAAAAATGGTTAAACTGGCCATCTTTGATCTGGAAGTTTACTATCATCAGATCGCAAATCTCACACCATTTAAAGACAACAAACTGGTGAAATACCAGTGAGTACCGTCACTTCAGGAAAAGAATCTATGTCAAATGTGGCCAAAATTCAGTGCGAAGGTCATGAGTTGGAGTTTCCAGTCGTCGAGGGCTCGGAAAATGAAAAAGCCATCGATATCGGCGTACTGCGAAAGCAAACGGGATTGATCACGATTGACGAAGGCTACGTCAACACCGGCTCAACCAAAAGCGCTATCACGTTCCTTAACGGCGAAGAAGGCGTTTTGCGTTATCGTGGTTACGCGATCGAAGAACTCGCCAAGAATTGCGATTTCGTCGAAGTCGCCTATCTCTTGATTTATGGTGAATTGCCAACTGAGACTGAGCTCACGGATTTTCGAAATTCCATCCGTCGCCACACGATGCTTCATGAAGACTTGCGTTTGTTCTACAACGGATTTCCTCGTGACGCCCACCCGATGGCGATTCTGTCCAGCGTTGTCAGCGCGATGTCGACTTTCTATCAAGATTCTCTCGATCCGCACGATCCGAAACAAGTTGAAATTTCCATCCAGCGTTTGTTGGCGAAACTTCCGACGATCGCGGCATACAGCCATAACAAATCAGCAGGCCAACCGTTTGCTTATCCGCAAAACGAACTGTCGTACTGCGAAAACTTCTTGCAGATGATGTTCTCGGTTCCATGCGAACCATACACAGTCAACCCGACGTTCGTCGAAGCCCTCAACATGCTGTTGATCGTGCACGCTGACCACGAACAAAACTGTAGCACGTCAACCGTCCGCATGGTTGGCTCGGCAGATTCAAACTTGTTCGCTTCGATTTCGGCCGGCATCTGTGCTTTGTGGGGACCGCTTCATGGTGGAGCCAACGAAGCCTGCGTTCAAATGCTGACTCGAATCCAGGAAGACAACGGCGACGTCGAAAAATATGTCAAAATGGCGAAAGACAAAGAAAATGGCTTCCGCCTGATGGGCTTTGGCCATCGCGTTTACAAGAACTTTGACCCGCGCGCCACGATCATCAAGAAAGCCTGCGACAAATTGCTGAACGAGCTTGATCTGGATGATCCACTGTTTGATATCGCTCAGAGACTTGAAAAGGTCGCTTTGGAAGACGAGTACTTTGTAAAGCGTAAACTTTACCCGAATGTGGATTTCTACTCGGGCGTGATCTATCGTGCGATGGGAATTCCGGTTGAAATGTTTACCGTTCTATTCGCAATTGGCCGACTTCCAGGTTGGATCGCCCACTGGAAAGAAATGCACGAATCGCCAACCAAACGTATTTGCCGTCCGCGTCAGATTTACAATGGCCCGAACAGTCGCGAGTTCGTTTCGATCGACAAGCGTTAAATCTGAAGATTGATTTTTAGCAAAGTGGATTGCTGCCTCGGACAATTGCGAGCCAAGGCGCGATCCATTTACGCTATTCAATTTCTGATATTATGTGCCGACTCTTACCGTGACTTTTTTGAAGCTAAACGACGCCCTCAAGGTCCTTCGCTCTCAAATCACAAGCTAGTGGTGCGACCTGAATTTACGAGTGCATGTTTTCACGGAGCCGTAGGCACATGCTGCGCGTGAGCGCCACCGATCGACGTGCCATGGCAGGGATAAACTATCCATTTCAGCTTGAAGAACCACTGAGTTTTCCTGTAGCTGGATTCATCAGGATTCAGGACTTTCAGCAAAAACCGAAGTTTGGCGACTCCGGCTACATACATTTGCTGACGCGACTTCTGCGAACAATTCCGTATACTTCATGTCTCTTTAACGACATTCGGATTCGGAATCTAAAACACAGAATCTAAAACAATTAGGCCAGCCATGCCTCTAGAAATCAAAAACTCCGATCGGCTTTCGTACGCGCTCATGACCGAAAACGATGCGGATTTACTTTTCGAGCTTGACCGGAATCCGGAAGTCATGCGTTACATCAACGGCGGCACGCCATCGACACGGGACGAAATCGAAAACATATACATTCCGCGGATGATGTCCTATCGAGATCCGATCAAAGGCTGGGGGATTTGGGGTGTGACGCTTACCAACATATGTGAATTCATCGGCTGGATACTGGTCCGTCCAATGAACTTTTTCAATGAACAACGCAACGACGAAGACTTGGAACTTGGCTGGCGATTTAAACAAACTGCTTGGGGCCAAGGCTACGCCACCGAAGCCGCTACAACAGTGCTGAACGCGCTTGAGGCAAGCGGAACCCACCAATTCACCGCCATTGCCGACGAAGCAAATATAGCCTCAACCAATTTGATGAAACGGCTTGGCATGAAGTATGTCAAAACCGGACTACACAAAGACCCGCTCGGCGATGCCATGGTGGTTTACTATTGTCGCAAGGTCGCTTCAAAGAAAATTCGCTAGGCGAGGTGCTACGCCATGATTAGCGCGTAAAAAAAGCACGGGCGGACCCGTGCTTGATTTCAAATCACTTGGGATTATTTAGTTTTGGCGGTTTTTTCATCAACAAGCGTGTCGAGATGCATCAATTTCTTCACCAATGGCGAGATCAAAATGACCACCACGCCCACGATAATCGCTGCCCAACCAACTTTTGAGTAAACGTCAGTCACAGCTTCCGGTCCCGCATCTTCGGCTCCAACTGCGGAGGCGATCAGTCCAGCGGCGTAGTTACCAGCCGCAGATGCAAAGAACCAGGTTCCCATGATCACGCTAGCCATGTGCGCCGGTGCCAACCGGTTCATCGCACTCAATCCAACAGGCGAAAGACAAAGCTCACCCATCGTATGTAGTAAATAGATCAAGAAGATGTAGATCACAGGAGTCAAGTTTCCTGCACCAGCGGAAAGTGCACCCGCAACAAGAACAAGGAAGCCCAGTCCCAACTGGATCATTCCCAATCCAAATTTCGCAGGCGCCGAAGGCTCCATATTTGCCCTACCCAAGAATGTCCAAAGGGCGGCAAACACCGGCGCCAATAACACAATGTAAATCGCGTTGATCGATTGGAAAATCGAAGCCGGAACTTCCCACCCAAAAATCTCTCGATCCACCGAACGATCCGTGAAAAGGTTCAACGAGGAACCAGCCTGCTCGAACAATGCCCAGAACAAAATCGAACCAAAGATCAAAAATATCGCGGCAAAAATTCGATCTCGATCTTCTGAAGGAAGCTGTGTAACGGCTGTGAAAATAACGTAAAAAACCAGCGCTGCACCCGCGATCCCCAATAGGTATCCGACGACCGATTGGTACTGAATCAAAAAGAACACAACTACGACGCCGAGAACGCTTAAGAAATAAAGCAGCCATTCGAATTTGATTCCAGCTACTTTTTCTTGCAGCTTTTCTGGATTAGTCGATTCACCACGACCACACAACAATGGCGTTCCCCAGATGAACACAATTAATCCCAACAGCATTCCAATTCCGGCCGCACCGAAACCATACTTCCAACCGTATGTCTCACCCAGCCAACCTGCAACAATCGCACCCAACGCAGCACCAAGATTGATACCCATATAGAAAATTGTGTACGCGGGATCACGGCGAGGGTCGGTTCGCGTATAGAGCTGACCAACAATGACGGAAATATTGGCTTTCAAAAATCCAGAGCCAACGATAATAAACGCTAACGCCATCCAGAACATGTTGATGGCAAAACCCTCGTGGCCGCCTTCGCCTTCGAATGCCATTAAGAAGTGGCCGAATGTCAGGAGCACCGCCCCAAACAACACCGCCTTTCTTTGCCCCAGATATCGGTCTGCTAAATAACCACCGATTACAGGCGTGATGTAAACCAAAGCCGTGTACGCACCGTAAATAACGCTTGATTCGCCATCGCTAAACGCCCAATGCTTAACCAGATAAAGAATCAGCAACGCTCGCATGCCGTAGTAGGAGAATCGTTCCCACATTTCCGCAAAGAAGAGAACGAACAGCCCTTTTGGGTGACCTAAAAAGGTACCCCGGGAATCTCCCGAAAGTTCATTGGTCGACATGATCGGCAATACTCCTGATGAATTATCCAAGCCACGAAATGGGGGACGCGGCCACTAACTAATTGATTTTTATAAATTCCGATTAATTGATTGCGCGTTTAATCGAACTTAGATTGCTTAATCTACTAAAAACCTATCGCGGAGCTAGCTGAGTAAGGTGTAATCCGGTCAAGAAAACTTCCGAAATGCATTAAAATGGAAAGTGTTTAACGAATTGCGGAGCTTTTGAGACCAAAACGTGGAAGTATTGGAGGTTTACTTCGCTCTTTTTGGACGGTCTTCATCTGGAAGTAATTTCCAGATCCGCGCCTTGGTTTCGATGTCGACCTTATCCAATTGCGATTTCAATAGGCCACGGATCTTATCTTTGTCCGGCTCAAGCGTTTGGACGGCAGCGGCGCGCTCTTCGTACTTTTTGCTACCCAGTTGCCGAATCAATTTGATATACCGCTCCTTGATCGCTTGAGGAGGTTGAGCCATCGGATTCTTAAAGCCCTTTATGATCTGAGCGGGGATCTTCATTTCCTTGCCAAGAATTTTTAACCGCAAATGATCACTGGTTAAGTCACCTCGCAATTTCGATCCATCCCAAAACGAAATCTGCATTCCGCCTTTCAATCCAGGTAGCGATTTTAAGCCAGAAATTTGCTCAGGGTTTAGTACACGCGTACCAAAGTCCGTTTCGAACTCAAGCTTTTGCTCGCTGGTCATCAATTCAGCGTAAAGAAAATCGTTCTTGTTAAGCTCGATATAAGCCTGTTTCTTACCACTTGTTTTAGACATTTTCCCTGACAAGTCATTAAGAAAAACGGCGGTTAATTCTTTGGGCGAAATTTCTCTCACTGAGCCATCGAAAATCTTGATGTTGAATTTGTCATAGATAATTCCAGAAAAACGCTGTCCGTCTGTCGTCGTGAATTGTGAACTCAGCCCAGTCCCTCCGCGTGCCAACTGGATAGAGCGAATTGACTTGATCGGCAAATCCAATTTTCCGATTTCGGTATGAATCTCAAAATGATCGGTGCTGAATTGGCCAGTCAGCCTTTCGTTACTGGCAAACACAAAGATCGGTGTCTTGAACTCAAACCACTTTCCTACTTTGCGTTTCACTTTCGAATCGGGAATGCGTGGAACCAGTCGTGCGACGTTTTTCAATTCAATCTCACCCGTTCCTCCGTCAGAGAGTTCGAACTTGACCTTTTCCGGCGCCAACGTCCCTTCCAAAACCGAACCATCATCCGAAGCAATTTTGTAACGCCCGTCCCCAACGTTGTACGCGTTGACGATTTGCTCAGCCGAATAAGTGCGCTTGCCGATGTCGGTCACCAACTCAAATTCGCGCGTCAGCAGCCTGCCATAAACTTCATCCTTCTTTCGAGTCCGAATGAAATCGTTGGGAGATTGAACCACCAACTCAAGATCGCCGGTATCAAAAAGCCCCATGCCGGGAAGATTCACAAAATTAAAATTTCCAACTGAACTCATCTTTGCGAGGCTTTGCATGAACGCTTCTTCACTTCGATAGAGATCGTTCCCGTCGCCACGAGCACGCTGGGCAACAAAATAGCCAACCGTTTTCCGTTGACCGGCCGCAAGTTCCATTTCAGGATATTCGAACCAGTACGTGTCACCGCTGCCAGACATTTGCGGAAGGTACGTCGTATTTTTATCACCGAATAAACAAACCGCGGTCGGTCGGGGCGCGCCGTGCGGATAAATCATTGCAACCATCCCGCCACCTTTGCCAGTGATTTTTTGTGGCGTCGCAGCTTCACCAAAATCGGAATAGATTCTCGGCGAAATCTTAATCGTGTCTTTGGTAGTGTTGTGATAGGTATCGGCATAAACCAATCCAACCGGATCCTCGACCACCAATAGATGCCGCGTGATCGTCACGTTACCCAGCGGCGACGGGCCGAAGACATAACTTTTTCCTTTTTGTACGCCCGCTCCAGGCGCAAAATTATCCGAGTCCAGATACAGCGCAAAAGCACCGTCAAACATATCGTCGTTTCCGTCTTCGATGGCGCCGCCAGCCATCATGTCCCAGCGAAATCCGCTCTTGTCGGTCGCAACCTGGGCAGACACAGAGTTACCGCAGGCAAAGATCACACCACAAAACAAAATGGCGAGAGTAAAAATGTAACAGAGGCGAGTCATGAAAACCCCAAGTCTGATCAAGTTGAATAATGAGACAAGATGTAGAGTGAAAGGAAAGCGATTCTCAATCAAACAAACTTTCAAGCCGTGTGGTAAGGGTATCTAATTCTATTTCGGACACAACAAATTTCTTTAACGGGAAAGTTAATCCCCACTAGTTTAATCTGACTTTGTGGGGACCCCAAGTTGATTTGAGAGCAATTTTATCATTGCCGCGTTAGCTTTTCCCTTATCCGCAGCTAATTTTCATTGCAACATGAATCCAGCTGTTCAAATTGTCTACAAAAAACAAGGCTTTGGCGGCTCGATTCAATGAATGAGCTTTTTGGGTTATCTATCCTGACGAGGCGAAGGAACATATTTTTCGCAATGCTGACTGCTCACCGATCAATTCCTTCAAACAACGCCGACCCGACTCGGACCATGGTTGAGCCTTCGGCGATCGCTGTTTCAAAATCGCCGCTCATCCCCATAGACAGTTCAGTCAGTTGAACATTGGCTGGAACGTTATCAGCAAATTTTTGCTGCAAGTTTTTCAGCATCGCGAATTCACGTTTTGAATCATCCACCGCCAACCCGGCCATACACATAAGGCCTTTGACGGATACATTTTTCAATTCTGCCACGAACGCAAACGCTTGCTCTAGTTCACTATCGGCAAACCCATGCTTGGAGAGCTCGCCCGAAACATTGACCTCCAACAACACATCAACGGTCTTGCCCAACTCAGCTCCAGCCGCGTTGATCGCCGTCAACAGACGTTGACTGTCTGCCGAATGAATCAAGTCACAACACGCGACCGTCCTTTTGACTTTGTTTCGCTGCAAATGGCCAATCATGTGCCAGCGAATATCCGATACGTTTGAGAGGGCTTCATGTTTTTCCCAAAGCAGTTGTGGTCGACTTTCGCCTAGCTGCAAACATCCGGCTTCAGCCAACACGCGCGTCGTCGGGGCGTCAACGTATTTCGAAACGCCAATTAAATGGACGCTGGCGGGATCGCGCCCCGCGTTTTGAGCCGCGTTGTTTATCCGGGCACGTACATTTGACAGGTTCTGTTTGAATTGCTCAGTCATTCAGTTGCATCGATTTGGATCAAAGAAGTTACGTTTCCTTTTTTATCAAACCGGTTAAACGAAAACTCGCCAGCAAAGTTCTCGCCCAGAAAGGTTCGATTGCCCAAGCTGGAAACAATTCGATAAAAGAACCATTGTTGCCGATCAAGCTGGACACGGTAAGCGCAAGCAACGTCGCGTGGCACAATTTGTAAATTTTCCCCGACCGTCAATTGCCGCCAAGTTCGTTTTAACTTGCTACGTTTGGGACTCAGATCGAAAAACAAAGGAGCATAAAGCCCGCTTCCATTAATCGACTGTACCAAACTCAAATGGCGGTCTTCAAAACTCAAACGATCATCTGTAAGACCGACCTTCCATTCTGGAAGTGCCAACGGCAAAACAAGCGACCGAATCTTTTTGTCTTTTAAGTAGACCTCGCGCGTTTCCGATTCATGCATCCCTTCAATCGAATTCGCCAGTGGCCAGTTGCAGCGATAGTCAATTTGTGATTTCGAATCGGGAACGATCGCGTCCGCCACCAGCAAAAATTGCTCGGTGCGCGAAAGCAAAAACTGCCTGGAAAGTGTTGCACCTTTTTCGACTCTACCAAGTCTGACCTCCAACTCAATAAACTGAATTTCATCCGTTCGTTCCTCGCAAACCAATTCAAAATCGCCATCAATCGGCATCGGCACGCCATTGAGCGATACGCTGGGCATTGCGGAGCCATCGATTAGAGGGAGGCCGCTTCCAATCTCCAATCGGCAACCGCCAGAAGAGTAATCGATCGACACGCGAGGAGATTTTGCATCCCATTGGCTTCGCAAAATCGTCGCCATCGCCCATTCGGAAATGTTGCTCGGATCAATCTTGCCCGATTTCCGCTTCGGATCGCCTTTCTTTTCAACAAACCGCTTGATCAAAGGTTTATCGCTTGGGTCGTTTGATACTTTCAATAAAGTTTTCAAAAACGAATTGGATGCGGGATGCGAACCAGGTGGTGAAAACGCCAACGTTCTATCGGCACGTAGCATTCGCATGACTTGCCGAACCATCCATTCGAACTGCACCGCTGCTTCGCCCTCAAGCGGTACGTCCATTTTGGTCAACATCGCATGGGAACGGATCCAGCTTGCAACGAGCACGCCGAATTCCGACAAGTACCGTCCATGTGGCCAGCCGTCGTGATCAAGCATATCCGCAACCGACAGTGACAATCGTTTGGCGCAACGAACGACCAAGCCACGATAATCTTCGGTCTCGGGAATTTGAAAAGCGACGGCCAACGGGACTTCGATCGCAAGGATTTGGTAAACCGATGGATCCAAGTCGACGGTTGATTCTGCCGCCTGTGAAATCTCAAGGAGTTTTGTAACGCACGCGTTCCAGTCTTCGTACTCACAATGCTGCGCGATCACGCGAATCCAATGGCACGCCGCAAGAAGAATCGCTGCGTCACCGAAAGTCGTAACATGGAGATCTTGCACAACGACCGCTTCAAGAATCTCGTTGGCCAATCGTCTGAGAGTTGTTTTTTTGTTTTTCTTCTTTTTGGTACCAGAATTTTTGCGGCTTACAATCGACTTAAAACCGCTTCGATGCCAACGGTTGATTTGCTTCCAAGCATCTGGTGAATCGTTTTCGTTTACCAGCCAACTGATTGCTGATTCGCCAGCCTTCTTTCCGCTTGTCTCCGAAAACATCTTGGGCAAGCGATAATCTTTCTTTTTGTTACCGCCTTCAAGTTCTACCCCCGGCCAGACCTTGACAGACGAGTTGTTTTTCTCGACCACACCATTACGGTTTACGCCAGATTCACTTGCGTTGGATTCTCCATTGGGTGCGGCTGCGTGTTTGGATTTTTTCTTCGAACTGGCGTTTGAATTCGACTTGCCTTTAAGCTTTGTCTTTTCACTTGTTTTCGACGGCATCTTCGACTCGTATGTTACTTTCCACACCAACGCATAATCGCTGGCAATAGGATTCTGATCGGGATGACAATCTTATCAATCCGCAGAGGGGAGGAAACCACCTGAACCGCCCAAATTAGCTCTGTTTCTTCGCAAACATTGCCAATGCCTTTTGTGAAATGGCCGGTATAATAAAATTCGATACTTAAATCGTTCACTAGAGTTCGTTCACTATCGACCGCTCAATTAAGTTTGAGCTAAACCAACCATCGAACAAAGGTTCCAAATGGGATTCACGAAAAAATCGTTTTCGCTCATCCGTCTCGTCATCCCGTGCTTTATCTTGTTGTTCGCATCTTGTAGTGACGATGGCGAATTGTTGGTCCAAAAAGAAAGCCAACCTGAATCTCGGCAAGAGGCCAACAAAAACCCCAAGCCTCAAGAGCCGGTTAAGCAAGCGGACACAACAACGCAAGAGGACACAACAACGCAAGCGGACACCACCAATCAAGATGGCAACTTCAAGTCATCC
>CAYZGP010000008.1:81697-84838 GCA_964478065.1 uncultured Pirellulaceae bacterium
GGACACAACAACGCAAGCGGACACCACCAATCAAGATGGCAACTTCAAGTCATCCCCCTTGTTTGCGTCCGAGCAAAAATCCGACTCAGCATCCCAAAACACCGATGAGAAACCACGAGAAGAACAAGAGAAACATTCTTATTCCGATGCTGACGAAGAAGTCAAGAAGCCAGTAAAACACACGATCGACATTGGTAAAAACTGGACCAAGATTTACGAAAAACAGGAAGTCTGGATCGATCTAAAAAACAAAGCAGTGATGATCGGGGGCACCGTTTGCTTGAACGCTGGACCACTTGAAATGTTCATCTGCCCGGAAGGCTCCAAGGAGCACGAGTCAGTTATCTCGGCAAACGCGCTTGCATCACATTTGCATGGGGCGCTGGTTCCGCTGGGTATTGAACCGGGCAAGCCGTCGTCTTGGGATCCTGTCTATCGTCCTGTTTCGGGTCCAGTGATCAAAATTAAATTGATGTGGCGCGATCCCGACTCATCCAAGATCATGACCCAAGATGCTTCGCAGTGGGTGCAAGACGCAAAAACAAAAAAGGCAATGAAGCACCAATGGGTGTTTGGAGGAAGTGAATTTTGGACCGACCCAGACACCAAAGAACAAGTCTATTATGCAGACTCGGGCGAGATGGTCTGCCTTTCGAATTTTTCAACGGCCTGCATTGATGTCAATGTTCAAAGCACGGACACTGATGGTGGCTTGCTTTATCAAGCCTTTACCGAGAACATCCCGCCCGTTGGCACGAAGGTTTATATGATCTTCACAGCCGGCAAAATGGTTGCGCTTCCTGCAGCAAAAAAAGAAGACAAAAAAGACGCGGCAGGTACGGGTGCA
This sequence comes from uncultured Pirellulaceae bacterium, assembly GCA_964478065.1. GTDB lineage: Bacteria > Planctomycetota > Planctomycetia > Pirellulales > Pirellulaceae > Mariniblastus. The sequence goes on from CAYZGP010000008.1 coordinate 82,545, forward strand.
GGCCAGGACGCGGCTAAGAAAGAAGAACAAAAAGATCAACAAGGCGCCGAACAACCAGCCGACAAAACTGACAACTCGACGAAGCAAACAACCACCACAACAGAGGAATCAAAGAACTCTGAATCGGACAAATAAAGAGACCCATCATGTCAAACAACGGACGAGCGGACGTTGCCTATGCGAACCTCTCACTGCTTTGACTGTCCACCACACAACTGATTTTTGACTATTAACTTTTCGCTGATCACTGACAATTTAATCTTTTTTGGAGCCACCCCAGCACGTGCAGGACAGGAAACGAGCACAACAAGTTGCACAGGAAATTGCGATCGTCGTTCGCGTCGTCCTCCCCGATGATGACGCCATCGACTTCGACCCGCTAGACGAAGTCCAAGGTCTCGCCGAAACGGCCGGAGCGGTGGTGCTGGGTGGAATGATTCAGCGACGCGAAAAACCCGATACGGCGACTTATGTGGGTAAAGGCAAAGTCGAAGAGCTTCATCAGTTGGTCGAATTTCACGCAGCCGACGTGGTGATTTTTGACAACGATCTTTCACCTGCCCAAAACCGCAACCTTGAAGTGGCACTCAACACAAAAGTTCTTGATCGAACGGAATTGATTCTCGATATCTTCGCGACCCATGCGCAGACTTACGAATCCCGGCTGGCCGTTGAATTGGCACAGCTTGAGTACGCACTACCTCGACTCAAACGAATGTGGACTCACCTTTCTCGTTTGAAGATGGGCGTGGGTATGCGTGGTCCTGGTGAAAAGCAGTTGGAGACTGACCGTCGGTTGGTTGAAAAACGTATTCACGACTTGAAAACTGAACTGACAAAAGTCGAAAAACGAAAAGAACGACAAGTCGCCTCCCGCAAAGGCACGATGACGGTGTCTTTGGTCGGTTATACCAACGCCGGCAAAAGCACGTTGATGAATGCGTTGACGGATGCAAAAGTTTTAGCCGAAGACAAATTGTTCGCGACGCTGGACACGCGAACCCGACGCTGGGCACTTCCCAATTGGGGTCCGGTATTATTAAGCGACACCGTTGGATTCATTCGCGACCTACCACACAGTTTGATCGCAAGTTTCAAAGCAACCCTCGAAGAGACTCGCCAAGCCGATCTTTTGATTCATGTTGCTGACGCAAGTAACCCCAAAGTCTCCGAGCAAATTTCTTCGGTTTACCAGGTACTTCAAGAAATCGGCATCGAAGAAAAAGACACTTTGTTGGTTCTCAACAAAGTCGACCAGATGAACAATTTGACAACGCTTGATGCGGTCACCAACCGCTACCCCAACGCGGTTCCGGTGAGTGCAAAAACAAGCCTTGGATTTGAAAGACTCCACTCCGTCGTCAGCGACGCTCTCAGCCGTTCGTTTCAAGACGTCGATATTGAGATGGATGTCAGCAACGGAAAATTACTGGCTTACATCGCCGCCAAAGGTGAAATACTCTCGACGCAGTATGGCGAAGACATGATGAAGGTCCATTGCCGCATCCCACAAAAATATCTTGGCCGCATCGATCCGACGGACACAATCATCACGCCACATTCCCCAACGGGTTGGATCACGGAATCGACTGAAGATGAAGCTGAATCCACCAATGGAAAGACACCGATTTCCGATAGTGGCCAGTCCGCCGAGCAGCCGATAACTTCTGAATCAATTAGTGAACCCATCGAACCAGTCGCTGATCCACTGGCACCTTTGCAACCCAAGCTCCCGCCAGGAATTTTCATTTCGGCCGATTCGCCACAACGGCCAACGGCACCAGATCCCGAGTTGCCTTTGGATGACATCAGCTCAACTTAGGCTGCCGCCCAATCGCAACCACTTTATGACCGTGGTTTGCTGACTTGAGTGGACTGTCGGCGTCTGTTTTTGGTGGAACCTGTGGTCTGGTTCGCACAAGAAATCTACGTGCGGCAGAAGAAGTTTGTTGTGATGAATTCGTGTTAAACTGTTTGAAACCAGAGCCTCGCATTTTCTACGCGGAGTCGATTTTAGCAGCCGTTGAGTCTCTTGTCCTTCCGGCAATCCGTCCGCCGGCGATGGCAGTGAAATTAATAGTGGCGGAATTTTTAGAGCGGAGAATTAGAAATGATCCTTAGTGATAATTCGCGACCATTTACAACACGATGCATGCAATTTTGCGTCGCACTTTTGGCAGTTTTGTTTGTACCTCTGGGAATGACGCCGCTTGATTCGGCCAACGCACAAGACATCGAAGCCGTAGAGCGACGGTTGACCAAATCTGTCAAAAGACATGAGCTAACGCTTGAAC
>CAYZGP010000009.1:0-3456 GCA_964478065.1 uncultured Pirellulaceae bacterium
AGCGATCTTGTGGCTGGGCAAACGTACAACGATCTGCTGGTAGAGATGACAGAACTTGAACTTGAAGTTCTTGTCTGCCCATCCTCGAACTTCACTGACTCAAAAGCAAACATTGCTGACACTGGCGATTTCCAGTCTGACTGCAAAATCAGGTCGGATTTCACCGTTTGGGTAACACCAGAAACTTCAATTTTGCCGCACACCAAAAGCACAGTTTTCTGGGGTTTGACTAGTGGCCTGTACAAACCACAAGCTCGGCAGCTCGTGTTTTTCGTACAATACGTTTTGAAAGTTCTTTGGAAAAAGATTTCAAAATGATGTAACGGATCGCTTTTCTCTCCGTTATCCCTTTGAAATACGACTTTGAACCTTGAACGGAATTTCATGCTTACTCAAGCAGAGAGACGGAAAAAGGCAGTGCTTGCGGCGCTCGAAGAATTCGAACGCCCGTTGGTGCGGTATGCGACCAGGCTGCTCAGTGGCGATGGAAGTGCTGCGCGGGATGCCGTGCAGCATACGTTTTTGAAACTTTGTTCGACCGCCGAGTTGCCACCCAATATTCCGGCATGGCTTTACACCGTCTGCCGAAATCAAGCGATGGATCGTTTGCGTCAAAACAAACGTGAGCCGCTTGCTAACGAGCAGGAAACATTTGCTTGTTCGTTATTGGAATCGAAGGAGCTTGACCCTGCGGAAAAGCTTGAACGAGACGATCTCCTACGTTTGATTCAAGAGTTGATTTCACAACTGGCTCCCACGCAGCGTGAGGTGGCTGAACTTTGGTCACAAGGGTTCTCCAATCAGGAGATTTCCGACGTGTCCGGAAAAACCGCAAGTGCCGTGCGAGTCAATTTGCATCGTGCCATCAAATCAATTCGCCAACATCCGTTGATACATGCGTGGATTGGAGAGGATGGCAATCGCCATCCCTCGTTTTTAGGCAATGGCTTGAATTCGAAACTCCCAACTCAAAAGTCGATCGGATAGAAGAGCAATCATGAGCAAAGAATCAAAAGAAAAAATCGCCGCAGAAGAAACGTTGGCCAGCTTGAATGCAGCCAGTGAAAACGACGCTGCCGATGTGCAGGCCTATCGGCTTGGTGAGCTAATGAAAGAATCGGCAGAGGTCGGACTTCCTGATTCCGATTCGGATTTGAAAGCGATGTTGATTGAAAAGCTTGATCGCTCGGAGGTTGAAGATAAAGTCACTCCAGCTTTGAATTCCATCGCCAATCCGAAACTTGCCACGCGAAAGTGGGGCAGGGTAATCGCCATTGCAGCGACGATCGCCATGTTGGTGGGTGGGAGCTATGTCTTTTCGGTAATCAAGCACGACTACAGAGGCGTAGTCAAGCGACCACGAGTGTTGTTGGGTGGCAATGAAACTAGAGTTAAGCCGGATCCAAATAAGTTGGCGAAATTGGCCTCTCCTGCCAATGACGATATCGTTGAAGACATTACCTATGATCAGGTTGATTTACAAAACTCGTTTAATAGCGTAGCCGACTTACCAGCTGAGAAGACCGAAGCAACAAGCTCATTTTTTGCGGACAGTGTAGTTGGTGGCATTGCGGTTGAAGGCCGTGGAAAGCTGGGGCAAAAAGAACAAGAGAACGCAAGGGTCGTAATCGCGCTGGCCGGTCGACATGACTTATTAAACCAACCCGTAAAAATTGATCCTTTAAAGGATTTGATTGACATCGAACGTAATAGGCCAGCAGAGTTTTTATCTGGAGGGGAAATACCAATCCAAGTTGCAAATGGATCTGTTCCGTTGACTGAAGATTCACTTGCCCCTTTGAACAAAATAACTGATCGCGATGTGACCCAAACCAGGGCCTATGCAAAATCTAACAACATTTCACTGCACAGCAGAAACATTCGCCCAACAGAAAACCAGTTCACCAATACCAAAGGCGCCAAAGCACTTTCGACTTTCTCAGTCGATGTCGACACTGCGGCTTATTCGTACATGCGACGCTTGATCACCAATGGCCAAAAGGTTAACCCGCACTCGATTCGGATTGAAGAGCTGATCAACTACTTCCAATACGATTACGCCCCACCAAAGGACGACAAACCGTTTGCTGTTTCGATGGAAGTCGCATCATACCCCTGGCGAGATGATCACAAACTTGTCCGCGTCGGCATCAAAGGCAAAGAAATTCATCGCGACGCCAGCAACATTGTGTTTTTGCTTGACGTCTCGGGATCGATGAAAGACAGCGATAAACTTCCGCTGCTACAACGCGGGTTGTCGATGATGCTGGATCGATTAAACGAAAACGATCGCGTTTCGATCATCACTTATGCGGGCGATGCGGGTGTTCGACTTAAGCCAACCAGTGGTGACCAAAAAATCAAAATCCGCAATGCGATCGAAGGCTTAACCGCAGATGGTTCGACCAACGGCAGTGCGGGAATCGAAATGGCTTACAAATTGGCCGCTGAAGAATTCATCAAAGGCGGAACCAATCGGGTTATCCTGGCGACCGATGGCGATTTGAATGTTGGCATCACCCAAGACAATGAATTGGTTAGCTTGATCAAAAACAAGGCCAAAGACGGCGTGTTCCTGACGGTGCTTGGGTTTGGGTCGGGTAACTTGAAAGACTCGAAGCTTGAGAAGCTGGCCGACAACGGAAATGGAGTTTACGCCTACATTGATTCAATGCGAGAAGCACGACGGGTTTTGGTTGAGCAAATGTCGGGTTCGTTAGTAACGATTGCGAAGGACGTAAAACTCCAAATCGAATTCAACCCAGCCATCGTCAGTGCCTACCGCTTGATCGGCTACGAAAACCGCACTCTTGCCACCGCAGATTTTTCCAACGACAAAAAAGACGCCGGAGAGATCGGGGCAGGGCACACGGTGACGGCACTTTACGAAATCGTTCCCGTGAACACGGCGGCTGAAACGACTTTGGCTCCAACGCTGAAGTACCAAAAACCAGAGCAGACAGAGAAACCGACAGAGAAGCCGAAAGTCAAAATTTCGGTACGCTCGAACGAGATGCTGACTTTGTCGATTCGATACAAACTGCCCGAAGACGACGAGAGCGAGAAGATTGAATTCACGCTTGAAGATTCAGACAAGAAGTTTTACGAAGCGTCTGACGATTTCCGTTTCGCGTCCGCAGTGGCTTTGTTTGGGATGCTGCTGCGGAATTCAGATTACTCTGGAATCGCCACACTCGAAATGATTGAAAAACTCGCAGCCGATTCGATGGGTGAAGATCCGTCTGGTTTCCGAGCGGAGTTTGTCGATCTGATTCGTTTGCTAAAACGCGATCCTGCCAACAATGCGATCAAGAAAAAGCTTCCTGCCGAGTACCGTGACATCGTCGAGAAGTACCTGGAGAAAGCCAACGGCGATTCAACAGAGAAGTAACTAACTTCTCGACAGACACATGGGAACCCGATGCGTTAGCGAGGGACTCGAGAAGAGAGGCTGCC
>CAYZGP010000009.1:3556-7232 GCA_964478065.1 uncultured Pirellulaceae bacterium
GACAGACACATGGGAACCCGATGCGTTAGCGAGGGACTCGAGAAGAGAGGCTGCCTCACTAACGCGTCGGGTTCCAATCATATAACGTCGGCCTACGACTTTTTCTTTTTCGACCAATCACGCCGTTTTCGCGAGCTTGGGATATCAAGTTTTTCGCGGTATTTGGCGACGGTTCGGCGAGCGACTTCATAGCCAAGCGTTTTGAGTTGACGCATAATTTCGTCGTCACTTAGAGGTTTAGCTTTGTCTTCGGCGTCGATCAATTTCTTGAGTTCGATTCGAACTTTATTCCAAGCAACGTCTTCGCCATCATCATTGGTCGTGCCGCCCATAAAGAACATTCGCAGCGGCAAAATGCCTCGATGTGTCTCGATCCATTTTTGATCAACCGCTCGACTAACCGTGGTCACCGCGACTTTTACGATCGCTGCGATTTGGTCCATCTTAAGTGGCTTGAGGAACTCAGGGCCGTTATCAAAAAAGTCTTTTTGGTGGTTTACGATTTCCTGGGCCACTTTCACAAGCGTGCTGCGGCGTTGCTCAATGGATTCGATTAGCCATTGAGCCGACATGATTTTCTGCTTGATAAACTCTTTTTCTTCTGCCGTCGCCATCCCGTTTGCCAAACGCTGACGATAGTGCTTGCTGATATAAAGATTGCGAGATGGGGCTTGTTCCATTTTGACGACGTAGTTGCCTTGCTCGTCCGTTTCCAACCACATATCAGGAGTAACCGACGGAACGAAATCATCGACGAATCGACTACCAGGTGCACCGTCAAGTTTACTCAACTCATGCATGGCTTCTTGAATTTCTTCGATCGAAAGGCCGGTTGCTTTTTCGATTTGCGGCATTCGGTTTCGCTCAAGATCTTCCATGTGATCGTTGATCAAAGTCCGCACGTTTTGCAAGTTCGGAATATCAGCCGTTAACTGAAGTAACAAACACTCTTTCAAATCACGCGCCGCGATTCCGGGAGGATCTAATTGCTGGACATGCGCCAACGCTTCTTCGGCAAGTTCTTCGTCTTCGGGCGTTGCATCGGCTGGCAAAAGATCGACGAGCGCCACACGCAGTAGCCCGCCGTCTTTGGCGGCCAGCGATGAAATAATTCGCTCGCACATCCTCAACAGCTCAGGAGCAAGATCCATCTCATTAAGCTGCGAAGTCAAATAAGTTTGTAACGTCTCTCCACGATCAACAATGTTTGCGATCATGTCGTGCTGTCGATCACCGCTTTCCTGAATCCTGTTAGACGACGGACGCGTACTTTCGTCAAAGTGATCGGGAAACTCTTTATCGAGACTGAGCAATCGCTCAAAGTCATCCGCGGTTCCCGCCCCTTCATCAACAACAAGTTCTTTTTGCTCGATGTCTGATGGTTTTTCTTTGTCGAGTTTGTTCTCTGCCCCTTCTTCGGTGTGCTCGTTTTCATGGGCCCGTTCAAGCGTAGGGTTTTCGATCAATTCCTGTTCGACGCGTTCATCTAATGCAGCACTTCCCATTTGCAGAATCTCCATCGACTGGATCATGCGCGGAGCCAGTTTCTGGGTTTGCTTCTGCGATAGGTTTTGACCGAATGAGATTCTCATTTACAACAGTTCCGAACGGTAAGTTTTATTCTCGATTTTTAGTGGATTTAAGATGTTGGGGTAAGACGTATTCTTCGAGCCTGTATTCTACAGAAGAATAAATAGGCCCATTGGGATTTTACGTCTTTAAAAGCAGTGGTGTAGTCGAAAAATTGCTTTTCTGTTCCCCTCGGGGACCAGTATACGAACGTAAATCTCGCCCAGTTCGTCAAACGTGTCAGGAAGATGCTAGTTAGTCAGCCGCACAACTGACAAATCCAACACAAACTGCCATTCTGGCGTTTCCGCCTTTTACCTGACGCCACATGAATCGGCAGAACTGAAGCTTTCTCAATTAGACGCGAGATGTAAATCAAGTTCGTAAATTTCTTAACGCCTAATCAACAAGCTACAAAGGTTGTCGTCCCGCCATCGCATCGGCAAGTATTTCTTTGTTTGTGTATTCAAGAATACTGCCCGTCGTAATTCCGCGAGCCAACCGCGACAACGAGACTTCATAATCCGCAAGCAAATTTGAAATATGAAGTGCTGTGCCGTCCCCTTCAACCGTCGGATTGGTCGCCATGATGACTTCAGAAAATTTTCCCTGAGCAACGCGGCCTACAAGTTGATCGATCGTAAGCTGATCTGGACCAATGTTTTCCAACGGCGCGATCCGGCCAAGCAGCACATGATAAAGCCCTCGATAGGTTCCCGATTGCTCTAACGCCATCAAGTCTCTCGGCTGCTGGACAACGCATAACACATTTTGATCGCGGCCTGGGTCACGACAAATGTTGCACATTTCGCTTTCGGCCAAATTGAAGCAGATATCGCAATAGCGCACATTTTCACGAACCGTACGAATCGAATCCGAAAGTGCAAACGCTTCTGACTCTGGTACGCGCAAAATGTGGTACGCCAATCGCTCCGCGCTCTTGCGGCCGATACCGGGCAGCCGTGAAAGCTGTTCAATCATATGGGTTACGGAATCGGAAAGTTCAGCCATGTTTTTTAGTTTCAGTTTGGGTTCAGTTTTCAACGGTCAGTACGCGGTCGTCAGTTACTACGGTTAGCGTGGACAGACTCTGGTTGAATACTGCCAACCGCGCACCTTAATTCTCATCACCACCCATGATTTTTTTGAGCATGTCTCCCATGTCGCCTGGGATTGGCAAGTCACCGGTGACCGACTCCATGGCCTCGGCGTACAAAGCTTTGGTTTTTGCATTGACGTCATTGATCGCGGCGGGCAAAAGGTCAAGAACCATTTCGAGATCATTTTTTTCCGCCAACACTGGGTCGACGACCACACTGGTGACTTGGCCGATACCGTTTGCGTTAACGGTGATCATTCCGCCGCCTGCTGAGCCGGTAACGGATTTGGTTTTGAGTTCTTCCATTGCTTCTTGCATCTTGGGGCCCATTGTTTGAGCCTGTTTCATCAACGATGCGATATTGCCAAGTCCTTTGAACATGTTCTCTCCTGTGCTGTGGGTGTTCCGCATTTTGTCTTGGAAGTGCGGATAATGGTTGAAGTGTATTCTTCCAACGACGACGAATTTTAGACAATCATCGCTTTTTTGTCGGTACTGGATCTTGGAAGCCCGTAATTTCCGCATCAAAAAGTGATATCGTTTGCTTAATAAAGCCGTCTTCTTGCAGTTTTCGAATTTGTTGGACCCGCGTCAACTTTGGCGTGGGAGCTTTGTGGACAGTTGTTCGCTTGGACGCGAGGAAATCGACTCGCATTTTCGCGCCGGTCAGCCGCTCCATCGCATCTTCGAATTTTTTCTTTCTTTCGGGCTTGGAACAAAGGTCTTTGCTTACGTTATCGGGCAGCGTCACCACCAATTTGCCATCATTGAATTCCAGCTTCTCGTAGTCGGACGCCATGTCAGCGGTCATGTCTCCCATGTCATCAAGCAATTGCTTAAAATACGTTTCAACGTTGGCTTGGGATACATCGCCAGATGAACTGCCGGAGACAACCGCGTCGTTTTCGGAATCGGATTCCTTTTGCTGAATCTCCGTGTCTTTTTGGTCTGCCTGATTTTGTTCCGGCTCCGATGCCTTTTGTTCTGGCTCGTTTTGCTCCGATTCGT
>CAYZGP010000009.1:7332-23470 GCA_964478065.1 uncultured Pirellulaceae bacterium
ATCACTTACGTCGTTTTTTTTTGCCTGATCTTTCTTGGGATATTCGACTTGCCGCATTTCAACCCGGGGGCGCGTCCGAGCTGCCGACGGTTTGGCAGTGCCTTTTCCGGCGGGCGATTTTGACAGGCTATTTACCAAATCAGAAATCGAATCAAGTTTCTCCAGGTTGCAAATCCGAATCGCAGCTGACTCAAGCAACGTTCGCGCATGGAGGCTGGACTGCATTCGCACCACAGCGGCGTCAAGCAATTGAACGATCGATAAAATGGTTTCCAGGCCCAGTGTTTGGGCAAGCGTATTGAGATGTTCCATATCGGCTGAAGTGCAACTCAACAAAACGTCTTCGCCACATCCAACTCGCGTCGCCATCATGTCGCGAAAATAGCCCAGCAATTGGTCAGCCATTTGCCCCGCATCAACGCCTTCGGCCATAGCTCGATGCAGCAAATCCAAAGTCTCTTTTGGGTTGCAGTTTGTCATCGCCGTCGCAACCTCTGCGATCCGGCTCATGTCCGCAGTGCCTAACAACTGGTTGACTTCATCGACAGAAATATTTTCGCCGCAAAACGAAAACAGTTGCTCCAACAGCGATTGGCTATCTCGCATCGAACCGTTAGCTCGTTTGGCCAACAGCGCCAACGCTTGTTCGTCAGCCGTTACTCCTTCGGCGGTCGCAATCTCCTGCAATCGTTTCGCGATCTCGTCCGTTTGAACGGGTGAGAAATCAAACCTCTGACAACGTGACAACACCGTGATCGGAATTTTTTGCGGATCAGTAGTGCAGAAAATAAATTTGACATGCCCCGGCGGTTCTTCAAGCGTCTTTAGCAGCGCATTGAACGCTTGCTGGGTAAGCATGTGGACTTCGTCGATGATGTAAATCTTAAATCGCGAACGACTCGGTCGGACCGCCGCGTTGGAGCGGAGTTGCCGAATCTCATCGATGCCTCGATTACTCGCTCCATCGATTTCAAGCACGTCAACGTCTTCGCCAGTTGAAACCGTTTGACAAATGTCACACTCGTTGCACGGCTCGATTGTCAGGCCACGTTCGCCTGCACCGGTGTCTGTATTTTTCTCACAATTCAAACACTTGGCAAAAATTCGAGCCGACGAAGTTTTCCCGACTCCGCGGGCCCCGGTAAACAAATACGCATGCCCAACACGATTTTGGTTGATCGCATTAGAAAGCGCCGTCGCAATATGGCCCTGTCCCACCAAATCGCCAAACGACTGGGGACGATAACGCAGGGCAACGACCTTGTATTCCTGACCGTTCTCGGCAGGTGTGTCTGAGGAATTCATCTGAGTGAAAACTTGTTTTACAGGTTGTGAAAAATGATGGGCGAAAACACGCCACCCAACCGAATTGAAGCGTATTGGGATAAAGGCAGATTCTAATCGATTTTGCTTTCAAGGGCTGTCCCCCGTTTTACCGGGCATTTTACGCCTAAGCCTACGATTCTTGGGTTTGCAAATTTGCCGTCTGCATCTCAACTCTGACAGTCAATTACGTTGGTTGCCGTTGCAATCACGGGGCATGTTCTAACTTCCTGTATTTGTAGTGGCACATTCGCGTCATCGTGAACGCACCGCGGTAATAATTCACATATCGAAACGGTGTTCGTTCGGCAGGGCAGTGTTGAAACCTGCAACCATTTCTCTGACTCGTGGAATAAAGTCCACTTCTACTCAGTGGATTCTTGAAAGATAATGACCGTTTCCGTAGAGCTATTTCCAACCAGCATTTCAATAATGAATTCCTTCGAAGTCAAACTGATCGAAAAGCTTTTTGACTCGCTCACTGACGTCGTCTTTTGTGTCAAAGATCTCAATGGCGTTTACCAGTCGGTGAACCAAGCCTTCGTCGATCGCGTCAACAAGAACGATAAATCCGAGTTGATCGGCAACACGGCAGCGGACTTCTTTCCCGATGCGTTAGCCTCCGCGTTCGAAAAACAGGATCAGGAAGTTTTCGAATCTGGGCGTGAGATTCAAAACCAATTGGAGCGGATTACGAATTCCAACGGAAGCATGGGGTGGTACCTCGCGAGTAAATTCCCGGTCATCGAAAGCGAAGCAATCGTGGGCTTGGTCGGATTGTCACAGGATTTGAATTGGCCCAGCGAAAGCAATTTGGAATTGGCCAATCTGAAAACCATTGTCGAGTACATCCAAGCCAACCTCGACCAGCCGCTTCGAACGGAGCAATTGGCAAACCGAATTTCCCTCTCGGCCTTGCAACTTGATCGTCGAATGAAACGGGTGTTTCGACTCTCAACGAAAAAGTTCATCATGAAATGCCGCTTGGAAGAAGCCTCTCGCCAACTCGAATCAACAACGAGTCCCGTTTCCGACATCGCCCTTGCCTGTGGCTTTGCAGACCAAAGCGCACTTACCAAACAATTCCGAGCCGCCACCTCCGACACGCCAGCGGCTTGGCGCAAAAAAAGGGTTCAGGAAAAATAGATTTGTTTCGCAGCCGTAGGGCAGGCTTTACTGAGCGGTTTAGGCGATAGCCTCCGTTCTTTCTTCACGCACTCGGTTCTTCCGCATTAATTAACCGTGGCTATCGCCAAAACGGCTCATGTTTAAGCAAAGTGCATTTTCAAAATTTGGACGACTTACCCCCGTTCTTTCTCAGCCCTTCTGTTTCCATTACCATGGTGCCGACACGCTCCGATTAAACATCGTTTCAAAACTCTGGAGTTCCAATGACCCGTTTGTTTTTTTTGATCCTTATTTCAATTTTCGCAATTGCACCTTCAATGGCCCAAGACGAATCGGCACAACGCAAAGTCTCTGATGTGACTGAAAAAGAAGACCCAAACCTTTGGCTTGAAGACGTCACCGGTGAAAAACAGCTTGGCTGGGTTCGCGAGAGGAACAAAAAAACAAAAGACCACTTCGAGAGCAGTGAAAACTTTCAAAAACTGAAATCGGATTTGCTTGCGATCCTCGACTCCGATGAACGAATCCCCTTTGTGGGCAAAGCCGGCGATCACTACTACAACTTTTGGCGTGACAAAACGCATGTTCGTGGCATCTGGCGACGGACTTCGCTGGAAGAGTATCGAAAACCAGAGCCGAAATGGGAAACGATGCTGGACCTCGATGCACTTGCCAAAACGGAAAACGAAAACTGGGTATGGGGCGGCGCTTCAATTCTTCGCCCGTCGTATGATCTCGCTTTGATCAGTTTTTCTCGTGGCGGTGCCGACGCATCGGTAACACGCGAGTTTGACATGAAAACAAAAAAGTTTGTGGAGAACGGATTCAAACGCCCGGAAGCCAAAGGCGGAATCGGCTGGATCGACAAAGACTCCGTTTTCGTGTTCACCGATTTCGGAGAAGGCTCGATGACTTCATCGGGCTACCCTCGAATCGCCAAGCTATGGAAACGTGGAACCGATTTTGATTCGGCCGAAGTCGTCTACGAAGGCACCAACGAAGACATGTACATTTCCGCGATGCATGATAACTCACCTGGGTTTGAGCGAAATTTTGTAAGCCGCACGCTGGCGTTTTATAACGATGAACTTTATCTGCGAACCGACGATGGAAAACTAACCAAAATCGACGCCCCCAATAGCGCCAACAAAAGCATTTACAAACAGTACTTGATGCTCGAACTTCGCAAGCCATGGGACGTCGACGGAAATTCGTATCCGGCGGGCTCATTGCTGGTCACGAAATTTGACGATTTCATGGCAGGCAAACGCGATTTCGATGTGCTGTTCAAACCGACCCTCAACTCTTCGCTTGCCGGATTCTCGGCGTGCAAAGACCACGTCATTCTCAACATCCTCGAAGACGTAAAAAATCGCATTTACGTTTTGACTCCCGACGGAGAGAAATGGAAACAGGAACCACTCAAAGGCGCACCGGAAATCGGAACCGTCAGCGTCAGTCCGGTTGATGCTGATCATTCGAATGCATTCTGGATGACGTCGAGCGGCTATCTCAGTCCAACGACGCTTTTCTATGGCGAAATTGGTGCCGAGCCTGAGCAAGTCAAACAACTCACGCCGCTTTACGACGCTGACGGGCTGCAGGTCCAACAGCATTTCGCAACCAGCAAAGACGGCACACGGGTTCCATACTTTATGGTTGCCAAGAAAAGCATCAACCTCGACGGCAACAACCCAACGTTGCTTTACGGGTACGGTGGATTTGAAGTTTCTCTAACTCCGGGATACAGTGCGAGCGTTGGACGAGCTTGGACCAGCCAAGGCGGCGTTTACGTGGTCGCCAATATTCGTGGCGGTGGTGAATACGGACCGCGATGGCATCAAGCCGCATTGAAAGAAAATCGCTTGCGAGCTTACGAGGATTTCGCGGCAGTCGGACAGGATTTGATCAGCCGCAAAGTCACCAGCCGCAATCGGCTGGGCATCCAGGGCGGATCCAATGGAGGATTGTTGGTAGGAAACATGGTCGCGCAGTACCCCGATCTATTTGGTGCAGCCGTTTGTCAAGTTCCATTACTCGACATGAAGCGTTACCACTTACTATTGGCCGGTGCGAGTTGGATGGCGGAGTACGGTAATCCGGATGAAGGCTCAAACTGGGATTTCATCAAGACTTATTCACCCTACCAAAACATCGACAAGTCGAAAAAGTATCCTTCTGTTTTGTTTACCACTTCGACCCGCGACGACCGAGTGCATCCTGGCCACGCGCGAAAGATGATGGCGTTAATGGAGTCGCAAGGCCACGACGTAATGTATTACGAAAACATCGAAGGCGGCCACGGCGGAGCAGCCAACAACAAGCAACGGGCCTACATGCAAGCGCTGGCATACGCGTATCTGAAAGAGCGTTTGTTCGGCGAGAAAAAAGCCGATTAAGTCATGGGGTGACGTTCAATACGGCGCTTGGATGTTAATGCGGACCACCGGCGCGCAGCAGAACTCGTCAACAGTTTTGGCACTTGAGTTTCAGGCAACCAGACTTTGAATACCACCGCCTTCTCGTCCATTGTCACGGGCAAAGAATAAGGGCGTGGGTTCGCTCAGCGGCAATATTCACCAGAAATTAACACTAGCTTCGTAATCGCTTCATACTCTCTTAATCAATGCTTCACCAATTCTCTCAATAATTCATTCAAACAATGAATGAAAAATTAGAAAGAATGACATGGCTATTGATTTGACAAACAACGGCATCGCCGATTTTTCCCCCACCTCACGAACTGGCTCCGGGTTCGCACTGGCTTTTTTCAACAAAGACTTGATACTGGCCGACCGCGTCGAAACGAAATTTCACGACGAGAAAATTGGCAACGAGGAAGCTGAACGAATTCCGACCTCCGAAGAAATTCGCTTTCAGTGCCAAAGACTCCAAGCCAACTGGGACGAGAGAGAAAAACTACTGCGACGCTTCCGCGCCCAAATGGCTTGCCAATTCGGCGTCTGCCGAAACAACTGAGGAATCGCGGGTCAGTTTGATAGTGCGATTTTGGCTGATAGACATTCCAATCCGACTTTAATCGTCGCACCGATCAGCCGGACCTCAACGCCCGTTTCACCGCGCGACATACTTCCCTTTTTGCCCCAATTGCTGATAATTGTTCGGATCGATCGTGGTTGTGACCAAACGTGTCACAACCTTGGCCGATCCTAGATGGAACGAACAAAACATCGGCATCACGCCAACGGGGCTCCCGTGATTAAACGGATTGAACTAATCAACTTTATGTCGCACGAGCGGACGGTCATTGAACCGGCCGACGGGCTGACGGTGTTGGTTGGCCCAAACAATTGCGGAAAAAGTGCTTTTGTTTCGGCTCTTCAAATCCTCTGCCACAACGCCAAATCCAATTACGTGATGCGGCATGGCGAGAAGAAATGCGAAATCATTGTCGAGACTGACGATGGTCATCGAGTCGAATGGCAGCGAGCCAAAAACGGTTCGCCGAAATATATCATCGACGGCGAAACGCACGACCGTTTAAAGCAAGGCATTCCGGACCAGCTTCACGAGATTCTTGGTTTGGCCAAAGTCGCGTGTGAAAAAGACCAATTCGACATCCACTTTGGCGAACAGAAATCGCCCGTTTTTCTACTTAACGATCCGGGCAAGGCAGCGGCTCAATTTTTCGCTTCTTCGTCCGACGCAATTCGATTAGTGGAAATGCAGAATCGGCACAAAGCCAAAATTCGCGAATCCAAACGCGACCATGCTCGACTGACGGCGGACAAAAAACGGTTCGCTAGCTCCATCGAGACATTGGAGCCGATCAAAGAAATTGAAGCCCGATTGGCCCAATGCGAAATCAACTATAAAGAGATTAAGCAAAAATCCGACGAGATTCAAAGCACCGAAATTTTGATCAAGGCGCTCACCGAAGTCCAACTGCAACTGAATCAACGCACAGCAATCGTGGAGAGTTTAAACAAACTCGCGCCACCGCCTGAACTCGTCGACACGCGACCGCTGGAAAAACTAATTGCCAATCGGGAAATTGCTGAGCGAACATTTATGCGCTCGGCTGCAACGGCAAAGTCACTTGAGCTGCTCAAGTCTCCACCGAAAATCAAAGACGCCTCTGCGTTGGACGGCTTGATTCAAAAAATCAGTTTTGCCCAGTCGCAGGCTTCATTACTTAAACGAAAATCGAAGTTACTCGAACGACTCGCGCCCGCGCCAGAGATCGCCGACCAAAAACCGCTTCACGAGCTACTGTCAGCGATCACAAAATGTAACCGCGATGTTGCAATTGCAGACAAAGCTCTCACGAAACTTGAAGCTGATTCAAATCAATTGAAAACGGAAATAGCGAATTGGGTGCAAACCAACCCAACGTGCCCGACGTGTGGTGGCGAAACCACGGTCGATCAATTGATCGAAAAAGGAGGGCATCGTCATGACTGATTCCCAGCAGAAAAAAAGGAGCCAACCGAGTTCAAGAAAAACGGCGGTAAGAAATTCAGACGACGCGTACATCGGCATGTTGCTAATCGGCGACCCGCACATCGAAGGTCGACAACCCGGTTTTCGAAAAGACGATTTCCCCAACGTGATTTTGGGCAAAGTCGAATGGTGTCTGAACTACGCAAAAGCAAATCAGCTGCTGCCGGTTTTTCTCGGTGACATGTTTGATAAACCGCGCGACAATCCGACTTGGATGATCGGTAATTTGATCGATATTATGTCGCGAGTTCCCTCGATTGGAATTTATGGAAACCACGATTGTGCCGAGGCGACGTTAAACGAAAACGACTCGCTAACGATCTTGATCAAAGCCGGCTGTATGCGAATTGTCAGCGAGCGGTTTCCGTGGAGTGGCATGATGAATGGCCGCCAGGTGTTCGTTGGCGGATCGTCATACCGTCAACCCATTCCGTTTGAATTCAAACTTACTGCCACGCGGCGACGTTCGATGTTCGATGATGATCCGTTTGTTGTTTGGTTGACACACCACGATATTGTTATCGCCGGATATGAAAACGGACGGGTTCAGCCACATGAAATTGAAAACGTGGACTTGCTGGTTAACGGCCACATTCACAAGAGACTTGAAACAGTCACCGCTGGCCGCACAAAATGGATGACGCCGGGAAATATCAGCCGGCGATCACGCAGCGAAGCCGCCCGCGAACACGTACCCATGTGCGTGCGAATCGACGTCCACTCGGAAGACTATAGTTTGACCGACGTCGTGGTTCCTCATGAAAAACATGATGTGGTTTTTCACTCCGCGGTCGCTCAAACCGAAAATGAACAGTCGTCATCGGAATTCGTAACCGGTTTGGCGGAGTTAAATTCAAGGCGAACCGAAAGTGGTGCTGGACTGCACGCGTTTTTGGCGGAGAATCTTTGCCAGTTTGAGCCAGCAGTCGCAATGGAAATCAAAGCATTGGCCAACGAGGTCACAGGGACGGGAGAGTTACAGGATGTCTAATAGTAAAAACGATTCAAACAGCCAGACAATCGAGCAGCTTCAAACTCGATTTCAAAAGTTCAGCGAACAAAAAATCAAGATCGAAACCCAACGTGATCACGCGCTGGAGCAGCTTGATGAGTTAAAGGCTCAGGCCAAAGAGCTCTACGGCTCCGACGACGTTGAACAGCTGAAATCTGCCCTTCAGGAGATGAAGGAATCCAACGATGAAAAACGTGCCCAGTACCAGGAAGCACTTGACGCAATCGATGAAGACCTTGCCGCGATCGACGAAAAATTCACTGAGGAAGTTGAGTAAAATTTCATGGCTTCAACTGATTCAACTGAGTCCACCAATTTGAACAAGGCGCGGCCAAGCAAGTCACGTCTTTCGGCGGGCTTGCGCGATGAAGCGGCCCCTGGAGAATCACCAAGTGAATCAATCGACGCACAAACTGCATTGGAATCGCCAGCGGGACTTCGCAAGCGAATGGACCGTTTGGTTTGGATGCAAGAACAGTTTAATCGCGATTTGAAGCTTACGGATCGGCAACTTGAAGCACTTGAGGATTACTTGGGTATCGCCGATCGGGTAACACTCGCGCTGGATACGCTTAGTCAAAAATTGTTTGAAGAAGTATTGGGAATGCTTCAAGACAAGCTGACGATCGCCCTTCAAGAAGTGCTTGAGCAGCCCATCAAATTTAAAGCACAAGCCAGTTTCAAACGCGGGTCGGCAAGTGTTGATTTTGCGATCGACCGAGACGGCAATCAGGAAGACGTAAGACTGGGGCAGGGCGGTTCGGTTCAAAACGTATTGAGCGTTGGTCTCCGGCTGTTTGCACTTGCCCGTTTGGATTCTCAAGAGCACCGGCGATTCCTTGTGCTGGACGAGCAAGATTGTTGGCTGCGACCGGAGCTGGTTCCACGTTTGGTTAACATCGTGCATCGGGCAGCCAAAGAATTGAATTTTCAAGTCATCATGATTTCGCATCACGATGTTGGATTGTTCGAAAAATATGCCGACAAGATTTATCGCTTCACGCCCAAAGATGGAGCCATCACGACCGAAGAAGTTTCGGCTGCTCCAGCTGAGCAAGATTCAAACTCTTGATTCGCCAACCAAATGGATGGCTTGACTTAGTCGATTCGCAACAAGTGGTCTGTAGAGTTGAGTTGACTTGTTTGAAGACCGGCTTTAGCTCAAAACCGCTCAATTGAGATTTGTAAAAAAACCGACAAGAAGCAAGAAGCCCCCATTCCTCACTCGTGAGCGACGGCCAAGACGCCCTGTCCCATCGACTACGCAAACCAGCAAGCAGCACAACACCTTGCCACATTCGTACCCCACTGCGAAAATCAATAGGCACCTTCACTTGAGCATCGGTGGCAAATTTCGCAAACACGGCAAAGAGCATGACCCCTTCCCCAAAAAACAAAAAATCGAAAACACGACGTCGCCTGACCGTCCCAAAGTTTATTGAGAAAAAACAAAAAGGCGAAAAGATCACGATGCTCACGGCATACGATTACACGATGGCTTCGTTGCTCGATTCGGCCGGCGTTGACACGTTGCTTGTCGGTGACAGTATGGCGATGGTGGTTCAGGGCCACGAAACAACTTTGCCCGTGACTTTGGATGAGATCATTTACCACGCGGAGATGGTGGGCCGCGCCGCCCAGCATGCGTTAGTGATCGTGGACCTTCCGTTTCCGATCAATCATCAAGGCGTCTACCAAGCCGTCAAAGCCGCTGGACGGATTCTCAAGGAGACGCGCTGCCAAGCCGTAAAACTTGAAGGCGGCGCCGAACAATCAGAAGTTATCAACGCGTTGGTCACCGCCGGCATCCCTGTGATGGCTCACGTCGGATTACGCCCGCAAGCCGTTCATACGATGGGCGGTTACAAAGTCCAACGCGATCGGGAATTGTTGATTGCCGACGCATTGGCTTGCGAAGCAGCAGGAGCGTTTGGCATCGTGTTGGAGTGCATTCCATCGGACATCGCCAAAGAAGTCACGGAAAAACTTAAGATTCCAACAATCGGAATCGGGGCGGGCCCTGGTTGCGACGGCCAAGTCCTTGTGATCAACGACATGATCGGTTTGACCGATGGCTATGTTCCGAGTTTCGTTAAGGCTTATGCGAATCTCAAAGAAACGATTCAAAACGCCGCTGGAAAGTGGTGTGATGAGGTCCGCGCGAGTGAATTTCCGGGTGAAGATCATTCGTTTTGAATGCGTCACTCAATGATACTAGAATCTATTTCAAACCTAATTGGCCGAATTCTCTGAACATCAACATCGGCGGTCGCTAAACGACTGCTGCACGGGACTGAAACCAATTCATGACTCGGCACTTTATATCTTGATGAATGGATCGCATGTTTGAAACTTACAAGCCTTCGGGGCGTTTTAGTCCATTCGTTATCCCTGCGTGGCTCATTGCGATCGTCATCGTGGTCGCGCTTGCATTCGTTTATCAAATGCTACTGAGATGGCTTCCATTCATCTGGGTTAGCTTTCTAATCACCATGGGATTCGGAATTGTAATCGGAGCGATCGGTACGATAGTCGTTGCGTTGGGACACTGTAGAAATTTAACGCTAGGCTTTCTAATCGGTTCGACGTTACTGTTGGCAGGAGTTGGCGGGAAATTCTATTTCCAGCATATGCATTTCCGCTCGCAGGTCGAACAAAACATTCGGCAAGACCGCGCGATTGGAAAACAGTTACAAGAATTGCTTGCGGCTGCCGAAAAAGAGAATCCCGAGCTTGCCAATATGGCAAATGAAATGGACAAACTCGTTGAGGCAGAACTTGCGGCGGTAACATTTAGCGAAACAATCAAACACCGTGTCGATAACGGCTGGAATCTGGGAGGGCGCGCTCGCAAAGGAGGCGGACTGCCGGTCAAAGGCGTTTTCGTTTATCTGATTTGGCTCGCCGAACTAGGAATCATCGGCTACTTCGCAGTTCCAATCGTCGTTCGGACTTCTGGAGATCCTTATAGTGAAAAACTGAACGATTGGGCGAACGAAGCAGAACAAGTCATGTTTCTTCCCGTCACCAGCGAGGAAATGGTGGCGAAGATTCGATCCGCAACTTCGGTCGATGAACTTTTGGAAATTCCGATTCCACAAACGGACGAGTCGATGCAGTTCGCGCACTACTATACGCACAGCATCACGGGCCAGGAATTAGAGGACGCGTATCTAACGGTTGAACTGGTTACTTATTCTTACAACGCAAACGGTGAGCAAACAACAAACGAAGAGCCGTTGGTTAAGTACGCCATCATCACGTCTGAACAACGCAAGCTGTTGGTCGAAAATGCAAGCCTGCTTCAGGAGGCACTTGAAGACTATCGCGAGTCTGTTGAAGAAGAGGAAATGGGGACCGCTGCCGAGGAAGAGCCGTCATAAAACGGAATCTCAAGTACTCAAAACTTCGTAGCGGAAGTCGTCACAATATCGTCAAGACTTCTGTTTCGCAAGTATCACGCCAAAATGATGTACACAAGACTCTTGACGAGTTCTGCTACGGCCCAGTTTGCACACGCGGTACGTTGCAAAGTAGACTGTAGGCTCAAATTGACTTCCACCATTAACCAAACCACTGGAATCAAAACGATGATCCGGACTCTCAATTGTTTTTTGCTCGCTTGCTCTGCCCTAACGATAATCTGCTTTACATTCACCAACGCCGCGCTCGGCCAAGACGACGGCTTCAAACCAATCTTCGATGGCAAAACTCTTGAAGGCTGGAAAGGTCTTGACGGTTTTTGGTCAGTTCAAGACGGAGCGATCGTAGGCCAGACGACTGCCGATAAACCGCTAAAAACGAATACGTTTTTGGTTTGGCAAGAGAACGGGCAAAACGGAAACCTTGAGAACTTTGAATTGCGATTCAAATATCGCATCTCAGGCAAAGGCGCCAACAGCGGCGTGCAGTTCCGCTGCGAACAAGACGACACCGGTCATCTGGTTGGCTATCAAGCTGACATTGATCTTGCTGGCCAATGGCTGGGAATCATCTACGACGAAAAAACGGGCCGTGGAGCCATTTGTGACCGCGGCGAAAAAGTTTCCATCAACGAAGCCGGCGAACGAACAAAAGAAAAATTTGGCGACAAAGCAAAACTGTTTGAAAACGTCAAAGTCGAACAGTGGACTGACTATGTCATCAAAGCCGTAGACAACCATATGACCATCACCGTCAATGGCGAAAAAACGGCTGACCTAACCGATATCGAAAAAGACCATGCCGATCTCAGCGGTGTACTTGGTTTGCAATTGCATACTGGCCCGCCAATGAAAATTGAATTCAAAGATATTCATCTCAAGCGATTGGACGCGAAATCGAAGATGGCCACCGACGCCGGATTCAAGTCGATTTTCGATGGAAAAACGATGGCTGGCTGGACGGGAGATGAATCACTTTGGCGAATCGAAGACGGCGCGATCGTAGGAGAAACGACGCCCGAGACAAAACTTAAAGCGAATGAGTTCTTGGTTTGGAATCAAGGCGAAGTCGACGATTTTGTTTTGCGAACCAAATTCCGCGTTTCTGGAACCGAGCGTGCCAACAGTGGCATTCAATTTCGCAGCAGTTTGCTCAAAGGTGAAAAAACGAAGATGTCTGGCTACCAAGCCGACATCGATCGCTCTGGAAAATATATTGGAATTCTATATTCCGAAAGAACTGGCCGAGGAATTCTGTGCCAACGAGGCAAGAAAGTCACCATTGCCGGAAAGAAAGACAAAAAAGTTGAGACCGTTTCCGATGCGGCTGAGCTTTTGAAAAAAATCGACATGGACGGATGGAACGACATGGAAGTAGTGGCCAAAGGGAATCACTTGGTCGTCAAAATCAACGGCCACGTTACCGCTGACGTAACGGACAACGAAGCCCAGCAGTACAAACGCAGTGGTTTGATCGGGTTACAAGTTCACGTCGGTCCGCCAATGAAAATTGAATACAAAGACATTCAGTTGAAACGACTTCCGCTTGAGAAAACAAAAAAGATTGTCTTTATCGCGGGCAAGAAAAGCCACGGTTACGGTTCGCACGAACACAACGCCGGTTGCCTGCTTTTGGCAAAGGCACTTGAAGCCGCCAATGGCGAAAACGGTGTGGACGTGCTGACAACCGTTTATAAAAACGGCTGGCCAGCCGATCCAACCGCAACTGACAATGCCGACACCGTTGTCGTTTATTGCGACGGGGGCGGACGGCATTACCTTCATGCACACGGCGAAGAATTTGAAAGCATCATGCGGCGCGGCGTTGGACTGGCTTGTATTCACTACGGTGTCGAAGTTCCCAAAGGTATCTCTGGTCAACGTTTCTTGAATTGGATCGGTGGATATTTTGAAACCGATTGGTCGGTCAATCCACATTGGCTGGCAAAATTTGAAACGCTCCCCAAACACGAAATCACACGCGGAGTGAAACCGTTTGAAATGCAAGACGAGTGGTATTACCACATGCGATTCTCAACTGA
The DNA here is from genome assembly GCA_964478065.1 of uncultured Pirellulaceae bacterium. Classification (GTDB taxonomy): domain Bacteria; phylum Planctomycetota; class Planctomycetia; order Pirellulales; family Pirellulaceae; genus Mariniblastus. The sequence goes on from CAYZGP010000009.1 coordinate 20,724, forward strand.
GATGACTCGTGTCGTCCCACTGCTTTCGTGTTTGCCACCCAAAGAAACACTTTCGCGCCGTGATGGAAAGCACTCGGGTAACCCGCACGTTCGCAAAGCGGTTCTTGAAGACAAAAAAGAGCAACATGTGGCTTGGGCGTTTGAGCGCGGCGACGGGAAGGGCCGTGGCTTTGGATTTACCGGTGGGCACTTTCATAACAACTGGAAGAACGATGACTTTCGCAAGCTGGTTCTAAACGCGATTGCGTGGACAGCGCATGCTGAAATCCCGGCAGACGGAATCCAATCAGCGACGCCAACCGAAGAGGATTTGGCGGCCAATCAAGATTACCCCAAGCCTAATAAAAAGAAGAAGAATAAGAAGAAAAAGAAGAAGTAGAGCGAGTGGCTTGGGCCCAAAAGAAACGCTTAGGCCACTTGGCTGTGTAGCCGCAATGAGAAACTGTTCAGTGCGGCTACATCGAACGCGTGGAACAATCTACGACATCACAGCTCTGCCAGCTAAAGCCTGAAATCAGGCCAACTTGTAAAAACTGTCATTGCAAGCGTGTCAGTTTTGCAAACACTGTTGTCAAATCGAGTTGGTTCAATCGATGCTTGCATGCGTTATTTGTAAACCAATTTACGGCTCAGGGGCTTAAGGTAGGTGGCGTACATACCTAGCCCTTAAATTTTAACATCCCAAGTTTGGCACGGCATTTGATCTTCTTTCCTTTCACAACCCCGTTGTTTATTGGAGAGAATTATGAAGTCGTCACTAACATCAATCTTTGGAATATTTTGCTTGGTGATTTCTGCGCAGGTCGCCGTCGCACAATCGGGTAATAGAAACAGTGGCTATCAACCGCAGCAAACGGTACCACAACAGCGTTTCCCTTCAGCCGCTGAGCAAAATTATGGGACTGCGCAAAACTACCGGCAGCTTCCCAAAGCGGTACCCTTCGCGTCACAATCGCGTAAGGTAACCCGCGTTGGATTTGAACAGTATGACCACCGATCGTGGGACGCTCTGTTGCAAAAGTATGTCGATCAAAATGGCGACGTTGACTATGCCGCTTGGCAAACCAACGAGCAGGATCGTTCTACGCTGATGAGTTATCTGCGTGGCATGAACTCGATTGACACTTCTCTCAATTCCAATCAGCAGTCACAAATGGCGTTTTGGATCAACGCATACAACGCTCTGACTATCGAGGGGATTCTGCGACTATTTCCAACCAAAAGTATCAAAGACCATGCTCCCGACGCAAACGGTTTCAATATTTGGGATGATTTTAAATTGCCAGTCAACGGAACTGAGTATTCGCTAAACGATATTGAGCACCAAATCCTTCGCAAGATGGGTGATCCGCGAATCCACTTTGCGATCGTCTGTGCATCAAAAAGCTGTCCGCAGTTGTCACAACGAGCCTATTTCCCAGACTCGTTGGACCAACAGTTGGCATACAGTTCCGGTCTGTTTTTTCATACGCCTGGCAAATTCAGCTACAACTTGCAGCAAGGCCAAATTGGGCTGTCTCCCATCATCCAATGGTTTGGTGAAGACTTCGGTCGCAGTGATCAAGAACGATTGCAATACCTGTCACAATTCATGCCGGCGGATGCAGCAAGATTGGCAACCAGCGGTTCGGCCGCGATCAACTATCTGGAATACGATTGGGGTTTGAATGTTGCACCACCGCGGACCCAGGCCTTCCGTCAAAATTTTGCACCCAACCAAAATGCTGGAACTGCTCAAGCACTGCAACCTCAGGGATCAGCAACCCGTCAACAGGCACCCGTTCAGAGTCAGTCTCGAGTTCAGGTTCAGGCTCTGCAAGGTTCGGGAACTCGCGGACCGATTGATACATTCCGTCCGCAACAGCAGAGTTGTTGCAAAAATGGCTGCAGGTAACACGAGAGCAACTCTTGGCCCGTTAACGCACACGGCACCACATTTGTGGTGCCGTTGTGTTTTGGAAGTTCCGCCGAGCGTATCCCAAACCTACTGACGAATGTTCTTCAGTGTCTCGGTCAGGTCAACATTTTTCGCATCAGCCCAAAGCGTTTCCAAGCTGTAGAAAACTCGTGTGTCTTCATCGAACAAGTGAATAACAACCGTGCCATAGTCGAGAACGATCCACTTACTGTCATCGTATCCGTCAATGTTCATTCGTTTGTCGTTCAACTCGTCTTCGAGCTTGTGGTCAATCTCTTCGCTCATTGCGTGAAGCTGTCGACGACTGGAGCCAGTCGCGATCACAAAGTAATCAAAGATCGCGGTGTGCGGTGACATATCCAAAACCACAATTTCACGTCCACCGTTTTCGGCAGCTGTTCTGGCAGCAGCCAACGCCAGCTCAAGGCTACGTTCTGGATTGACCCGAGTTGCGGCTGCACCGGAAGCATGATCTTCTTGGGCAATTTCTGCGGACGGATTTTCAGTCGGTTGATTGGGTTGGTTTTGATCCGGCTGGTTTTGGTCGGTCACGCAAGCGTCCTGAAGTAAACTCATTTTGTTTTTTGAAAAATACCTTTTTAAGCGAGTAGCATTGTAAGTCTGATGGAGATTTAAACCAAGGACAGGGTTCGCTCGAATGTCCAAACGGCTCGAAGTTTTTGCTACTTCTGTTGCCAACAATCGTTCCGACTCTCAAACAGTTACCTTCAAAAAAGCCTATCACGACAAAAAACGGCGATGTGACGTGAATCTATCGAGCCATATCGCATAAACAACAGGCTTTTATTATCGTGTTTCCTACGCCAAT
>CAYZGP010000009.1:23570-36254 GCA_964478065.1 uncultured Pirellulaceae bacterium
CGATCTCCAAACAAGCGGACTTACCGTTTTCAAAAGGGAACTGATGAACACTTCTAACGAGAATTTGATTGAGAAAGTCACCATCAACGACGTTCGCGCTGCGGCTGAGCGAATATCGCCCTACGCCCACCGTACGCCGGTGATGACTTGCCGGGCAATCAACCAGCGAGTCGGCACCAAAGTCTATTTCAAGTGCGAGAACTATCAAAAATCTGGAGCCTTCAAATTCCGCGGTGCGATCAATGCAATTTCGCAATTGTCGCCTGAGGAACTAGAACGTGGCGTGGTGACACATAGCTCCGGCAACCACGCTGGGGCTTTGGCATCTGCCGCTCAAATTTTTGGTACCAAGGCATTCATTGTCATGCCAAGCAATTCGTCTGAGATCAAAAAGAAAGCCGTTAAGAGCTACGGCGGTCAAATCACCGAATGCGAACCGACGCTGGTAGCCCGCATGGCAGGTGCGGAAAAAATTCGAACCGAAACTGGTGCAACCTTGATTCCACCGTTCGATCATCCACACATCATCGCCGGCCAAGGAACAAGTGGACTGGAGCTTTTTCAACAAGTTCCCCAACTCGATGCGATCATTGCGCCCATCGGCGGCGGCGGTTTGATGTCGGGAACTTGTATCGCAGCGCGAGACGCTGCCAAGAGATTGGGACGCGAAATTTTAGTACTAGGTGGAGAACCCGAAGGAGCTGACGACGCGTTTCGCTCAAAAAATGAAGGAACATTTATTCCCCAAAACGATCCACAAACGGTTTCCGATGGATTGCGTACGAGTCTCGGCGATTTGACTTGGCCTTTTATTCGAGACGAAGTCGATGAGATCATCACCGTTGATGACGATGCAACTGTAGAAGCAATGCGTTTTTTCTGGGAACGCACCAAAGTGATCATCGAAGTCAGTTGCGCTGTGCCTTTGGCAGCGTTGATTAAAAAGTTTGCAAACGTCGCCGAAGAAAAGAAACCCAAACATATCGGTGTGATTTTAAGTGGCGGCAATGTGGACTTTTCCAATCTTCCATTTTGATTTTCAGTCTTTGATTCGAATTGTTGAACCACGTTTGAGGTTCGTTTATGCGCCAACCCAATATCCAGCGTGCGGCCTAATTAATGGCGACGTTAAAATCGTTGCCACAGTTACCAATTTATCATGCGGTTTGCAACGATAGATTCGCTTGAGCAGGTCTGGCACCGGGGCCAAGTGGCTTTTTGGCTACATGAAAACCCTTTTTTCGGGAAATACGTTTACAGCGATGTACATTCTTTTGCGCGTGATGCAAAAACTCACCCCCGGTTCTTATAGGTTTACGCTCTCTAGACAATTCATACCAAGCGATGAAAACGCAATCTTCAACCTCGATTTGCAGTCGCAACGTTTTTACGTTGTTTGTTCAATCGATTGATATGCGAACCGTAAAACGATTTAAAAACGATGTGTCAGGTGGCGTTCTCTCGATCGAACTAATTCTCATCGCCGTCGTTTGCTTAATTGGAATGTTCATGGGTGGGGCATCCATCCGAGATGCAATCACAGCGGAACTCTCTGATGTTGGCGGATTCACCCAGGACATGAATCAGTCATACACGATTTTCGGAGCAAATTCTGTTGGGGCTTCGACCGCGGGAATGGATTACATTGACCAACTCGACCATTGCGACGACCCGGAAGATACGGCGGATGCAGCTGACAACTGTATTACATATGACCTGATTCCAATCACTCCTATCTCAACGACGCAACTGACGTCGTTGATTGATTTCGATTCCGGTGACGCTTCTGATTCGTCTGACAACGGACAGGACAACAGTGGTACGATCGTTGGTGATCCTGAGTTTGTCGATGGCGTCGTCAGGTTCGATGGCGACGACGCAATCGGGATTCCAAATTCTACAGATATCAATTTGGGGATTCGCGAAGAGCACACAATCATTTTGGACTTCAACGCCGACGATGTGATAACTCGCCAAGTCCTGTACGAACAAGGCGCCCAAACCCGCGGCTTAGTTATCTATATCGACAATGGCCTTCTGTACGTTGGCGGTTGGAATCGACCAGCAACCGAGAGCAACTGGCAGCCGACCTTCATCAGCACACCGATTACAGCAGGCACTGATCATCAAGTTGCGCTAGTACTCGATGGTGGCCCAACGGTTCAGCCTGGAGCGCTGAGCGGCTGGTTGAACGGAAGCCAGTTTGGAACCGCCAGTGGATCTCAACTGTGGTCGCACCCAGGAGCAATTTCCATAGGTGGAGTCGCCGGCGCGACGATTTTCCACGACGGAATCGGCAACAACACCAACCCAGCATTTTTCTCTGGGACGGTCGATAATTTCACGATTCACAATCGTGCATTGACCGATGGCGAACTTTTTTCGTCAGCTCAGTAAGCTTCTCCCGAGACCAACACGGGCTTCGAAAGACATATATTCAGGACTTATTTTTTCTTTGTTGAATTGGCAAGACGTTTCAGCATCGTTTGGCACATCATCAAAGCGCGTCCATTATGATAAGCCCCTTGCCACATGCTTGATCGCGATTTGTTGTCGCCCAGCGAGCCGTCTTCTTTCAGCGACGCATACCAACCACCTTTGTCAGCGACGTGATGTTTTTCAATGAAGTCCAACGTCTCGTCGAATAACTCAAGAAAAGCGACGTCGTTTGTGATTTCATAACAAGTCAAAAGTCCTACTAAAGCTTCCGACTGCGTCCACCATTCTTTTTTCCGATCGTCACTTGGCTTCCCAACGGGTCCCGTATAAAAGAACCCACCATTTTTTTCGTCGTGCCCAAACTTGATCGCGTTTTTACTAATCGCAATCGCCCAATCTTCTAATTCCTTGTCCCGTTTACCCACCGCATCTGCTGCCGCAAGAACCAACCAAGCACACTCAAGGTCGTGGCCATAGCTTGTCCGCAGATTTTTTTCGGTTTCAACCATTTTCCACTCTACCGTCCATCCATCCACGTTGGTGTCGAAATCTGGGTGTCGAATTTTCTTAGTGCAAATGACGATCAATTCCTCAAGCCGGTTTCCCACCTGTTCGTTTTTCGACTCCAAATACAATTGCGTAAACGCCTCAAGTAGATGCAAGTGTGAGTTGTACGTTTTGAATCCAACGGGCCCAACCACGCCCCATTGGTTGGTGTCGGTAATCTTCTGCCAATCTCGGGTGTAGAGTTCGTAATAACCGCCGTTAGTTTTGTCGTAACATTTTTCCTCCAAAAGCTCGAACAGTTTCAGCGCGGAATTCAAAACACGTTCATCGTCATTGATACGATGAACTTCGACCAGCGCGTAAATCACGAACGACAAAGGATAAACGTGCTTTCGATCATCGGCGATGTTTTTTTGATCAATCAGCGTCTCACCATTGGCGATTTTAAGAAAGTACCCGCCGTTTTCAGGATCGACGAAACGAGTTTCAAGGCAACCGTATCCGTACTGAGCCAACTTTGCAGTAGTCTCTCGCTCAATTTGGTTGATTGCCATATTGCTAAAAAACCAAGTCTGACGGGCTTGGAACGTCAGGAATTTTCCTGCGCCCGAAGTGAACTTTCCGTCTTCGCCAAGCACCTCAAAGAATCCAAAGTTTCGACTGTCCATACTTGCCGGAGCATAGAACTTTAAAACAGAGTCTCGTAAAAGTTTGTCACAGCGTTGGGCTCGGGTTATTAATTCTGTTTGCATTTCTGTTTGTGCAAACCCGAAATTGGCGAAGGCCAAAATAAAAAGAACAACCAAAGGTGTTGAAGCAACGCGGAGGCAGACATTAACCATGATGTATTGGATAGAAAGAACGCGAAACGGATTTGATATCCCGATTCTAACGTGTTCTTGTGCGAGATGTTTGACTTTGTGGAACTTGCGCCGCACGTCGGGATCCAACGGGTCGATTAGCCATTTCAACAAGTTCGACCCCCGACTGTCGCTCACGGTTAACAAAGTCGCGGAAATCCAGAACCGCAGGCCCAATGAGCAAGATAAATACTGGCGGCGCAAGGCATAAAACTACAGGCAACAGTAGTTTCACCGTCGCCAACTGCCCTGCCAACTCGGCACGCTGCTTTCTGGTTTCGCGAATACGATCCGAGTAGTCTCGCATCGAATCGACCATCCCGATGCCCAAACGTTGACTTTGACGAAGCATTGCAGACCAGGCAATTACCTCTGGCAGGTCGAGCCGCTCTGCAAACGCAGTCATCGCCGACTGAAGCGATCCCGTTTCCGACTGGCGTGCGATAATTTGCAACTCTTGTGAAAGCGCACTGTGCGTATGCTTAAACTCTTTGGACACCACATTCAAAGATCGCGTCAGCGGAACACCACCCTCCATCGACATGGAAACCATGTCCAACGCGTCAGGCAGAGCGTACTCAATTTTTCGCGAACGGCGTTTGGACTGTGCCGATAGAGCGAGACGCGGGATACTGTAAATGAAAACAGCAATTGAAAACCCACAGCAGATGACGGCCAGTTCACGTCCAGGAAAAATCTCAAAAGCCAAACACGCCACGACCACTGCGATACAAAGCATGGTCGCCAGATTGCGGCGTGATAAAAAATTGATCAACGCGTTGGAGTTGTAATGCCCCGAACTGATCATTTCCTGCTTGAGCTGTTTGAATTTCTTCTTGCTCAACGGCAAAGCAAATGCGAGTGCATGTGTTAGCGGACCAAACGCATTGGGAACCCGCTTGATCGCCGTGCTTTCGTCTTCAGGAGATTCACCCTGCATGAATATGCGACCGATCGTCATCACGGTCAGCACCAACGCGCAAAAAATCAAAACAAAAGGAGCAATTCCGGCCATTCAATTATTCCTCATTCGATCTCAAAGTCATGGCGACCCAGAAGATCCCGAGAATTTCAGATGCAATTCCATAAATTGCCAGACGCTGGCCAAGCTCTGATTGCCAAAGCTTTCCAACGTACTCGCTATGGAAAACACAAAGGTAAACCAAAACAAAAACGCCCATGTAGCCAATCGAGATCGCGGCAAATCGGCCCAATCCCGTCATTGTTCTGATCTTTTTCAGATACTCGTTGCGCTGTCGAATCACTTCGGATAATCGCTTGAGCGTATCGGACAATCGGCCACCTGTATCGCGGTGCATTGCGACGGTATGCGAAAATATTTTGACGTCCATTGTAGGCACGCGAGCGGCGAGATCACTCATCACCGACGAAACCGCGACGCCCATTCGCAATTGTTTTGCACAGAGCTGAAACTCTTCACGGACAGGCTCTTGTACGGCTTCGGAAATCAATTCAATTGAGTCTTCCAAACTTTCACCCGCCGCGACTGAACGAGCCAACAATTCCAATGACCCGGGAAAGTGCTCATTGAATTTCTTCTGACGAATTCGAACTGCAATTTGAATCGCGACCAATCCCAGAACGAATGTGGCAATCGCACCCAATACAGCAAATAACTCGTGAAACTCTGTTGAGAGTAGCGCGGCTCCAACCGCCAAAGCAAGGCAAACGTTGGTCAACATGAACACGATGGGAGTGATCTTCCATCCCGATCGGCGCACGGATCGTTGGACCCAGCGGTCAAATTTTTCTGACGGGGCGGGCGATTCGTCTTCGCCGTCAACCGGTGTTAACGACATTCGCCCTGGCAGGCGTTTCAATCTCGGCAGTGGTTCTTCGGCTGGCGCAAAAACCCGTTTGATAACCAACGAAGTCGCGAGAAAGCTGGCCGTTAGACAGCAAAAGATGCTTATTTCGAGTGAAGTCATTCGTCACTCCCATCCTTTTTGGGAGCAAGCGTTTCAGCTTTTTCCTTGGCCGCTGCTTGCAGCGAATCCAAGTCCACTTTGGCAGGCTTTAGCGCGGCGGCATCAAACTCGACGCCTTCTTCAAAGAACCGTTCCAGGCAAGTCGGCTGGTAGCCAGTCGTTTCAAAAATCCCGGTCGCTTTTCCTTCGCTATCGGTTCCCGTTCGGTTGAATCGAAAAATGTCATCCAATTGGTAGCCGCCGTCGGCTGATCTTTGCAGTTCGGAAACGCGTGTGATCCGCCGCACGCCGCCTTTGAGTCGCGCAACATGAACGAGCAAGTTAATTCCTGCTGCGATGTATGAGCGAACGACTTCCAGTGGCAACTCGAGCTTTGACATTGCGATCATCAACTCCAAACGGTTGATCGCATCAATCGTATCGTTGGCGTGAATCGTTGACATCGAGCCTTCGTGGCCCGTGTTCATCGCTTGGAGCATATCAAGGGCTTCGGGACCACGAACCTCACCGACAATGATTCGGTCGGGGCGCATTCGCAAACTGTTTCGCAGCAAATCTCGCTGGGTCAATTCACCAACACCTTCGCTATTTGCCGGTCGGGTTTCCAGTCGCGCTACGTGACGATGCTGAAGCAGCAATTCTGCCGAGTCTTCGATGGTAACGATCCGCTCGCCTTCCACGATCTCGCCAGACAAAGCGTTGAGCAACGTAGTTTTACCGGCACCGGTACCACCTGAAACCACGATGCTTGTTTTCGCCTGAACAGCCGCCGCGAGAAAGCTTGCCATTGCGGGTGTCATCGTATTAAAACCGACGATCGATTCGAGTCCAAGGTGGCCTTTTCCAAAACGGCGAATCGACAGTTTTGGACCATCAATTGCAAGCGGCGGGATAACCGCGTTGACACGAGATCCGTCGGGCAAGCGAGCGTCGACCATTGGGCAGACTTCATCTACGCGGCGACCGACTCGGGAAACAATCCGCTGGATGATTCGCATCAGATGTTTGTTATCGGCAAAAACAACATCCGAAAGTTCAAGCACGCCTTCACGTTCGACGTAAATCTCGTGGCAGTGATTGACCAGAATATCGCTGATGGCTGGGTCGTTCATCAGTTTTTCGAGCGGCCCCATGCCGAACATTTCGTCTTGAAGCTCAGCAATCAAACGATTGCGAGTGTCTTTCGAAAGTTTTTTTCGGATAGACGAATCACAAAGTGCAATTTCGTCTTCGATAAATGGCAACAACTCGTTTCGAAGCTGTGCATCTGACAACCCTTCGGCTGCAACCAAGTCCAGCGAAGAGACAAGTGACTCGTGAATTTTTGCTTTGAGAGATTGGAATCGGATCTCATCGTTTTGGGCCAAAGCTGGTTGAGTTGTTTGGCCGATCGACGAACCCCAGATTCCTTTCTGGTCAATCGCTGATCCAATGATGCTCATTCACGACCTCCAAGAGGACTTCCAAACATCTCCAACGTTTCCAAGATTTCATCTTGTGACGATTTCAATGGACCGGATTTAGAGCCAGATCCAACTTGGCTACCAAAAGGGACAGGTGGGGCGCTCGACTCCGCTGCTGACTGATTATCGAACAATGGCTGTGGCTTCCGTTTGGTTTTCAATATCTGCCCCCATCCTCCATCGGATCCGAAATCTTCCTCCGACGGAACGGTTTCCTGGTTTTCGTAGGCGTCCTGGTTATCGTAAGGGATCTCAAAATTTTGCTGCCCCCGCGATCCTGCAGGCTTCGATGGAATGTCGTTTCCTGACCAAGGCATGTTATTGTTGGGGTCGTAAAACTCAACTTTTGACGGATCGTATGCTTTCGGTGAGTCGACGATGCGGGGCGAAATTGAGTCGGCTGAATCGAAATGCAGGTCCATTTGATTTTGACCGCGAAAGACCTGAATCGAACGCACGCTGTCTTCGATCTTCAAAATGTTCTCAAGCTTTGAAGCATCAGCAAGCTCGACATACGAGCGATCATCTGCCGCTCGCAGTGTCAGTGAAAGCTCTCCATGTCCGTCGGCGACTTTTACTTTTTGTGCATCGCCCGGCGACAAGAGCAGCGTGACTGGAATTCTCTGGTCGCCAGGCACCCCCAGCGAGTTGTTGGTCGGAATCGCTTTGTCGCCCAGTGCCAAAATTTCTGCGTTTTGGACAATCGTTACCGTGGCACTGCGATACTTTCGGTCGAGACTGTTTGCTCTTGAGTTTCCACTGCGCGCACCGTTGGCACCATTGCGGCCGTTGGCGTAAGTCGGATGAGTGCTTCGATTGGAATTAAATCTAGTCGTTTCTGGGCCCGAATTAGAAACAGCATCTGTTCCCATTTCATTTTGCTCGCCATAGTGAAACATGACGTCGACCTTTTGTCCGGCACCAGCGAATCCCATCAATGCATTGGCAGGCGTAAGCAAAACCGTGATCGCTCGTTGACCTGGTTTGATACGCTGCGAGATCCCCATTCCGATTCCCATTGGGTAGAAATACTTTGTATCGAATGTTTCACCGCGTTCCAGTGGCTGCTTGAGTGTCTTGCCAATAATCTGATCCGGGTTGGTCATGAATGCGGCTTTGATTCCGTACTTCTTCATGTCTTCGCGGGTAAGCCTTACCAGCGCAATATCATCCAACGAGACACGATGACCGGCTTCTAAAACTCGACTGGTCATTGGAACGGTGATTTTCGAATTCGGTCGAGTAGCCCCTCTAACCACTTGTTCGACACGAGGCGCAGGAGTCCGGTTCATGGACTTGCGAAGCAAATACGTACCACCCAACCCAAAAAGCACGGCAAGAAATGCGAGCAAGATTGTGCCTGAATTGACTTTCGACATGGGCGAACTCTTCAAAAATCGGTTGGGTCAAATCCTACTAGCCTGATCGATACGAATGGACCGTTTAATTTCGATCAAATTTCGACTTAGTGGGCAGCTTTGACAAACTGCATCGCCACCACAATCAACGTTGCGAGAGAAGCGGGAACAGCGAAGGGAATAGATTGTTTTAACAATTTGTTTTTGGGTGCGTTGGCACCAGGATTGGCGGTTTGCAATGATTCAGCGGATTGCTTTTTAACCATCTGGAAAACGACAAGCCCGAACATGCAGGCAAGTGCACAGAAAGTGCTTCCTAAAAAAATAAGTAGTGTTGGCATTGGGCCGACCCAAGCGCCTAAGGCACCCATGAGTTTGACATCGCCACCGCCACCGCCACCGATGATCCAAAGTACGAATAAGATTCCAAAACCCGTCGCAAATCCGCCCAGCGAAAGTAACAGCGCCGGCAGGCCACCAGAAAAGAAATGAAAAAGCATCGCAATCACAAGTGACGAAACAGTAAGCCAGTTTGGGATCTGTCGAGATTTCAAATCGGTAAAGACAGCGATCGACAAATAAACGACGACCGCGACTGGTACGATTAACAAATTGGCTTCTATCAGGTTCATTTTTTTCTCCTGATAGAGTTATCGGACATCGTTTTTTGGATGTCGGATAAAATCAATTCTGGGGTTATAACCGGAAATGATAGCAACGCTGATTCGTCTCGAATTCCGGACGAATCTGCTTCCGCGGGTGGATAGCCCGTAGAACCGCCAAACTTTTACATTGGTCGTGCTCGCCCGGATATTAGGTTGGCACGTGACCGGCTGAAGTTGTGTCGCACCGAAGCTTTTATTCTCTTCGAACATCGTCGTCCAAAGAGTCGTCACGAACAGCTTCGCGTTGGTTGGGCGTTGAAAGGCTTGGCTCTGACAGTGCTGGCCCAGTTAATGAAGGGGCCGCAACTGATGGCGCCGTAAGTGCAGGAACGATTACGGGCTCATCGATGTCAAGCTTTAACGCTTCGATATCGATGACTAATTCTTGATCCAACAGGTTCCCATCTGACAACGCGACAAGATGTTCATCGGGGAACTTACCTCGCCACAGCGCCAATGCGCGAGCAGCGTGTGTTAGGAACGTGTAGTTCTTTTGAATTTTCTGCACGTCCATGGCGCCAATCTCTCGGGCCAACCACTGACCAGCACGAATGATCGTTTCGCGTGGCGGATGCAGCTCTTTAGGTGCCATCGCCCACCACTCCATCGTGTGACCGGTCGCCAGAATTCGTCGGCTGAGAACATCCGTTCCCGGATCGGGTACACTAACACTGGTGTCTGGCCAATTACCATCCCAATAACCTTCGAGCGATTGGTTTTTGTAAAGGGCCTTGGTCATCAAACCCATATGCTTCATCACTTCGGCGTGAACAGGATCTGAAAGTAGGCCAATCGAGCCGGGGTTTTCCTGTTCGATTTGTTCATCGATACGAAGCAACATCGTCAGCGTGTAAAGCCGATGTTGGCCGTAACACACGCCTTGGGGCTGCTGCTGACGCATGATTCGTTTTGCCAAACTGTCGAAACTGATCTCCTGGCCTTCGCTTGTGTACCACGGTTTTGCATCCACCGAATAAAACGCCAACATCACAGTCGTCCACTCGTATTCACGCTGATTAAGGCTAAACGAATTGACACCGTAACGGATCAAATCGAGCATCGTGGTGTTTTGCTGAGCCGTCACAACGGGATAGTCAAGCGGCGTTCCAACTTCGGCCAGCGTTCCCAACAAGTGATCAACGTGGCTAACCGTCGAGCGACCTTCTTGCGTCCTGACGGCGATACCGGATGAACGATCCATCAACAAAGGAAGCTCTTTCTCGCCCCAAGTTTTGTCAAACTTTCGATGGTCGACCAAAATCTGACGCATGGTCGGACCATCAATCGCGCCGCCGTTTTCGTTTTCGCCAAATTTGACTTTGGCTCCCCACAATCGCAACGCGTGATCGACGAAGTTTGTTTTGGGTGGCGACTGAGTGAACTTTGGTTTGGTTTTTGTTAAAACCGTTAGCAATTGCTCATCGGAAACCACCATCGGATAATCGTAAATCGGCAACACTTCGCGGGGTTGGTTCTTTAGATTTGGCATCGTAACACGTGTGTTGAAATTGGAAGCCCAAACAAAAGCCCCAAAAACGCCCGCCACGGCGAGCATCAACTGAACAACGAGAAATGAATTTCCTGAACGTGCTTTACTTCTTATTACCACGTGATTCCTTACGTCGCATCACCAATGCCACATTGTCCTGGTAGACGGTGTACCAAACACCGCGATCAACTCGCACATCTCTGTAGAGTTCCTTTTGACGTTTTTTGTCAATCACCAAATCCGTAACGGCGTAACGATCAAGAATGCGTTTCCAATTACCGTCGCCTTTGTAAATTTTCCGATAATCGGCCTGAACTTGTCGCGGCAGCGTACGCAGATTGGCGTTGGCAAACACGGGAATGACTCGCTCATCGGTTTGCATCCAGTCGCCCCAATACTCGGGAGCCCAAACCAATCGAGCCAAGCGATTGGGTGAATTGGTATTTGGTTTGGATGGCTCGTATTGCTTCATGAATTTGGCCATCGCAATCGGAGCGTCTTTTGAAGCCACTTTTTCGAGTGTTCTTTCTGCCCCACCAAGCAACGGTTGGCTAATGGGTGAAAGTGAAAACCCAATCCAAATGAACAGTCCGCAGATCAACGTAAAAGCAAAACGCAGTGGGCGGTTCTCGTCTTCGAATTTCGAAATGGGCTCCACTTTTGTTTCAGTCGTTGATTCAGATTTTGGCCAAGCCCGAAACATGGCCATCGCAGCAAACATGATCATCGGAGCCAGCCAAACCATCGTCAGCTCGCAACACGCGGTCGCAATGGTCGCAACGATGGCTGAGAGAATCGCCCAAGCGGGTATTTTTGTGCTGCCTTTTGCTGCGTAAAACCAAATCATCCACGCAATGCCAATACCGGCGCCTTGCCAACTGGCCAGCGACGTCGGTGCCCATCCGCCCATCTTGGAGAGGATTGGATTGTCAGGCCACCACAACAGGGCTTGCCATAAATTCCAACCATAGGGTGTCACAAGCGTCACCACGATCATGGCTTCGAACAAGTAAAAACGAAATTTGAGTTCGCGATCATCGACCATCGCAACATCGTTTTGGCCACGAAAGCCATCCACCAATCTCCCGACGGCCAAACATGCCAGCCAGGCCAAGCCAACCACAAACGAAGCATCCAAGTTTGCCCAAGCGATCATGATCACGCCGATCGCAATCCATTGCCAGACTTTTGCGTTGGCCCAATTGATGGCGGAGGCACTCACATTGCTCGATGACGATCCAGGTTCGCTATCCGATTTCGCGTTGATATTCCAAGTCAAAACCAATGCCGTCAAAGCAAAACACAACTCGCCAAAAGTTCTTGGTTCGATTCCGATGACCAGCAGCAAGCATGCGATACTGCAGAACACGGCGGCAAAACCCGCTTTCCAGGTTCCGGCGATTCTTACAAAAACGAACGCCCAAATACAAAGCGTGAAGGTTTGCGTGATGGCAAATAGAATCGAAATCAAATTGCTTCCACCTGCCCAGTGAGCGTAATGCAAAACAACATGACTTAACCATCCGTTTGTTATTCCCCTCATCCCTTCAGCCAAGGGCAGGGAAGGATCTGCTGCGTAAACGCCATTGTTGACGATCCATCCGCCAGACCAAACACTGTGCCACACGCCCAAAACAGGAACCGGAAGGTAGCTAAAGTAGAGATAAAACATCACAAACACGCCAACCATCGCAGCGTGATACCACTTTAGCGCGCACCAGTCGGGAAGATTGGCTTGCAAGCGGTAAGTCTCTTGGACTTCGTTTCCTACTGCGGACACGAAACAACCTTCGATAGGGTGAGTGACAACGTGATGGCGATCGATTTGTCGCGACAAAAAGAGATTCTTCTTTCCATCGACGGATCGCGTGTCAAGTTGGAACTTCGTGCCAGATATTCTCGCTATTCGCTTGGTAGCGGTTAGGAAAGATAGAGCAAAGGATACGGCCTTTGC
>CAYZGP010000009.1:36354-64714 GCA_964478065.1 uncultured Pirellulaceae bacterium
AAGCTCATTGCTGTTTCGAGAATCGCTTCACCTGATCTTGATAATATTTCCTGGTGGGATTGAGCTCAATACATCGCTTACTCAACTCAATCGCACGCTCACTATCGCCTAACAAAAAATGTATTTCCGCCAGCGTATCGAGATAAGTTGGTGAGTTGGGTCTTTCGGCAACCGCCAACGACGAATGCCGTTTCATGTGTTCCATTCGCCGTTTGGCACAGGCACATGCCCAAGCGTAATTGTTGCGGTGCAACGAACTATCAGGGTACTTTTGAATCAAGTCAAAATAAAACTCGGTTACCGCTTCAAACAACTCGTCCGCTTGAGCCGTCGCGCTGACCGCATCGAGATCTGGGACAACTTCCTCGACCAAGCTTGGATCGCCGGGGCTAAATTCATTCGCCTGAAGCACCACCTGAACGGCTTCGTCAAACTTCTTTTCCCTGACCAATTGCTTTGCCAACAAAATATTGATCTGCTTTCCTTCTTCAGCCCATGTTTCAATAGTCTTTGCGCCTGAAGATTCGGTCGACAAGTCATTGAACATTTTCATCTGCCTCCCAATCAAATTAACCGCTGGGTCGGCGTCGAGCAGTGATTCACTCATCTTAAAACGGTTACGCTCGTTGGAAACTTGATCTCCAGCTAACGCATACACATCCAACTTCAGAAAATCGGCAATCAAATTTAGTTTTTCCAAGGTCTCAAACGAACTGATCGTGCCGGAGTTGCGATAACTCGTCATCCACTGAACGTAGGCAAGACACATGCGCAAAGTTGCTTTTTTATTCTCGCCCTTTGCAGCAAAACCTTCAGCCGCCAGAACGGGAGCAAAGCTCATCGAACTTCGCGAAACATTGTCGCGCCAAATTTTCTCGTAGTAGTCGATAACAACTTTTGGATCGTCCCCCACCGTCGCCGCCAACGCCGCAACTCGCTTCGCAGAACGATCGCCAAGTTCCTCTGCCATTTGCAAATGCAAACGACTGGCCTCTTCATCACCGTGATACTTGTAAACTTGTGAGAATTCGTAATCGACACGTCCTCGGGAATTCAAAGAAGGTTTGGAACGCATGCTCGCCAACTCCAACTCCAAATTAAAATCTGGCGTCGTGCCGATAGGCGAATTAAGAATCCCGGCAACGACCTTTAGACGCGTGACGGCATTGGGGTATCGGTCTTGCAAGTTACTAAGCCAATAATAGGCCGAGCTTATTTTGTTTGGAAACAGCTGATTGTCTAACTCTCGTAGCTCCTTGCGCGTTATCGTTTCGCCAATCAACTTCCACGCTTCGTCATACCGCTCCAGCTGAATCAATCCCGCAACGATTCGAAATCGCCAGCTCTCCTCGATCTGACTGTCGCCGTTGGCTGCGTACAACGTTTGGTAATGCAAGACAGCTTCGTCGGTCAGCCCAAGCCCACCCAGCACGCTGCAAACCTGAAAACTGATCGTCCACAATTCTTGTAGTTCGGCAGTGGTCTCTCTCAAATCTGCGTGTTGCTCGCGCAAGCGAGTGATTTTCTTACTCAGTGAGTTGATCTTTCGCAGGCTACGTTTGAACCAGACGCTACGTTGTTCAACGGTGTCGCCAAGTCCGATCATCTCGAAAGCTTTTTTATTCCGATTCAAAGCCATATAAGTTTGAAAGGCGCGATACTTCTCCGATTCATCGATATTTGGTTCGACTAATTCCCAATCCTGGCAGGCCGCGCCAATCTCGGTCAAGCGAGCACGCAAGTTTTTGGCTGCGGATTCATTTTTATCTTTTTCAAGTCCCACCAGTTTTGTCTTAAGTTTGTCAATCGTTTCATCGTATCGTCTATTGTCCCCTAGAAATCGGTAGACAACTGCACGTTGGGCAGGGCTGACCACGATTTTCCCGTCTTCAGGTTTGACAACTTCGTCGACGGAAACCATTTTTTCTGCAATGCGTTTCCAATCGCCTTGTTCAAGGATCATCAAATTCAAAACGGCAAATCGCTGATCGGGTTCTTTGATCTTGTTCGCATAAAATTCCGCCAACTCAAAATCGCCTTTGAATTTGCAGATTGCAATCAGCTTCATTAACTCGATGGACTCAATTTTCTTTCCGGCTTTTTCCTTTTCTTTGATCGCGTTTTTTAGCGGCTCAATGACTGAGTCCAGAGTGCCGTTAAGTTTGTGAAACAACACGCCGGCGCTGCGATAGTGTTCGAATGTGATTGGATGAGCAACAATCATTTCAAACTCTTCCCAACGATCTTCTATTGCGAGTTTGCCCAACAATGACTGAATATCAATTGATTCAGAATAAAGCTGGAATTGAGCCGGAATGTCTTTGACTCGTTCAAGCAAATCGAATGTGAGTTTAAGTTTTTCTTGTTTGACCAAGCGGCGAACGATCGCAAGCCGGCCTTCGGTTTCACTGGTCTGAAAATCCAAAACCATTTTGGCGATGCCGGGTTTCGTCCGAAAGTCGACTCCCATTTCGAGAACACCAAGGATATCGTTGGCTCGTTTTGCAACTTCGGAATTGCCGGCTTGAGAAGCTTTTTCAAGCGCTGGTTTCGCATCGTTTCCAAACAGCCAAAGCCGTTCGGTTGCCAACTGACGAACTGAATAACTGGACGAACCCAATTGAAGAATCAGTTTCTCGATCTCATCCTTCGCGGTCTCTTTTTCAACACTGGTCGCTGAATTGGCTTGGGCTACCGCGACAGACCGAGACGTTGCAATGGAAACCGTTAAAAGTGCAAGCAAAAAGAATTTCAGGGGAGTTGCCATCAGTGAGTCAGATTGGAATCGGTTAGTCATATTCTGGAAGAGTCTTTGGCCGCGGTAAATCCTGCGTTGGAGGCGAAATAGGCGGCAGTGTTGTATCGCTTTTTTAAATTCAAAACGGCTTTGGCAGCCTCAATTCAGTATATCGCCTTGAATTGCGGAAAGTGTTGTTTTTCCGACTGATCTAGCCTAACAAAGAGATTTCAACTATTTTTTCCAGAGCATCGATGCGTTTTGCGCTGTGTAAACGTTGGCATCGTCCATCGGATTTACGTGCAAGAAGAATCGCTGCAATACATTGTCCCAATTTTATACCGCCAACAGGAAGTTGGTAGTGATTGGTAAGCCCAGCAAACTACCCCGCGCTGAGCCCGACAATACATGACGAAGATCCGCAAGGAGGCGGTTTATCATGTTCAGTTCTGCGCGTAATTTTTGCACTTTGTTCTTGGCGTTGGCTTTTGTATTCCAAACAGGATGCAACCCACCGCAAATATCGCAAAACCCAAACGCCAGTGGATCCAATACCTCGGCTGAAAATAGCCAAAGGGATGGACAGATCCACCCTGCTTCCCAGCCCGGCCTCTCCATTAACGTGGCGTCTTTCAATATAAGGCAGTTTGGCAAAACAAAAATATCAAGACCAGTTGTGACTTCAATTCTTGTCGATATTGTCAAGAAATTTGACATCGTCGCAGTTCAGGAATTGCGAGATGCCGACCAACGAGTCATTCCTCAATTCCTCGAAATGATCAATGCCCAAGGTGCTCGTTATGCCGCGGCCGTTGGCCCCAGACAGGGTTACAAAACGCCAGGCGAAGAACCAACTTACTTTGAGCAAACGGTTTTCATTTACGACACCAACACGATCCAATTATTGGGGCAACCCTACGCGGCCTACGACCCAACCCAAGCGATGCACCGGCCACCGTTTGTCGGGCACTTTCAATGCATTGGCAACACGCCCCAAGAGCCATTCAGCTTTGTTCTCATGAATGTTCATGTTGCACCAAAAAATGTTACGCCGGAACTTCAGGCTTTGGAACAAATCATTCCACAAATTCGCCAGAACCATTCAGGGGAAGACGATTTCATTTTGCTTGGCGATCTCAACGCTGAGATCAATCAATTCGCGCAATACAGTTGGATGAATGCGCCAACTGCCGCAATCGCCCCACACATGAAAACAACCACGACACTGAAACGGTCGATCGATAACATTGTTTATGATCGAAACGAGACACGCGAATTCATCCGTTCTGACGTTCTGAACTTAATGGAACAATATGGTCTTTCGACCAGTGATGCCGAATTAGTTTCCGATCACATGCCAGTTTGGGCGAGTTTCGCAACGATTGAGTCATCGTCAGCATCGATCACACAAGGCCCACAAGGTGTTCGACGCTAGTGTTACGTCAAACTGAAGTGACGTGTGCCTATTGATTGTCAAAGCAACTATCTACTTGATTTTGCCAATCTTTCGCAAGTAGTCGATCACCTCATCGGCAATTTTCTCCACCGGCTGAGCACCATCCAAATGCACTTCGGGTTTCTCGGGGGCTTCGTAAGGCGCATCGATGCCGGTGAAGCCCTTGATCTCTCCCTTGCGTGCTTTTTTGTAAAGACCTTTGGGGTCGCGCTGCTCGCAAATCTCAAGCGGAGTGTCAACGAACACTTCGACAAAATCGCTTGCACTTCCTGTGGCGACCACCGTTGCCCGAACACGATCACGGTCGGCGCGGTAAGGACTGACAAAAGCCGTCAAAGCAGCCATTCCGGTAGAGCAAAAAATCTCGGCAACGCAGCCGATCCGGCGAATATTCTCTTCGCGGTCTTCAGGTGCAAACCCCAACCCAAACCGTTTGGCGAACTCGTCGCCGTGAACCGGCGCCAGCAGCTCAGAGCTCGCATTCAATCCATGCCGAATGTTATCGCCATCCAACACAAAACTGCTTTCGCCAAGTGCATGAAGTTTCGCGTCAACGCAATTAGCGACTGTGCTTTTGCCGCTTCCGCTAAGGCCTGTAAACCAGACAACACACCCCCGCGGGCGTTCAACGGTTTGCTCGTGCCAAGTCACTAAAGTTTTGTCAGTCATGTTTTTTTAAAAAGTTGTCAGATGTTGATGGAAGTCAGATGTCAATTTTAATTGGAGCTAATCTTGCTTGATTAGTTTACATTCAGGTTTCAGTGAGTACCATTCCAGACGCTTTCGTCTTGAGCCGTTTTGGCGATAGCCACGGTTTGCGCGCGATGAACCGTGGCTATCGCCAAAACGGCTCAGTTTAATACTTGCAATTTGAATCCAAATTACGATTGGATTCCTGCAAACTCACAGAGGTTTGCATCCAGAACGGCTTGCGGGCAACTCCAAACCAAAAAGAACATCGCTTCCCGGCACCAACGACCAACCGGATGCCCTTCAACGTACCCCGCTCCTTTGGCCGCAACGAGTGCGGATTGCGTTGCGCGAAGCACAAGGCTATTGGCCTCTGTGCGAAGCTCTTCGTTGGAACAAACTTGCAATCCAGAAGCCAGTTTGAACAATCGCTCTTGAATCTCGGCCAACTGCTCAAACAAAGCACCATGTTTCTCGCTCAAGTCAGGGCGTTGTTGAGATTCGTTTTCGATAAAATCAATTGCTGCCTTCGCCAATCCGATCGCCAACGCCGAAGTTTGAAAACTTCCTGTCGATGGACCGGAACGCGACGCCAAAACATTTTCGACTGGGCCGGCTAAAACGGAATCCTGCGAAACAAACACATCGTTACATTTGACTGGACCGGTTTGGCTGCCCGAAAGCCCCACCAAATCAAAACCTGGATCAACTGTCACGCCCTTACCATCTGTCGGCGCGACGAATAGAACTTGCTGGTCGTCTTCCAACACCGCGCCCATCACGACGTTGGCCGCGCCACAAGCGCCCGTCACCCAAGGGCTAAATCCGTTGACCAGAAAACCATCATCGACTTTCGTTGCCCGCAACACGGAACCTTTGACGTGTCGGCGACTGGTGGTCAAATGTGAAATACCAACGGTCGCTGGCGATTGCCCGTTCATCAACCCCGGCAGCAAACGATCGCGCAACGGTTCGTTTTGCGAGTTACAAATTCGCTTTATCGCGGCAACTCGCTGCGTGATGATAAACGTGGTGGTTAAACAGGACGCGGCAAGTTTTATATAGCCAGCGACGATATCGCGCGCGCTCCAACCACTTCCCCCAAGCAATTCCGGAACGAACCAATGATAGATGCCGGCCTCCGCGAT
The DNA here is from genome assembly GCA_964478065.1 of uncultured Pirellulaceae bacterium. Lineage (GTDB taxonomy): Bacteria > Planctomycetota > Planctomycetia > Pirellulales > Pirellulaceae > Mariniblastus. Next base: position 42,386 of record CAYZGP010000009.1, read on the forward strand.
CAACTCTAATTGCTTCGCCGGCCAAGCGATCGTTGAATCAGATTCTGCGGACAAAGATTTCAATTGAAGACAAAGCGCACTGAGCCTCGCTGAATTGGGAGCATCGATAGGTTCGTCGTTGAATTTCATTCTTAATCCTAATTCCAGTTCTCCCATTCCAACCCATGCTGGCGTGAATCGTGCGACGTTTTTTTTCCGCGCTCGTAATCCCAATCTTAGTCGGTGCGGTCTCTTCTATTTGCCCTGAAATTTCCCAACCTCGAAACAGCTTCAATCAGGTCTTTCAACGCTCAATTTGGCATGTGATAGCATCCATTGCCTTAGTCATGCTATCAAAATTTGCCAAGTCGGGATTCCACATCGCCAGTTTCGCTGTTTTTGCGCACACGTCTCAAGTTTTCAAGCTCTCTGATTCGACGAAATCAAATGGGACTAACTTTACAGCGGACACACAATTGTTCGCCTCGTTTGAACCTAAAACTGATCCAATTCTTCCCGCGTCAATTGGTGTTTCTTTCTCGCCGGCCCCATCAGCTTTGAAACATCGATCTCAAACCCACCAATAAACGGATTTCGATCGTGCATATTAAAAGCCTCACAGGATTGCGCTTCATCGCCGTACTGTTTGTGTTTCTGTATCACATCCAAGGCGTGTTTTCGATTCCCAATCTGCACCTCCCGTTTGGCAACAACGCCGTCGCATTTTTCTTTGTGCTTTCCGGATTCATTTTAACTTACGTCTATTCAAAGAAACTCAAGACTCGTGCTGACGTTGCCAAATTTTATAAAAACCGAGTCGCGCGTATTTGGCCGTTGCATTTTGTTTGCTTGATGCTGTTCGTGTTTTTTGTGTTCGGCTGGAATTACTCTCTCAGCACAGTCGAAAATCAGGGGCAACTGTTGACACAAGTTTTCCTGGTTCAGTCATTGGTGCCCAACGCGAAATGGATTTTCTCGCAAAACCCGGTGGCCTGGAGCATCTCTACAGAAATGCTTTTCTATCTGCTGTTTCCGCTGCTGGTAATGTGTACTCAGAAATCGTTTTGGCGGCGCTACGTTTTTATTGCGTTGGCAACTCCACTTGCGCTGTTCGGGCTACAGTACTTCCACACTCACTTTCTGGAACCTGCCGATGGACTCGGTTTCATTGAATTGACATCTGTGGTGCACGTAAACCCGCTGCTTCGATTTTTCGAATTTGCAACCGGCGCGGCGGTTGGCCACCTGTTTGTCAAAAGTTTCAATCCAGCGGCCACTCGAAATATGTGGAAGGACACAGCATTGGAATTTTCCAGCATAGGCATGCTGGTCGGATATTGGTTCCTGATTCTCAAGTATGACGTTTACGTGGCGTTCAAGACTCACCCATGGCTGGGCGACGTTTTCTCAAGCTGGCTTTGGTTTAGCAGTCCAGTATTAATTTTCGCGTATATGATTTGGATCTTTGCACGGTCTCAAGGCCTAATTGCCAAAGTCACGTCGACCAAAACGATGGTGTTTCTTGGAGAGATTAGTTTCGCTTTTTACCTAATACACATGTTTGTGATTAGAATTCTATCGGCAAACAGAGCCATGGATCCCGAGTTGTTCACTGGCTGGCCGGCGGTTCTATTTGTCTTCGTCGTTTCCATCGCCGCATCGACGTTGCTGTTTAAACTCGTTGAGATGCCGGGCAAGAAATTGATGCTCAAAATTCTCAACTACCAATACCGCCCAATGCTCTCAGCGACTGGCAGACTGGTGGTCGCTCGGCCAATCCTGATTCCGCTTGCGACTTTGGTAATCTGCTTTGTCGTTTCGCAATACCTGAACTATTCAGCTTATTCTCAGCGTCGGGTCCAGCAAGTCATTGCCCACACGCCGCCGGAATATCGAGACATTCGTTTTGGTGAGCTTGCAATACTAAAAGGCAGCGAAATTGAGCCCAATGAGAATGGTGTACGGCTTCGACTTGCTTGGGAAGCCGGCGTAAATTTTGGCAGAACACGATTCATTCATTTGTGTGACGCACAGGGAAGAATCATTGCCAACATCACACGAACAAATTTTGACAAGCATCAATCTCGGGGCGATGTCTTCTTGGATGTAGTCGACCTAACCTGGGATGAAATTGAAAATTCGAATTCGGTTGGAGTGGGTTTCTGGGACAAAGAACTTGGGATGCCTCACATCGACCGTGGCCCAAGAGCCATGAAAAACCACCGCTTGGTGTTAGCCCAATTTGGCTCCGACAGCATTCTCCCAAATGGCAACGAAAGAGTTCGGCTTGCCCGTGAAATTGAGACGACCCAGCGTTATTGATAACCCACTTTTTACAACTTCAAATTTTACGAGGCCGCATTCGCAAGTCAGCATGCACTTATCAATGACGTCTGAATCGCCATTGTGGGGGTTTATTGGTAGCGTATCAATTTCACCCTCAGATTCACCCACGCAGCTTCTCCAAATGCTCACCACCCCAGTTGTTTTTTGATGTTTTGCCAACTTCCTCTTTCAATATTGCTGCTTGGTTTTTACAACTAACAGACAGAACCCACCCTTAAATTCAGAAAAGAATCTGGACTATGAGCACGCTCGATTCCATATCGGAACACAAATCAAAAAATCAAGCCAACGAAAGCCTCACTGTCGAAGAGCTGTACGATAAGTGCATGTCTTTGGCAAGTAATCTTTGGTGGTCTTGGGTGCCAGAGATCCAACATCTATTCCGCGATCTGGATCCCGTTCGTTGGCGACAACTTGACCACAATCCAATCGCGTTGTTATCCGAGTTTACGCCTGAGAGATTGTATGAACGCGCCAACGAAATGGTTTTGTTCACTCGGATCAACCAAGCCTACCGCTTGCTCAAAGAGTATATGAACTCGCGCCAGACTTGGGCGGCCAACAACGCGGGTGTTCTGGGCGCAAAACCGGTTGCGTATTTTTCAGCCGAATTTGGGATTCACGAATCGCTGCCAATTTACTCTGGTGGCTTGGGCGTGCTTTCAGGTGATCACATCAAAAGCGCCAGCAGCCTTGGCCTTCCGCTGGTCGCAATTGGTTTGTTTTACTCGCAAGGCTATTTCCGCCAGCACCTTGATGTTGATGGTTACCAAAACGAAGAATACATCGACACCAAAGTCGACAACCTCCCGATTCAGGAAGCCGTCGCGCCCAACGGCGATTCGATTTCCATCAAGATCGACACACGCGAAGGATCTTTGCTGGCCAAAGTTTGGCAAATGCAAGTCGGCCGCGTTCGTTTGTATTTGCTTGACTGCAACGTCGAAGGCAACCAGCCAGAAGATCGCCAGTTGACCAGCCGGCTTTATGGTGGCGACGAGCGAACACGAATTCGACAAGAGCTTGTACTGGGCGTGGGCGGCGTCAAGGCACTTCGCGCACTTGGCATCGACCCGGGCGTATACCACTTGAACGAAGGACACAGTGGATTTGGTCCGCTGGAAGTCGTCCGTCAAAAGATGGAAGACGACGGGCTGAGTTTTGAAAATGCACTTCGTGACGTCGCCGCTCAAACAGTGTTTACAACTCACACACCGGTTCCGGCTGGACACGATCGCTTTGCCCCTGAGCTTGTTGAAGAGCATCTGGGCCCGCTTCGTGATCAGCTTGGTTTGTCGTACGACCAAATGATGAGCCTCGGCCGGATCGATCCTCAGAACACTAGTGAATCATTTTGCATGACCGTCATTGGGCTCAAGATGTCACGAACTGCAAACGCGGTCAGTCAACTTCACGGTTGCGTTTCGCGTCGGATGTGGTCGCATCTGTGGCCTTGGCGCGTCGAAGAAGAATGCCCGATCGGCCATATCACCAACGGCGTTCATTCGCAGTCCTGGTTAGCCGACCAAATGGCTACGCTTTACAACAAGCACTTTCCGCCAAAATGGATTGATCGCGTTGGCGAACCTGAAGTTTGGGAGAATATCCACGAGGTCGATCCTGGTGAGCTTTGGGAGATTCACAACACACTCAAAGCAATGATGATTTCGTTTGTTCGTCGTCGTTTGACCAGCCAATGCCGACGGCGTGGCGAAGACGAAAATTCGATCGAACATTCACGCTCCGTCTTGGATCCAGGCGTTTTGACGATCGGTTTTGCGCGTCGATTTGCTACGTACAAGCGAGCCAATTTGATCTTTTCAGACCTCGACCGGATCAACGAAATTCTCAACGATTCAAACCGGCCTGTTCAAATCGTATTTGCCGGAAAAGCACACCCTAAAGACGAAGGCGGTAAATCGTTTATCAAATCGGTTGCCAACCTTCGCAAAGACCCCCGCTTCCGCGACCGGGTCGCTTTCGTCGAAGACTACGACATCAACGTATGTCGCCACTTGATCCAAGGCGTCGACGTCTGGCTAAACAATCCGCGTCGCCCCCTCGAAGCCTCCGGGACCAGCGGCGAAAAAGTCGTACTCAATGGTGGTCTGAATCTTTCGATTCTCGATGGCTGGTGGGCTGAGGCTTACGACGGCGCCAATGGTTTTGCGATCGGCAAGGGAACGTCGCACGTTTCAGACGAAGTAACCGATCAGCGTGACGCGAACTCTCTGTATGAGACGCTTGAGAATGAAGTCGTTCCAGTGTTTTATCACCGCGATATCGACGGCCTTCCGCGTGAGTGGATCCGCCGAATGATCAATTCGATCAGCACACTGGCTTGGCGTTTCAGTTCCGACCGAATGGTCATGGACTACGCCCGTAGCTGCTACGTCCCAGCAGCTGGTGGCTTAAGCTGCAAAGTGTGATCAATTTTCCTGCAAACAAAGACGTCAACTTCAATGTAGGCCCTTGTTTTCATGGTTTGCTCAGACTTTCGTAATTGGCGAACCAACCGACTACAATAGACGTAGTACTACTACGCGTGTTGCAATTCGAATCCCAAAAGGTTCACAGTGAATCTACTCAAAATCAAATTTGACTTACGGACAATCCTTCTAGGTGCCGTTTTTGTTTTTGGATTCTTGCCAGTCATGGGATACGAAATCGCAAAACTCCGAACCGCAAACCAGCGAACTTGTTGACCGCCTGCTATTCGCTGGCGGTCGCCAGATATGACTTCTCAGAATGCAGACAGCCCTGGGGCTCTCATTTCAGCAGAAGGCTCTCAATCGGATTCGGTCGAAAATCTATTTCCGCTCGAACCAGCATTTAGCGAGCTGCCAGTATTTGACGAACTTCCGATCCAAGATACTTCGCAGCCGGTAATCCAAACAGAAGGCGCCAATTCAAAAGGCGCCAATCTAAAAGACGCCAATCCAGAAGACACCATTCAATGAGTAAGTCCCCGGAAATGATCATCCGGGAAGCACTGGCCGAGCGGCCCGACGCGGTCACTGAGATATCGCTTGCCACTCGCGACGCCGTTTTACAAGCCGCAAACAAAGGCAACACTTGCGTCAGCGAACTTCTTTACGTGACTTATTGCGTTTCACTTGCGTTTTCGTTCACGGGCAAACTGGGCCAAGGCTTCATTCACATCGCCACTTATGCCAACCACGTTAACCTTGGCTTTAATCGTGGCGTTGAATTGAAGGATCCTGATGGCCTGTTAAATGGAACCGGGAAACTCATCAGGCATATACGCGTCAATTCGAAATCAGAACTGAAGACGAAGCCGATAAAGAAATTAATCACTTTGGCCGTGAAACAAGGCAAAGAACTGGCCGAAGCAAAAGGCGGAATTCAACCGGCCGTTTTCATCACCAAGGACTCGCGAAAACGTTAAGCTACCTTGAAAGCAATTCGACGACGCGGGTCCGATCGGCGAGTCCCGTTTGTCGCTCGACGATTTTCTTGTTTTTGATCAGCACCAATGTTGGGAGCGATTTAACTTTAAACAGCTCAGTTAACCTCGCGTGTTGATCAATGTTGACTTTGATCACAGATGCCTTCTTGCTTTTTGCCGTTGCAGTCAGTTCGTCCAGGATCACACCTTGAGCTCGACAAGGTGGACACCAATCGGCATAAAAATCAATCAATACAACGCCCGGCGATTCTTTGATCATCTTGATAATGTCATCATTGGCACTCAATGTTCGGATCGTCTTTTTCGACTTAACTGCCGCTTTTGAAAAGCTCGTAGTGCCGATTGAATTGCGCGTTACGTTTGGTGTAGAGTCACCAAATTTTACCGTAACAGACGGAGACGTCGCTCCTTGGGTAATAACTTTACCGGTTTCTTGTCCAACAGACAAACTAACCGAAAACAGAATTGAAAAAATAGCGAGGGCGAGCAGGGTGGGTTTCATCGAGTATCCTTTCAAGTGGGTCGGGTTCACCAAAAGCATACTCCATTGCAACTGATGAGCGGTTTTTTAAAGACGTGCCGACAAACGACTTCTTACATAAAATCTTGAAAAGACCATGCATGCATCTCAACTTTGTCGATCTAACAACAGTCGAGAAGCGGGCTACTAACATAACCGCCACAAAAGGAATAATCGTCAGAGTCAAATTTGAATTGAGACCGACTATTGGCCGACCTAATAACTAAGCGATCGCGCCTTGGCAACCGGAGCCAGCCCCTGCTGTGCAACCAAAACAATGCTGTCCGGTAATGATGTTTCGGTTTGCCAAAACGTCATAGTCAAAATCATGAATTGATTTTGGAAATTCTTTGGCTGAAGCATCACCGGTAACATTCAATTCCAACATCTGATTGAAATCGCAATCGTAAAGCTGTCCGTCCCAGCCAACGGAAATCGTATTACGGCACATCAGTCCGTCAATCGAAGCCGGATTGAAAGCGTCGATCAATGTCTTCATATACGATTCGTACTCGCCCGTTCGAAGTAAGTACTCAAGGTAACGACTGACAGGAATGTTGGTAATCGTAAACAAGCGGTTGAACAAAATTCCAAACCGGGCGTCCAACTCGCGTCGATACTCTTCTTCCAATTTGCCTTGGGCGGGTGGCAGGTTATTGCCAACAGGATTGTAGACAAGCGTCAAAGTCAATTCCGCTTCCCCATCTTTGGCCTCAACTCCATACCCCAATTCGTTTAGTCGTTTGAGAGCCAGAATTGATTTGGAATAAGCACCATCTCCTCGCTGAGCGTCCGTGTTTTCTTCCAGGTAACACGGCAGAGAAGCCACAATCTCGACTTGATTTTCGGCGAGAAACTCGGGCATGTCTTCATAGCCCTTGGCCAACAAAATGGTCAAGTTACAACGGTCAATCACATGCCTCCCCAACGCTCGCGCCGCAACCACAAGGTCGCGAAAGTGCGGATTCATCTCGGGAGCGCCGCCTGTCAAATCAATCGTTTTAATCTGTGGATTTTTTCGCAACACTTCAATGCAGGCGTCAATTTCGGCACGCTGCATGATCTCGCGCCGATCGGGCCCGGCATCAACATGGCAATGCTCACACGTCATATTGCAAAGCTTGCCAAGGTTGACCTGAAGAATTTCGATCCGATCTGAACGCAATTTTTCGCATCCAGCCTCGTTGAGCTTTGCCGAAAAATGTGCAGAGTTCATCGCCGGAGTCAGCACGACCAACTGCTCAGCAGAATTGGCCAGTGGATTGCCGCGATGCTTCAAAGAAGTTTTTACGTTCATAATTTCAGATTGCGAAAAGAACAATGTAAATGGGATGAAGCAACCGAGCCTCATTCGCCGCTAAACCAAACGGCAGCTTAACCAAACGGCAGCTTAACCAAACAGCAGCCTAGCCAAACGGCAGCTCAAAAAAAGAATCGCTAACTAGCGACTATCCCCCGCCTCAGCAGCCGCCCGGCTGGGCTGGAGCGTTCGGTTGAACTGGAGGATTGGACGTTTCATTGCACACGTTCAAACTGTACAGCTTGCCGCCTTTGGTTTCACTTGGCGGTCGCTCGGCATCCTTTGTGCAGTCGAAAAGCTCAGCATTATCAAGTGGAATGTCCTGGTACGGTTTCAAAGCAAAAAACGAATCAGCATACGGTTCTTTTATCAACGTTTGAAACGTCTTGTCACAGACGGCCATTCGCTGACCGCGATAGTAAGTGTGACCATCATCGTCAGTGATTTGCTTGAAAGGGCCTTTGTAGATGACCGCTTGTTTTCGCTCAAAGCACTCGCTTGGATCGGGCTTATAAGCGACAACTGTCACCGACCGAAACTCGATTCCCTCCACCGTTTGCCAAGGCTCTTCAACGCGTTTGGCAATTTTCATTCCTTGAAATCCGGCTCGCTCGAACTCCGCCAAAAATTCATCTTCACGCCAAGCCCCGGAAATACATCCCGACCAAAGCGTAGGATCATTTTGCATGCTTTCTGGAACGTCTTCATCGGCAACGATATCACTGATCGCCGCTCGACCACCGACTTTGAGAACACGAAACACCTCTTGAAAAAGCTGCTTGCGATCCTGTGGTTGAACGAGATTGAGGACGCAATTGGAAACGACGCAGTCAACGCTCTCGCTAGCCACCAACGGCGTTTCGCGCGACAGCCGTTGTTCAAGCGTTCTTTCTTCAAGGATCCCGGCCAACCCAGTGGCGGCAATGGTTTCTCGTTCGGCCGAGTAACGTTCAAGATCCAATTGCAAATTTTGAATCATTCCGGCGCGAAACGAAACATTGCTATAGCCGATTTTCTCAGCGACTTCGGATTGGTACTGCCGAGCCAACGCCAACATCGTTTCGTTACAGTCGACACCAATGACTTGGCCTTCAGCACCGACGAGTTGCGAAGCGATATAGCAAAGTTTGCCACCGCCGGAACCAAGATCCAAAACAGTGTCGCCAGGTTCGACGAAAGGCGAAGGGTCACCGCAACCATAGTCACGTTCGATAATCTCTTTAGGAATGACTTCCAATAAATCGGTGCGATACTCGACTGGGCAACATAGAGCTGGCTCACGTTCTTCCGCTGCTTTCGCGTAACGGTCACCTACTGCATTTTCATAATCAATTTGGGAAGTCATTGAGAAAAGTCCTTTAAGCGATAAACGGCTAAGCCAGAGTCTTTTATTTATTCTATTCTAATTGTATCGTCCTTGACGTCAGGGACGTTGAAGGCTGCAAAAACTTACACCTATCGTAATAAGAATTGACAATCGATGTTAGGAAGTTTACGCCCATCTCACATTGAAGCGAAATGTTCGTTTGCGACCAACAAAGTGAGACAGTTGTTATGTCACAAAGACGCCAACCAATTCTGCAGCAACGTATAACGCTTGAGACAGGATACCGGAATACTGCTCCCGACCGAACCGCAACTGGTGCAAGCAATCAACAGCAATAACGCCCGATTCGCGCTATCTTTCGGCGCTTACTTATTCTCAATAATGCTTTTCAGGAATCCGAATCAATCAGTTTCGACTTCGGCGGTTGCATCCGTCGACCGATCCCAGAATAGCAGCATGAATAACACCATGACTGCCAACGCAAAGAGGGCTGGCATATACCAGAACTGAGCATAATCAACCGTCTTGTCAGTCGTACACTGCTTGCTCCACCAGCCAAAAAACTGAGCGCCGATTCCCAGCCCTAAACCTTGGGTGAGCAGTACGACTAGTGCTTGAGCCTGTCCGCGCACCTCTTTGGGAGCCTTCTTGTCTGTGTAAATCATTCCCGTCACGAAGAAAAAATCGTAGCAGATACCATGAAGCAGAATACCGAGAAAGATAGGAGTCGTCAGCATCACACCTTCTTGCCCAAATGCAAATCCCCACAAACCGTACCGAACAACCCAAGCCAACATCCCAATGCCTAACATCCACTTCACACCAAGACGGGCAAAGCAAAACGGCATTACCAACATGAAGATAATCTCGCTCATCTGCCCAGTGCTCATCGCCCCAGTCGTTGATCCAAAGAGCTCAATGCCCTGCGAAGAAACATAACCGTAACCTTGGGCGTAATAACCTGCCAGCGGAATACAAATCAGAAACGAAGCGATCGCAAAAACGAAAAAGAATTTGTCGGCCAGCAACTTCCAAGCGTCCACGCCAAGCACTTTGCCGATAGAGATCGGCTCGCCTTTGGCTGGAGGTTGAGTGCGAGGAAGAGAAAAACAATACAGCCCAAGCAATGCTGATGCTACTGCGGCAACGCGAAATATATTGCTTGAGTCATCGGCGAAGCCAACTTTGTCTCCCGTGAACAACCTGCCGCCCCACATTGCCCAGTTGCCAACAATCCAGCCAATGGTGCCCAAGACTCGAACGATCGGAAACTCTTTTTCTCCGTTAGCCAGGTGTCTGAACGAAAGACTGGCAGTGAGCCCAAGTGTTGGCATGAAACAAACCATGTACAGCAACAAAACAATAATCATCGGATGGCCAAATTGACCAACCCAAGTTTCAGGCACGCCTGCCGATGCCAGCGTCGGTGCAAACCAGAGTAATGCCGCCCCGATTAAGTTGAGTATTCCCAGCACTAATTCCGTATTCATGAACCGGTCGACAATCAATCCCAGCGTCAACGGTGCGAGGATCGCGGCAAGTGGTGCAACGGTGTACGCTGCCGCATGAAAGGAAAAGCCACTTTCGCTAAGTGCTTTCATACCAACTCCATCCAAGAACCCGTCCATGGATACGTACCATGCTCCCCAAATAAAGAATTGGAGAAACATCATGATCGCCAAACGAACAATCAAGACAGGCGAAGATTGGGACAGGTTAGACATTTGCGACTCATTGAAATGGAGAGTGGGACGCGGAATCAGTGACCGACTAATAGCACAAATTCGTAAGAATCGAAACGTGATTCTAGTTGAACGAGATCACAGTTTGAAGCAATCGACCGCGATTTAAGGCATTAATATGCTGAACAATCTGAACATTTGTTTCGATCAAGTTGACTTGAGAAACATTGCGGGCTCAACAGGTAGCTTCGATCAACCAGTAATCGGAGTGACTGACCTCGCTACTGCCCGGGCCAACGGCTCTACGTTTCAGTTGCGATCAATCCGCCTGGGACCAGGCAGCAAGATAAGAGCCAACTGCGCGAACGAAGCGACGATCACTAACGCGACTCGCACGTTGGCGTCTTTTTCTGGCTGGACGATCATGCAATAAAGATAAAACGCCAATACAATCGCTCCGGCAACAACGCCCATCGCGATCCCAATTTTCTCTTTGCCTAATCGAAACACAAAACCGGCCAGCAATGCGATGACTCCCATCGTCAGGCAAAAGTAGAACGCGTTTGGCTTGAACGCTTGGGCTTCAACGCAGCGCAGTAAGCCCGTCCAGATGACGAAGAGGCCAAACAGAATCGTAACGTACGGTTTCATATTGTTGTCTGACTAAACGGCGGCACGATCTGGGATGGCGTAATCGTCCGGGACTTCGATTTCCATGTAGAGGATTCCAAGCCCGTGTGTTTTGCCTTGTGCGTCCGTTTTAAGGCTTTCGCTTCCTCCGCCGCCCAGTGAATCGTGCAAGATAAAATTCAACGCGAGCAAGTTGGGGGCTTCGTAACGATCAACGTCACCGAAACAAATTTCTTTGAAGTGTTCTTTGACGCGAGCAGTGGTCAAAGCGGATTTAATAATCTCGTAACCGGCGGCGTCATACGCCACCACGCCAACATTGCTGCCGTCGCCTTTGTCGCCAGAACGGGCGTAAGCGATTTTTGATAATGGAATTTTCATGCTGCCATTGTAAATGCGAACCGGCGTCGGGTGTAGTCGGGGTTTGATGGGTTTATAGCCCCATGCCGGTGTATCGCAGATCGGGAGAATATCCCGATGCGTGCGATGCACATTCTCGAGCGATTTTTACCCCAAAAGGGTTTACTTCAGAGCGACCTCTGGCGCCACGACCGCTACGTGAGCTTTTTCAAACTCACTACTGTTGAATGAAATGCCTGTTGGCCCGTAATCGGATCCGGTGCGATCGGCATGATCTTGTTTTGATTCCAGCCGTTACCCGTGTTCTTTTTCCATTTGGTTGGATCGCCATTTGATTCGTCTTCCCACCACATGTTGCGTTCCCAATCTGGATCACGATAGGTTTCTCCATCGGTTCCGGCGAGCGGTCCGTCGTTGGCCATCGCAGCCACAGGTGAAACTTTTTTACCTTGGGCAACGCTGGTGTATTCCCAGTGTCCGCAGCTGTTACTCATCGCAATCGCTCGCGGGTGAATGCCGGGCATGGTTACGATCGGAACACGCATCTTGCCTGCAATCAATCGACCATCGGCATCCTTTTCGTAGTGATCGCTCTTCAGGTTAGGATTGGATTTCTCAAGCATTTTTGAAAAGTAACCCGTCAACTCGATCCAATCGCCGTCTTTGAGACCATACTTTTCCGCGGTCGCAGGATTGAGCCAAGCCGGATTGGAATGCACGATCTCAGCCAACCACTTCAAGTTCATCGTGCGGCCGTGGTTGTGAACATTCCACTTGAACGATGTCATGATCAAATGGTCGTCGGCCAAGTCGCGATGTTCTTCAGGCTGCATCCAAATCGGCATTTCATCAATGTCGACATCAAATGGCTTGTGAGAATCAGGACGACTCTTGGTTTTCGTCATGCTCGAACGATTGATCAACTCGGTGTTGTCTTTATTCAATCCGGTCTGGCTCAAGAAAACACTTCGCACCTCAAACTTACGGCTTGGCGTCTTAAAGCCGCGAACCGCTTTGCCATTCATCATGATGCCGATGCCAATTCCATCCTTGGTGATGATCTTGGTCTCCGCATCCGTAACGCTGCCTTCGAGGTCTTTTTCAGAAAGCGGTTTTAAATGCGGCTCGTAAAATGGATCTCTGCTTTCGTCTTCCCAAGCTCCCTCTTCGATCAAACGATCAAGCCCAGCCTTACCAGTCTCTGGATTTTCCGGAACCGTCGAAGCCCATTGCTTCATATATTCTTCTTGGGTTTCTTTGTACCAGTCCGTCATCCCACCACCAATTCGTTTGGCGAGTTCAGGGAAAATCCAACGCACATCGCGGGCTTCACCGAGTGGCTCGACCATCGGCATTCGCAGGCCAACATACGGGCGAAGGTTGTAGCTGCCTCGTGCGTCGAGGTCCCAGCGTTCCATAAACGTCGTCCACGGCAGCACGATATCGGCGTAGTGAGCTGTCTCGTTGTAAAACGGATTGATCGAAACGTGGAACGGGATCAAGTCCTCATTGCACATCACGTCTTTGGTCAAACTTTCTTCTGGCCATGTCAAAGGCGAGTCCAGGTTGTACGTCATGTAGGCATCCATTTTTCCGCGACCTTGAAGCAGGTACAGATAAATGATTTCACCAACACGCATGCGTCGCCAAACATTGGCCAGCGGATACTCTGGTGGATCTTCGAGAACGCTGTAAGTTTTAGCTGCCGGCGGCATGGCGGGAGTTTTAACGACGGGATCAAGTCCGCCCCATGGAGACCAGCACCAACCACCTTTTTTGCCGACGCTACCAACCAATCCGTTGAGAAGATTGATCGCGCGGTCGTTATAGAATCCGTTCAGGTGAGCCGAGGAGCCTCGGTTGCACATCGTTGTTGCGGTTGGAGCGGCCGCGGCAAACTCAAGTGCGATTCGGCGGATGTCGGCAGCAGGCACACCGGAAATTTTCTCCGCCCACTCTGGCGTTTGTTCCTTTAAGTGTTCTTTCAGTTCGTCGGCACTGCTGGTTGTCCACTCGTTGAGAAACTCGGCGTCGTAAACGCCCGCGGTCAAAATCGCATTGCACATCGCCAAAGCAATCGCGCCGTCGGTTCCCGGCATCGGAGCAAACCACTCGTCGCTTGATCCAGCGGTGTTGGAAAGCCGCACGTCAAAGGTGACCATTTTCGCGCCGTTTTTGAATCGGCCGTTTTGGATCCGGTTGGCGAACGGAATATGACCCTGGTGAGCTTCGAAGGCGTTGGAGCCAAAATTCAAAATGTATTTTGTGTTCTCAACATCGTTCAGATCCCAATCGCTTTCCCACAGATAGCTGAGGTTAGCAGCGCGGCGGTTTCCACTACACAAACTACGATGCGAGAGTTGTGTCTTGGTTCCAAACGCGTTAAGGAATCGTTTGAGCGCGTCTTTAGAACGTTGGCGGCCTTGGTGAAAGGCGAAATTTTCTGGTTTGGTTTCGCGAATCGGTTTTAGTTTCGCAGCGACTTCATCAAGTGCCTCATCCCAAGTGATTCGTTTCCATTTCCCTTCGCCACGCTCACCAACACGTTTAAGCGGATACAGCAAACGCTCTGGATGGTACTGGTGGTTGAGTCCGGCTTGGCCCCGTCCACACAAACGCCCACGGCTGTTGGGGTCCTTCGGGTTGCCTTCGATTTTGATAATTCGACCGTCTTTGACATGGCCGATAATGCCACAAATAGTGCTGCAAAGCTGACACATGCCTGGCACTTTTTTCGTGCCTTTGTATTTGTTGGGATCAGGCCAATTCCGTTTCGCGTTGGGACCAGGAAGCTTGCAAACGCCGGGCGTGTTGAGCGTCGATTGCGGATACGCTTCCCCCTTCATCTTTTTCCACTTCTCCATGTCGATGCCTTGGGGAGGCGCGTTTTTACCGGCTTTGTTTGGATCCTGTTTCTGGTTTGCCTGATCCTGGTTTGACTTTGGTTTTCCAGCACCAGATTTTCCGGTTGATTTACCGCACCCAACAAAGGCAGCGCTTGAAAGGGCGGCCGCACCTAGCTGAATAAACTTACGGCGAGAATCTTGTTTGGCGTTTTGGGCTTTGTCTGTAGCTTTGTTTTGTTCGTTCATATTCATCAAAAGCAAGCGAAAAAATGTGCGAAGGGAATTTGGGTCGAATCAACAAACGCGATTCGAAAATGAAAAACGACGGCTTACTCTTTCCAGTTGTAAATATTGTAAGCCTCGTTGTTGTACGAATCGCCTTCTTTGGGAATTCGTTCTTCGACTTCCGCAGGGGCGGGACCGGTGAACCACATTCGCGGCTTAGTATCTTTATCGCTACGAAGCTGAACCAACTCGAGGTCGTTCTCTTTGGCTTCGGCCATCGCCAATGAAGCTTTTGACTTTGGATCGTTTAGATCACCAAAGTAAATTGCATCTGACGGGCAAGTACTAGCACACGCTGGTTCCATTCCTTCGTCAACACGATGGTAACAGTTGTGACATTTGACGGCCTGGTTGGCGACGGGATCAATGTAGATCGCGCCATACGGACAGACTTCGACACACGTCGCATGCCCACAGCACGTTTCGTAATCGATGATTACGCTACCGCCGCTGCCTTTGTGCAATGCTCCGCAAGGGCAAGCTTTTACGCACGGCGCGTCTTCGCAATGCTGGCAAGCCATGGGAAGGAACATCCGGGCGACTTTTGGATATTCGCCGACGTCCTTAAAGAATGTTTGGCGAATATAGTTGCCAAGCGGGACATCGTTTTCGGCTTTGCAAGAAACTTCGCAGCCGTGACAGCCAAAGCATCGTCGGGTGTCGATAAACCACCCGTATTTTTTTCCGTCGTCGGGAGCCTTCATTCGCTCCTCCCAGTATTCCTTTGGCTGAAAAAAGGAAGACGGATCGTCAGTTTGATTTTCGTTTACGGAGGAGGTATTGGCCTTGGCCGTTGCAGCGAGCGCACCTGTTGCTGCGACACCAGCTGCACCGAGGAACTCTCGGCGGTTCTGTTTTTTTGTCATCTGGTTCCAAACATCTTTTGCTTTCGGCAGGTTGAAAGTTCGTTTCAACTTCAGCCGAACAGTATAAATACTTTTGACCGTTTGTAATATACGGAAGCTATTTGTTTTGCAGACCTCCCCATTCTGTGGATTCTTTAACGCCTATCGCAATTCCAGATTTGTTTTTTCGGCCCAAACACTCTTTCAAGTAACCAAAAAACGGCTCATTTGGCGGACCATTTTTCAACGAAAAGAAACGAAGACGACGCAAAGATTTTGATTCTGAACTTTGCGGCTTAGCGTCCTTGCGTCTTGGCGTTTCTCTTTCTGGGCCCATGGAGAAATGGGACATTGAATATCGCGGGCGCTTGCGCAAATTTACAAGCGCTTTTAAGTCGCGCTTTTTATATTCGACGGACTATTTTCGACGGACAGGAATGTCCATCCTACGAATTAGTGCAACTTACGCGCCGGGCTCACTACTGACTGGTGACTTTGAATCCAGTGACTGATAGGACGCTTGCTCGATTTTGTCTTTGACCTTAACCGTAAAGTTTGTCGAACACATTTTCATAAAACCTGCAATGATCACGATGGCCAACATCATCCCGCACAGAATGTTCAGGTAGTGCGTTTCTCGTTCGCGAAACTTTTGAGCCGTTTTGCTGCGCCCCGACAGAACGGCGGACAAGTAAAAAACTCCCAGGGCCAAAATAATTTTGACCAACAGCAAAACGTTGTAAACCATCGAAAGCTCGAAACCCTTCGCTTTCAACACTGTGTTGTAAAGGCCGCTGACAAGCAGAAAAAGTACCGAGGCGGCAACAAGCCTTGACCAACGCCTGCGAATCGATTCACGCAACTCATCCGAAGCCGACGATTCATTAGCCGCTGGCACAAGCGAAAACCTCATGAAGATCGTACCGCCCACCAAAATAAGTGCAGGGATAATATGTGCCCAGCGAGAAACGAGTGCGAGGATATCCATGTCAGCCTTTTTGAATGAGTGTTAGTTGGCGGTCTTCAGTCGTCAGTTTCAGTCGTCAGTTTTCGAATTCAGTGGCTTAAGCTTGCAGTAAGCCCGTTTTGTTTTAACTGTTTAGCTCCAGCCAAGCTTCTTCGGCTTCGGCTAGTTGAGCGGCGATGGCTTCGATTTCGTTGTGAAGCTTCATGGCTTCTTCGGCGTCGGTCATCTCCATCATTTTCGCGTTGAGCTTTTTCTTTTCGTCGTCCAGTCGAGCGATTTTGCGTTCGATCGTTTTGACTTTCTTTTTTTGTTCGCGTTGCTCGTTTTGAGTCAACGCCTTATCACCGCCCTTAATCTTTCCAGCAGGCGGGGCGCTGGCATTTTTCACGTTCTGCGTTGCTCGTTCGCCTTCTTCAATTTCTTTGTTGATCGAATAGAGATAGGCATCGTAATCGCCGATGTAATTTTTCACGCTTCCGTCTCGAACCTCGACGATCGACGTCGCAATTCGCTTCATAAAGTGACGGTCGTGACTGGTGAAAATGACGGTACCCTTGTACTTTTCCAACGCAGTGGCCAATGCCTCGACCGTTTCAACATCCAAATGGTTGCCCGGTTCGTCGAGCACAAGAATGTTGTAATCACCCAACAACAAACCCGCCATGCACAAACGGGCTCGCTCGCCACCAGAGAGAACTTTGATTTTCTTCTTTACGTGGTCGTCACGAAAAAGCAGCGAACCAGCAACGGCTAGAATTTGCTGATCCGTCGTCCCCTTTAGAGCTTGATACTCGAGATACTCCAACACCGTGTCGTCAGATGGCAAAGTCGTATAAACGTGTTGAGCATAGGTCCCGATCGAACAGTTGTGCCCCCAACGAACGTTTCCATCAATCGTATCCAGCGAACCGACGAGCGTCCGCAGAAGCGTCGTTTTGCCTTGGCCATTGTCGCCCACGATTGCGGCGCGTTGTTGATGTTCAATTTCGATGTTGATATTCTCGGCGACACGATGGTTGGGATAGCCAATCGTGAGCTCTTCACAGCGGATGGCAGCGCCCCGTTTTGGCTCAACGACCGGAGCCTGAATGTATGCCGTGCGTTCATCGGAAGCGATTTCATTCAGCTTCAAACGCTCAAGTTGTTTTTGTTTCGAGCGGGCTTGGCTGGCCGTGTTGGCGCCGGCTTTATTTTTGGCAATGAATTTCTCAAGCTGTTTTTGTTTGGTGATCGTCGAGGCGTTTTCGCGCATCGCCTGATCGCGTCGTTCTTTTTGATATTCCAGAAACTGTGCGATCTTGCCGGGATACATCGTGAGTTTGCCGCGGGTCAGATCAAGCGTACTGTCGCAGGTGGATTTCAAAAAGTGTCGATCGTGCGAAACGATCAAGCAGGCTTTTTTAAAATCGACGAGGAAGTGCTCAAGCAAAATCTGGGTTCGCAAATCCAGAAAGTTAGTCGGCTCGTCCAGTAAAAGCAAATTTGGCTCGTGCAGCAACAACGCGGCCAACTTCACACGAGTCTGCCAACCACCAGAAAGTGCTTTGACAGGCCCAAACAAATAGTCGCCTTTGATTTCAAACCGGCCTGCCACTTCGCCGCATTTCCAATCGGGTTGCTCACTATCACGCATCAGAAAATCGAGCGCCGATTCGCCTTCGTTGAACGGATCATGCTGACGCAGGTAGCCAACTCGCAGGTGCGGGTGTTTGATGACTTCGCCCGCGTCGAGTTCTTCTTCGCCCAACAGAACTCGGAGTAGCGTCGATTTCCCAGCGCCGTTTCGACCGACAAAGCCAATTTTTGAATCGTCTGTGATCGTGGCTTCAGCGTTGTCGAGAAGAACTTGATCGCCGTAACTCAAGTAGGCGTTTCGAATTTGAAAAAGTACGGCCATGCGGGAAAATTAAGGGCTTTCGGTCTGGATTTGCAAAACGCAAAGATACTTGATCTGGCCAAAACTCTCAACCGAGAAGGGGAGAGCAGCGCCGCTGGTCGTGACCTGTTTATTGGCCGAACAGCGACAGGATAAAGAATCGCAGCCAGCGAACGCGGAGCACGATCAGGCTACGATTGTTGCCAACCGACCACTCATTCAATAAGCCTTTTGACGGCGAGTCCGATGTCGTCGTTTCGCATCAATGACTCGCCGACCAGGATCGCATCGACGCTGTGTTGTTGCATCAGCTGGACGTCCTGGTTTGTAAAGATCCCGCTCTCGCTGACCATCGCAATGTCGCTGGGCAATTTTTCTTTGACTCGAATCGAATGGTGCAAGTCAATTTCAAACGTATTGAGGTCGCGGTTGTTTACGCCTACCAGTTTCGGGGCGCATGCCAACACCGCCGGAATGTTCTTTGCATCATACAGCTCGACCAAGGCAGTCATGCCCAGTTCATTGATCAACGAGTGAAGCGATTTCAATTGGCCTGGCTCAAGACATTCCGCAATCAGTAAAACAGCATCGGCACCTGCTGCACGAGCTTGGTAGACTTGGTAGTCGTCGAGCACAAAGTCTTTTCTCAACAGCGGCACGTCGACCGCAGCGCGAATCTGCTTCAAATAATCCAAGTGGCCTTGGAAGAAATTTTCGTCCGTCAACACGCTGATGCAACTGGCACCATGTTGAGCATAAGCCGAAGCGATTTCGACTGGGTTGAAGTCTTCTCGAATGATGCCTTTGGATGGGCTCGCTTTTTTAACTTCTGCGATCAAGCTAACTCGATCGGACTGGTCGCCTGTCGTAAGAGCTGCCAGAAAGTCGCGAGGTGGCGGGACGTCTGAGAGTTCGGCTTTCAATTCTTGAATCGGTTTGGCCAATTTGGCTTGTTCGATTTCCACCAATTTGTAGCGGACGATTTTGTCAAGAATTGAATTCACTCAAGATTCCAGTTGCCGCGACGATTCCAGTTGTCTTGAATTCAAGTTCGGAAACGATCGCGAAGGCGCGTTCTGAGGAGCCTGCTTTGCGATGATTTCGGCAAAGATCTCCTGCAACGTATCCTGACGGAAATTGAAGATTTTTTCTAGGTCCGGGCGAACCATCCACTTGTGAATCAGGCTGCCGCCACGGGGAATATAATGGACTTCG
This sequence comes from uncultured Pirellulaceae bacterium, assembly GCA_964478065.1. Classification (GTDB taxonomy): domain Bacteria; phylum Planctomycetota; class Planctomycetia; order Pirellulales; family Pirellulaceae; genus Mariniblastus. The sequence goes on from CAYZGP010000009.1 coordinate 61,994, forward strand.
TCGCGAACCAGCGTTCCTCCATCGACTTCTTCAAACGTATGCTCGTGGTGCCAACGCTTGTACGGGCCTTTTAGCTGCTGGTCAACAAAGCGAACCGACGGTTCCCAAACGCTAATTTCTGTCGTCCAGTAAATCGGAATATGATGAAGCTTGATTCGGTAATCCAGGCGGAGGCCTCGCTTCATCACGACCGGCATCGGAGTGCGAATCGAGAAATTCAACCAAGGAGGTGTGATCCGTTCCAACTCCCGAGCGTCAGCAAAGAAATTGAAGACTTGTTCCCGCGGTAGCCCAACAAACATCTCTGCAGAAAGGGTGTAGCCCCCATCAGGATGGGAACCAAATTTGAGTGATTTTTGTGACATTAAATTTCCCAGATTGGTCGTACTAAAAGCTAACCGTCAGATTCTTCAACTAATAACAAAAAGGGTTCAATTTGTTGAAAACGCTTGGAACTAGTGATTAAGCAACCAACAAACAACAGAGGCCCCAATTATTCAGAGGAGCGACGTGCCACACCGGACGACTAAGCTACTTCACTTCTATTGCCTTAGACGAACGGTCTCGCCACCAAAACCTTACCAGCATAGCCAGCAAAACCAGATCAAGCAGTCCCTCGAAAATCATAAACGCGCTGCCATGATGATCGGTATCCCAATAACTAACAGGGCTTGAAAATCGGTAGGTCCAGTTGAAAGGAAAGAAGAGCAAGGGCCCATCATCATTGTGCGTCAAAATATCGACGAAACTATGAAGTGCACACGCTGCGAGAAAGAACATACTCCATCTCGCAAACTTTGGAAATTTCGATCTGAGGAACCAAGTACTCAGTCCCAGGATCAGCAACATAGTCGGTGAGTGAAAAAAATTATGAACCGTGATCCAACCAGGGTCGTTGTAGAACAAGTTGCTAAAAAGATGCTTGGCCGTTTTTCCAGCGGGCCAATTCAAATACCTACCAAAGTAAAAAAAACCACCAAACGTCAAGAAGTAAAGCGGAATGTCGGGTGCGAGTGAGCCCAGTCCCATCGCCCACCGTGGGAGCTTTCTTTTTTTGGATCCCTGATCAGCCAAAATTTCCGTCGCGTTTTCAGTTACCCGATCAAGTTGTGATTCAGTTGGCGGATTATCCAATACACCGCTCAGACCACCAGGTCGTTCGGCGATTTTTGCGATCACGATCGTCATCAGCCAGTGGGATGGGGTATTCAAAAGAGAGTCCGTTTTGAAAATATTGGTGGCAAACGATAAGATATAACGACCTGCCTCATTGGGAATCAACCTGCACTTGGTCGGTTGCGATTAACTTTGTGACCGTTGTGAAGTTTAAACAACCATTTCGAGTCAATAAAGAAAGCAAGCATGAGCGACGAAGGCGCCAACTCAGACGCTGATAATTCTCTGCCTCCCGAGCGCCTTTTCCAGCGGCCAACAAACTACACGCCCGCTGAAGTCCCATTCATACTCGACCTTTCCAAGAATCCCTATGACGCCGACAGTCGAAGAATCTATGCCGATTGGCTGGAAGAGTCTGGCGATGTGCTGCGGGCCCAAATTTTACGAATCCAATGCGACATGTCCCGGGTTGCTCGCGAAAACCACCATTACGAATCGCTTCTCGAAGAGCGAACTGAGCTGGTTGAACGCTTGAAAAACAAATTCGACCAAGCCGAGATTTGGTTGGCATTGATTGGCAACGCAGCAATCGAAAAATGCTCTCGCTCAGCCACTGGCGATGAATGTCCCAAGCGATGGGAGCATCTTCCCGCCAGTGACAATTCACATTCGGTTCCAGCTGAGAACGTTCGCGCCTGTACTCAGTGCAACAAACTCGTGCGGTATTGCTATTCGATTTCCGAAGCGCTCGAAAATATCGGCAGCGGCGAACCTGTCGCGATTGATCCAGGCGTGCCTCGAAAGCGGTATGACTTAACCCGATTCGTTGGCGACACTCGATAGGTTAGAATCTTTGGCTTGTGAACTTTGGCTGAAACAAGCTGCACCTTCACTCACGCCTTTTTCGTTCGCGTCACGTTCAATCAAACAAACATTCCACTCGTATCAGATCAGGAGCTAAAACACTTATGCCATTCCGTCTTGTGCTAGGCACGAACAATGCCAAGAAGCTTCGCGAGTTGGAATACCTGCTTGCCCCTTACGACATTGAGCTTAGCTGTCTGGCTGACATGCCCGACCCAATCGAAGTCGAGGAGACTGGAACGACTTTCAAAGAAAACGCGACTCTCAAAGCGACGGAACAGGCCAAACATTTACGGCAATGGGTTTTGGGAGAAGACAGCGGTCTGAGTGTGGATGCACTTGACGGAGCGCCGGGAGTTTATTCAGCTCGGTTTTCGGGAGACAATGCGACTGACGAAAAAAACAACGCTTTGTTGCTGGAGAAGCTTCAGGGCGTACCAAAGGAAAAACGAACAGCCTGGTATACCAGCCATATTGCACTTGCCGATCCGCTTGGCAAAGTTCATATCAATTGCGAGTCACGATGTTACGGCCGAATCTTGACCGAACAAAAAGGGACCGGCGGGTTCGGTTACGATCCGATGTTTGAGATCGTGGAGTATCACCAAACGTTTGCCGAGTTGGGCAATACCGTCAAAGCGATGCTCAGCCACCGGGCCCGCGCCAACCGAATCTTCATTCCCAAATTGCTTTCGTTGATCAAAACGCTTAGTTGATTACACGCTTCGTTCATCAAAACGC
>CAYZGP010000009.1:64814-78319 GCA_964478065.1 uncultured Pirellulaceae bacterium
ATCAAAACGCTTAGTTGATTACACGCTTCGTTCATCAAAACGCGTCGTTCAAAATACGTCTGATTTAAGTCGCTCAATCAAGCCCCAGCCGCCGCAGCCAGCAAACCCACAATAAGCAAAAATATGACAAAAGCGATATAGGCACCGATTACCAGGATTGGGATGCATGTCATGACGATCCCCATGATCATTCCGGCTTGGGTAGTGCTTTCACCCATTCGGTCCATTCGCCCTGCTCGAATTTCTTTCAAGTCTGCTCGCCCAAGAATCCAAGCCAGAATGCCGGGTACAAAAAACATGTTGCACACAATCGCAGCGATACCCAATCCCAAAATCAATCCGCCGCGATGTGCAGCAACCGGCGCGCCGTAGCTGTTGGAATAGTAATTGGCTGATGGCTGGGACGCTGGACTCGCAAATGGATTTGCATCAGCCGCAAAAGGATTTTCAACTGCGGCAGCAGGTTCAATTGGAACTTTGGTCGGAGGAACGGGTGTTGCGTGCGTGTTTGGGTGAGCGTTTTGAACTATGGTATTAACCGCTTGGCAATTTGGGCAGCGCGCTCGCTTTCCCGAATGCTCTTCGCCCACACGAAGTACACTGGCACAGCTTGGGCACGTAAATTCAATCACCAAAAGACCTGTTGAGTTATGAAACCAAAGATTGCAAAAGTGCTTCGAAAAATTCGGATGAGCTCCGGTTCAAGGTCAAGAATCCTGTTTTTTTGAAAATGACACCCAACCCAAGTGCCCAAAACTCTTGACGAGTTCTGCCACCGCTCATCCGCCGGCTAAGCTCCCACCAAGCTCGTCAACAAAACCAAATTCACCATTGGCAACCTATGGTTAAATCACCTGCAACATTCTTCCCCTGCCATATCAATTGCTGCCAATAGCGAGCCAGGAAGCATATTAGCATAGCAGAATACCAAGCCATCTTCGAATCGTGCCGTCATCTGCTAAAGTAAAAATCTGCAATTCTACATTTCACGAACCTTCAGATCGAAAATCACCTGTGGCGAGCCTTAAAAAAACAATCGAGATGTTTGAGTTGGAAATTCCCAATGAGGCTTATCCAAAACTCAAGCACTACTGTCAGGCGCTTTGGGAGATTAACGAAGAATTAAATCTGACGCGGCACACCAGCTACGAAAAATTCGTGACTCGAGATTTGCTTGATACGATCGAGCTCTCAAAATTGATCCCGGAAGGCAAAGACGTCTTGGACATCGGATCCGGCGGCGGCGTTCCCGGTATGGTGTTGGCCATCATTCGCCCCGATCTCAAAATCTCACTAACCGACTCGGTGGGCAAAAAAGCTTCGGCACTTGGCGTGATCGCGGAAACGGTCGAGATCAGCGTCGAAATCTACCAATGTCGCGCCGAAGAATTGTTGGAAGATTTCCATTTTGATTTTTCAACCGCCCGCGCTGTTGGCCCGCTCAAGAAAATGGGACGCTGGTTCGACGACAAGTGGCCGGCCCTCGGAAGATTGCTTGCCGTTAAGGGCCCAAAATGGATCGAAGAAAAAGCCGAAGCCGACGAAGCTGAATTGCTTAAAAAAGTCGACGTCCGCGTGCTGTCTGAATACGAAGTCCCCGGCGTCGATTGGAAGAGCGTAATTCTACAACTCAAAGCGTCGACTTAAGATAGTCCTCGATGAAGAACCGCGAATGATACTCGCTTGGCCCGGTAATAAAAAATGACGGCGTTCAGCGAGAAGTCCCCAATTTTTGCTACCGCGCGGCACAGCGTTCCAGCCCATTAAATGGCACCGCCACTCTACAGCTACACCATTGTTTCGGTTTGTGTACAATCGTTTTCAATGACGTTCGAAACTCTACTCACACCTAATTCACCACTAAACTCCAACGACCATGCAGATAAAACCAGCCACCGATTGCCGTTTTGACATCCTTTCACTTGGCGAAGTCATGCTTCGACTGGACCCTGGCGATGGCCGCGTCCGAACGGCACGAACGTTCGAAGCGTTTGAAGGTGGCGGCGAATACAACGTAGCCCGCGGACTTCGTCGTTGCTTTGGGATGCGAGCCGGTTTGGTTTCCGCGTTCGCCAAAAATGAAGTCGGACGATTGATGGAGAACTTAATTCTCACCGGCGGCGTTGACATGGAATTCGTCAAATGGATGGACTTTGACGGAGTCGGTCGCGCCTGTCGAAACGGTTTGAATTTTACTGAACGTGGATTTGGTGCCCGCGCCGCATTAGGAACTTCTGACCGCGGCCACACCGCCGCTTCGCAACTTAAACCGGGCGACATCGACTGGGAACACATTTTCGGAACCCTTGGCGTTCGCTGGTTTCACACGGGCGGGATCTACGCAGCACTTTCGGATTCAACGCCCGCTGTGATTACCGAAGCACTTCAATGCGCGAAAAAACACGGCACGATTACGTCCTACGACTTGAATTTCCGTAGCTCGCTTTGGTCGGCATTCGGCGGCAAAGAGAATTGCCAAAAAGTCAACCGACAGCTCGCACCTTTTGTTGACGTCATGATCGGAAACGAAGAAGACTTCACGGCGTGCCTCGGCCTGCACGTTGAAGGCTTGGATGACCAGATGAAAGAGCTTCCGATTGAGGGCTATAAAAAGATGATCGCCCAAGCGACTTCGCAGTTTCCAAACTTCCAAGCCATCGCGACGACGCTGCGAACAGTGAAGACTGCATCTATCAACGACTGGGGTGCCCTTTGTTGGCATGATGGAAACTTGCATCAGGCAACCCACCGCGAGAACCTGGAGATTTTTGATCGTGTAGGCGGTGGCGATAGTTTTGCATCGGGCTTGATCTACGGATTCATGACAACGGGTGACGCAGCCAAAGCCGTTAACTATGGGGCGGCTCACGGTGCGCTGGCAATGACAACCCAAGGCGACACAACGATGGCCAGCGTCGAAGAAGTAGAAGCCATGATCGCGGGTGACAGTGCCCGAGTGAAACGATAGCTAGTCGGCAATTTTTTCAAACATTGAGATGACAGTGATGTCTAAAGAATCGAAAAAAATTGCGTTGAGTACATTTAGCTTGGCGCACCTTTTGGTTTTTATTTCCTTCTGTGGAATACTTTGTGCCGTCTCGATGTACTCCTTTCAAAAAGGAAAGGAAGTTGAACGAGAGGCCGCTGAAGCTGAAATGGCAGCGCGAGAGACTCAGGATCGAGCTACGAAACTGAAGGCAGCCGCTCAACGTCAGCAAGAGTTGCTTAACCAACTGAATGAGCAAAAATACGGGCTGGTTGACGATATAACGATGATCAAAGGCCAGCGGGTTAGAAGTTCTTATATCGCCAATGGTGTCGGCGCAATAGACAGCGCCAACATATACGTCATAACGGACAACAAAAAAATTGAGCGCGAGGGCCGAGATCGAATCAGGATTCGCATCGCAGGCATTGATGATCCCTCATACAAAACGCCAGAGGGAGCCGCTTCGCAAAAGTTTTTGGACGACATGATTCGCGGCAAACCAATCACGGTTTACGTGATCGGAAGAGCGAAAAATGGCAATCAGTTAGCCTACATCGTAGTTGACGAGGCCAATGTTTCTGAGCTGATGGTTGAAAAGGGAATTTCCATGCCCGAAAAAACTTCTTCGTCCATCATGGGAAATCCAATTTTGGATAAAGCAATGTACAAGTAAGCGGGACTGACACGCAGCGACGAATTCGAGAATCAAAGTTAAACGAAATGTGGAAATACGAGGCTAGGTAAGCTTGATTTTCTACCGGAAACACTGGACGATCGATGCGAGCACTAGCGCACAAACAAACATTCAAACTGAAAACCAAAATAAGGCTAATCTTGAATCGATACAAAGGACTAATGCGAGACACGTGGTGGGCATGGATCACGATCGTGGCGTTTGGCCTCGTGGGTGGGTTTGTTTCGTGGATCTTTTATTCAGCGATTCCAATCGCCGTTTTCGCATTCTTTTATTTTGGCTTGATCCGCTACGACGAAAACGGCGACCACAAAGAGCTTTGAACGCGTAATATCAATGTATCGCCGTAAGAAAAATCACAGCGGACACAGAAATTTGTGAGCGTTAACCCGCGTTTTCTATGTCCTTTAGGGTTAGTCCACTCTGCGGCATGAAGAATGAATGCTGTAATCAGCTGCGTAATACAGATTAGCCAACGTGATTCTCGTTTTTTCATTCTCCAAGCGCACCGCAAAAACAATAGAGATTTGGCGAATGCAACTCCGTATTCCTTCGTGGTTTACGCCTGCAATTCCTAGCCAAGGGCGTCGCCGATATTGCGATGCTGGCGTTCTTTAAATTGCTCAACACCTTCCCCGATTGTTGTGCTGAATTTCACAACGTTTAGTCGAGCGTTTACTAACTCACTCAACGAACCAAAGAAATAATTTGGACATGACATCCACAGAAATTGGCTGTTAAAATCTCAAATCATTTGTAAGGCCTACTCAGGTCACACGTCTAATTTGCTGGCTGTGAATTCCCTCAGCTGGCGATACAAATGAATAGATTTTTTTTCCTTGGTGTAATGGAGTTTTTGAAGAATGAAAATTATTAACACTTTATGCATGTTGGCTGTCGTTGCTTTGGTTGCAAGCCCTGCTTTTGCTCAAGAGTGCAAATCTGGCAAGTGCGCAAGCAGCACCGCTGTTGCTACAACGGCTACTCAGGACGGCGAAAAAACTTGCAGTGAGTGCCCTGTTGCAAAAGCGATGGCTAACTTGCCAAAGATGACTTACAAAGTTGGCGAAGAAATGACTTGTTGCGACAAGTCTGCTGCTGCTCTTGCCGAAAAGTCTGAGAAGCCAATTCACTTCGTTGTTGGCGAGAAGACTTTTGAGAGCAAAGACAAAGCCTACGTTTCTCTTGTCGAGACAACTGAAGCTTTTGTCACCAAGTTCACTACTGCTTGCAAATGCGAGAAGAGTGGCATGACAACAATCGCTGGCAAGAGCTGTAGCTGCCCAGTTGACGCTGGCAAAAAGGCCGAGCTAGTCACTAACGCCATCAAAGACATGAAGGTTACATACAAAGTAGGCGAAGAGACTACTTGTTGCGACAAGTCTGCAAGCGAGTTGGCTAAGAAGTCTGGCGAAAAGATGACTTACGTTGTCGCTGGCAAAGAGACATGTTGCAGCCTTGAAGCTCGGCTTAACTTGGCCCACGCCAAGTACGCTGCTGCTGTAAAAGCATTGGCTTCAGCTGAGACAAAAGCAGCTCCTGCGACTGAAAAGTCAGCTGGCTAAGCTTAAGAACGTATTGCCTGTTTCGACGGGTATAAAAACGGATTCCAAAAAGAATCCGGATTAGATTGACGTTATTCTCGGCCCGGCGGGGAACCCTTTATTGACTCCGCCGGGCTGTTTTTATGCGCGAAGCTTTCTTTATCTCTCTTGCGAATTCTTGTAGGCCTGAGCCATCTGAGGGTCGTCCCCTTGAACCAACCGAACTTCATCTGACATTAATAGAAACCTTTGAAAGCGTGAAGAGAAACATGAAAGAGGCAAAACAGAGAGCCCATGCACAGAAAAGACTCAGCATACAAATATCAGAAACCGTTTGCAAAGAAAAAAAGAAGCACCTCTCCTGAGTGAATTCGAACCACCAACATCGGACAATTAGGCTGGCTAGTCAGGCCATCGCGTTGTCGTTGCTTGTGTCGAAATAAATAGTTGTTGTAGCTCCGTGCCCCTCTCGCCCTCTGTGGTTAAATTCCATCTTTGGCCATGCAGGAAATAGTTAGTACAATTCTTTGTAGTTCAGGGATCGCTCAATTTGCCTATGGCAAGTCAAAAAATCATTCCGTTGGCACACAACAAACAACTTTTGGCAGTCTTTGGATTGGTCACTCCTTGATAACAATGCACCGACGCCGGAATTGCGTGTGGTTTTTACGCGAATGATCGCCCGCTCCGACTCACTCGTATTTCAATTGCAGTGATTCGGAATCCGGTAAATTCTCGGCATTGATATGGAATACGTAAATGAAATTTACCATTGCAACTCTTTTCGCTGTTACTTCGCTCACCGCGGTTTTTCTTGCGAGTCTGTCCTCTAGTCCGCTTTGGGGTTTTGGGCTTCTAATCATTGTGCTGCCAAATATTATTGCCTTGATCATTGCTACTAAGATCGAAAATAGAAATCTCAAAAAGCCGCGAGACAAAATACGAGACAAAAATGCGATAAACGGAAACCTGCAGAAGCGAGCTGGATTAACCAAAGAAGATACGGAGTAGCACAGAGATTTTCTTGTATGGAGAAGAAGAACGTGAAAAGGAGCATAAACGACGCAAGCAACGATCACGGCCGTCAGGTTGTGGATCGCTCAAAAATTCGGTTTATATTGCAGCAACAAGCAATTCCCGGCTAACAAGGCGTACGACTCAATTCATGATCCAGCTTATCTTTTTTGCAGGCCTTTTGCAGTTGATTCTGGTTATTGGAAGTCTGGCGATACCTCGAGTTTTGAACTGGTCGCAAGACACGGCAAAGCTTAGACCTCTGACACGGCAAGTTTTCTGGACCTATGCCGCGTACATCTGGGCAACCAACTTGAGTTTTGCTTTGATATCCATGTTGTCACCTCAAAGCTTACTGGATCGTAGTTTTCTCGCCTCGGCGGTGACGATTTACATCACTGTTTACTGGGCCGCTCGAATCGGAATTCAGTTTTTCTATTTCGACCGAACCGACGCACCTCAAGGATTGATATTTCAGATCGCCGAATGGGCACTGGTCGCTTTGTTTGTTGCCCTAACGGGGATCTACGCAACCGCTGCTGTTTTGAATCTTTCGGGAGCAGGAACTTGATCCAGCCTCTGGTATGCCAAGTCTCCGGATATCATATTCACGATGTCTCGCTGGTTGCATCACTGGGCATTTTCATCGGCCTGCTTCCGTTGGTTGGATTCGCCGTTACTCGAATCAAGTCCGTCAGCGCTGCGCGGTTGATCGCTTGGGGAATGACAATCAGTTCCACTGGACTTGTTGAGCGTTTAAGTACAGCCGAGCCGTCTGGAACTCGGATGGTTCTGGTCATTGTGGCCCTACTATTTTCGATGAAACTTGTTGTCGCAATCGAAAGCCGTTCTCGAGGAGACAAGCCGCTTCCGTTTTGGAATTGGATTGCATTCACAATGTTTTGGTTTGGTATGCGAACCCGATTGTTTGCCGAGTTTGGTAACCCTTTAAAAGACGATTGGCAAACTTACATCGTTCGAGGTTTCTGGAGAATTGGGCTGGGAGCCGCTTTGTTTGGCGCGGCCTATTTATTGAGTTTCAATTCGACTCCAAGCATTACAAATTTGACGACTTGGAGTATGACTTTGTGCCTGATGCTTGGCTTGAGTTTTCTTGTTCATTTTGGTTTGTTCAACCTCTTGGTCGGTGTTTGGCGAAGACTGGGTCTCAACTGTACACCGCTTTTTCGAGCTCCGATTCTTTCTCAAAATCTTACTGAATTCTGGGGCAAGCGATGGAATTTGGCGTTTTCCGAGATGACTGCGCTCGCCGTTTTTCGCCCTTTGAAAACAGTGTTCGGTGAATCGTCGCTCGCAAAACCGATCGCCACTTCAGTTGCTTTTCTGTTCTCTGGGCTGCTCCATGAGCTGGCAATTAGCGTTCCTGTTCAATCAGGTTATGGTCTTCCCATGCTGTACTTTTTGATGCATGGTTTTGCAATGTCTATCGAAAACTGGCTTGATCGTGCGGGTGTTAAAATCCTGGCGAATCAATGGGTCGGGCGAATATGGACTTGGGCGTGGATCTTGATTCCGCTTCCGCTCCTGTTTCACCGCTCGTTCCTCGAAGGATGCGTTTGGCCACTGGTTTTTCGCTAATCAAGAATCGAATTTTCAGAAGGGGCAGACGCGTTGACTGTAGCTTTTGAAGGTTAGTTTGGTGCTTGTTGGCGGGCGGTTTGGAGTTTAGCCTTTAGCGAGTCGAAAACACTGAATCAAATCGAATTCGAAACGAAAAAGCATGGCAGAGAAAACGTTTGGCCAAGACGTTGAGTTTCTTAATCAGCACGTTGAAACCATTTTGCTTTCCAACGATGAAGGTGCACAAATCGTGCTCGCGCCTGCTTATCAAGGTCGAACGATGACTTCGACCTCACGCGGCAGTGACGGGACGAGTTACGGCTATATCAACTACGACGCGATCACTTCGAAAACGCTTGATCCGCAAATCAATTTGTATGGAGGTGAGGACCGGATGTGGATCTCACCCGAAGGCGGTCAGTATTCCGTTTTCTTCGACCCTGACGTGGCAATGGACTACGCTAACTGGCGCACGCCGGCGCCGCTGGATACCGAAGCGTTTGAGCTGGTCAAGCAAACGGACAACTCGGCTTCGTTTACTCGCCAAACCAAGCTCACCAACTGGAGCAAATTCGAATTCAATATCCAGATGGATCGCAAAGTTTTCTTGCTGGATCAAAAAGCGGCGAGTAAACATTTGGGCATTTCGCTGGACGGTTTGAATTTAGTCGCACACGAAAGCCAAAATACGTTGACCAATCTGGGGGAAGCAAAATGGCAACCCGAGACGGGCTTGATCGGTATTTGGATGTTGTGCATGAACAAGCCATCGCCTGGCGCGACGTTGTTGGTACCGTTTAAAAAAGGCTCTGTGAAGTCGCTTGGTAAAATCGTAAACGCGGATTACTTTGGCAAACTTGATTCGAGCCGTTTGCAAATCGATGAGGAAGCGGGATTGATTTACTTTCTCGGTGACGGAAACATGCGAAGCAAATTAGGGCTGACGTTTCAGCGCGTTCAACCGACGCTTGGAAGCTGGGACAAAGAGCGCGGCGTGCTTTCGGTTGTACAATTCAATCTGCCAGACGCAGCTCCCAACGGTTACAACAATAACCTTTGGGAAATGCAGGACGAGCCTTACGCCGGCGATGTGATCAACGGCTACAACGATGGGCCCAACGAATCGGGCGGGCAACTGGGTGGGTTCTTTGAGTTGGAAACGATCAGTCCGGCGCTGGCACTGAGTCCCAATGAGTCTTACACGCACGTCCACCGTACAATTCGTATGGAAGGCGATCGGGAAGCGTTGTCAAAGGTTGCTCTTAAGGCATTTGGGGTGAGTTTGGACGAAATCGAAAGCAAGTTTGGGCAAGGCGAATAGCCATTGGTTCTCTTGCGGTTTAAAATGTAACCACTTTATTTCCACCCATTTTCGAGCACCCAAAATGCTGTTTCCAATCAGTGATGACGACCGCGAAGTCACCACGACGGCGTATGTCACATACATTTTGTTAGCAATAAATATCGCTGCGTTTATTTACCAAAACGTGAACCCGGAATTCACTTCCGGTTGGAGCATGATTCCCAAAGAGATCACAACTGGAGTTGATTTAGTTGAACCTCAATTGATTGAAGTGCCCGGCGAAGGCGTTGTGCAAATCCCAATGGCTCCCGGCCCGCCAATCATATTCCTGACGTTACTTACCTCAATGTTCATGCACGGCGGCTTCGGACACATCGGCGGCAACATGTTGTACCTCTGGATTTTCGGGGACAACGTTGAGCATCGTTTTGGACACGTTTTGTTTTTAGTGTTCTATCTTGTGTCTGGCCTGGTTGGTTCGCTTGCTCAAATCGCAGTCAACCCAAGCGGCATCATTCCCAACCTCGGAGCATCGGGAGCGATTGCGGGAGTCATGGGGGCTTACCTTGTTTTGTTTCCGCGCAATAAAGTCAACGCGGTTTTCTTTTATACGATCATTTCTGTTCCGGCGATTTTTGTGCTAGGGATGTGGGGCGCGATGCAGTTCATGAGCAGCGTGGGTTCAATCATGGCAACGACGCAATCAGGCGGCGTCGCTTACATGGCTCACGTGGGTGGGTTTGTTGCCGGGCTGGCCACCGCGTTTTTCCTGAAGAACAAATTAAAAGAAGAACCCGACTCGGTTTTGCGTCGGCAGTACCAACGTGACCCATTTGCCAAACGGATTTGGTAGAAGCCAATGTAGTTTGGCAAGTGTTCCTGAGCCGTTTTCCAACAGGTTTCTTGGCGTATATTGCTTCCCGGATACCGTTTGAATGCGGCTTAACGCGGGAAATCAAAGGAAAACTGCATCCATTACGATTTGCGGTTTGAATCCTGTTCACAATTCGTTCAAATTTCCCATCGCCACAAGTTCATGGAACGGTCTCGTTAACGACAAGTCAGAAAATTCAAAACCAGGATTTGGAATGTTCGGCGGCGTTTTCACGCCGTGCACGCTAACCATTCTGGGCGTCATTTTGTTTCTAAGGCTGGGCTACGTTGTAGGCCAAGCCGGAATCATCTACGCGATCATCATCATCTTGATCTCAAAAGTGATCACGCTGTTGACGACGCTTTCACTTTCCGCGATCGCAACCAACACAGAAGTCAAAGGCGGCGGTGCTTACTTTCTGATCAGCCGAAGTCTCGGTGTCGAGTTTGGTGGCGCGATCGGTTTGGTTTTCTTTCTAGCCCAAGCCATCTCGGTTGCGATGTACGTAATCGGTTTCTCGGAAGCGTTAGTCGCTTCGGTACCCGGCGAGCTCTCCAAAGTTATCGTTTCCACCGTTTGCAATGTCTTTGTATTTGTATGCGTCTACATCGGAGCGGGTTGGACCATCCGTTTGCAATATTTTATTTTGGCGATCCTGCTCATGTCGCTGGTCTCGTTTGCTTTCGGAGCCATTCCTTCATTCGACCCTGAACTATTCCAAGCCAATCTTACATCGGCATTTAACGGCGAAGATTTTCGAACGATGTTTGCTTTGTTTTTTCCAGCCGTCACCGGAATCATGGCTGGCGCAAATATGTCCGGCGACTTAAAAGATCCTGCCCGCGCGATTCCTTCAGGAACATTGTGGTCGATCGTTTTCACTGGTGTTATTTACCTTTGTCTGGCCATGTTGATGGGTGGCTGCAAAACATCTGCTGTCCTGGCGAATTTGGATGGCAAGAGTTTGGTGATCGCCGATATTTCGCAGTGGCCGTTCCTGATCACAGCCGGCGTATTCGCAGCGACACTTTCATCGGCGCTGGGAAGCATGATGGGCGCGCCGCGAATCCTTCAAGCCTTTGCCAAGGATAACGTGTTTCCGATTTTGCGTCCGTTCGCCACGGGAGCCGGAGACGCCAACGAACCACGTCGTGCGATCATTCTGACGTTTTTGATTTCGCAAGTGGCGATTCTTTTGGTCTCGGACCTGAACGCAATCGCGCCGTTGATCACGATGTTTTTCATGATCACCTATGGGCTACTCAACCTCGCGACGTTTTACGAAGCGATCACGAAAAACCCAAGCTATCGGCCGCGTTTTCGATACAGCCACTGGGTAACGTCGCTTGCCGGAACACTCGGATGCTTGGGGGTGATGTTCCTGATCGACTGGCGTTGGGCGTCAATTGCGATCCTGGGAATGACGGTTTTGTATTTTTACATAAGCCAAAAGCAAGTCGAAACACGATGGGGTGACTTACAAAGCGGTTTGTTGTTTGAGCGAACGCGGAAGAACTTATTGAAGCTTGAAAAAGAACTTCATCACCCAAAGAACTGGCGCCCGATTATTTTGGCACTTAGCGGCGCGTCTTGGGAACGACCGCACCTCGCTGTTTATGGTCACTGGTTCACAGCGGGCCACGGAGTTTTAACACTTGGGTATATCATCCAAGGGGACGTTGAAAACCGGCTGGAGCGTTTGGTCAGCCAGGAAAGAATACTGTACAAGTTTATTCAGGATCAAAAACTGGAAGCGTTTCCCGCTGTGGTTGCGGCTTCTTCAGTTCCAATTGGAATGGAATCATTGGTGCAAACGCATGGGCTGGGCGCACTTCGCCCAAACACGGTTTTGCTTGGATGGCCAAGTGATCCCCAAAAAGCCGGTTCTTTCTCAACCATTTTACGAAGCATCACATCGCTTGAACGCAGCATCATCTCAGTGCGCTTCAACGATGCAGCTCTCGAGGCCGACCCCCGCGCAGTACCGCTGGGCACGATTGACGTTTGGTGGCGTGGTCACAAGAACGGCGAACTTATGTTGTTGTTGGCACATTTGCTTGCCCAAAACCAGGTCTGGCGTTCGCGTCCGATCCGATTATTGCGAACCATTGAAAACGAAGCCGGTCGAGAGGAAGTGCTTAAGCACTTGGAGGGCTTGATCGAAAAATCGAGAATCCGGGCAACGCCGCATGTGATCGTGACCGAGAACGCCAAAGAAGGAATCCAACGTACTTCGCGATCGGCGGGAATCGTATTTATGGGGATGGCCGTTCCAGACGAAGAACACGCCGATGAGTTCTACCAACGGATGACCGACCTAGCAGGTAATCTTTCACGTGTGGTGTTTATCAACAGCGCGGGTGGAATGTCGATTCACTCATAGAGAGATTGCGCATTTGCATCATATGCGCATTTGCATCATTCGTAGTGGATCAAGTGGATGGATCTTGTCGAAGGTCCCAAGTCCAATAAGACCTTATAGCTAAATCGAATCACTTCGAAATCGGACCAAGCTTAAAACTGAAACCCAGGTTGAGGGCCGTCTTTGGTGCCCGTCAAAATCTCAGGGCCCTCTTCGGTCATCAGAATCGTGTGCTCGAACTGAGCGGAAGGCCTTCCGTCACGAGTTCTAACAGTCCAACCATCGGACTGATCGCAAACTGACATCGATGTTCCGCCATTGATCATTGGCTCGATCGTAAAACACATTCCCGGATGAAGCCGATCGCGATGAGACTGGGGGCTTGGCACGTGCGGAATGTTTGGCCGCTGATGAAACTTGGTTCCAATCCCGTGACCAACATATTTGTCCACTACACCAAACCCATAATTTCGCTCGACATAATCGACGATCGTTTCGCCAATCACCGAGATGCGGCAACCGGGCGTGATGGCTTCAATCGCAAGATACAAGCAATCAAACGCACATTGAGTGACCTTGATGGACTCTTCGTTGATTTCACTTCGATCGCCAATCAAAAATGTCTCTGATTGATCGCCATGCCAACCATTGACGATCGACGTCAAATCGACATTCGCAATATCGCCTGGCTGCAGTTCGTACGAACCCGGGATACCGTGACAGATAACTTCGTTGACACTGATGCAGCAACTCTTGGGATAGCGATTCTTCTCGCCGGGATAACCCAGGCACGCCGGAACGTGTCCGTGATCAAGCGTGTACTCGTGGATGATTTTGTCCAATTCACCCGTTGTGATTCCTGGACGCACATGAGGTCGAACGACATCCAAAACTTCTGCGTTGAACTGACCAGCAGCTCGCATCATTTCGCGTTCTTCTTCAATCAATCGAATTCTTGGGTGTCGTCGAATCACAGAGACCAGTCCTGAGTAGTTTGCCGTTTATGAGGTGATTGATACCTAGTCTAGCAAAAGGCTCACCATAAGCCTACTAACATTCCGCCTTTGGAATCACCATTTCACTCGAATTCTCAAGCCATTATTCCCTTCGAGCCCTGTGACGTCCAACCAATTTGCCTAACCAA
>CAYZGP010000009.1:78419-82951 GCA_964478065.1 uncultured Pirellulaceae bacterium
AACCAATTTGCCTAACCAAACAACACCAAAGTCGTCGTCTCGATCGCATCGGATATTTGTTTCCTAATTCGGGCCACCCCCTATCGCCATGCGAACCCGACAGCCCATGAGTCGGTCCTGCCCTAATCACGTGGTTTTGCTAGAATCGCTGTTTCGGTTGAACTTCTTCACCGTGGAATTTGCGCGATAATCCACGCAAATTTCCATTAGCGGTTTAGCTGTACAGCAAAGCAAATCCCCACTGAATTCAATTTCGAATAACACCTTTAACTTGCGTCCGAGGAAACATCGTGCCGAAGTACAATCCCGCCGAGATCGAGCCACGTTGGCAACGATATTGGGACGAGAACAAAACTTTCAAGACTCCCGAAAAAGTAAGCGGTGAGAAACTTTACGCACTCGACATGTTTCCTTATCCCAGTGGCGAAGGCCTCCATGTCGGACACCCCGAGGGGTACACCGCCACGGACATCGTGTCGCGACATGCGCGAATGAAAGGCAAAACGGTTTTGCATCCCATGGGCTTTGACGCGTTCGGATTGCCTGCCGAAGAATACGCGATCAAGAAAAACAAGTCTCCGCGAGACTTCACCGAAAAGAACATTGAAACATTCGTTCGCCAGTTGAAAGACCTTGGCTTCAGCTACGACTGGGACCGACAAATTTCTACGACCGACGTTTCCTATTTTAAGTGGACGCAGTGGATCTTTCTGGTTTTGTTCGACACTTGGTTTGATGCCGAACAACAAAAAGGCCGCCCTATCAGCGAACTTCCCATTCCACCCGAAGTCCAATCCGAAGGCGAAATTGCCGTCCGAAAATATCAGGATGAATTTCGCTTGGCGTATGAGTCACACGCCCCCGTCAATTGGTGCCCCGCGTTGGGGACCGTTTTGGCAAACGAAGAAATCGTCAACGGACTTTCGGAGCGAGGTGGCCATCCCGTTCAGCGGATGCCGTTGCGTCAATGGATGTTGAGAATCACTTCGTATGCCGACCGTTTGGAAAATGATCTTGTCGGCGTCGATTGGTCCGATGGGATCAAGAAATTGCAGTGCGACTGGATCGGACGAAGCACCGGAGCGGAAGTCGATTTCTTTATCGGTCCCGAATCCGAATTTGAAAACTGGAAATCAAAACGCGAATCGTCTGCCTTTCCTCGCAACCAAGACGAAGATGTACTTCGCGTTTACACGACACGCCCAGATACATTGTTTGGCGCGACGTACATGGTGATTTCACCTGAACACGCCGCTGTCGAGCGTTTGACGACCGACGAACAAGCCGGTCCCGTCAAGAAATATTGCGATGACGCGGGCATGAAAAGCGATCGTGATCGGCAGGATGATCGCACCAAGAAAACCGGCGTCTTCACCGGCAGCCATGCGATCAACCCAGTCAGCGGTCAGCCCGTTCCGATCTGGATCGCGGATTATGTGTTGGCGACTTATGGAACCGGAGCCATCATGGCGGTGCCGGCTCACGACACTCGCGATTTCGAATTCGCAAAAACTTATGACTTGAAAATCACGCCAGTCGTAAAACCACCTGCATCGGCAGAGGTTGACGAAGCCAAAGTCAATTCTGGCGAAGCATGTTTCGCGGGCGTTGGTTCGGCAATCAACTCGGGTGAATTTGATGGTTTGGAGACCGAAGACTTCAAAGAAAAAATCATTGCCCAGCTGGATGGCAATGGAACAGGACGCTCGGCCGTCAATTACAAACTTCGTGATTGGCTTTTCAGCCGTCAACGATTTTGGGGTGAGCCGTTTCCGATTTTGCACGAGCTTGATGACGACGGAAATCGAACAGGAATGATGCGGCCCGTTCCCGTTGAGCATTTGCCAGTCAATCTCCCTGAACTTGAGGACTTTAAACCTCACGGTCGCCCTGAACCGCCGCTTGAGAAAGCCGACGAAGATTGGCTTTACCCGGTCATCGATGGCAAGAAATACAAACGTGAAACCAACACGATGCCGCAGTGGGCTGGATCGTGTTGGTACTATTTGCGATTCATCGATCCAACAAACAACGACGCATTCATTGCCCCTGAGCTGGAGAAGCAATGGATGCCGGTTGATCTTTACGTCGGTGGAGCCGAACATGCGGTCTTGCATTTGCTTTACGCTCGATTCTGGCACAAAGTCCTTTACGACCGCGGGCACGTCTCTACCCTTGAGCCGTTTCAAAAACTTGTTAACCAAGGCATGATTCTGGGCGATGTAGAGTTCACTGCATTTCGTGACGAAGACGAGCAATGGGTCAGCGCGGAACTGGTTGAAGAGAACGACGAAAAGAAACCAGTTCTTAAATCCAATGGCAAACCCGTTCAGATCATCAAACTTGAACCTGACCAAGCGGAAAAGAAAGGCGATCTGTTTGTCTTGAAATCCGACTCAAGCATTCGCATTGATAGTCGCGCTCACAAAATGTCCAAGGCTCGTGGCAACGTCGTGAACCCCGATGAAGTCATTTCTGAATACGGCGCTGACGCATTGCGTTTGTACGAAATGTTCATGGGTCCTTTGACTCAATCAAAGCCCTGGGCAATGGCAGGCGTTAACGGCATCAAGGGATTCCTTGATCGCAGTTGGCGAATGATCGTTGATGACCGTGCGGATGAACTAGTTTTGAATTCCGCGATTGGTGATCACGAAATTACCGACGAGCAGAATCGCGTCTTGCATAAAACGATAAAGAAAGTCACGGTCGACATTGAGACTTTGAGTTTCAACACAGCGATTTCGCGGATGATGGAGTTCGTCAATTTCTTTACCAAGCAGCCACAACGACCAGCGACAATGATGAAGCCGTTTGTTTTGCTGTTGTCGCCGTTCGCGCCGCACTTGTGTGAAGAACTTTGGAAGTTGCTTGGTGGAGAAACGACGCTTGCATACGAACCTTGGCCTGAATACGACGAAGCGTTGACTGTTGACGCTGCAAATGAAGTTCCGATCCAGATCAAAGGCAAAACCAAAGCCAAGATCATGGTTCCTTCAGGCACCCCAAAAGACGAGCTGGAAAAGATGGCATTGGCCGAACCGAAAATCGTTGCGGCACTTGAAGGAATGACCGTTCGAAAAGTGATCGTGGTTCCTGACAAACTCGTGAACATCGTCGCTGGATAATTCTTGGTAGCACGGTGGTCCGCACTGTGCTTCTCGATTTTTACCTATTTCTACAGATGGTCTCCAACGAATTCGTTGCACACGGTGGAATCCATGGAAACTACCGTGTTACGATCGCTCACCATGCACGACGCCAAATGGAAATCTGCACTCCGGCGCAAACTACTCAAGTGGTTTGATGAGAACCAGCGCGATTTGCCTTGGCGTAAAAAGAAGACACCGTATCGAATCTGGGTGAGCGAGATCATGCTCCAACAAACCCAAGTCGCCACGGTTGTCGATTACTTCAATCGCTTCATAAAGAAATTCCCGACCGTCAAAAAGCTGGCGGCAGGAAGCGAAGCCGACGTTTTGAAACTTTGGGAAGGGCTTGGCTATTACCGACGAGCGCGTCAGATGCACGCCGCGGCTCAGGTCGTCGTTGAAAAACACCGTGGCAAATTCCCAACCGATTTCGATGACGTGCTCGCGCTACCTGGCATTGGCCGATACACAGCCGGCGCTATTCTCTCCATTTCTCTTGATCAAAAACAACCGATTTTGGAAGGGAACACGATCCGATTGTTTGCTCGGCTGATGACGATGAAGTCGGATCCGAGAACGCGCGACAATCAAAACGCGCTTTGGGAATTTTCGGAAAGCATTTTGCCACGCAAGAGAGCAGGGGACTTCAACCAATCGTTGATGGAACTGGGCAGTGAAATTTGCCATCCGAAACGCCCAAAATGTTTGCTCTGCCCTATCCAGTCACTTTGTCCGACGTACGTACAAGGCTTGCAGGATCAGATTCCCGTACCTGCCAAAAAAATCGTGTATGAAAACATCAACGAAGCCGTCATTGTCGTTGAACGTGGCTCGAAATTTCTTGTGAGGCAATGTGCGGCAGGCGAACGCTGGGAAGGACTTTGGGATTTCCCGCGTTACGGACTTGAGAAAGCGAACGACAATGCTGACTTGCGGGCGGACTTTCTCGCAGACAAATTGAAAGATCAAACAGGCCTCACCGCGGAATTGCATTCAACAAAAAAATCTATCAAGCACGCCGTTACCAAGTACCGAATCAAACTTGATTGCTACACTGCCGGCTCGGTGAAGGGTCGACTAAAGAAATCATCAACGCCGATGAAGTGGATGACAATCGACGAAATCGCAGAAGCGCCCATGAGCGTGACGGGCCGCAAGATCGCCAATACGCTTACGTGATCGAGGTGACTTCAAGCGAATTGTCCTCAAACGAAATCGTTTTCGGTTGAAAAGCACGGCGTCTTAATGATAGCGGTTTTTGGTCTGGCCCGGAAATGGAATGTTATTCCGGAATCACTTGGGGCTCTCTTGTCTTAATAAACGAATCGAGTTCAGCTTGAAACATGGCTGCACCAATTGCGGTCAAGATGCACGCCAGCG
>CAYZGP010000010.1:0-12827 GCA_964478065.1 uncultured Pirellulaceae bacterium
TATGACCTCTTTGGACCTTTCGATGCTTGACCCGTTTTGGCATCTGAGCCATCGATTTCGTCTCCGTAATTACCTTGGTTAATCCAAACTTGAACTCCGATATGCCCTTGAGCCGTCAACGCTTCGGTGAAACCGTAGCTGATTTTTGCACGAATCGTGCTCAAAGGAATCGAACCGCTAATGTGTTTTTCCCGGCGAGCCATTTCAGCTCCACCCAGACGACCTGCCAATTGAACTTTGATGCCTTTGGCACCGGCGTCCATTGATTCTTCAGCTGCACGTTTCATGGTGCGGCGGAAACTGGCACGACGTTGTAGTTGTTCACCAATTTTCTCAGCGACCAATTGTGCCTGAAGGTCAGGCCGACCGATCTCTTCAACTTTCAAATTGATTCGCCGTCCGATCAGGTTCTGCATTTCGTTTTGCAGACGCTCAACTTCCTGACCTTTCTTTCCGATAATCAAACCAGGTCGAGCAACAAACAATGTGACTTTAACTTCATCACGAGTTCGCTCGATTTCAACCCGATCAATACCGGCTGCTTTGTAGTTTTGTGTTGGGTGTTTTTTGACAAAGTCGCGGATCTTTTTGTCTTCAACCAACAAAGTCGCGAACTCGGCTTTGGGGGCGTACCAACGGCTTTTCCAGCCTTCGACGACGCCTGTGCGAAACGCGATAGGATTTACTTTTTGACCCATATTGGACTCGACCTTTTGAGTTGTCTTTAAGTAACGATTAAGTACTTGTGAGTGTGATTATTAAACTTCGTCGATGCCGACTCGGATGTGCGACATACGCTTTTTGATCATGAACGACATGCCACGGGCACGAGGACGAACTCGTTTGAACATCGGGCCGCCATCAATGCAGACTTGTGAGATAAACAAGTTGTGTTCTTCAACGATCTGGCCTGGGTTTTGATCAGGGTCCTGAGCATTGGCGAGTGCACTTTTGATTACCTTCTCCAACATTCGAGCACCGCGTTGGGGCTGATAGCGAAGAATGTCCAACGCTTCATCCACAAACTTGCCACGAACGAGATCTGCCAAAGGGCGAACCTTACGCGGGCTGATCCGTGCATAACGATGCTGTGAATTGAAAGCTGGTTCAACTTTTGTTGGTGTATGAGACATGTTTTTGTCTATCGTGACTAACGTTTGTTTTGTTTGTAAAAGCTTGGAGCGACATCGCCACCAAAACCATTAACGCTTCTTGCCGCCGCCGTGACCCTTGAAGGTTCGCGTGGAAGCAAATTCGCCCAGTTTGTGGCCGACCATATCCTCGGTCATCAAAACTTTGACATGTTTACGACCATCGTGAATCAAAAAGGTATACCCAATGAATTCAGGAATGACGGTGCAAGCTCGTGCCCAGGTCTTGATAGGCTCTTTGGAGCCGGCCTCTTCCGCCTTTTGAACTTTGCGAAAAAGTTTTTCGTCGACGTACGGGCCTTTTTTCTGTGATCTGCTCATAGTTTTCTATTTTGTTTATGGGTATCCGCTTCGATACTTCGGGAACAGCCGAAGCAACGACGCCAATGACTATTTCACTTTCAATTGACCGTAACGTCTTGATTTACGACGACGAACGATGGCCGAGTTGGAAGCCTTTGCTCGTTGACGCGTTCGTCCACCCTTGGCTGGAACACCTGACGGGCTGACCGGGTGACGACCACCCTTTGTACGACCTTCACCACCACCGTGGGGGTGATCGATCGGGTTCATCGCTGTACCACGAACGTGTGGGCGACGTCCAAGCCATCGAGCTCGACCGGCTTTACCCAACACAACCGAGCCATGCTCCGAGTGCCCCACCTTGCCAATCGTGGCTCGGCAAGTCGAAGGAACGCGGCGAATCTCACCACTTGGCATGGAAAGCTGAGCCCATTTGGCTTCGCGAGCCATCAAAGTTGCACCCGTTCCAGCACTGCGGACAAGAATGCCACCCTGGCCTGGTCGCATTTCAACGTTATGAACGACAGTGGCCAAAGGAATGTTTTTCAACGGAAGACAATTTCCAAGAGTTGGTGGAGCGTCAGGTCCGCTCAGCAACTCGTCGCCTTCTTTCAGGCCTTCCGGGTGGATGATGTAACGCTTGACGCCATCAACGTAATACAGAAGAGCGATGTAGGCACTTCGGTTTGGATCGTATTGAATCGAGTTAACAACTGCCTTGACGCCGTCTTTGTCACGCTTGAAATCAATGATGCGATAACGACGCTTGTGTCCACCACCTCGGTGACGCGCGGTGATCTTGCCCTGGTTGTTACGACCGGAGCTTTTGACCATCGGTCGCAAGAGGCTTTTCTCAGGCTTGGCACCTTTAGTCAGTTCCTTAAAGTCACTGACGCTGGCGTCACGCCGTCCGGCGGATGTTGGTTTGTATTTTCTGATTGCCATTGCAATTTTCCGTTTAGTTAAAATTCGCGTTGCTTGTCCGAATCGCCATTCGATAGGTGGAAACAGTTAAACGACTGATTCCTGAAACCGAAGTTTCAATTCGCCTGAACTAGCCAGGCCGCTCCGTTAGAAGAAGTCGATTTTGTCGTCAGGATGCAACGTGACGATCGCCTTCTTCCAGTCTTTTGTACGTCCATAAGTGAACTTGTAACGCCGAGGCTTGCCCTTGCGATTCTGAGTTGAAACGCCAGTCACTTTGACCTCGAACAATTTCTCAACGGCCTTTTTAATATCAACCTTGGTCGCAGCCGGGTTAACTTTAAACGTGTACTGGTTCAACTCAGTTGATTGGAACATCGCTTTTTCGGTCACGGTCGGCTTGATAATGACCTGGTGTGCTTCGAGAACCAACTTCTTTGGGAGAGCCGGCTTCCGATTTCTTTTTGTTACTACTTTACCCATCGCTTATACCTGTGCTTTCGTCGGTGGAACAGGATTGGCTTTCAACTGATCCAAAGCTTCTTTGGTGACCAGCATCCGATGCGGCCGCAAAACAGACAAAGCATTAAGATCGCTCACAGGAAGCACTTCAACACGTTGAACATTTCGAGCACTCTTGTAAACCATTGGTGCGTGCTCGGCAGTTGCGATCAACGCACTCTTGCCTTCCAAGCCCATAGTCTTAAGCATGTTTGCGATCACGCTGGTTTTTGGAGCGTCCATTGAAAGACCATCCAGAACCATCACTCGCTCGTCCTGGATTTTTCCAGCAATCGCCATGCGTGTCGCGATGCGAACAGCCTTGCGAGGCAAGCGGTATGAGTAATCGCGATTCTTAATCGCAAAAGCGTGACCACCACCACGACGAATGTTTGAGCGGCGTGAACCGGCTCGAGCATTACCCGTACCTTTTTGGCGATACATCTTTTTCTTGTTTCCAGCGACTTCCGCGCGAGACTTTGTTTTGTGCGAACCCTGCCGCTTACTGGCCTGGTACATCACAACAACGTCATGCAACAATTGCTTGTTGATCGTCGCGGCAATCTCAGTGGGATCGATCTCGTACTTGCCGATCTCTTTTCCACTACTGTCATATAAAGGCAAACTAGCCATTTCAGATCAACCTACTTTTTGTTTGTCTCTTGGATAATCAGGTAACCACCGTTTGCACCTGGAACGGCACCTTCAACCAATAGCAGATTGTTCTCTGCATCGATTCGGTGGAGGTTCAGGTTGCGAACGGTAACGCGACTGGAACCATAATGGCCAGCCATCCGCTTGCCTTTGAATGTACGACTTGGCCAAGCACTCATGCCTGTACCACCTGCGTGACGGTGACATTTCTTAACACCGTGGGTTGCTCGCTGGCCACTGAAGTTATGCCGTTTCATAACACCAGCAAAACCACGACCCTTGCTAATTCCGATCACATCAACAGCCTTGATTTCCTCAAGGATATTGACATCAACGTCTTGGCCGACTTCGAAGCCTTCTGTGTCGCCACGCAATTCACGAATGAACTTCTTTGGTTCGCAACCAGCTTTGGCTGGAACTTCAACACCTTTCGCAGCCAATGCAGCAGCACGCTTTGATTTAATATCAGCTACATGCCCACGCTCAGAACGAGCCGCTTGGCTTTGACGTGAACGCCGATCCTTGGCCGGACGCTTTTTGTCGTCGTAGCCCAATTGAACAGCTGAATAGCCATCTTTGTCTTCTGTGCGAAGCTGAAGAACCTTGCAAGGTCCTGCTTCTATAACGGTGACCGGTGTTGCAACCCCTGATTCAGGGTCAAACACTTGGGTCATCCCGACCTTACGGCCGAGTATGCCTTTCGTCATGACTATTCGCCTTATTTATTCAATTGGACTTGCCGTCAAGGAAGCGTAACCAGCACAGTTACTAAAAAGCGGTTAGCTTATCCCTGCGGCTTCCGTACCATATATGCTTTGTATGTATTACTTAATTAATGCTTTGAATCACTGTCGCAGCTTGATCTTGATTTCAACACCCGCTGGCAAGCTCAATTTATTTAGAGCCTCAATCGTTTTGGCAGTTGCCTGAACGATGTCGATCAAACGCTTGTGAGTACGAATCTCAAACTGTTGACGAGACTTTTTGTTTACAAAAGGCCCTGACAAAACAGTGTAACGCTCAATCCGAGTTGGAAGTGGAATCGGACCGTGAACTTCAGAGTGAGTTCGCTTGGCCGTGTCTACAATTTCTGCAGCACTCTGATCCAAGATCGAGTGGTCGTATGCTTCCATACGAATTCGGACAACTTCGTGAATACCGGCCACTCAACAACTCTCCTAAAGTCTAAACCCTCCACCGCAAGTCGGCCGTTTTGGGCCTAATAAAATGCGTACCGAATGTGCTAACGCGACTAAGTTCGCGATGTTAAATTTCGGCTGGAGATACGATCCGGGTGGAACTCCCGGGAAAACCGATGAATTTATTGCTTAAGCTTTAGATCGTCAACCGCAAAAACACAAAATCACCCGAAGAATTATTGGGTCGGCCTAAGGACGCCAACTTCTGAAGTCGATTGACAAATTGAAGTGGTTTCTTACCGTCTTGGCCTTCGATCTTCTATTTTGGGTGGGATCTCGTTTGAAAAGGGGCTACAATTTAGCTGCCCTCAACTCGGCACACAAAAAAGCACTCAATTAGGAGCTTAGCCATGACCAGAATTGTAGCCAGCACTTTCACATTGGCGATTGGGTTCGTCTTTTTGTCTGCTTTCGCATGCTGTTCAACTGCTCAAGCCCAAGGTTTTGGCCGCCCAACAAATACGCGAGTCCAATTACCAGTCGTCCGGGTCTTCAATGTGCGGACAGCCGTTTCAGTTCCAGATGGTGGCACAATCAGTTTGGGTGGAGTTAGTCGCCACGCCGAAGGCACTTCATCGCGCGGGATTCCAGGTCTACGGGGGCCGCTTTTTCAAAACCGCTCACGAGGCTCGCAAACCGGCCGCAGTTTCAGCACTGCCCATGCCAGAATCATCATCAATCGCGAAATTGAGCAAGCCGTATTGGCCGAGGCCAATTATCGCGATCGGCTGCGAGCGGCGTCTGATCCCAACGGATCGCGAGCTGTTCAGGCAAAAGCTGATTTTATCTCGCAAAATATCGGTCGATCTCGCAAATAGATACGGGCTTTTGACATATTTTCATTGATCGGAATTAAGATAGAACGATGAAGGGTTTACAGGTGTCTTGTACTTCTTGACTGCTGTCTCTTTGCCCTCATGTCTGGGCTTTTCTTTCTAACTTCTGCACCAAAATTGAATCTCATGTCCGCCATAGAAATAGATAATCTAAGGTTCCGTTATCCCAGTTCCCAATTCGAGCTCAATCTGGAGTCGCTAAGTATTGGCGAAGGCGAACGAGTTGCCGTTGTCGGGCCAAGCGGTTGTGGCAAAACCACATTGCTAAATTTGATAGCCGGCATCACCGTTCCCAATTCTGGCCGCGTGAAGATTCACGATGATGACATTGGAAAGATGTCAGATGCACAGCGACGCGACTTTCGAATTTCAAACATCGGGATGGTTTTCCAGCAGTTCGAATTGGTTGAATACCTCTCTGCCCGAGACAATATTTTGCTGCCCTATGCGATCAATGCCTCGCTAACGCTTACTGACTCGGTTCGTGACAAAGCGGTTGATTTGGCCAACTCGATGGGCCTCGATGGCAAGCTCGATCGGTTTACGACCAAGCTTTCCCAAGGCGAGCAGCAGCGGGTTGCGATTTGCCGAGCCTTGATTGCGGACCCAAAAATTATCCTCGCAGATGAGCCGACCGGAAATCTTGACCCCAAGAACAAGCGGGTCATTCTTGATTTGATTTTTGCCCAAGCCGATGCCAACAGCCAATCGCTCATCGTCGTCACCCACGACATGAGCATTCTCGACGCCTTTGATCGCAAGATCGACTTTGAGGACTTTTTCGTAGAAGCCGAAGAGCAGGAGGTGGTCGCATGATTTGGAATCTAGTGTTCAAGTACTTGATGTTTCACAAGTACAAATCACTCATCATGATTGGCTGCATTTTTCTCACGGCGCTTTTGCCGATCGTGACCAAGATGCTGTTGTGGCAGTTCAACGATCGCATCATGGCTCGATCCAACAGCACGCCCGCGGTCATTGGAGCTCGGGGAAGCGATCTGGATCTCACGCTCAGCACGCTTTATTTCAAACCCGGATCCGTCGACACGATCCCTTTTTCAGAAGTCGAAAAAGCCCGTGATGGTGACCTTGCTCGTGCCATTCCAGTCCACGCGATGTTCACCGCCCGTGATCATTCGGTCGTGGGAACGTCGCTTGAGTATTTTCAGTTTCGCGGGCTGGAGACGAGTTCTGGGGGCATGTTTACGACCCTTGGCGAATGTGTCATCGGTAGTCGGGTCGCGAAAAAACACTCGCTTAAACCAGGCGACCAAATTATTTCAGACCGGGAAAATGTAATTAATTTGGCGGGACAATCGCCGCTTAAATTAACCATCGCTGGCGTGCTCAAAGAATCACGCACGTCAGACGATTGGACGGTTTTTGTCGACTTGAAAACGGCTTGGGTGATCCAAGGGCTTGGGCACGGCCACCAAGATCTTTCCAAAGAAGAAAAAGACAGTGGCGCCGTTCTCTCGCGAACGGACAATGCGATCGTTGCAAGTGCCGCCATCGCTCCGTATGTTGAAATCACGCCAGACAATATCGATTCATTTCACTTCCATGGTGACACCAGCGAATTCCCGATTACGTCAATTATCGCAATCGCAGATAACGTCAAAGACGAGACGCTGCTTCAGGGGCGATACGGTTCGAGTGAAGTCGCTCAGTTCGTAAAGCCTGATAGTGTGATCCAAGAGCTAATGGGGCTAGTGTTCCAAGTCCAGAAGATTTTTGACGCCAATGCGGTGCTGATTGCGATCTCGACGTTCTTGCTTTTGGTGTTGGTCATTCTTTTGTCGCTTCGACTTCGCAAGCGTGAAATGGAAACCATGTTTAAGCTTGGCTGCAGTCGAACTACCATCTCTCAGGTTCTCATTGGCGAACTGGAAGTCATTTTTGGAATCGCAATTGTTCTATTGGTGGTGGCAGTCTGCGTGATTGGTAGTTTTTCGGGGGATATGATCGAATCGCTTTTGGTGAACGGTCGATTTTGACATCAACTCCTGTCGCCTTACAATTGATGACTTAAATCAACCAAATTTCGGCGCTGTAGTAGAATGCCAGAGTCACCAGATTTTGATCCTTACCTGAAGTGGCTTGGGATCCGCGATTCGACTCGGCCAGTCAATCACTATCGATTGTTGGGGCTCGATCTATACGAATCTGACCCTGACGTGATCTCGATGGCTGCCGATCGTCAGATGGCACACATCCGGACTTACCAAAACGGCCCCAATGGTGACATTTCCCAGCAGATTCTTAGCGAGTTAGCTCGGGCTCGTCGTTGTCTGTTGATGGCTGAGAAAAAAGCGACGTACGACCAGCAGTTAAAATCGGTTTTGAATCCAGACCGAGTTCCGCCCACAGCGCTGCCTTTGGCCACGCCCATTAACCAGCAGCCGTCAACCCAAAGCCCCGTCAACCATCGGCTTCCACCTAACCATTCAATTCCTGTCGTTAGCGCGACACATCCGCCAGCAAACTTTCAGCCTGGCGATTCTGTTCAGCCACCTCCCATTCCGGTCATCTCGCCCACCGTTTCGTCGTCGCGAAATCAGCGACCCAGCAGGAAGCAAGCGGTCGGTCGGCAATCCGATTTCGGAATTCGAGGCGACGGCGATGCGCGAAAAAAAATCCGTCGCCGTGAACGAAAGCAATTGGTTTGGACGTTAGTCAGTTGGGTTTCCGGTGGCGTCGCGGCTGTTGGAGTAGCCGCTTATTTGATCGGAGCGGGCTTTGTTCCCAGCCCGTTTCAGGCAAAAGAAGACGATACGCCTGAAGTTGTCCTGCCAGATGCCGAAGGCGGCGGTTTTGCCAAAAGTAAAAATGGGCCAGCTCGCTCAAAGCCCAAGGACTTAACCAAAAAGAATCGCACTAACGATAAGGCCAATCAAGTTGTCTGGAGCGAGAGCGAAATCAAGGCCTACCCAAAGCCAGATGAAAAAACGATCGCGCTCGTTAACAAGATTGACCGGGCGGTTAAGCGTGGCAAGACCATCCGCTTTGAGCCGTCACGAATCGAAGGTGGCGATCGAGAAACCGTGGTCGTTCCCAAGCCAGCCAGACTCGTTATCGGTTTCGCTTACACAACTCATCAGGACGGAAAGATCCGTGACGTGCAGCCAGTCTTGATTGACAAGCGACTGGCATACGTCGCCGGGAAAATGGGGGATGACCCCCGCGCGAAGTACGTCGTTGCAAAACCGGGATACGCGGTGGGAGCGGTCAAGCTTTCCAGCCTCAATCCAATGAACTGTTTTCGCATCACGTTTATGAAAATAGCAGAAGATGGTTTGGATCCGAATGATTCATACCTTTCACGTGTGCATGGCTTAAACATTGGCCAGCTAAAAAGCGTTTCTAATAAGGCCGGTTTGCCGATCGTCGGCGTTTACTCAAGATCCAAAGACAAATCTGGAATTGCAACACTAGGGTTAGTGGGAGTCGATTTTTCTGTAGCCAGAGGATTTGATTCACAGCCAATCAATCGGGATCGGTACAAGCCAAAATCAGACTTAAGGTTTGGCTCATCGAAAAACAAGCCAGACGCCAAACCGCTTTTCCCACCCCGAAAAAAACCGACTCCTGAAGTTGCCATCGGCGAAAAGAGAGAGAGGGGGAAAAGCGGCTTTGGAATTGCAAAAAATGCCGCGAATCGTCCAGCCTGGTTTGGAGAAGCGTTTGGCATAGACGATGCCGATGCCGCGCCAGAGAAAAAAGCGAAACTTCCGATTCCGGCTAAACGGGAGCGTGACCGAGCCGCCAAAACGATGAAGGGCGACTACACTCAGGCCGTTAGCGCTGCGTTTGCCTCTGGCCGAGTCAGAGACGTAGCCAGGTTAGGCGAGAGAATGATTAACGATTCGCAATCTGAAAACATGAGAGTCGTTGCGAAGTACGTGTTACTTGAACAGGCACGAGAATTGACAATGATGGTTGGCGAAGTCGAAACGGCGATCAAAATTGTGCGAGAGATGGATAGGCAATTCGATGTAGATTTTTGGGATGTCGCTTATTCCACATTGCACGACGGCGCACGCAATATCAACAAAGTTCCGCGAGACAGAATCGACCTCCAAGTCAAATTTCGCCAAACAATGAGGGGTTTGATCGACGAAGCCATCGAGAAACGCTTGTACAACGAGGCCGGGCGGTTGGCGACTTACGCGGTCGTGCTTGCTGCTCGCCACAACGATCCGAATTTGGCAGCGACACGACGTTTTGGCAAAGACATTGACGAGCTTCGGTCGATCTCCGATGAAGCTCAACGTTTGGCCCCGAAGTTTAAAAAGTCGCCCGGCGACCCCACCGCCAATGAAGCATTTGGGAAATATTTTTTCGTGGTCGAAGACGATTTAGATTTCGCTTTAAAGCATTGGGAAAAAGCGAAAGACAAATTGATGGTCAAAATCGCAAAAGCCGAAATTCAAATTGATCAAGCTGGCCAAGCCGACGGAAAAAAAATAGTGGCTTTGGGGGACCTCTGGCGCTTGCTGGGTAAGTCCAATAAATCGATGTTTCAGCGAAAGGCGTTGGAGCGTGCGGTCGAAACCTACAATCGGGCAAGCTTTAAGCTTGATCAAACAGGCCGAGCCGATGTTGAAGACAAAAAAGCAGCAATTAAGAGGCTGCTCAGGAATTGATTTTCATCATTCGATTGTTTCTCGTTTCCGCGATCCCAATGTTACACTCTCGTTGCCAAGCTTTTCCCAGGTTTCATTTCAAAATGTTTACGCGAAATATTAAAGTGACCCAATTTCAACATCACGCTTCCCAATCGCCGAGGTTCAATTCGCAAGCAGAATCGGTTGGCGGAAAAGTCTTTGATTTCTCATTTGATACCACATCTAAAACGTCGGTTGTTTTGCTGTTAATGGCACTACTTGTTCTGACTTTTCAAAGCGGGTGCAGGCCAGATGACAAAAGCGGTTCTGGTTTTTCGCGCCCCAAACCACCTGCCTCAGCGGTCAACAGAGTCATCGCCGTCAGTTATCCGCTTCATTTTTTAACCGAGAAAATTGCTCCAAAAAAAGTCAAAGTAGAATTCCCTATTGCCCAAGACGCAGAGCCGCGGAATTGGAAGCCAGACAGAAAAGCAATTGGCCAAATGCAATCCGCCGATCTGATCGTCGTCAATGGAATTGCGGCGCCTTATGCAAAATGGATCGACCGTGTTGCGTTACCTGAATCGAAAGTTTGCTCCACTGCAACGAAAGGCCTGTTGTCGCGCGACTACATTGGAGTTGAAGACGTAACGATCACCCATTCACATGGTCCCGAAGGCGAGCACTCGCACCAAATGATGGTTTCGAGGACTTGGTTGGATCCAACGCTGGCGAAGAAGCAGGTGAAGTACATTGCTGAGCGGCTCATGGCGACCTACCCGAAATCTGCTGATGCGATCGAAGCGAATTTGGCCAGCCTAAACGATGAACTCGATGCCTTGATCGGTTTGGTTGATGGAATCAAAGCCAGCGAGCCAGGCGGAATTTTGACTGCCACACCTGAGTTGAAATTCCTAACACGGGCTGTGGGTTTGACTGATCTTCACATGGTTTGGGGTGACGACGTGACTGCCGAGCAGGCGGCCAAAGATCTCGACAAAGCCTTGGCGACGCTCAAGAAAAACAATGCGAAAAAAGCGGCGGATCAAAAAGAAATCGCACCACCAAAAGCGATTTTGTTTGGAGGCAAGGGCCCCTCGCCTGAGATTCGGAAATTGCTGGATGAGCGAGGGCTTGAAATCATTAATATTTCTTTGATCGACAAACGTCCCGAGTACGGAAGCTACTTAACCGAATTGCGTGACAGCTTGGGAAAGCTTCAAAACGCTTTGAAGGCGGAGTAGATCGTCTCCCGATGGACGAACGATTGGCATGGCGCTCGAGCGACTTGATGGGGCGATGCGTAATCTGGCGAGGAGATTTTCCAACCCGGCGTGGTCGAAAATCCGTTTTCCTATTACCATGTGCGGCTTACAAAAAACACAATCTTGAAACAGGTGATGCGGCCAATGGAAGCCGGAATTGTAGGACTACCCAACGTTGGAAAAAGCACTTTGTTCAATGCGTTGACGCTTTCCAAAGCGGCGGCCAGCGAAAATTATCCGTTTTGCACCATCGAGCCCAATGAAGGAATCGTTAGCGTGCCTGACGATCGGCTGACGCGCATCACCAACTTCATCGTGCCTCAAAAAGTCATTCCCGCAACGTTGAAACTGGTCGATATCGCTGGCATCGTCAAAGGCGCGAGCACAGGCGAAGGGCTTGGCAATAAATTTCTCAGCCACATTCGCCAAGTCGACGCGATTCTTCAAGTCGTTCGTTGTTTTGAAGATGAAGACGTGATCCACGTTAGCGGAAATGTTGATCCAATGGCCGACATCGAAACCATTGAAATCGAGTTGATGCTTGCCGATATGGAAACGCTTGAAAACGCCATGGCCAAAGCAACCAGAACCGCGCGATCGGGTGACAAAGAAGCAAAGTTCCTCGTGACCGTGATCGAGAAATGTCAGAAGCACCTTGAAACAGAAACGCCGCTTCGTGCACTCCAGTTAAATGACGGCGAGGCCAAGGCCATCAAGAGCTATGGCTTGTTGACCGCCAAACCAATCATGTACGTCGCCAATGTTGCCGAAGACGACCTCGAAGGAAAATCTCCTTTGGTTGACAAGGTCAAAGCCCATGCAGAGAAAGTGAACGCTGGGTTTGTAACGGTCTGTGCGAAAATTGAAGCCGAAATTTCTGAGCTTGATCCCGAAGACCGACCCGAAATGTTGGAAGCAGTTGGTCTAAAAGAGCCAGCGCTCAACGTGTTGGCGCGTGCGGCTTATGCGACACTTGGTCTGGAAAGTTATTTTACTGCTGGCGAAAAAGAAGTCCGCGCTTGGACAATCAAAAAAGGATTTACCGGCCCGCAAGCCGCAGGCGTGATTCACACCGATTTCGAGCGTGGTTTCATTCGCGCCGAAGTCTACTCGCTTGACGATTTGGAAGAATTCAAAACCGAAGCCGCCATTCGGCAAAATGGCAAGCTCCGAGTTGAAGGCAAAAACTACGTCGTCCAGGACGGCGACATCTGCCACTTTCTCTTTAACGTTTGATTTAGAAAGTGGCTCGAACTCCGAGTCGAAATTTAAATTAATAATAAATCGACTCGAGCTACTTTCACTCACCGAGTGCTACTTTCAATCGGCGAGCTACTCCAGCGCCATGTGCTGAGATTTCTTCAGTCAATCATTTGGTTTTAGCAAA
>CAYZGP010000010.1:12927-20639 GCA_964478065.1 uncultured Pirellulaceae bacterium
CGGATTGTCGTCATCTTCGCTTCCTCTTTGGCCAAACGGATTGTCGTCATCTTCGCTTCCTCTTTGGCCAAACGGATTGTCGTCATCTTCGTTTTTGCTGCGTGCAAACGGATTGGAATCTTCATCCGGCCTGGTCTTGGTTTTAGCAGTCTCTGCCTTGGTCGCCGTTGGCCCAAATGCTCGGCTGCCGACCTTAACTCTTTTCTTTCCACCTAGCCCGTAAGCACGAAGGTCGGCAAGAAGCTGGTCAATTTTCCGAAACTCCACTTCTGTTTGTCGCACGATCAAAATGCCGTTTACTTCGTTAGCAGTTGCCAAGCCCTGAGCGTGATCCCAGGAATCTGGCGAAATCGAAGTGTAAAGGATGTTCAGCAGCGTCGCCCCGCGTGTTTGGGGTGGTAGTGGAGCTTGCTGCTCAGATTGGGTTTCCGAATCTGGTTTTGCTTCGTCTTTTGCCGGAAGCTCTTGCTCTGGGATGCAAAACAATCCACCCCCTTTTTTGCCCGCTCTAACTTCTGCTATTGTGCCGATAGATTTAGGAAGCATGCTCACGATATCTCGACAGTCAAACGTTTTCAGACGCATGCGCTCAGTGTCTTCTGCATCGTCTCGTGAGATAATAACCACGATCCCTTCATCAATGGTGTATGTTGCGTTCTTTGTGCCAAGCAGGAGATCGAGGGCCTTGGCGAGCGTAACGTCTTTTAGGTTGATGGAAAGGGGTTCGTCTTGTGGCAATGAATCATCGAACGCAGATTCGTCCAGGAATATATTGATACCCATTGTCTCTTCCAAGTATTCCTCAATGTCACTCCATGGCGTTTCATCGAATTCAAACGAAGTAGCTTGCTCAAGTGCTTTTTCTGCTTTCAAATTTCGAGTCGTTGCATCGGAAAGATGAACAACAGAATCCTCTATTTTGTCTTTTGCGTCGCCGGTCGTTTCCTGAGCTGTAGAAAACTCGGGCGCACCAAATCTGGCGTTGTTTGGCCACATCGCCATAAGCAACGTCGCCACTACGAATAAACCTGCTGTCGCAAGAGTTGCAAATCTCATCATCCACCTCCGCCGTTTCATGTTAATGACTGTTTGAAAATTTTTGGCCATCACGGCCGCGTCACCAAACTCCTCAAGGGCTTGGCTGATCGCCGATTGTTTGTTCATCCCGTCCTCGACCAAATCAGCGACACGCATTTGCAAGTGATCCTGCAACTCGCCACCGATCTGATCTCGTTGTTCCGGCTTCAACTGCAAAAGCTTGCCGATCAAAGCCACGTAGTTTTCGAATTCTTGGTTTGACATGTTTGTCTCCAGGCCCTCGCAGTTAAGCAAAGACCAAGCCAGTTTTTGGTAGTAACAAAACTTGGAAGCGTTTTGAGGAAAATGTTCACATGGAAGTATGAAAGAGTTTTTCAGTGAGGAATTACGCTCTTTTTGGTTTCACACCTCCAATCAAGTTCGTCATGCAAATCGCATATTGCTGCCACTGGTTTGCTTGTGTCTTGAGGCGTTTTTTCCCGGTCGCCGTCAAGTCATACCACTTGCGTTTGCGCCCGGTCGAATCATCCCAGCGGCACTTGATTAGTTTGTCTGATTCCAACCGATGCAAAAGCGGATAAAGGGTGCCTGCCGCCAAATTGACTTTGCCGCCCGAGACGGCGTTAAGTCGTTTTTGGATGGAATATCCGTACTGCGATCCCTCTGACAGTACCGAAAGCACCATCAAATCGAGGCTTCCACGAAGCAAGTCCCGTTCGAATTTCTCGGTCATATTTATTCAATCCTTTTTGTCGATTGAGTCAGCAGCCCATTCGAAATTAAGTTGAGCTACTATCTATCGTCTTTCTATGTATAGTCGTCCGATATATGCTGTGTCAAGAATATTTTCACAATTTTTTGTGTTTGAATCCGCCAACTGGAAACCCGACGCATATTCGCTTAAGCGAGGAATCGCGACGTTTCCGCTTACGCGCTTACACGTTGGGTTTCCATTTCAGACGTTTTCGCGTCTGGATGAATGCAATGGGCGGCAGCTGGCTTGATAGAAAATCTCGGTCGCGACACTCGCCCCTGATCGTATCCTGAAAACGGTCGCACTCCGGCTTGTCGTTAAACAGAACTCTGATGCTTGAACGTCGCAATGTTGCTTTGTGGGCGCACGATATCGCCCGCTGTTTTTTGTTGGTCAGATTTCTTCTAATGGCATTTCGCCCTTATTCCCGATCCAACTCAATTGTGTCCATGCAAATCCTTAATAGCCTCGTCCCAATCTTTTCGGTGATCGGTTTGGGGTTTGTTTTGCGACGATTCAAGTTTCTTACTGCGGAAGGAACGCAGGCATTCAATCGGTTTGCTTACTTTTTTGCATTGCCATTGTTCTTGTTTTACAAACTGGCCGAAGCTCCTTCAGGCACTGGAACGGCGAACCTGTTTTTGACCACACTGCTGGGCGCATCGGTCGTGACGGCGATCATCACTTGGGTTGTGACCTGGTTACTGGGCACCAGCATTCGTTCGCGTGGGGCATTTATTCAATCCGGGTTTCGAGGCAACCTCGCGTTCATTGGGTTGCCTTTGATCTTTTTTGTTACCAGCGATTTGCCTGTCGAGCACAAGGGGCAAATCGAAGCATCAGTCCTGATCGCATTGGCTCCGGTTGTGATTTTTTTCAGCGTCACATCGGTCGCTGCTTTGGCAGTTTACAACGAGCAAACGGAATCCGGGTTTTCATGGGGCTATGTTTGGTTCAATATCGTGAGCAATCCCTTAGTGATCGCCTGTGTAATCGGGTTCGCGTTCCAGCAATTTGATTGGCCTGTTCCAACGGCAGTCGTGCGTACTTTTAATGTCGTTGGCGGAGCGGCGTTTCCGCTGGCGCTGCTGGGAATCGGAAGTCAGCTTGCCGCGATTTCGGTTGCCGGGCAATGGTTCAACGCGATGGTTTCAAGCACCATCAAGTGCGTCGCCTGCCCGATCGTTGGTTGGCTGATTGGAAGTTCGATCGGCCTGACAGGAATTGAGCTGCAAGTCATCTTGATTTTATGCGCAGTTCCAACGGCCATTTCAAGCTACGTATTGGCAGATCAAATGAAAGGCGACGCCGATCTCGCTGCGAGCTCCGTCGTGATTTGCACGGTATTTTCACTTTTTACATTGTCGATTTTATTAGCCATCCCGTTTTAGTTTTCGTTGCAGCCAACGAAAAAGCCTCGCGATGAATACCCAATGGGATCCAAAGCGAGGCTTTGATTGTTTCAATCTCAACGCAAGCCAAACTAAAAATTAGTTGTGGCTTTTGTCTTCATCGTGAGCATCGCCATCGGTGTGAGCGTGCTCATCATGGTTGTGGGCGTCTGAATCTTTTACTTTGCAGCAAATTGGAGAGCCTTCGGCCAAACCGCATTTAGTACAAGACGTGTTCGATTCTGAGCAACAGCTTTCGGTTCCTTTTTCGAAACCACAGCTCTTACAATACTTGACGCCTTCTTTAGGTGAGACACCGCTGCAGCAAAGTGCAGTACCTTTTTGCATACCGCAATCGCATTTCTCGCCTTTGCAGCAATCTTCGCAATCAGCACAGCAACCGCATGCCCCGCACAAATCTGCATCCAAGGCAACCTTTGTTTTTTCGGCTGTGTTGCTGTCGCTGGATGTAACCGACGTAGCTTCGCAACCAATGAAGCAAGTCATCAGAGCTACGGCTGCCATCGCCACAAACTTTCTTGAGTCAATAAAATTTTTCATCATGTTCTCTCTCTCTTTCTCTCTCTTTATTTCATGCAAGCTTTTCGAAATGCATCATTTCGATGTTGAAAGTGTACAATTTGAATTTGGTTTGTGACAAAAAAAGCGTTGGGAAAATTCAATCTTGCGAAAAATTCGGCCAGTCGTTGTTTTTCGCTCGTAGTTTAACTAACAAAGACATTTAGACTCTGCTCGCGTTTCCCCTAGTTCGCCCAAACCATTTTGTTGTTGAAATAACAAATGGTTTTTAGTCTATTTCAAAACGCGGATCTGGCGCCATCTCAAAAGCAGGATCGTAACGTCTCAAATACACATTTAGCCGATTCAAACTGTCGGTCGATTCGAGATTCAGACTCCAGTTTGAACCGCTTGCCAGCCACGATTTCAACTGCATTGGAATTTCGTTTCGCCACAGCAACGAAGATTACGCCATCAATTTCATTAGGTGCTTCGGGACCGAGATGCCCCGTTACAGCGGCCGAGAAATTTGCTTCCGCCGTTGAATCCAGAACACCAACCGCCATTTCGTTTGTTGTTTCCAATGACTCGGCGGTATGGAGTTGAAGCGTCTCAGCCGATACGCCCAGCCATTTTTGCTTGACCGATTCCCGATACGTCACAGCCGAACCGCAAAGGAAATTCGAAATGCCGGGTGATTGGCCCAGTAGCCCGGCAACCAGCCCCGCGGTGCAGCTCTCGGCAAACACCACTCGGTTGGACTCACGCGCTTTTAAGTGGTCGGCTAATTTGCGAGCGGCAGAAATTGCTTCTTGAATCGCTTTTGATTCAAAGTTCATTTTGCAATCCAAGTGGTTGATTGGTTGAATGCGAAGCCAGTTGTTTTAGTCTTTACGTTTGAGTTTTCAAGTTACCGTTGGCAAGCAAGTTATGCTGCCGGATCAATCGCGTCTAAACGTGCGAGTACAGGAGGTAAAAACCACAGAGGGCACAGGGGATCACAGAGGATCACAAAGTTGCGCTAAAGAAACCGAAGTTGTAGAACTCCGTTGGAGTACGTTATCTACGCATGGTCGTACCAGCGTGCGTTACGCGATACTGGGCTTTGGAGTGAAACCCCATTCGAGGTAAGTGGCTGGATTGGCTTGGCTAAATCAAGCGTTGGTATTGCTTGCTCGCTCGCACAATACGTGGAAATCGCTGCGAACGTCCTCGTCTGTCAGTTGAAGCTGCGTTCGTGAGATGGCTTCGAATTCTTCTTCGTGACGCAAGAAAGCGGCGACCACTTCCGGATCGAATTGGCTACCCGATCCGCCGACCACAATTGTCTTGCTTTTCAGGTGGCTCATTGGCTCTTTGTAAGGTCGCTTTGAAGTCAATGCGTCGTAGACATCTGCAACAGCAACGATTCGTGCAACCAATGGAATTTCGTCTTCACTCAAGCCATGCGGGTAGCCTCCGCCGTCCCACCGCTCATGGTGATAGTAGGCGACTTGTTTGGCAATGTTCATAAACACGTTGTTGCCAAGCCGACTTTGGATTGCTTCGAGGCATTCTCCACCAATCAACGTATGCAATTCCATGACTTCACGTTCTTCTGGAGTCAATCGCCCCGGTTTGAGCAAGATCGAATCTGGAATTCCAACTTTGCCAATGTCGTGAAGTGATGACGCCAACGCAAGGTTGTGAACGAGTTCTTCGTCAAGGTCTGGGATTCGCTGAGCGAGGTCATTCGAAAGAATCGTAACGTAGCTACGAATTCGGTCGAGGTGTTCACCGGTATCGTTGTCGCGTGATTCAGCCAGTTTCGCCAAACCAAAAATAACAGCGTTTTGAGTTTTTGTTAGCTCGCGTTCGCGTTCTGAAACTTTTAGCTCTAGCCCAGAACTAATTTCTTCCACATGCTTGCTCATTCGATTCAGAATCATGAAGATCAAGCAAAGGCCGACCAAGCCGATCAAAAGCGTTGCCGCAAAAGCCAGTTGTTTTGCGAATGCCATTTGCTCGGAAGCAAGCGTTGAAGCTTGATTGCCGCGTTGTCCGACGAGCAAAATGGAATTTAGCTGTGGTTGGAAATCGGCACTGACAAAGTGTGTCTCACCCTCTATTACCATTTTCCCAATTGCACTTCGTTTGCCACGCTCATTGGTAACGGTCTCGATGAGTTTTTTATTCTCGTTTTTTGAAGGTGAAAGGTTTGCAATCGGTGTGTTCCCAAGTGCTTTGGGCGGAGCAGTTTTGAAGTTTTGGCAAAGAGTCTCGCCTGTTCTGGCGTTAACAAAAGCCACAAAACCGTCGTGAGGGATCGAGATCTTGCTGATCAGCTCGCACAGCAAATGGCAATCGTTTCCGTCTTTACTGTAAATATTCTTAACACCCGTATAGTCAGATGCATGCAAAATCTGATCAGCAATGACTTGGTTGTCTCGACACGCTTGTCTTCCAACGGTTTCGTCGTTCTGATTGGTGAACCATGAAAACAGCATCAATACTGCGAACAGCATGAGCGCGAGTTGCACTGCTGAAATCAGAATGACGACTAACCAGCCGGTTTTTGTTTTCATTGGAATGGTGGGAGTAAAATTTTACGTGGGGTTAAAAACATAAGGAGTCGTTGCGAGCCCAACTAAAGTAGTGCTCACGTGCGTTGACATAGATCAGCCAACAGAAAAACGTACGTTCCTCTATTGTTGGTGTAGGGATTTTCGGAGATTTATTGGAATTTTTAGTGGAGTTTGCATAAACCTCGCTCAAAGGTTGGTGCGAGATCCGGAATTTCGGCATAACCGTTAGCCACAGCCGCCTTGGTATTGTTGGGGCAGCTCAGAAAGCTGAGCCTGACGCGAACATTTTTTCCGGTGTGTTGTTTAGACAAGCCGCTAATTGAGTATCTTCAACGCTGCTGGAATTCGATTAGGCTGCGTTTCTTTTGCCGCAGCGCCATTGTTTAATCCGCGGAGGATCCAAAAATGTCGGAAGAACAGAGTTTTCAATTACCTACGCCAACCGCAGATCACGAGCGTCTCAAGCCGTTTGAGGGAACGTTTAAATCTGAAGTTCAAATGTGGATGGGACCTGGAGATCCGATGATTTCGACTGGCGTAATGGTCAACACGTTTCAAGTCGGCGGCCTTTATCTACACCAGGACTATCAAGGCGACGAAACGGACGGCCCATTTCCGACGTTCCAAGGACGTGGCTATTGGGGATTCAACACTTCATCGCAGCAGTATGAAGGATTTTGGATCGATTGCGCGTCAACAATGATGCAATTGGAAAAAGGGACGGTCGATGAGACGGGAAAGATCTTCGAAATGAGCAGTGAATTTGAGATGCATGGCGCAAAAATCAAAAAGCAGTCGATCTTTACCGTTTTCAATAACGACCATCATCGAATGGAAGCCTTTATGACGCCTCCGAATTCTGAAAAAATGAAAAGTATGGTGATTGACTACAGGCGAGTCAGTTAGTGGCACCTCGCCAACGCTACATACTTTTTTGTAGAATGGACCCAAGTTAAAACCGTTGAAAACACACCGTTGTTATCGAGAAAGATTCACATGGCGAAAATTGAATGGAGCTACCATCGGGGTGGCTGAAAGACGTGTGTCAAAACGCAAGAGTTTCTTGCGAAAATAGGCGAAGAGCCCAAGACCGAAGTCAACGCGAAAAAAGAGACTTATCAAAAAGACGGTGCGTTAGAA
This sequence comes from uncultured Pirellulaceae bacterium, assembly GCA_964478065.1. Taxonomy (GTDB): domain Bacteria; phylum Planctomycetota; class Planctomycetia; order Pirellulales; family Pirellulaceae; genus Mariniblastus. The sequence continues at coordinate 20,334 of CAYZGP010000010.1, forward strand.
CTCGTCCAGTCCGTCAATCATTTGTTGGTGGCTAAAGGCAAGAAAGTCGTCGAGCTGAATTTGAAAAAAGATAGTCCGTCCCAAGAAGAGATTTTGAAACTGATCCTTGGCCCTACGGGTAACCTGCGTGCACCCACGTTAAAGGTTGGCAAGAAACTTGTGGTTGGTTTCAACGAAGAAATGTACGCGGGCATTTTCGGCTAAGATTTTAGTTGCCAAAAATCGGGTGGCAAAACTTGGGCCAAACCCGTTGTTGAGATTCAATCTGAAGCATTCCTCTGAGCTCTCTGTGACTTTGCGTTTCAA
>CAYZGP010000010.1:20739-55234 GCA_964478065.1 uncultured Pirellulaceae bacterium
AAGGTCCGCTTAAGTAACTCCAGCTTTTTCGGCGTTCTCATTTTGACGTTTCGTGATGTCCCAAATCGTGAGAATCAAGAAAATATTGGCGATGGCAATCAATCCGAACGAGACCATCCAGATGATTGAGTTGTTCGAGCTACTAATTATTTCATATTTCAATAATCTATCGGATACACGTTGCGCAATAACGCCGATAATTAGGCAAGCCCACCAACCCGTTACCAAACCTGGGGTGGACAGCGATTGCCACCCTTTTCCTCGTGGCTTTCGCGCGGCTCGCGCAATCTCAGACATCGCAAGAAAGGGAAGAACAAGATTAAGAAAAGGGATTATCCAACCAAACACACACCACCAAGGCGAATTGGCTAATTCTCGAGCGCCCAACGACCTTGCATTAGCATTTGCACGGTACATAAAAAATCATCGTCATGATCGTACTTAATAGCCAGCTAAGGGCGAATATAAGTAAGACTAGCGCAATTCCGACAAGAAATGCCATGATTCCTTCTTCGTCAGGAGCGACCTCAAAGTTACCAAAAAGACGATATCCGATCGCTCCAAGACCAATGAGGATATTGATCGCGGTCGCGACGGTTGCCAGCCAAGCAAGTAGCGAGAGTGATTTGTAAGTGTACGGTGTGTCGTTAACAAAAGGCTTTTTTGAGCTTTTCTTCTTAAGCGGTTTTCCGCCACTGGGAGAAAGGTATGGGTTGGCCAGGACCGCGCCCATGCCGGTGTCTTTTTCTTCGGAGGCTTCTTCACGGGCAACATCAAAATCGCCAAAGCCTGGATCTTGGACCACGCTACCGAGGCTCTGGCCTGGGGGAATGGCTGCTCCAGCAAAAACGTCGCCTGATTTTTTCAGGTCACCAATTCCCATTTGCGCCAACTCCTGTTGTGAGGGTTGAGGAGTGGCTGGAGCGACTGGCGGTCTACCTGATTGGGGTTGGTTGCCAGTCGGGTTCGTCTTTGGCGCGGATGGGGCTTTGGTTTTGAAGACTGCATTGCAACTCTTGCACTTAAGCTGTTTCCCCATCGCACTTTCGGGTAGCTTGTACTTCTGTTTGCATTTTGGGCAAGCGATCGCGACAGGCATAAACAAACACCAACTTAATATGTGATGGCTCGATTGGCCAAAGATGGTTTGCCGAGCCGGGATTGGACTAAATGCGTCTTTTGATTTTAAGAGCTTAGAATGGCCGAGCTCTTGATTCAGCTAAATTATTGTAATCAACCAAGCCGTTTTTGGCTGTAGCTTTGCCACATGAATTTCATCTGAACATTGTTGACCTGCGATTCTTACTGTTCAATCGCCAGATGCCACAACTTCCCTGCCACTGGCGGTTCCCATTGCTCTCCAGACGACAATGTCGATGCCGTTTGAGAAAAAATCGACCGAGCCATCCATACGTGCGATATTCACACCTTGAGGATGGTGGGAACGAGCGGTGACTGCAGCGTAAGTCCGCCGCGTGAGATCGCGGCCTTCTTGTTGCGAATTGAAATCGATGTCGAAAGTTTTGCCAGCGTAATCAAATGCGACGAACGTGTTGGGAGTAAACACAGTGGTGAATCCTGAGTGGTGAACTCGGCCATCGCTCCAGACAGTGTGACCTGTGTTGTTACTTTTGTTGAGGCCAAGTTTCAATTCGCCAGTGATGCCTTGAAGGTCGTTGGGTGAATTTGGCATGGCACCGGAAAAAGAAGTTGAGTTTCTTATATAGCTGGTAAATGATTTCACGTCCGCCACGGCCAACGTGTTACTCAGGCCATCTAGAAAAGTCGCGTGAACTGTTGGCTGGGAAACGCGAAACGACCCGTCGCCTGATTCCCCTGTTTGCGGATCGTAAATAAACCACGAACCCATATTGAATCCGTAACTGGTTGAATGAACGAATGCTCTGCCGTTTTGCTCGCGGGCACCCGAATTAAAATCGCTGGGGCAACTATAAAGAGGGGCACCGAATGCTGGGACGCCAGTGTCGACTTGGTTGTGCCAGTCTGAATCAAAATCAATTTGGCCGTGCGCGTTGGCTTGCTCAACCATCGGAAGAAGTTTGGCATGAATCGACCATGAGCCGCGAACGGTTACATCTCGGCTGGCGTCGAAACTGGTGGGGAATTCCTTGAAACCAGATTCGTGATTGGCCAGAGCCAAATAAATTTGCTTGAGATTGTTGCCGCAACTTACGCGTCTGGCAGCACTTCGAACGTTTTGAATCGCTGGCAGTAACATTCCAACGAGAATGCCAATGATTGCAATCACAACAAGCAACTCGACGAGCGTAAACCCGTTTTGGCGTTGACTGGATCTTTGACTTTTGAAAATTGGCGACCTCATACCTTGATTATTTTTAACTGGCGGCGAAAACACAAGGATTTCCCGCTCACGAATTGGTATTGGATAGGCTGACAACGATTTTATGACCGGTTTTGCGGGGATTGGTGATTGTTTGCTGCTTGTTGTAAGGCGAAATCTATTGCTGGGCAAAGGCTTAAAATTGCGTCTAACGATAATGTCCATCTTATTTAAATTGATGAATCAAAATATTTCGATGAGATGGTTCACCAACTGGACTGAAGTCTATTTCAAAACAACTTCCAGCCGGAAAAATCGGTACAGCAATATGACTGATCCAGCGGCTGTGAGAAAAAGGTTGATGAATCTATTTATTTTTGGAATTGTGCGATGGAAAAGGTGCGAACAATTCGATAATTTGTGATAATTCCGTTGGTAAAATTTTGGGAAAACGAGTTTTCCAACACCACTTTGGGAGTTGATCCCGCAACCCTTCCGAGCGAAAAAAACCCAAGAGCGTTTTGCTTTTTGATTGGGCTAAGCCTTCGCCTGTGACGATGATCGGCATTTGAGCAATGAACGTATTTAGTCGAGCGTACATCGACAGCCTGTTTGATGACTTCCAGCAAGATCCAAGTTCGTTGCCGCCTGAATGGCAAGCCTACTTTGCAAATTATGATCCAGCGGAAACCAAGATAGAAATCGCCTCGTTGCCTTCGAGTTCGGGCGCACTAAAACCCAACTTGCAGCACGACACGACAAGTTGCCGAAGTGTTGCTCAGCTTCAAGATCGCGTTGATCAATTGATCCGCGGCTATCGCGTGCGCGGTCATCTCCAAGCCAAAATTGATCCGCTTGGTCGACCCCGTGAAAACAATGAAGAGCTCAACCTGGAATCTTATGGTTTGCTTCCGTCAGATTTCACAAAGAGCTTTTCCGCGCGAACGGTCGACGGCCAGAATTTTCGTTCGCTTGAAGAGATCGTTGACTTGATGCAGCAGACTTATTGTCGCTCCATCGGCGTGCAGTTCATGCATATCGACGACCACCATGTGCGGCATTGGTTGCAAACTCGCATGGAAGGTTCGCGAAACCGAATGCAGCTTCATCGCAAAACGCAATTGCGGATTTTGACGCGGCTGACCGACGCCGTTATTTTCGAAGAGTTCATGCGTAAGAAGTTCAAAGGCGCAAAAACGTTTTCGCTTGAAGGCGCCGAGACGCTGATTCCACTATTGGATCTGGCGCTCGAAAAAGCAGGCGATCATGGCGTCAATGAAATCGTGTTGGGAATGGCTCATCGTGGTCGCCTCAATGTGCTTGCCAACATTATGGGAAAACGCGCGCAGAATATTTTCTGGGGCTTTGATGATCCCAATCCAGAAAAGAATCGCGGCGGTGGCGACGTGCTTTACCACCTCGGTCACAGTAATGACTGGACGACGAGCAAAGGCAAGAAAGTTCACATCTCACTTTGCTTTAATCCCAGCCATCTTGAATTTGTTAATCCTGTTGCGATGGGGCGATGTCGCTGCAAACAAGAACGAAACGATGACAAAGACCAATCGGAAGTCATGACGGTACTGATTCACGGCGACGCAGCGTTTGCTGGTGAAGGCGTCGTTCAGGAAACATTGAACTTGAGTGGGTTGGATAACTATCAAGTGGGTGGCACGCTTCATGTGATCGTTAACAATCAAGTCGGATTTACGACCGACGTTCACGATAGTCGCTCAACGACTTACGCCAGTGATGTGGCCAAGATGTTGCAGATACCGATTTTCCATGTCAATGGCGAGGACCCAGAAGCCGTTGCACAGGTCGTCAACCTCGCCATGGAATTCCGACGTGAATTCAATCGTGACGTTGTGATCGATATGTACTGTTATCGACGTCTTGGGCACAACGAAATGGATGAGCCGCGATTCACCCAGCCTTTGATGTACAAAACGATCGACAGTCGGCCAACGATTCGCGACAGCTACCTGAAACGTTTGTTGAAAATGCAAGAAGTCAGCCAGGAAGAAGCTGACAAAATTGCAGAGGAGCGTGGAGCGAAACTTGAAGAGGAATTTGAGTCAACTAAAAAGGAAGGTTTCGCACCCGATACACAGACGTTGCAAGGGCTTTGGGCGACTTATTACGGTGGCCACGAATCGCTTGATGATGATCCGGACACCGGTGTCGATCGTGATTTGTTTTGCGATGTCATTCGCAAAGGCGCAACGGTTCCCGATTCGTTCAATCTTAATCGCAAGTTAAAACGGGTTTTAGATGGACGAATTGAATCAGCCAATGGCAAGCAGCCAGTCAATTGGTCGACTGCAGAGTTGGCGGCGTTTGGAACGCTCTCAATGGAAGGCCACCGTGTCCGACTTTCTGGTCAGGATTGTGGGCGTGGAACCTTTAGTACGCGGCATGCCGTGTTCTGTGATGAAGAAACGGGCGAACGCTATACGCCGCTACAACATTTGTCGCCCGATCAAGCCGGCATCGATATTATTAACAGCCCGCTTTCAGAAGCGGGTGTGCTTGGGTTTGATTACGGTTACAGTCTCGACGCTCCCGATGGTTTGATCATCTGGGAAGCGCAATTTGGTGACTTTTTTAATGCAGCCCAGGTCATCGTGGATCAGTTTATCTGTAGTGCCGAAGACAAGTGGGATCGCCTGAGCGGTTTGACCATGATGCTTCCTCACGGTTTCGAAGGCCAAGGCCCGGAGCACTGTAGCGGACGGATGGAGCGATTTTTGACGTCGACTGCCGAGCATAATATTATCGTCACGGTCCCAACGACCGCCGCTCAGCATTTTCATATGCTTCGCCGTCAAGTCATCCGTAAGTGGCGCAAGCCGTTGGTGGTGTTCACGCCAAAGAAACTTTTGCGTGACCCATTTATCATGTCACCGATTGAAGATTTCGTTAGCGGCAAATTCCAGCGGACGATCGCCGATTCGATTGTGACGGGCGATAAAGCTCCATCGCGCGTTTTGCTAACTGCCGGCAAGATCGGTGTCGAATTGATCAAGGAACGAATCAGTGCCAAACGTGATGACTTTGCCGTTATCCGGGTTGAACAGCTCTATCCGCTTCCACATAAAGAAATCGAAGCCACACTCAGCCAGTATCCATCGGGCACGCCAATTTATTGGGTTCAGGAAGAGCCACGAAATATGGGTGCTTGGTATTTCATGAAAGTCAAATGGGATGAGTTTGGTCTGGAAGAAAAATGGCCCTTGAAAGTCATCTGCCGACCCGAGTCGGCCAGTCCTTCGACCGGTTCGAAAAAGACTCATGCCATTGAGCATGCAGAGCTGATGAATGCAGCTATGGGCTCCAGTAAAACAGCAAACGTTTAAGGCGACGTTTTAATACTCTCTATTTATTTTAAACCCGACTATTGAACGGGAATCTAGCGCAATGATTGAAATCAAAGTCCCCGAATTCGGTGAATCAATTCAAGAAGTCCAAGTCGCAAGTTGGCTAAAGCAGCCAGGCGATTGGGTAGACAAAGACGAAGATATCGTCGAGCTTGAATCCGAAAAAGCATCCCAGTCACTTGGTGCCGATCAAGCCGGCGTCATGGGAGAGATCCTCGTCGCGGCTGGCGAATTTGCCAAAGTCGGTCAAGTCATCTGTAAGATTACCGCCAGTGAGAAACCAGCCGGGACTGCAAAATCGACCGCGCAAGCCGCCGCCGGAGGCACTGCGGTTGCCGCACCACCTGCCGCAAAAACTGCTGATTGGATCATGCCTGCTGCAGAACGTGTGTTGAGCGAGTATCAAATTTCAGCTGATGCGATCACGCCGACGGGGCCTGGTGGACGACTGTTGAAAGAAGACGTTCTCAGTTACGTAGAGAAAAACGGACTCAAACCCGGAGCCAACGCGCCGGCTCCAGCCGCACCGACACCTCCAACGGGAGGGCCAGCGTCTTCTGCTGTGGCTACAGCTGCCAAGCAAGTGATCACTGCACCGCCGGCTCCGATTCGCACCAAGCCTGCCGATGAATGGACCAATCCACCCATCGCTGGGACCCGAGAAGAAAAAGCAGTTCCGATGAGCATGATGCGGCGCACGATCGCCAAGCGTCTTGTAGATGCCCAGCAAACGGCGGCACTTCTCACCACGTTCAACGAGATCGACATGTTGCCGGTTAAGGAACTACGCTCCAAGTACAAGGAACCGTTCTTGAAAAAACACGGTGTCAAACTTGGCTTCATGTCGTTTTTTGCCAAAGCAGCCGTTGAAGGGCTCAAGCGTTACCCGGCCATCAATTCGGAGATCCGTGGCGATCATGTTGTGATGAAAAATTATCACGATATCGGAATCGCAATCGGTGGTGGCAAAGGCTTGGTTGTTCCAGTGTTGCGAAACGTTGAGCGAATGAGCTTTGCCGATGTCGAAAGTCAAATCGGAGAGTATGCTGCTTTGGCCAAAGCCAACAAGATTGTTGCCGATGATATGAAAGACGGAACCTTCACGATCAGCAACGGCGGCGTTTACGGTTCGTTGCTTTCAACACCGATTGTCAATCCGCCGCAAAGTGGAATCCTTGGGTTGCACTCGATTCAAGAACGCCCAATCGCCGAGAACGGCCAAGTCGTGATTCGCCCGATGATGTACGTCGCATTAACGTACGATCACCGAATCGTAGACGGTCGCGAAGCGGTAGGTTTTCTAAAGACGATTAAGGAAGTCCTGGAAGAACCGGCTCGTTTGTTCTTGGAAGTTTAAGCTTCGAACCAGCGGTTCTTCGTATTTTGCAGATGGAAGGCAACACTCCCTACTCGGTTTGGCCGTCATTCAGGTTTGACGCACCTTTAGAACTGGCAGCACCGTGAATCAGAAACTCCTCCAATCCATCGGGCTGGCTTTTTTCGTAGGGCGGTTGTTGGCCTCAGTGTAGCAACTGATGGGGTTGGTATTCGGTGGGGACTCACGACTCGCCGTTCTTCAAATTCAATCCATCTTCCGTTTTTCGCACGTCGCGTTGAAGCACATATGATGACATAATGCTTGCTCCCAAACATACACAGTTTGATCAATTGATCAGGTAGCCCTATGTCGTCTAAATCAATATCCATATGGACTTTAATCGCGATCGCAATTTGCATTGGCGTTTGCTTCCACTGGCCTGCCTTTGTTAGCATTGCTCAGGAATCAGGCAAAGCAAAAGCGACAACGGAAGATGAATCAATGCTGGTCGCACTGGGCACGAATTCCAATCGTGAGATACCCGAAAGTAGCGGGCTGGCTCGGTCTAAGTTTGTTGAAGATGCGATTTGGACTCTAAACGACTCAGGAAACGGCAACCAGTTGTACCTGCTTAAACACAATGGCAAGATGTTGGCAAAACTCAAATTGGGAACGGCAAAAAATCTTGATTGGGAAGCGATGTCCCGCTTTGAGATGGACGACAGGTCGTATTTGATGGTTGGGGACGTTGGTGACAATGCAAAAAATCGTAAGGGCTGTCAACTGTTGTTGGTGCCCGAGCCCGATGTCTCAAAAGAGCTGGGTGACAAACCGATTGAAAAAAGCAGCCAGCCGATCGAGTTCAATTTCACCTATGAAGACAAAGCCAAAAACTGCGAAGCAATCGCGGTAGACAGTCTTGGTAAACAAATTTGGCTGGTAGAAAAAGTCTATTACAACTCGCGACAAAAAGAGCCGCCAGGAATCTACGTTTTGCCTTTGTCGGTAAAAAAGCCAGACGCTCCGTTGGTCGCCAAGCGAATTGCAGACTTTCCAATTCGAAATGTTACTGGAATGGACTTCTCGCCGGATGGAAAGTACTTAATCATCCGAAATTACATCAACGCCCATTTGTATACACGTACCGGAGATCAGACTTGGCAAGACGTTGTCAAGAACACGAAACCGAAAGCGGTTGTGCTGCCGCTCCAAAGACAGGGAGAAGCCGTTTGTTTCTCGGCCGATTCAAAGTCTTTGATCATTACCAGTGAGCTCGTCCGGCAAATGATTTGGCAAGTCGGTTTGGAACAGTATTTCCCCAAGACCGAGGAAAAGTAACTTGCTGGCCAGCCGCTTAATCCAGGTCATTTAGCCAGGCCATGACTTTGAAAATTCGAGAACAAAATCTTTACGGCATCATTGCATGAATCAACTTACTTCTCATTTGTCTTTTCTCGATGATCAGCATTCAGCCATGTTTGCGCTCATTCAGGATCTCTGCAACATTAACTCGGGCACGTTCAACCTCGAAGGACTCGCGTCTGTCCAAGAACGTTTGGTCAAAGAATTCGCTGTCCTCGGTGGCGAAACGAAAATTCATGATTCCAAGCCACTGAAAATGGTCGACGAGTTGGGCATTGAAGTCACCCAACCGCTTGGCCAGATGATCCATATTTCAAAGTGGCCAGATGCCAAAACGAGAATCCTTTTGTGTATTCACATGGACACCGTTTATGACTTGGAACACACGTTTCAGGAATGTCGCATGCTGGAAAACGGAAACTTGAATGGGCCAGGAGTGGCTGACGCAAAAGGTGGATTAGTCGTCATGCTCAACGCACTCAAAACACTCGAAGCCAGTCCGCTGGCGGGCAAGATTGGCTGGGAAGTCCTTATAAATCCCGATGAAGAAATTGGATCGCCCGGCAGCGTTGGAGTAATCAAAGAAATCGCACCACGGTGTACCGTTGGTTTGTTGTTTGAGCCGTCATTGCCTGACGGAACGCTTGTTTCATGGCGCAAAGGTTCGGGCAATTTCACTTTTGTTGTGCGCGGTCGAGCTGCCCACGCCGGGCGGGAGTTTGACAAAGGCAGAAACGCGATCGTTGCGGCGGCTCGTTTGGCCGATGTGATCGACAAATTCAACACCGACCCAGAAGTTACTTTTAACATTGGCCGAATCCGAGGTGGCAGCGCTCTTAACATCGTTCCGGATTTGGCAATTGTTCGTGTCAATGTTCGCGTGAAAACCGTTCAGCAACAAAGCAATGTCGAAGACCAGTTCGAGCAAGCCGTCAAAGACTTTAATCAGCTTGACGGGATTTCAGTTGTTCAGTCCGGAAGTTTCACATCTCCTCCCAAACCTCTTTCAGATGACGTCACCCAATTGCAAGAACGTATTGAACAATGCGGGGAAAGCCTTGGCATCGAAGTTAAATGGCGTGGAACGGGAGGCGCGTGTGACGGCAACAAATTCGCTGCCGCTGGGCTTCCTAATATTGATACACTCGGACCGTGCGGTGGTGACATCCACAGTTCCAACGAATATCTAATTCCTGAAAGCCTCGTACCTCGCGCGAAATTGGCTGCCTTGATTTTGTTGAGCTATGCCAGCGAAGCCGAGTAGTCACAAGCCCAGTCAATTCTCACTTACGATAGTGATGCCGCTCGAATTGTTGTTGATCAAAGTTGTCGTCTATTTGTTCGTTTAGTCGATCGTGACGCCACTTTGTGGAATTTCGCGGTGAGCCCGTGCGCCAGCACTTTTAAAGCTTCAGACGATTTTTTGGTGATGAAATCCAGCAGCAAACTGGCCGATAATCATGTTACGAACTTTGACAAAATCGTCATTGTTTGAAGTTCATTATTTGCCGACGCTCAGCCGTTTTCAAAATTAATTGAATTTTGGTTTCACAAGCTCACTTAACTGTCGCCATCGACAACTTCCTGCTATGCCACGTCCTGGTGAATGTGGCTTTTTGAATTCAGAGAGAGGCCCTAAGATGACATCACACCTGATTGTCGAACGGTGAGCATTGAAGCTCAAACCAATCAAGCCACAGCTTAAAACAACGCCCACGCAACCGTAATTGAGACCAATCGAAATGACGACCCAAACTCAACTTGCTGCCGAGAAACTAAAAAACGACCCGCGATTAGCTGAAGCAAAAAAGCTGATCCTCGAGGCAGTCGCCGAACACCAACAACAAATTGTTTCAGTGCGCCCTCCTGAGCCATCTCTGGCTGAGGATTTTAATTCGATGCTTGGAACGTTTGGGGAGATGCGTGGTGCTGCAACCTTCTTTCCATTTTTAGGTAGCGGAATCGGTAACGGGCCGTTTGTTGAAATTGCGGACGGAAGCGTGAAGCTGGACATGATCACGGGCATCGGTGTGCACGGCTATGGACACAGCCACCCCCGGCTAATCGAAGCCGGTATCGATGCGGCGATTGGTGACACTGTAATGCAAGGCAACTTGCAACAGAATACGAACAGCTTTGATATTCTCAAACTGCTGACCGATACGGCTTGTGAATCGGGTGCCGAGCTAAAGCACTGCTTTCTCACAACCAGCGGCGCGATGGCCAATGAGAATTCCCTCAAGATGGCATTCCAGCGTAACCATCCTGCCAATCGTGTGATCGCGTTTGAACATTGTTTCGCTGGCCGCACGCTTGGGTTGGCTCAAGTTACCGATAAAGCAAAATATCGTGTCGGATTGCCGGACACAATTTCGGTTGACTACATTCCATTCTTCAAACATGAAGATCCCGAAAAAAGTACCCAGGCGTCGATTAATCAATTCAAAGACCACATCCACCGCCATCCCGGCAAACACGCCGCGCTGTGGATGGAGTTGGTTCAAGGCGAAGGCGGCTACTACCCTGGCGACGAGAAGTTTTTCAAAGAGCTTTGCGCCGTCGCTCGTGAGAACAACATTGCGATCATTGCCGATGAAGTCCAGACATTTTGCCGAACCACCCGTCCGTTTGCGTTTCAGCATTTTGGATTGGACAAACTTGTTGACCTGGTAACGATCGGAAAAATTTCTCAGGTCTGTGCAACTTTGTTTACCGACAATTACAAACCCAAACCTGGTTTAGTGAGTCAGACGTTCACCGGAAGCACTTGGGCGATCACGGCGGCCCACGCGATTGTCAAAGGTCTAATCGACAGTGGAAATTTTGGTGAAAGCGGGAAGAACGTTTCGCTTCACAAAAAATTTGCAGCCGGGCTTCAGGCCATCGGTGAAAAATATCCAGGCACGGTCTCAGGGCCACACGGAATCGGCGGCATGGTCGCGTTCACACCATTTGATGGTTCAGCTGATGTTGCCAGAGATTTGGTCAAACGACTTTATGACGCCGGGTTGATGTGTTTTATGGCTGGCGGTGACCCAAGTCGCGTCCGATTCTTGATGCCGCTTGGTTGTGTCGAAGAGTCGCATATCGAATTGGCTTGCCAAATCATCGAAACCGTCGTCTCCGAAATGAAATCGTAGGCGAAATTCCTTTTCACATTCTTTTTTCTGCATTCTGTATTTAAAAACATGCTAATCGTCCGAAGTGTTCAAGAGCCCGATCTCGACCCGCTATTCGAACTCATCCAAAAGTCCGAATATGGTTTGACGACGTTGAAAATTTCGAAAGGTGAATTGGAATCGCGAATCGAAAAATCACTTTTCGCATTCAAGCAAAAATTGGGCAAGCCTGCGGGCCAGCCCTATGTTTTTGTGATGGAAGATTTAAACAACGGGAAAATCGTTGGCACCTGTTCGATCTATTCGAAGATCGGTGGTTTTGAGCCGATGTATTCCTACGAGATCAAGCAATCGGTTCACGACTCCGAAGATCTCGGCGTTCACAAAACGATCGACACGTTGCATCTTCGCGAAGAGCATAACGGGCCGACGGAAATCGGTAGCTTGTTTCTATCGCCAGACTACTGGGGAAGTGGACACGGACGCCTGTTAAGCCTTTCTCGCTTTCTGTTTATGGCCGAATTCAAAGAGCGTTTTGAAGAAGAAGTGGTTGCCGAGATGCGCGGCGTGGTGGCAAACGATGGGAAGTCACCGTTGTGGACGGCGCTCGGTTCGCACTTTTTCCAAATCGACTTTCCTAAAGCCGAAACGTTGACGAGCCAATCGAAAAAGTTCATTGCTGATTTAATGCCCAAGCATCCGATATACATTCCCCTGCTGCCCGAAGCGGCTCGAGATGTCATCGGCGAAGTTCACGACAATACAAGACCAGCTTTGTCTGTGTTGGAGAAAGAGGGATTCGAGTTTCGCAAGATGGTCGATATCTTCGACGGTGGACCAACCATGCACTGCAACATCAATAACATTCGAGCGATCAAAGAAAGCATGGCAGGCACAGTGGCCAAGATTGAGTCAACACTCGACGGCGGGACCCAACAATTGATCTCCAACTCACGACTTGAGTTCCGCACCTGTTTGGGCAATACGATTTGGACCGGCGATCAAGTCACCATCGATCAGGTTACGGCGTTACGATTGGACCTGAAAGTCGGCGACCGGCTGCGCAGCGTTAACCTGAAACCCGATGCAACTAACGAAAAAAAGTGATCGCCAATGGCACTTACTTTGGACGCACTATTGTTAGGATGGACATTCCTGTCCATCTTCTTCAGTTTCGCTATCGGACAGAAATGTTCAGGTTGCGTATTTCTCGCTTACGCCTCGGGTTCTCAAACTGCTCCTCGTCTTACGCGTCAGGTTCCCAAGTAGGCTGGCGCATAAGTCGTAAAACGATTTGTCAATGAACGTCAAACCCATATCAATAAACATGCCAGAAAACAAATTGAAAATTGCTGACCGTTGGATCCAAGGCGACTCTGAATCGTTTCAATCGACATGCCCAGTCGACAACTCTGTTGTTTGGGAAGGCAACGCTGCGTCTGATGCCCAAGTCGACCAAGCCTTTCTTGCTGCTCGAAACGCGTTTGGAGGTTGGTGGGATCGTTCCAGTACCGAGCGAATTGGAATCGCTGAGCGATTCGCCGAATTGGTCCGCGAATCTGCAGATGAACTTGCTCTGTTGATCGCTCGGGAAACGGGCAAGCCATTGTGGGAAACGAAAACAGAGGCTGGCGCGGTTGCCGCGAAAGTTGACCTTTCGATTGATGCGTTTCGCACACGTCGAGATACAACTTCGTTCGAATTGGGAGCGATGCAGGCGGTGACTCGATACAAACCCCATGGCGTTTGCGCGGTACTTGGCCCATTTAATTTTCCGGCTCACCTTCCCAATGGCCATATTGTTCCTGCTTTGATTACCGGAAACACAATCGTGTTTAAGCCCAGCGAAATCACGCCGGCCGTGGGCGCGTGGATGGTTGAGAAGTGGGCAGAAGCCGGTTTGCCTGATGGCGTATTGAATCTGGTTCATGGAAAACGACCTGTTGGCGAAGCGATTGCAAGTCATCCCGAGCTTGACGGTTTATTCTTTACTGGTTCAAGTGCGGCCGGAAAAGCGCTTCACCAAACGCTCGCGCCGTTTCCGCAGAAAATTCTTGCCCTGGAAATGGGCGGAAACAATCCGCTGATCGTCCACAAAGCCACCGACCTTCGAGCGGCTGCTTATCTAGCGATCCTTTCCGGTTATTTTACCTCAGGTCAGCGCTGCACTTGTGCAAGGCGTTTGATTCTGGTCGATGGCGAAGAGTCCGAGAAATTTCTGTCAACATTGGTTGAAATGATGAAGGGCGTTTCGTTTGGTTTTTATGATGATGAGCCTCAACCATTTATGGGGACCGTGATTTCACAGGAAATGGGACGGCGAATGCTGACGGCTCAATCCGATTTGATCAGTCGAGGCGGCAAGCCAATTGTTGAGATGAGTTCACATCGAGGTTGCGATGCGCTTTTGTCACCCGGCTTGATCGACGTAACTGAATTGTCCAATCCAAGCGATGAAGAGCTGTTTGGCCCGTTGATGAATGTGATTCGTGTCAAAGATTTTGAAAGTGCGATCGTAGAAGCCAACAACACGCAGTACGGACTTTCGGCTGGGCTGTTGAGTAACGACGAAGATTGTTATCGCCAGTTCATCCACCGGATCCGAGCTGGAATTGTCAACTGGAATCGGCAGACGACGGGAGCCAGCGGCAAACTTCCATTTGGCGGATGTGGGATGAGCGGCAACCATCGACCAAGTGCCTATTTCGCTGTCGACTATTGCTCATACCCTGTCGCATCATTGGAAGCCAAGGATCTCGAGCTGCCTGAGACCCCTCTGACTGGAATCAATATTTAGTAGAGGCTACTCAAGTGGCGCTGGCGGCCTCGCGCTCGTGGCCGCCCTTCCACATTAATCAAACGCAACTAGCGCACGTTTCGATCGCGATGGCGGCAGCGTCTGTATCGCCGCCAGAATCGAGAATGGCAATCGCTTGCTGGAAACAATTGACTTGGTCTTGTGATACAAGCACCGCTTCACCTGTATGTGGGAGCGCCGGAGTAAGTAGCTTCCCCGTTTCGGCAATCAGTTTTTGAATTCCGACGCCAGTTTCAGCCGACGTTTCTATGCCGTCGGGGCGCTCATCGTTACTGGGCAAGTCAACTTTGTTGTGCACAATCAATTCTGGCTTAATCGTTTCCAGCAATTGTTGATCGCTTTCGCCCCAAGGTGAGGAAAAGTCAAACACACAGATTCTCAAGTCGGCCGATTCAATTTGCGCCTTTGCTTTTTCGATTCCAATCGCTTCAATTGAGTCGCTTGAATCGCGAAGTCCCGCTGTATCTTTCAATTCGACAGGCCAGCCATCAATTGCCGTCAATTGTGAAACAACATCTCGTGTCGTTCCCGCAACACTATGGACGATCGCGCGTTGAAAACCAACAATCGCATTGACGAGACTACTCTTGCCGACGTTTGGTTGGCCGCACAAAACGATGGTGCGAGGATTAGTCAAATGAATGCTCAATTCGGACCAAGCAAGCATCGCACGGATTTGTTTCTTTGCAGGTTTGAGTTCGCCAGCGCGAATCAGTCGAGCGATTTCCTTGACCGCAGCTGGAAGGATCGTTAACTGATTGAGAATTATTCTTGCCGTTCGCTCCGTTGGAGCTTTTGAAAGCGCTGTGTGAATACTGCTCGTCCAGTGGTCGTGTTGAGATTTAGTAAACTCGCTGGCTGGTTGTTCGGCAATATTCAATTGGGCCAAAGACCTGACAATCGCCGCTGGCGCAGTGGTTCCACCGTGGCAATGGATTTCGTAAGACTGATCTGAGCGATTTGGATTAGAAGTTTCTAAGCCAGAAGTTCGCAAGACAACGAGATCTTCGCCTGTTGATTCCCAGACGCCATAAACAATTCTTCGTGGTGCGGTTTGCGAAAAAAGTTTCCCGTTGATTGGTCGAAAATGTTGATCAAGCGCAGGTGTTGCGGCTGGGCCTGTTAATGCAATCACGGCAACGGCTCCCCGGCCACGTGGAGTCAGCCGTGCACAAAAAGTTGCTTGTTGTGAATCCAATTTCATCGGAATCCAAACCGGGCGTTTCAGCGATTAGTTAATAGAAAAAGAAGGTGTTAACGATCTTCCATTAGCAAGCGGCCGATTTCTCTTGCGCCACGCAAAACAAGATCGGGAACATAATTCCAATAGTCCGGTAGGAATTGCTTGATGTCAGCGATTCCGCCACCCGTTGCAAACACGACCGGACAAGAGACGGAGCCGTAAATCATTTCGTTGACGATTCCGACGATCGCCCCCGCTTGGGCGTGATAAACCCCAGCCAATATTGCTTCTGTTGTTGATTTTCCGATAACGGATCCGACGGCTGCATTTTCTTTTTCTCGCAGATAACCAGAGAGGTCTGGCAAAGCATCTGTGTACTCGCCAAGCATTCTGAAATTGGAATCGGCACCAGGGAAAATCACGCCACCTTGAAAGACGGAGTTGTGATCGACGTAGTCAACCGTTACCGCCGTCCCAGCATCGATGATGATCACGGGATCTGCGTTGTCGTTTAGCTTTACTGCCATCCAAGCTTCGATCAAACGGTCTCGGCCAAGCTTCGTTCGTGATTCAACATCAGTTTTTAAGCCGACGTCATCTGGACTGATCAAATGAAACCGATCGTTGGGCCGATGTTCGTTGATCCACATTTCAAGTGATTTTTCGCGCGTGCGGTTAACGCTGGAGACGGACCAGAACGCCGGTTCGTTGGACACATCTAGTGCCGACATGTCGAAATCAAGTTGCTCATCGTTTCGAAAGATTGATTCCATGCACCAGCGACTGTCGCTGGCAGCATGATCGATAGCCACTTTTGTCGAGCTGTTGCCAATGTCGGCGGCGATTAGTTGCATGCTGCGTGTTGTTCCAAAACTTGAGCGATTCGGTTCATCAACGCAGGAAGCCCTGCCCCGGTGACGGCAGAAATCAACATGACTTCTCCGCCTGTTTCTTCTGCCATTTTTCGCTGGATCTCTTCCGCATCAGGTAACTCAGATTTGGTTACCACGACAATCTCAGGGCGTTCTTTGAGCAGTGGGTTGTATTCTTCAAGCTCATGTCGAATTGATTTGTAGTTTTCGATTGGGTCGGATTGATCCATTGGCATCGGCTCAACCAAGTGCACCAAAATTCCCGCACGCTCAATGTGCTTTAAAAAATCATGTCCCAGTCCCGTGCCTTGCGAAGCGCCTTCGATCAGTCCGGGAATATCAGCCATCACAAATGACCGATCGATGTCGATTTGGACTTGGCCAAGATTTGGAAACTTGGTCGTGAAAGGGTAGTTTGCGATCTCGGGTTTGGCACTCGAAAGCCGACTGAGCAACGTACTCTTGCCCGCGTTAGGCATGCCTACCAATCCAACATCAGCGATGACCTTTAGTTCCAGAACCAGTTTTCGGCTTTCGCCCTCTTGGCCTTGGGTGGCTTGGCGTGGTGCTTGATTCGTTGAAGATTTGAATCGCGTGTTTCCCCGTCCGCCTTTGCCACCATGACCGGCAACAACGGTGTCACCATCGTTGGCGAGGTCTTTGATGACCAGTCCCGTTTCCGAATCGATCATGATTGTGCCGGGTGGGACTTCGATGATTTTGTCATCGGCGCATTTTCCATGGCGACCGCCGCCTTGACCGTTGGTTCCGTTGTCTCCACGGATGTGATGTTTGTTTGCCAGTGCGACGAGACTGTTGACGCCGAATTTAGCAACTAGAATCACGCTGCCGCCGTCGCCACCATCACCTCCATCAGGGCCACCGCGTGGAACGTATTTTTCGCGACGGAAACTCATACAGCCGTGTCCGCCTCGTCCTCCGGTGACTTGGATTTGAACTTGATCGACGAACATTTTGGACCTGAAGTGAAGCGATTGTTTTGAGGATTCGAAGGTCTTTTTGAAAGACGTCTCAAAAAAAAAGGATGCCGAGTTGGCATCCTTGGTAATTATTTCGTTGTTGATTGAGATGTCAACGATTAAACATCGACATCAAAGCTTTATTCCTCGAATCAATCAGTTGCTCTCGGCAACCACGTTGATGCGTCGGCCCTTGCGATCGAACATAATGTGTCCGTCGATAAGAGCAAACAAAGTGTAGTCTTTGCCTTGGCCAACACCTTTGCCAGGATGCCATTTGTTGCCGACTTGACGAATTAGGATGTTGCCAGCGATGACACGCTCGCCACCGAATTTCTTAACACCACGACGTTGGGCATTTGAGTCACGACCGTTGCGACTGGAGCCTTGTCCCTTCTTATGGGCCATTGTATTGCTTTCTTAAATCTCTCTGAAAATGGGACGAGCCCGCATTGTGTTTGATGGGCGAAAAATGAGCCCGAATCAGAAGCGAGATTTTAGCGGTAAATCCACATATGATCAAGGCTTTTGATGAACTTGATTCCGTCAAAATCTGGCGCCCAGAATTGGGGTTCCAATATGATGTTAAACGTTTCGTCACCCTCTTGAATCGTCCATTTTTGGCCTTCGATAACAGTCGTTAGAGCTGCCCTGGCGTTCATTGGAACACCAGCATTATTGAAGGTTTCGCTGATTTCCTTCGGTAATCTGCCCTGATTGAGGGTCGGGACAAGGGCCGATTGGAAGTCGCTCAGATTGACCTGGCCGTCTGCTTCGGCAATCAGATTCTCTGTCTTGGCTGTTTTATCAGCCTGGTAGATTCGAAAGATAGGTCCGGGAAGATTGTACTGCTGGCAGATTAAGATCTGACGGCGAGAGTCGTCGACCAATGGAATTCCATAAACGACATTGTCGGCTGCTTCAGCAACACTGTCACCAGCACGCCAGAAATTCAGCTGAAGCGTCTTCAATTTTGAATCGGCATTGACGTCCTTGTTCAATCGAAACGCGTTGGTCAAACCTTTGACATATACGCTGACGTAATCAAGATTCGGATTGACATCTTCGAAAATGGCAACGCCCCAGATGCCTGGATCGGAATCTGTCTTAGCGACAGGAATCTTGGCTCGGGACATTTGATATGTATCGAGAAGTTTTTGATTTGGGTCTTCACGTCTTCTGATTTGCTCAACCACAATCGGATTGATCGTGTCAGCATAAGCCACTCGTTTGTAGCCTTTTTCTGTTGGGACAGAACCTTCCAGAGAGAATCTTGGGAAAAACTTTTTCTTGTCCGCGGCGATCGGCTGATCTCGTTTCATCAAGCTCTTGATTTGTTCGATTTCCATACCGATCTCTTCTTCTGTGATTTCAGGTATTTTGTCGAAGGACAGCGTCTTACCGGTGTCACGAATTCGAAAAACGATGTACCAAAAGTTCTTTCTCGCAATGCTTCCGCGAGATGACGGAACTTGTAGCTTGGCCTGGCGAAGTCCGGTGAACGCGAATTCATATTGCCAGACATTTTCACGAAACATGATGACCCTGCGTGATGTCCCATAAAGCGTTTGGTCAATGGGAATTGTGTTGGCCGCAAACTTGGCAGCCTTGACGCCTGGCATTGGCATTGGCAACGAGAACATATCTCGCGTTTGCATTTCCAAGGGGATCGTTTTAAGCACACCGGGAGCCAATCGTTTGGGCGCACCGGTTCTCCTTTCTTGAGCAGCCAAATCAAAGGTCAGCCCGAATCCGAGAACTGTGATTAAAACGTAGCCGAAAATTGCCCGTGGAGGTTGCATTTGCTGATGCCATTCAAAGGGGAAATCGAGGAATTTTAGAGTGAATTTCTAACGGTTAAGTATAGTTGGGCAACTTTCAAAGGGTCAAATTTTCGCGTGGATTTGACCAAGCGCAACCAAATTAAATTGCCCAAAAACCTGGTTGGGTTGTGCCGAATGAAGCAATTTCGTGAGATGGACCAACCAGATTCTAAAGGAGATTTACCCTCTGGAAGTTGTAATCCACCAAGCCAATCGAAAAACGCGCCATTCTGCTATTGGATTAGCCCAAAACGTCTGATTTGAATCGCTTTTGGGCAGCCCAAAAATTAAAAAAACGCCCACTGCAAAAAAGAATTGCAGCAGACGTTCTGTATTTCGGCGTATTGGTTACCAGCCAATCAGTCAAAAATCCCTTTGCCAAATTCTTCAAGGGCGGGCTTGGAGCGGCCTGAAGAGACATCTGGGTTGGGTTTATGCGGGGTGGGTTGATTTTCCGACTCGTCAGTTCGTTTCTTGGAAGCGGAACTCGATTCGGGCGCGGATTTTTTAGCTTGCTCCGAACTGCCCCGTGATTTGGGCGAGTTGCTGGATGAATTTCCAGATCCGCCTCTTCGCTTTTGCCGATCACCCGCTCGTGGGCGATCAGGGATGGCTAATGGATCATCATGATACTCGTCGTCGTAACGCGAACTGTAACCTGGTTGTGCAGCCAGTTTGAGTTCTTTTTGCAGTTCGGCAACTACCCGATTTTGAAGCATCTCGCGACACGCTGCATTGACCGGGTGGGCGATGTCCGCATAAAGTTTCGCGCGTCCGCCCTGGTCGGTTTCAATGTTGTCGTTCTTCAGACGGTTGCCGCAGTTGTTGCAGTAGTTCGCTCGTAAGTGATTTTTTGTTCGACACTTGTAGCAATTTGAAGTCAGTTTGCGACTGGGCATCGCAACGAACGGACCGTTGTTGCCTTCGATGATTTTCAGATCACGGATCACGAAACAGTCGTCAAACGTCACGCTACAAAATCCGCGCAAACGGTCTTCCGTGCTCTCCATTAGTTTTATTCTTACTTCCGTTATCTCCATAACGTTTACTCCTTCACTCAGCTGCGAAGGGACGCAGGTCGTAGTCGAGTCGGGCTGAGAGTTTGGGTGCAAAAAATCCTTAAGCAAGGAAGGCGTGATGACAAGCGGCGAGATGCTTGGCGAGCGGTACGGGGGTTGGAAAACAACCCAAAATAGCTGGAGCCACTACCACTCATTTGGTGGCCCAGACTGTTAAGGCTGGAAAATAATTTACGAACTTCACTAACCTGAGACGTCAAAACGTCGGCAAACTGTTCAAGTCGGTTAAACAACTTGTTACCGATTAATTGACTGCTGCCCTGGTGAAGGCCTTGGAGCATTTCGTCGGCAGATTTAATTTCCGTCGAAGAGGACACTTGTTTAAAAACATCGGCCGTCGAAAGTGAGACTTGCGGTTTTACAACAACAAGAGAAAGACCCGAAGGAACGTTGAGAGGTTCGATCTTTTCTCCACGCCCACGACAAATCGCCGTTCCGCCAGTTATGAAAAAAGGAATGTCGCTTCCTAGTTGCGCGGCAAGTTGTTCTAGTTTTTGTTTGGACCAATTCAGGTTCCACATTTCATTGGCAGCGACCAAAGCCGCAGCTGCGTCACTTGAAGCACCGCCAAGCCCGGCGGCTGATGGGATGTTCTTGGAAAGCACAACATCCATTCCTATCGAACAAGCCTCATGTTGATCAGAATCAGGGAGCGCATTTTCAGTAAGCGCATTTTCAGTAAGCGCAGTTTGGCGAACGAGCTTAATTGCTTTGACAATCAAGTTCCTATCGTCTGCCGGAATAAGATCCGTTTCGGCTGGAAGCTGGCCGCGTGTTGAGTAGTTTATGGAAAGTCGAATGTCCGAGTCCGTTCGTGTTGTAAAACTTAAGCGATCAAAAATAGAAACCGCCGACATCACTGTTTCGATCTCGTGAAAACCGTCGTCGCGGCGACCGAGCAACTCTAGAAACAGATTAATTTTCGCCGGAGTGGCGATTTCTATTCGATTGTTCAAACGTTGTATTATCATGTTGCCACATAGGTTCTCTGGTTTTCTCCAAAGAACTTTGGTTGGACTAATTCGATTTGCTAATGAGTCGAAAACAGTGTTACGCTCGTAACCAAATCGTGGCCACACCAATTTATCAGGGTTGACGGATATCGCTACCAAATTAGATGATTTGTTTTCCATTCAAGCAGAATAGATCAGCTCTCGGCGGAATGATCGGTAACGTTTAACTAGTTTACTGCGGTCGTCGTTAACGCACGAGAATGTAAGACAAGGTAAAACAGCTAAACCAAGAAGTATGAAAAGCCGTAGAGTTTGACTAGGCTTAACGTTTCGGAAACCCACAAAACCAAACCTTCACTTTTCACTGTCCCGCAAGAACGTTCGGAATACTGAACGTTTTGAATACCTAGGAAATAATGACGCAAACAAACAAAAACGAAGCGGACCAAGCAATTGAGTCTCAAGGCGATTCCAAATCTGAAAAAAGCAAGATTGGTGAAGTTTCCGGGGCAACGTTGGTAACACGCTCGACGATCGGCGGGGTCTTAATGGGGCTCGCCAATCTCGTTCCGGGAATCAGCGGTGGCACGATGTTGTTGGCATCAGGCATTTACCCGGCGTTTATCGAATCGCTTGCGGAAGTCACCAGATTCAAATTTCGATTTAAATCTTTGCTGGTTTTAGGTCTTGTCGTTGCAGCAGCAGGCATCGGGGTCTTGTTGCTTGCCGGGACAATTAAAGACCTCGTCATCAATCAGCGTTGGGTGATGTTCAGTTTGTTTATGGGGTTAACCCTCGGCGGACTGCCAATTGTATGGCGACTTGCAAAACCGGCTTCGCCCCAATTGATTGTTGCCTTAGTTATTTCGTTTGGCATCATGGTCGGGTTGGTTTTACTACAAGAATTAGGCTACGTCGGATCGGGCGGTTCTAATTTTGTCACGCTGTTGTTCGCCGGTCTTGCTGGAGCAAGCGCCATGATTCTTCCCGGCCTTTCAGGTAGTTACTTGTTACTGTTGATGGGACAATACGTACCGATCCTCAATGCAGTCGAAAAATTCAAAGACGCACTTTCCGCTCGCGATATTTCCGCCGCAATGGAGCCTGCTTTGAGCACGTTGTTGCCTGTTGGATTAGGCGTTGTTGCTGGAGTCGTGTTGGTGGGTAATTTGTTGGAGTGGTTGCTAAGAAAGTACCGCAAGGCAACGCTCGGCCTTTTGTTGGGCTTGCTTCTTGGCTCAACCGTTGGTCTATGGCCCTTTAAAGTCGGCGTCGAACCCAATGTTGGCGACGTGATCAAAGGCCGAGAAGTAACTGCCGAAACCATTTCCGAGATTGACCAAGAGGATTGGCTTACCGAGTACTTTCGCCCCGACACCACCCAAATCGTCAGCGCTCTTGCACTGGTTGCAATCGGCTTCGGGATCACAATGGGGGTTGCCTTAATCGGCGGCAAAGACGAATAGAAGAATCGAGTTCAGATAATCCATCTATTTGGACCAGTTGCCGCATTCCGCGCTGCAACTCCAATTCAATAGCGGCGGCGTGAGAGTCCGAAAATTGCCGCGACTGAAAACAGCAATGCCGAACTTGGCTCTGGAACCGCAACAGCCAAACTGAGATTGTCAAACCAAGCCGCTCCAACGTCGGTTCCTGGCTGAACGAAAACGGCTTTGACGCGCACTGCTGTGGCGTTGCTCGGAACAACTGCTGATTCCGTTCGAAGGAAAAAATACTGATCCGTTGCGGAATTTGCATCGATCGAAGACGAGCGAAATTGACCAAACTCTACGCCTAATAAATCAACAAAACTAACTTCTAAATACGCTTCGTTTGAGCCGGCGATGGGGTCGATGCCTAAGTGCCCAGCGATTCCACTGAGTTCAACTTCATTGGAAACTCCAATGTTAATCTCATCGACAGCAATGTCTTGAAACACCCCTGAGAAAGTCACCGTTGCGGAGTCACCTAGAACTTGAAGTGTCTGGCTGCCTTCGACGGCTGGATCAATTCCCGGCGCTGCCGAGTCTGGCAACGCAACACCGAACCGTATCCAAGGACCATTGGGGGCAAGCGACGATGCCAGTTCAAAACCGTTGTCGAGAATTAGTTCGGCTTGGCATTGCGGCGCGATTGCAAAAACAAGAATCGCGATGGCTGGTACTAGCGATTTCATAGTTTGAAACTTGAAGTAGAAATGGTTGGTGTAAACGAGCAACCATTTTACTTCTGTTCACGTGCCATATCGAATCGGCTTCGGAAACATGCAACGCCCTGGCTATTTAGCGGGGGCTTGGCGGAAGAGCCTGCCCATTACCGTTTCGTTATCGCAAAGCAGTCTCGCCGGCTTTTTCCATCTGGCCACTTTTCGCAGCACGGTTAAGTGCTTCGATTGCATCTGCTGGCGAAATCAATTCTTCCAACAGAATGGCAGGTTCTTTCGGGTAGTTCACAGGGTAGATCAGGTTGACTGGAATGACACGACGATCTGCTCGCGCGAGATCCTTACTGATTTCCGGTGGTGTTTTGGTCATGTCGGCAATGACCAATTCAACTCCCAGTTCTTTCAATTTGTCTTTTACGTCTGCATTAGAGAAGACACGCTTCTCATTGAGTTTGCACGTCAGTCACCAATCGGCAGTGTAGTCGACCCAGACAATTTTCTTTTTCTTGGCCAGCGTATATTCGACTTTGCCCGGTGTCCATTTCTGCCATTGGCCATGTGAGACAACTTCGCCTTGGTAGTTCGATGCGTCGTAACACATCCATCCACCAGCTACTAGTAGTAGAGCCGAGAATAAGTATCCAAAAAGAAAACGTTTATTTGACTCGACATCACTTGGACTCCATTTTCCGTACATGTAAGCAGCAAAACCGATAACGACCAAAGCCATCATCAGCCACGCCAACCCACGTACGCCTGTTTGCGCCCCAAAAGTGTTGGCGAAAAACGCTACGGTAGCGAAAAGTGTAAACGCCATAACGACTTTGAAAGTTTCCATCCATTCTCCCGGTCGCGGCAATCGTCCGATCAATGAAGGGAAAAATGAAAGCAGCAAATATGGCATCGAAATTCCAAGTGCGAAAATGGTGAACAGAATCAATGCAAGCCATGCAGGTTGCGCGATTGTGTAACCCATCGCGGCACCAAGAAACGGACCTGAACAAGGCGTCGCAATTAGTGTTGTCAAAATGCCGGAAAAGAATGAACCCGCATAGCCTTTTTTCTGTTGGGCTTTTCCGCCAACAGTAGTAAGCGAAGTGCCAATCTCAAACACTCCCGCCATGTTCAATCCGAGCAAGAAAAGCAAGACGATGATTCCGCAAACGAAGTAGGGATTACCCATTTGCTGGCCCCAGTTCACAGATTCCCCAAGCGCAATCTTGAGGAACAGTATGAACCCAGCCAGAACCCACATCGAAACAACCAAGCCAAAGGTAAACGCCAGTCCGTGGTTGCGGATTTTCTTGGGATCACTTCCTGCCTGTTGAACGAAGCCCATAACTTTCAACCCGAGGACAGGGAAAACGCAAGGCATCAGGTTGAGTAGCATGCCGCCAACGAACGCGCCAAAGATCGCGGTCCAGAGCGTTGCTTTTGCGGTGTTGTTGATGGTCTCATAATTGATTTCTTCTTCACCGTTATAGAACGCTGCCATCTCGCTGACCAATTCAGGTGAGTCGGCCACTGCGGTTTCATGTGTGTCGTCGGCAGCTTCATCTGCTGCGTTGTCCGCCGCAGCTTGCTTGATCATAGGTGGTTTTTCACCATCGAATCCGGTCGCGCCACCACCTTTTTCGACGGCTTCTTGAGCGTCGCCGTAGCTTCCGTTTTCAAAATTGACAAGGGCTGATGAAGCCTTTCCAACGGCGACCTTGGTAGAAAATTTAACTCCGCCGGGGAGGTCGCAACCGGCATCGTCACATGTGTGCAATCCGATCGCTCCATTTAAGTCGTATGTTTTTTCTTCCGCTGACTCCGGGACCTTAACGTGGAATGTCCAAGTCACTGGATCGTGATGGTAAAAAACTTGTTCACCCAGGTATTCGGCTTCGACTGGTTTGGCCGAAGCGGACGGTCCGGTAATTTCCCAATCGTTGTGTTGGGTGAATCCAACGACCGTTGCCAGGTAAGGTTTTTCTTCAAGGCTGTAATTGTAGACATGGAATTCACCTTGGGGTGTGGCAGTGATTTCCAGTTTCAATATGTCGCCGGGCTTGATCGCGGAATCTGTACCTGCTGCTCGAACGATTCGCCCTTTGATTTTTGTGTGGAGTCCATCGGGCGAAAAGTCTTTGGCTTTGACGGCAGCTTGAACAGTACTTTCGATTTTGAGAGATTCGTCAAACCCGTCAAACTCAGCTTCGAGTTCAATATTGCTGATCGGGCGACAGCTGCCATTTGGTTTTGACTCACAAGTCTGCCCGTTGTAGATGGCATCAACGACAACGTCTTCGATATCGACGCCTTCGTTGATCTCTATCGGAGCTGACCAGGTTACCATGCCTTCGTGCTCTTCAACTTCACAGTCAAACGCTTCACTTTCGTGTACGTGTGGTTTTTCATCCGGCTTGAATTTGCCAATCAGTTTGTAGTCTTCTGATTCGAGAACCGTAATCTTGGATGGCATCGGGCCACCCGATTTCTGGCTGATGGAAAAAACATGCCAGTCCGGATGGATCTCGGCGGTGACCTCCAGGATGCCCTGTCGAGTGCCCGTTTTGACTTTGAATTTAGCGCTCAACGCAACGGGGTCTTGGACTTCTTCACCGGATTCGCCGAACTGTTCTTTGAGGAACAAATCCTGACCGTTGGTGGTCGAAGCAAGAAACGAAGATCCGAATCCTGCCAACGCGATGATGAAAGCGAAGGGCAAAACCCAGTGCCGAATTGTATTGGTTGATAAGGAAGAATTCATCTGAGGATTTTTCCAGGTAGTGAATTGCGATTGTCGATTCAGTCGCAGAGTTTGTTCAAAGTGATTGACGAAACCCAACTGAATTTCCAATTTGCCGAACCGGTATCGGAAATGGTTGAACTGCCGTCTCAAAGCAATTTAGGATTGTAGTCGAGAGGCCCAAAAAGTTCACGTTAAAGGCCAGATCAACAGCCCTTTATACCACTTTTAGCTTTCCTGCTCTACTTTCGATTGGGAATTCCAAACGTATCGTTGATACGAACGTTGAATTAGGCGGTTCGGGAATGCCTATGCGATTTGGAATTAATTGGCAGGATCTGTAAGAAGAATTGCGTTCCCAACAATGGGAGGGGGATTGTTAGTCATTGGACAAAAGGATTCGACTTATTTTCGAAACCTTTTGACCATCAAACCGTCAGATCAAACCGCGATTCATTGGTAGCCAAAGCCGTCAAGAATTTTGGCCTTCACAGAAATGCCGTGAAGGAAACAAAACTCTTGACAGCGGAATCAGAATTAAGTGCGATCACCCTAGCGGTTAAGATTGCCAGAGGTCTGAGGTGCTTGTTGTTTTTGTGCAGTTCGTTCGTAGTAACCGCCAAATCCGCCCTTAAATTTGTGAGCGGTGACCGGCATGCAATTGTTGCCCGAGCAAACGAGTCCATCAAATGTTACGTCGACTTTGAATTTAGCCAAGTCAACACCCGAAGCGATTTCGATTGGGGCAAAAAACTGGACTCCATTCAAGTGCTTTTCGATTCGTTGTTTGAAGTCAGGGTCGTGTTCGATAACAGTCGCTGGTCGGTCCGGGCTAAAGGTTCCAACACGCATTTGCTCGTTGGCGGCGACTTTAAGTTTCGTAGGCGGGACATCGCCTTTTTGAGTTAGCGAATAAACGTGACTGCCTTTGAGAAGCTCAACCTGCACAACCAAATATCCGCGGTTGGTTCCTTTGCGAAGATGAATTCGCGAAGTTATTTTGTAAGGCTTTTCAGCCGTGGGGGCGTCCGCTGCTTTTTTCAAATTGGCTCCCGCTTGAGCGGCCGAGCCCTGGGGGGCGAAACCAGTCGCTGGAGTGTTTTGCATCTGGCCATTTTGAGTTTGACCGATCGCAAACGTACCATCCATCGCGACCATGATCGCAATGATACAAATCGAATTCAACAAAAGAGTCTTTACCAATCGCATTCGATCATCCTTGATCAAAAGTTTGAATTTTGTTTGGGTAAATCCTTTTACCCACCAATGGGAACTGAGTTTCGATGTGCGTTCCACACCCAAGCCGCTCAATTTTTTTGGCTCGGGAGAGTAGCAAGTTGTCAGTCGAAAGCTCAATGGCATTTTGGCTTCGTTTGTCTGAATTCGGTTGATTTTCAAAGATTCTTTATGAACCAAACGCAATTCTTTGCTATCAAATCGACATATGGAATTTTCCTGTGAAAGACAGTACAACGGTTGAAATGTGAGCGAGACAATTCACTCACACCATCGATAGCGATGTGTTACAAGCATCATGTAAATTTCCACGAACAAACCTCCAACCGTTTTACGTCCATCCCATATCTGGGCAGTTATTCATGATCATATTCCTAACTCAAGACTTGATGATGTCATCCAACGCCAGTTCGCACGCAAAGCAACTGGAAAAGAAACTAAAGACAGTTTCGTCGGCCAAAACTGCACTTAAACTGATCGAAGAAGAACGACCCCATTTGCTGCTTGTTGATTTGCAAACACCTGGGTTGGACGTTGCGGATTTTGGGAAAGAGATTCGTGAGTTGGCGGACTCGGTCTGCCCACTGTCTATCGCATATGCTCAGCACGTCAATGTGGAGCTTTTGGATACGGCGAAATCATCAGGGTTTGACCAAGTCTTAACACGCGGTCAGATGAACAGCCAGATCGGCCAGATAGTTTCAGATGCGGGCTAAATCAGTGAATCCAAATCTAAGATGTCATTGAATGTGGGCTTTCTCAAGCCGATTTTGCGTTCTCTAAACCTGCCACAGAAAATCGCTCATCACCATTTATCGCGACAATGGAAATGCGAAGTCGCTCGGCTGCTTTTATCGTGTTTGCTTCGTCTAGCACAATCGTTTTGTCGGATTCGATTGCCAATACAGTTCCTCCCGATTTGGCAATCGTCTCGATCGTTCCTACGCCGATCGTTGGAACGTCAAAGCGCATGTCTTGATTGGGTTTAGCGACTTTCACAACCGTGAATCCGCCATTGCACAATGTCCCTGCGCGGCGAATGCACTGGTCGGTTCCCTCGATCGCTTCGACCGCCATCACGGTTTGGTCTTTGATGATGACGGTTTGTCCGATGTCCAAGTGCCCCATTTGCTTGGCCATGGTCCAGCCAAATTCGATGTCCTTCATTTGCGAACTGGTTGGTGGCGTACGCGTTAACGTTCCTTCTTTCACGAGTAACTCCGGTGCGAAATCTGTTGCCGGCGAGAATGTGATTCCGTTTGCAGAATACAAATCAACGACCGTGTTAAGCAAAGTGTCATCGCGCTGGTCTTTGGTTCGTGAAACGAAGACGGGATAAAAATGGCGTATACATGTCAAGTCAGGGAAATGCCAAAGCAATGCGCTGCGATACAACTTTGTCTTAAAAATTTTGCCCGCCATCAAGGCATGCCCTACCCCGGCGCGGCGCAGAAATCTGATTTGGCTGCCCATTCGGCCCATGCCGAAAGTGCGATGTGTGTGACACAGGTCAGCCAAAACTGGGTCTGCGTGGTCTTTGATCGCAACGCAATGGACTTCATGGCCTAGTTCAATAAGCGATTTGGCAACGTGGACTGGAAACTGCCCCCAGCCCGCGACCAATCCAATTTTAGCCGGTCTGTCTTGATCCATTTTGTTCGTCGATCGCCAACTCAATTTACTTTTAGTTCAATTTGAACTCTACGCCTGAGACAAATGCAACGTTTTGTGATTCCTAAGCCGCCCGTGTATCCGTCTCGGAATTCTCGTACTGCTCAATAGTCGAAGCCAATGATTCAACTTGTGCGACAAGTTTTTTCAATGTCTTTCGCATCTCAGGAAGCCGCGCACTGTTGGCATAAATCTGCATCTGTTCTCGAATAGGGCGAGCAGGAATGCCCATGTATTTTTGATTTTCCGGGATGTCGTGCATCAAACCTGATTTGGCCCCGATTGAGACTTGCGAGCCAATCGTCAAGTGATCGGCCAGTCCGACTTGTCCGCCCATGACCACGTAGTCACCCATGGTGCAACTGCCTGCGATTCCGACTTGGGAGCAATACATATTGTGCTCGCCAACTACAGAGTTGTGTCCAATCATCACAAGGTCATCAATTTTGGTTCCCGCTCCAACGGTCGTTGAGTCGTAGGAACCTCGGTCGATTGTCGAGTTGGATCCGATTTCAACGTCATCGCCGATTACTACGTTGCCATACTGAGCTGACAGGATGTGCTGGCCTGAACTCGATTTGTATCCGAAGCCAAACGCGCCTAGTACGACGCCGGCATGAATGATTGAGCGATCACCCACAACTGTGTTTTCGTAAAGTACGGCCCCCGGAAAGATTCGAACATTGGCGCCGATCTTGCAGTTTTCCATCACCGTGACGTTGGGGAAAATTACAGAGCCACAACCGATTTCCGCGTTGTCCATGACGACAGCGCCTGGATGAATGCAAACATCATCACTGATTTTGGCGGTGGGGCTAACGATGGCTTGCCGGCTGATTCCGATAGGCTCTCGCTCAACAAGCGGTTTGAAGAGGGCTACTATGTCTCCAAAAGCAACTTTGACGTCGTCGACTTGAATGCAAGGTTTTCCGATCGGAGTTGCATTGCCGTCGAGTTGAAAACTTACCACTGCTGCCGCAGCATCACTTTGAAGAAAATCTTCGAAATACTTTTGCGAAGTTACGAATGTGATTTCCGCTTTGCCGGCTCGATTGATCGATCCAGCACCGGCGATTTGCAAGTCTGGTTGGCCGGTGATCGTTCCACCAACCAAAGCTGCGAGCTCTTCCAAACGTTTCATGGTGCAGGCATCCTTTCCTGACGAACCAGATGTTAAAATGTTTTGTTGATAAATCTTGAGTCGAAAACTCGACGATTTGCATCCGATAAGGAGTCAGCTGTCTATTAAAATCAAATTGCAATTTTTCAGCTAGAGCGATTTGATAACGCGAAAGTGATAGCAGTTTGAATGATGCTGCTTGAATGGAGTCGCTTCAGTGGTGCCTCTTGAATAGTGCCGGATAAGTGGCTTTTCGTGCGATGCGCTCGGTTGTTAGTCTTGGGTGTCGTCTTCGTTAGATTGCTTTATCCAATTGAGAAAGATTTCCCACTTTTTGCGAGCGAATTTTGTCGTTTTTGAGAAATCCATCACCTCGGTAAGCGAGCCAAAATCATCCGTCCAGACGGTCGCGGGCATCGATTCGGGCCAGGGTGTGTGTTTTCCTTCTTGCTCAATCATGCCGACCAGCTTTTGATTACTTAAGACCAACACCCAACTCGCAGCATCCGTCGAGTTGGAGTTGTCTTTGTCGTTTGAAATCAAGAACGATGAATAATTCGCTTCGTTGGAAAGGTTGTGGACGATCGTACCGAGGTTGAGGTAACGATTGGAAACATGAATCGCCAAAATCCCTTTGTCTGAAAGATTGTCCAGATAAAGTCCGAAACACTCTCGGGTCAACAAGTGCATTGGAATCGCGTCGCTACTAAACGCATCGATCGCCAACAGATCGAATTCTTCGCTTCCGATTTCCGCCAAGTGACGTTCTATCTGAATCCGAGCGTCGCCGATGGTAACTTCGATGTCTTCTTTGGCGCGTGAACCACTGAGATAAGAGAAATACTTCCTCGCGACCAACTCGACCGCAGGATTGATTTCGTAAAACTTGAACGAGTCGCCAGTCTCCCCCCAGGCGGCAATCGTGCCCGTTCCTAACCCGACGACGCCGACCCTCAGTCCGGTCGGGTTACTACCATCACTTTTGTTCAAAATTCTCAATTGCCCAATCGCAACTCCGATGGCGCTGGAGGGGCTGTAGTATGAGGTCGGAGAGTTTTTGAATTGTGGGGCGGCTAGTTGGGAGCCATGTTTGATTCGACCATTGACCAGATGCCGTACAGTTGGCACGCCGTTATTTGAGTATTCCCTTACGAATAAAGTGCCGTATGAATTCCTGGTTCGATACACTATCGATTTCTTGTTGAGCGTCATCTGTTCTTTGATTGCTTTGGTTGCCAATAGTCCAAGCAAAATCATTGAAATGAGAATGGTGGTCCAATTCAGCATCATGTACCAACTCAAATTGGAATACGAATTGGCTCCCGCCGGTTGCTTTGTTTGTGCGCCGGAGTATCGAAAAACTAAAAAGCTAATCACCGACAGGCTTAGGCAGAGTGCCAGCGAAACGTGAAACTCGAAGTAGGCTTCGAAAATCCGAGGCGCGATAATGACCACAAAGATCCCACCCAAGGCGCCTCCAACGGACACCATTAGATAAAACAGCGTTAAGTCTTTTTCTGCTGGTTTGGCCCGCGCCAATTCACCATGGCAACTGAGGCAACACGCGAACATAACAAGCGCGTAACCCGCAACCTGTAGCGGCAACGGAACCGCAGTGCCGCCTTGCATCAGTCCAAGTGCGATTAACGTTGCAACGAAAAGTAGCGGGAAAAAGAACGCGCGTTTGTACCACCGTGGATTTTCGAAGCAGATGATGAACGTAAGTAAATACAGGGCCAGAGGAAGCACCCACAAAAACGGGACCGAGGCAACTTCTTGGCACATTTGATTGGTGGTGGCGAGCAACATCGCTGAAGGCGCAAATGCGAGCAGGGTCCAAACGATACCGTTGCGAATGCTGGGGGCTGGGGCGGCATTGCTGAGTTGAGAGTCGGATTGTTCGTTTAGAAGTTTGTCCGTTGGTGCGTCGGTTTCTTTCGTTGGCGCACCGAACAATTGCCAGCCCGACCAAAGGCTCAAGATTGCAAAGAGCCCAAATCCGATCGACCAAAACAGCGACTGGTTACCCAATCGTAAATAGGGTTCGACCAAAAACGGATAGCCCAGCAAACCTAGAAGCGAGCCAAAGTTTGAAACGGCGAACAAACGATAGGCGGATTTGCTTGGATGCGTCCGGCTTTGCCAACTTTGAATCAACGGCCCAGTCGTTGAGAGTAGAAAAAATGGGAACCCAATAGAAGCAGTCAGCAGTAACAGCATTCGCCAAGTCGGATCCTCCGTTCCTGCCGGTTTCCATGTGTCACTTGGCTGAACCGGAAGAAAAAACAAAGCCATCGCGAGCAACGCGGCATGCAAAATCCACTGTTGTTTGCTTGTTAAATGACGGGCAACAAAATGCGAATAGCAATATCCAAGCAGTAGTGCAAATTGGAAAAACAACATGCACGTCGTCCAAACCGACGAAGTCCCACCGAACCACGGGAGGATGAACTTTGCGATCATTGGCTGGACTTGAAACAGCAAGAACGCGCTCAGGAAAATCGTCGCCGCGTATCTGATCATGAAAGTTTCAATTGAATTTTATATGGAAGTGTGGCTGCCCAGCATCGAAGGCGAGTCACTATCATATATTTCAAATTGGCGGTTAGCCATCGGCGGAGACTATTTTTCGAAGCGAAAGAGATTTTGCAGCTTTGTAGATTTCTCCCACTCTTAAAAATCGTTTGCCGCTCATTTGAGGCGCGATCGTTCAGAGACGTTAAGAGGCCTGCCCATGCGACAAGCCTCTCCAATCTAACCAAAATTCTCATCTACTGAGATTCATGGCTAGTTTCGCCCAGCCATGACCCCGCCATCAACATCCCAGACGGCCCCTGTCACCCAGCCCGATTTGTCCGAAAGCAATAATTCGACGACGTCCGCGATATCGCCAACATTTCCGACGCGGCCGATCGGGTGAAATTCGTTGAAGCCTTGCAACGTCTCTTCAATCTTGTCCGGCTCAATAAACGAACCATAGATCGGCGTAACAACAACGGCGGGAGAAACGGCGTTTGCGCGAATTCCAAACTCGCCCAGTTCCATGGCAAGGTGTTGTGTGAATGCGTGCAATCCCGCTTTGGCCATTGAGTAAGCCGACGACGGGGTCGCTTTAACGGCTTGCTTGGCCCACATTGAACCAATGTTCACAATCGATCCACCGCCATGTGCCTTCATGTTGTTGGCAACCGCCTGAGTGATCAGGAACAAGCTACGATTTAGATCGTGATAGGTATCAAAGTCACTGCGGCTGTGTTCGAGAAATGGTTTCGGGCAAAACGCACCCGCGGCGTTGACCAGCGAGGAGATATGGTTGGGGTTTTCGCCGATTGTTTTGATGAAAGCGTCCACCTGAGCGTCTTCGTAGAGGTCGACGGCCACGGTTTTAACATTGCCCAGCGGGGACAATTCATCTTGCGCCGCCTGCAATTTTTCTGCGTTCCGAGCCAGCAGCACAACAGAGTGCCCGGCGGCCAAAAGCCGTTTTGCAGTTTCCTTTCCCATTCCACTTGAACCACCAACGATCAGCGTAACTTTGCTGTTACTTGAATCACTCATTTCAATCTCCTAGAAGCTACCAACTGATAGGTAGGTAGCGGGCTTAAAAAAACTTACGATTTGGCCGTAAGCAAACTAACTAAATTTCGAATAATGGCTGACAGTTGTTCTGGCCCACCGTCAGCGCGAGCGACAAGCAAACCGCCTTCAAACGCTGCCAGAACCATGCTGGCCGAATCTTCAACGCTGCCACGCGTCATAAGCGACCCATCTTCTTTTCCTTCTTTGAGCACCTTTGTCAAAAACGCAACGTTGTCTTGCATGAACCCTTTGACGGAACGAACTGGACCTTCGTCGAGACTAAACACTTCGGCGGCCAGCATGCCACACAGGCATGATTTGTCCTGATCGCCTGCCGCCAGTGTGCTTTCAAACAAAGCACCATAGCGTAGTAGCTTGCCTTTAGCTTTTGCTCTGGAGGCCAAAATCCCATTTAACAGCTCCCCGAAATCTTTCCGGTAACGCGCTACTAATTCTTCGATCAAATCCTGCTTGCTGGCAAAATGGTGATGAATGCTCGCTTTGCGAATTTTGACCGCATCGCTGATGTCCTTAAAGCTCATCCCATTGACGCCTCGTCGCTGAATCAGATCCTGCGCGACATCCATGATATGGGTTCGTGTATCTTTGTTCGCCATTGTCATGTCATTAGCCTACCTATCGGTAGGTATCTAGTCAAGAGTTAAATCTAAAGGTTGGAAAATTGGAGCCAGCATGCTCCACATTACGCTCGCACGACCACGTAGCTGGACTCGCCAGGGTTCAGGATTTCCCGGCTCACGTAACACTTAGTTAATTGCGACTAAGCTCTTTAATTGCGACT
>CAYZGP010000010.1:55334-81515 GCA_964478065.1 uncultured Pirellulaceae bacterium
TTTCCCGGCTCACGTAACACTTAGTTAATTGCGACTAAGCTCTTTAATTGCGACTAAGCTCTTTAATTGCGACTTAGCTCTTTAATTGCGACTTAGCTCTTTGTACCAAGCACGCATCGCAATTTCGTGAAATCCATCACGGAAGTAGTGATAATCGCCAACGGATTCTGGCAGCTTAAACAAGTTGGCAGCATCGACTGCTTTGGTGCCTTTATCAAACTCAGTGCGGGCATGCGTCTGAATTTCATCAAGCAAGATCTGGTGTTTCTTGATGTTCTCAGAATCGCTTTTGCAAATGTTACCATGACCGGGAATGATAATTCGATCTTTAGTAGCCGTGATTTGCTTGACGGAGTTGATCCACTGGCGAGGGGACGATGACATGAAATTGGGAAAGATTCCGTCCCAGATTAAATCGCCTGAAAACGTGACTTGAGTTTTTTGGTCGAAGATCACAAGGTCACTGCCGGTGTGCCCTGACATTGGTGTGATCGTCACACTGCGTCCCCCTAAGTCCAATGTCATCGGCTTGGTTTCGTCTTCGATGATCAAGGAAGCATCTGTTAGGTTTCCGCCCCATTTTTCGATACCGGAGATTTTCAAACCGGGATTGTCTGGATCGTCCTGCGTTTTCAAATACGCTTCGAAAGCCAATCGACGCGTCGTTTGAGTCATAATGATTTCGGGCGAATCGGTTTGTTGCAGAAATCCACGTGTGCCGCCCAAGTGATCAAAATGGAAATGGGTGTGGACGATGTGAGTTGGTAAACGGCCAGTCAGAAACTTGCATGCGTCGGCCATAAATTTACATCCGGCTCGAGTTCGATATGAATCAATTGCCAGGATTTTGTCTTTGCCAACAATCAATCCGCCGTTGCTGTGCGTACTAAGATCGCCAGTGGTTCCTTTGGTGGTAAACGGAGTTGAAACGAGAGCCCAGACTCCATCCGCGATCTTTTCGATTCGGCCAAATGGTTGTTTGCCGACAACGTCCCCCATGGCTTGTTGGCCGTAAGCCTGCCGCGCGGCCAGTGGAGCCATCAGTAGCGTGGCCGCCAATCCACAGCTGGTTCCAAAACAACGTTCCAGAAATTGACGGCGTTGCTGTGTGGCGAAAATTTCTTCGTGATTTTGAGTAGCCATTCAATTGTCTGCTTAAAACGAAATTCGGTAGATGAATAAGTGTGTTCGACTGAGCGTTGAATCTAAATGTTATTCTTGAGTTGCGTCCACAACACTCAAATCTTTTTCTAAAACGGTGCCAGTTTGAGTCGTAATCCGAATTCGATACTTGCCGGACTTTATGTATTGGCGAAAGTTGATGAAGTAGGGCTGCGAGCTAGTTTGAGACTTTAATACCAGATCCCAACGAAATTGATTGAGCCCTTTTTCACCAACCAGTGAAAACGAAGCAAGTGGTTCATCCGCTTTGGTGGTTTTTGCATCCTTTGAGTTTCCTTCATCCTTGTTTTTCGCTGCTGATTTCTTCGTGTCGGAGGCGTTCCAAATCGTCAATGTGACATCTCCTGCTTCTTTGAGCCAAAAAGAAATTGGTGTTTTTTCAAAGTCGCGAAAATTCAGGCCTGGTCGCGTATCGCTGGTGTAAGGTCGTTTTGCTGGAGGAACCGAAAACAGAAAGTCCCCTGCTCCGTCGCCGTGTTGATCGTGCCATTGGTAAATCGGAGCGAGGTTCAATTTGTAAATTCCGCGGCCGTGTGTCGCGACAATCAAATCTTGCTCGCGTTCTTGGATCGCCAGATCTGCCACGCTACACGCAGGCAGGTTCTTGCCCAGCATCGACCATGAGTTTCCGCGATCGGATGAAAAATACACACCTCGAAAGGTTCCCGCAAAAAGAATGTCCGCATGTTTCGGGTCTTCGATGATGACGTTAGCGGGTTCGTTAGGCAAATTTCCGGAAATTGAATTCCAGGTCTTGCCGCGGTCTTCAGTGCAAAACAAATGGTTTTGAAAGTCGTCATAGTTGAGGCCAGACACTGCAGCATAAGCCCGCGATGATTCGTGCACCGATGGAAAAATGTTCCGCACGTACCCAATTGGAAACCCATCGTTGCGCTCGGTCCAGTTCTTGCCGCCGTCTTCGCTGACCCACATCGCGCCTTTGTCGGTGCCGGCATAAATCAGATCGCGAACAAGAGAGGATTCAGCGATCACCGACACTGCCAACGACTGGCGTTTTTCGTCCTTGGAATTCGCGAGGTCGGGGCTGATCACATTCCATTTGTCGCCTCGGTTGGGGCTTTGAAAAACGTAATTTCCGGCAATGTAGATTTGTTTGGAATCGTGCGGTGAGATAATCATCGGCCCCACAAAGTTAAAATTGAGTTTGCCTTTATGGTCTTTCGGTAGTTGCGGGCGGATATGTTTGGCGCGATTCTTCGCCATGTCTTTGCGGCGAAACGCGCCTTCTTGAGCACTGTAGTAAACGGTGTTTGGATCTTCAGGGTCGATTTGCGTAATGCAACCATCGCCTCCATTCCAAGGATCAATCCAGAGATACTTCCAAGGATCAGTGTCAGTTGGGTCCCATTCTTTTGCCGGCCCGTACACGGTCGCGTCGTCTTGAGCACCGGCATAAATTCGATACGGCGTATGGTTGTCCAAAGCGATGTCGTAAAACTCACCAGTCGGTAGGTTGTTGAAATGCATCCATGATTTGCCTTTGTCAAAGCTTTGGTACAAACCGCCGTCACTCGCAAGAACGAGGTGATTGGGATTGGATGGATTGATCCACATTTCACAGTGGTCGAGATGAAGCCCACTGGCGGCGCTCGGATTGATGTGGGTAACCTCGCCCTGCATCAGCTCAAACGTTTTGCCGCCGTCAGTGCTGTGTGCGATGCGAACGCCAAGCCCAAAAATCTCTTCATCGTTCTTTGGGTTCACATAGATATCGGCAAAGTACCAACCGATTCGGGAAAAGAAATGCAGGTTCTCTTCGTGCGTTTTCTTCCATGACACCCCACCGTCAAGACTCCTGAACACTTGCGCTGCGCCGGTGGGAATAAGCTCTCGGTTGTCAATCAAAGCGTAAACTTTGTTGGAATCGGTTTGGGATACGGCCAGTCCAATTCTGCCAATTTGCTCGCCTTGCGGCAGACCCGTGTCACACTTTTTCCAAGTCAAACCTGCATCGACGCTCTTGTGTACCGAACTGTTTTTGCCACTGACTCCAGGGTGGTTTTCCCAACTGGACGCGTAAACGACATCGGTGTTATCGGCGGCCCAGACGACATCGTTGGCTCCCGTGTTCTCGTCAATCTTGAGTACGTGCTTCCAAGTCTTACCGCCATCGC
Source organism: uncultured Pirellulaceae bacterium (assembly GCA_964478065.1). Lineage (GTDB taxonomy): Bacteria > Planctomycetota > Planctomycetia > Pirellulales > Pirellulaceae > Mariniblastus. Next base: position 58,652 of record CAYZGP010000010.1, read on the forward strand.
CAGTTCGATAAAGTCCTCGGTTAGGATTGCTTGACCAAAAATGTCCGAGCACAGCAACCACGGCGACATCTGGGTTCGTGGGGTGAACGGCAATTTCCCCGATATGCCAGGAATCATTCAGGCCCAAGTGCCGCCAGTTTTCGCCCGCGTCGTCGGAACGATAAACGCCGGTGCCGGGGATCGTAAAGTTACGAGCCTTCTTAAGGCTTTCGCCGGTTCCCACGTAGATGACATTGGGATCCGATGGGGCCAGCGCGATATCGCCGATTCCGTGTGACGATTGATTTTCAAACATCGCGCGCCAAGTCACACCGTTGTTAACTGTCTTCCAAAGGTTGCCCGAACCGAACGCGGCGTACATGGTGCCTGGGTGGGTTGGATCCAATTGAATTGATTCGACTCTGGCGGAATTAACGACCGGACCGATTCCGATCCACTTGACGCCAAATAAAGTCTCCCGTTTCATTTGTTGGTACGTCTTGAACGAATCAACCAATGGCGATTTGGGCTGCGATTCCTGAGCTTGCTCTTGGGCGATCGCGGATGACGCTCCGACAAAGTAAAAACTCAAGAAGGAGTAAAAGGTTAAACGGGAGCAGGTGAGAAAAGAGAAAACACAAAGGCTGCGGAAGCAAAGCAAGACTGAATCGTTCATTGAACCGTTCATTGGACCGTTTATCATTTTGTTCAAAAGGGAATCCTTGGCTTTGATCAGCCGTTTTGTGTAAGTTGTGGTTTTTTGCAAACGAACTTCGACGGCTGTCTTGAGCATCGCCAAGGCGTTTGCGGTAAACTGTAAGCGGATGTTGCATTACCGACTCAAGGTCACGCTATTGTCGCTATCAAGTTTCGGGTAGAGCGTTTGAGTTATAGGCGTGAGTAGTCGTAGTCAGGCTGTGGCTGACGTCGGGATGTCAGGCACAGGCTCACGTACACTACCCGAAAACCAAGCTGCGGCAGATGTATTAGTGATCAGTCAGACATGATTTGTCCAGTACGCCGAGTGCCGAGCCTCGCGCTTTCGTGAGATTGCATATGCAAGTGTAAACATCGCACCCGTCAATTTAGCTTGGACGAACCACTCGACCCGTGCAGCCCAACCATGTCAACTGACCTCGTCGATGTCAACGATGATCAGTTCCACACTTACGGAGTCGAGTGGACAAAAACGTATATGAAGTGCTACGTGGACGGGCAGTTGTATCGAACGTTCACTGAAAACATCCCTACTGAACCAGTGGACATGATGCTTCTTTTGACGTTGGAATACCAAATAAATGCGTGGGATCCAGATCAAGGCGACGGAAGAACCGAAGGCCCGTTTGTCTCCGAGGATGAGTCCGAACGTGTCATGTCGCAAGTTTTAGTCGACTACGTGCGTTCTTACGTGAAACAATAGCGCGAGCTTTTGGCATGCTGCGAGTAATTTTCCTGACGTCAATCTAACGACGAAGAATCAACAGGTTTTTGCCAATATTTTGGCTCAAAAACGAAGACGAGTGTGATGCTACTTTGATAGCCGCCCAATCAAAGGCAATGAACTTCTACTCACGGAGAACTATGATTCGATCTTCGCAGCAACACTCTGGTGATTCCAAATCTGGTCAGAACAAAGTTCGAATTCAGTTTGGATTGAAAGCTCTACTCGTCATGATGACGATTATTGGAACTGGGTTCGGAGTTCATGCTTGGTTTGCTTCTAAGGTACAAACCAAACGTACGTTGCGCGAAAAGCTTATCGAGGTGGATGCCTACTATACTTTGGCGCATCAATCAGAAGAAAATTTACGCGATGAGTCATCCGGGGACGGCGACAAAATTGCAGGGATTACCGAGGATGAAGCTGAGTACACGCAGCCAGGACCAGAGTTTCTGCGCCGAATCTACGGCCAAGACGCATTCTTCGAATTTACACATGTTGAATTGAATTCCAAATGGTGCTCTGACGAATTGCTTGAGTCGGCACTTCAACAGCCCAAACTTACTTCATTGTCAATTGCCGGGTGCAAACTCAATGAAGTGCATTTGAAACATTTGGCAAGTTCCAGTCTGGAAGATGTGGACCTTGAGCTCACAGAACCTGAAGAAACTTTAGCGGCTCTATCAAATGTCAAAACGCTGAAATCTCTTTACGTCAGTTGTAACGAACTTTCGCTGAAGAGCATTGACGCGATCGGAAAGATGCCCAGCCTTGAAAAGTTGACAGTTTCTCCGGCAAAAAATATTTCAAGCGAAGTTCTCTCACGGATTGGAACATGTGAAAGGCTTAACTGGCTCTGGCTGGATTTTGCAGATTGCCAACGCGACGCCTTTCAAATCAGTTCAATCGCTGAACTTAAACACTTAGAGCACCTTAGGATTATTGGTGGAGCGATTGTTTTTGATGTTCCCGATGTCGCGTTCGCAAAACAACTAAAGTCATTGTGGTTGACCCGAGTTGCGTTTCCCAACCCAACTCCCGGACGACTCGCTCCGTTTGAATCTTTGGAAGAACTGTTATCCACTAACTGTGGATTTGGAGGAATCGGCAATCGTGATTTTCCAACAATCGGCAAACTAAAAAAGTTGGAAGTGCTGAATTTGATCGCACCGATTGATGGAGAGAATTTAAATGAACTAAAAGGTCTCTCAGAACTAAGAGTCTTAAGTATTCTCCACGGCTGCTCAACCTATTTTGCCAAAGACATCGAGTTCATCGCCTTCCTGAACAAGTTGGAACGGGTATCCATTAATCCATGTGGTGCGAAAGTGAATGACTTGAATTTTCTTTACCACCCCAAATCTCTGCGGGACATTTTCGTAGGTGGCAACGTGGATCCACTCGTGACACAATCTCTAGCTCATCAGCCGTGGTGGCCTTCACGAATATCACGACATCATTTCAGAAGAAGCGGTTCATGGATCGATCTCAACACCACCGATTTTGGCGGACTGCCGAAATGGTCTTCGTATTCGAATAAGCAAAACGTTAAGTGAGGTTAAAGCCATGTCGTCCATAATATGGCGGCAAGGTCGTTTGTTTTGTTATTGATTACGGTTACTGGGCAAGGCGCTACTGATTCAAACGCCTCCTACTCGCTTGAAGACTTTACATTCAATGGATGGCCATGTCAATTTTGCTGCCGTTCCAGAGCCATCTGCCTGCTTGCTTTTCGCATGCGGTCTTTCATTTTTCGCTCGTAGAAGAAGAAGCTAAAATCATTTGATGGCAGCCAAAGCCTATTGAAATTTGAATCCAGTTTAAAACAAACTGAATGAAGCGTGTCTGGACTCCTGACACGCTTTTCTTTTGCGCAGTCACACGGGACAGCGAAGTTATTTTGGCGTACATCTTGTAACGCCATCCGCTTTGACATGTCTTACCTCCAGCTGAACCATCGCCGAAGTGCCGTCGTCGGGCGCGGTGCCATTGTCGCGCAAAAAAGACGAGGGCAAGCAAGCTTGTCCTCGTCTGTGGATTTTTTAGATCAATCGTTCAACTAGCTGAAAAGCTCTTTGATGACTTTGCCGCTGTTGGCGATCTTCATTGGCCGACCACTTTGGCTGGTGAAGGTCGTTTCAAGTGAAATGCCAAGCGATTTGCAAACCGAAGCCATTAGGTCTTCTGAAGAATAAGAAGTCCCTTCGACGCGAGTTCCGTCTTCGTTGGTTTTGCCAACCGCGATTCCGGAGTTCATTCCAGCACCACCTACAACAGCACTCCAGCTACGTGCCCAGTGGTCACGGCCGTTGTTGCCGTTGATACGAGGCGTTCGACTGAATTCGCCCATCCAGATTACGGCGGTGTCTTCGAGTAAACCACGCTGAGCAAGGTCTTCCATCAACGCGCTCATGGCGCGATCAAGCTCAGGAAGTTTCTGGTTTTGAAGTGTCGGGAAAATGTTCTGGTGGTTATCCCAGCCGCCCAGACTGACTTCGACAAATGGCACTCCAGCTTCGACCAATCGACGGGCCATTAAACAGCCACGACCAAAGTTGCTGTTGCCATAACGTTCTTTAACCGGATTCGGCTCTGTGTTTACTTTGAAAGCAGACATTTGATCGCTTGTCATCAGCGAAAGCGTCTTCTGCAAGACCTTTGCGTGCTCAGTGGCTGCGATGCCTCGATCTTCTTTGATGAATCCAGTTTCCATCATCTTCAAGGCTTGCATTCGCTGCGTGAGACGATCGGGCGTGATGCCCATGTCCAAGTTACGAACGCGACCGTTTGGATCGACTGAAAACGGAGACCATGACATTCCGAGAAAGCCTGGACCTTCGCTGTTGCCACCGACGGAAACGAAAGGTGGAATCTCAAGATCAGGACGGGTCGCTGCCAATTCGTGAGCGATGACCGAACCGTAGCTTGGATGTTTCACATTTGGATTTGGAACGTAGCCGGTGTGCATGTAATAACGGCCACGCATATGATCGGCTTCGCGGGTACTCATCGAGCGAACGATCGACATCTTGTCCATGTTCTTTGCCATCATTGGCATGTGTTCGCAAATTTTGACATCGCCGTTGGTGGCGATTTCTTTGAATGGTCCACCCGTGTCAGAGCCCGGTTTGAGATCCCAGATGTCCATCGTTGAAGGACCGCCGCCCATCCAAAGCAAGATCGCGGCTTTCTTGTTATTCTTCAGCGTGGTTGTGTTTGCCTTGAGTGTGTTGCCCAATGCCAAAGCGGTTCCTGCCATTGCAGATGCTCCGGCCAAGTGGCGCATGAAGTGTCGACGGTTCATGCCAGTTGGAGTCTGAAAGTTCATAATCGCTCGCTTTTCTTAAATCAAACGTTCTTTGTATTAATTGTAGTCGGCTTTTGAGATGTCGTGTTTGAACCGTAAGCCTAAATTTGCGTTAAAGTTGAATTCGCTGTGTTGAAACAGCCATCATTAATGGTTAAAGATAAATTCGTTGGTGTTCAGGATGACCCACCAGACATCTCGCAGTGCCTCTTTCATGTCGCCATTTCTTGCGGCAAGGAATTTCTTGGCGAGATCTTTTTCTTTGCCGCTTGGTTTTCTGCTCAATCCAGTCATGAACAAATGCTCTACGGATTTCGAGTATTTTCCACCCGATGACACCAACGCATCGATCATGCCGCCCTTCTTGGTGTCTGTCGCTTGTTTGACCATGTCGCCATTGAACAGCATCAGCACCTGAGGAATTGTTCCGTTAAAAGTAGTTGATTCGGCGCCTTCGTCGGTTCCAAACGCTTGGTTGAATTGGCCAAGCCAGCGATTTTTGAGAGCCTCCTGTTGTTCATAGCTTCCTTGCGATTGACTTGTTTCAGTCGCAACAAGAAACGACTCGTAAAGCTGTTCGGCTTCCATTTGGCGAAGATAGAAATGGGAGAATTTCGGAGTCTCACCAAGCAGCGGATCGTCTTGCGTGTTGCCAGAATTCCGCTTGCTCGAAAGTCCATAGGGCCGGCTAAGTGCAACCCAGGTGATCAACTGCCGCAAGTCAAAATCGACCAACCGAAATTGCGTTGAAAGAAACTCAAGCAATTCTGGGTTGGATGGAATATTGTGTGGACCAAGGTCATCAACCGGCGAAGTAAATCCATAACCCATAAAATGAGCCCAGGTTCGGTTGGCGATTGAGCGAGTGAAGAAAGGCGACTCAATCATCAAATCAGCCAGCTTCTCTCGCCGGTTCACCACGTTCACGTAACCGCTACGTGGAATCTTTGTGCCATCGACAAACACGGGATAGGCAACTGCCATTTTGCCGTTTCGCATTTCGAAAAAGATTTCGGCTTCATCGGGTGTCTTTCGGTTTTCGCCTGCATAATCCTGGTCGGCCAGCCGAGCCACACCGCCGTCTCGTGCACGCATTCCACCACGGAAAGCGCGGGCTTGGCGGAAGAACGCATTCATCTCCCAGTACTTTTGCTGCTTCCATTCATTGAACGGATGGTTGTGGCACTGGGTGCACTGGACTTGAAGACCAAGAAAAGTTTTTGTGGTCGACGCAGTAGCCAGAGAAGCATTTTCTTCGTTTACTTTGTCAATCAGGTAATTCGTTGCCCCGTTGAAATCTTTGTCGCCAGGGGTAGTGGTTCCGGTTGCTGTTACCAATTCTCGCACAAATTTGTCGTAGGGTTTCTCGCGAGCAAATGAGTCGCGAATGAACTTCTGCATGCCGCTTCGGTTGATCATCGAATTGTTATCGTTACCGCCGGTTCGCCCGATCAAAAGATTGGTCCAAACCGTTGTCATATTGCGAGCGAACTCTTCGGTATACTCATCATCGTAGAGAAGCGATTCAACGAGCTTCAGTTTTTTGTCATCTTCCGAGCTGGAAATAAAAGCTCTGACTTCGCTGACTTTGGGAATCCGACCAAGAATGTCGAGATACACGCGGCGGCACCATTCACCATCAGTTGCTTCTCTGGATGGCTTGATCTCGTACTCCGCCCAGACTTTTTCAACCAGCGAGTTAATGGTTTTGACTCGCAGGGCTGTGTCCATTGTTGCGGTAGCGCCGGTCGCGTTTTCATCTGTTGGAGCAGCCGTAGAAGTTGCAGAATCCTGAGCGACAGCGCTGTTCATCAAACTGGGGGTGAGGATTAGCACTCCCAATGCCAGAAATCCCAGCATTCGGCCACAACTGAAAGAGGAAACGCTGTTAGGGAAAGATCCGCGAAACCGGGGAACTTTAAAAAAGGGTTCCATCTCATCTCCATCTTAGTCTTGGAATAAGCGTCTCAAACTTTTTTCTATTGTTACCGAAATCCGGAAAGTTCCTATCCAAATTCAGGAAAAAGCAGTGTATTGAAATTGATCAAGTGTTTTATTTTGATGTATCAAAATAAAACAGGCTGGTAGGAGATGTTTTCTCTTACCAGCCTGTTTCGAATAAAAATCTTACAATTGCGGCTTAGATTGCCCCCCGAAGGGGACAACCTAAGCACTGCCTCGTCTCTATTCCGCCCCTGACTGCTTTCGCAATCTTGGGCGAACCACTTCCAACTTTGAGTAATGCAAAGGGTGTGCCAAAGCTGCTCAAGTGGAAATAGAATTGCATGTGACGGCAATTTTCCTTTGCTTTAGCCCAACACGATTTTATTGTTCGACTCTTTACATTGTTCTAATGCCAACTCAACGGTGGCGAGGATCACGGACTACTGTGAAGTCCGATTGCAAACGATAGAACCGCGAGATGGACCAACAGAATAAGAAACAGTAACCGCAACGATTTAGATTTTCTAATTGTTGGCCTAATGAACCGTATGCATGACTGAGCAAGACATCCAATCCAACCGTTGTCTTAATTGCGATGCCGGCCTTCAGGGCCCATTCTGCAGTCAGTGTGGGCAAGCTCGAAGTGCGCGAATGGTCCCATTCAAGGATTGGCTGGGGGATTTCTTCGGCACATTTCTCAAGCTCGATTCAAAACTCCTGCGAACCGTACAGCGAGTCATGTTCCAACCTGGTCAAGCAACGGTTGATTTTGGTCAAGGTCGCCGCGTGCCATACGCTTCACCCGTGAAGGTCTACATCATCATTAGCGCCATTTCGATTGCCGCTATGACGTTGAAAGGCGCATCCAACATGGAAGCAGCACTTCCTGGCATTGAATCCGAAGAACGATTCAGAACGACATTTCAATTCCTGTTTCCTTTCGTGAACCTGCTTTCCCCGTTTTTTACCGCAGGTGTTCTGGTGCTACTGCAGCGGCGATTTTTGTTTCAGTTGCATTTGGCGTTTTCCTTGCATGTCTGGACATTTTACATTGCTCTGGCAACTCCCATGATCTTCATTCCGTCAACAAGTATTTGGGCTCTGGTTGCTTTCTTGGCCTTAACCCTTGTCGGAGGCGTTTACATTTTTCTGGCCCACCGTCGTGTTTACAGCGTTCCTTGGTACGAACGGATTGTCACTGTCGGGGCTGTATTCTTGAGCATCCCGTTAGCCAGCATTCTGTTTGTGCTGCTACTTTTCGCGCTTGCGGCGTTTCTTTCCTGACGCAGGTGGGTCACAAATGTTAGTGATCCTTAAATTTCGACGCGTTTCCCGATCCGCCAGCTCAACTGGGATCTCGAACAAGCACCACAACGGTTGCTTCGACATTGAGAACTTGAACGCCACATGAAAGTTCAACCAATGGCTCAGGCCAATGCTTGTGACCGCGTATCACGATCGATGGCTGAGTCTTCTCAAGCGTAGATCTGACTGCTTCGATTCCACGAAATCCAGATTTGGCACCGTCAGGACCTTCGTGCATCAAAGCAATATCGGTGGGCGAGGACGTAATTAATTCGACCGTCTCGATGAAATCCTGCGCTGTTCGTCGAAAGTTTTTCGCCGGATTTCCAATCACACCACTGATCCCTGCGAATTGAATTCCGTCGATTTTTATTCGCTCGCCGTCAAGAAAGTGAACGTGCGACATCTTTGAGCGAGGTGGTTGGCTAGGTGTTTTTCCAAATATGTCGTGGTTGCCAGCGACACCGATTACCCATTTGAATTCGCGACTAAACGATTTCCAAACCTTACTGACGTCACCCGTTCCTCCACGTCCACGAAGGTCTTGATAAGTATAAAAATCGCCCGCAAGAATGGCGCCGACTCGATCCATCTCGCCAATACCAAGTCTTAAAAAAACGTCGATCATTTGGTCGGGCAGAATTTGTCCCATCAATCTCGCCGGGTTTCCAAGTGATGTTTCTGGCGTTTCGCGGCCCTGTAAATCGGCCGTCACAAGTAGCGCATCAACCGAATCCGGCAACTCGTCCACCGTCCCAAGAAGAACTGGCAAGCGATCAACCGTAAAATTATTGGGTCTTCGTCCCGCGTTGAGATAACGGAATTCCGCGATCGGATCGGATTGGATATCGAGAATTTTCATCTAGTCCAAGACATGGTTTACAACTTTCGGTTCGCGTGTTTTTGCTAGCGATTCAAAAACAAGCCAACTTCGTATTTGAGTTATGCGGTTTGGATGTCATCTTAGTTTCTTCTCGGGCCGCTTGTTTAGGCTACTTTGAGATAACATTCGAGGATGGATCGAGTGCAGCGTCGTATGCAATCATGGAATGTCAAATTGCTTAACAACTGCATGACCAAAGGATTGGTTGGAGGAAAATAGGATGAGCAAAGTTACGCGTTGGGCGAAACGTGTCCAGCATTCGACTTCTGAGACGTTGGGTGATCTCCGAAGTTTCGCTGCGGGCTATCGGCATTTCAAAAAGAATGGTGTTACGCCTCCCGAAGCCTACACAAGCATGCGTCGGCTCTATCGAAAAACCAATGGTCGATTCAATGATGCGATGGGGAATCTATGTAAGGCTTTGCATCGCAAGCAAAACGCGGATCTCAATGAGAGCTTATTCGAAAACGCTTCATCGAGTGAAGTAAAAACGGCGGCGGCTTCGATTCGCCGAGATGGCTTTCATGTCTTTGAGCGAAAGCTACCCCAATCCATCTGTCAGGAGTTGCTTGATTTTTCGTTAACCCATCCGGCGACGCCGACCATTGCAGGGGCCGGAACTGGCCAAGTCGAGAAAACCATTTTTGATCGTGCCAATCCGCAATCGATTCGCCATCAATTTAACGCTGCCGATCTGTTTCAAAACGAAACCGTCCAGCGACTTGCAACCGACCCATATTTCTTTTCGATCGCCCAAGACTATTTAGGATTCAATCCGGTTTTTGATGTGTTGGCGATGTGGTGGAGTGCTCCGACTCGAGACCAGCAGCTTCAATCTCGCGCGGCTCAGCTTTACCATTTTGATATGGATCGTTTGAAGTTCGTAAAGTTCTTCGTCTACCTAACGGATGTTGAAACAGACAACGGGCCGCATTGTTATGTCCGCGGTTCTCACACGCGAAAGCCGGCTGCTTTGTTGAAAGACGATCGTCTGAGTGACGATGAAATCTTGGAACATTACCCAGCCAGCGATATGGTTGAGTTGACCGGAAAGGTTGGCACGATGCTGGCCGTTGACACTCGCGGGCTTCACAAGGGCAAGCCACTGGAGTCGCGCGATCGGTTGATTTTCCAGGTCCAGTTTGCCGATTCGTTATTCGGCCAAAATTATCCTTTGATTCATGTGCCTTCTAATATTGCCGCGCCGATGGCAAAACGTATTTCCAGTAACCGCCGTTGTTTTGCGAATTTTGCGAGAACGTAACTATGAGATTAATGCCAAAAATTCGAAACCGCCAAGCACTAAGGATCAATTCGGTCCGCCAGTTGATCGGCAAGGCGAGACTGCGCTGGGCGATTGCGCGCAACCGACTTAAGACGCTTGACTCTGAAAATTCTGTCAAGGAAACCATTCAGCACAACATGTCGAGCCTGAAAGATTTTTCGAACTGTCGAATTGAGTTGTTAATTCGGCCGCTTTCGGTGATTGAATCTGTCCGGGAAGCCAAATCGGTTCTCTTAATTGGTCCGCGAAACGAAAACGACTTACTCATCGCCTCCACGTATTTGGATTTGCCGCTCGATTGCGTCCGCGGGTTGGATTTGATTTCATACTCCAACTTGATTGACCTCGGCGACATGCATCAAATGCCTTACGAAGACAATTCTTTCGATGTTGTGATCTGTGGCTGGACGGTGAGTTACAGCGAGCATCCAAAACAGTTGGCTGACGAAATGGTTCGGGTTTGCAAGCCCGGTGGCGTGGTTGCTGTTGGGTTGGAGTACGGAACGTTGGACGAAGCGGGATACGAGAAACTGCTTGGATACAGCTTGGCAGTTCCCGGCGTACAGCGGATTAACAGCGTCAAGCAAATCAACGACTTGTTTGGCGACAACATTGATCAAGTTTTCTTTTCGCACGACGCGCCACTGAAACGTAGTCACGGAGCAGACGGCTTGGTGGCGTTTCCTTCAAGCGTAGCATCCATTTTCTCAATCAAAAAAGTCGCAGAGTTGGTTGGCGAAAAATAGTTGCAAGAACATGCTTTGTTAAAAGCTGGCTGCCAGTTTGTTTTCCACTGCCAGTTTCATTCAGCCAAGCCGATGTAGCTCGCGGCTTACCCGTTCCCGGTTTACCATTTCAAACGCGGGCTGGCATGTTTTCAAAAGCTTGACCAATTGAGACGTTGAAACGCCCATTCGTTTTGCGGCTGCGGAAACATCGAACTCTTCGTTCGCAATGAAATCGAGTGCTTCGGCAATCAAGACTGCATAATCGAAATGGGACGGGCTGACGCTGATTTTTTTGGCTTTCACCCGGCCTATCCAGCGTTGGCTCGGCGCCGAATCGGTGTCAACTGCTGACCTGACGGCCAAAGCCAGGTTCAAACGTAAACGTTCAATGGCCATGTCGCGATTTTGTTTTTGGCTACGTTTTTCGCTTGCCTGTCCAACGACGCCCGTTGGCGTGTGAGTAATCACAATCGCGGTTTCCACTTTGTTGCGGTGCTGGCCGCCTGGCCCACTTCCGCGCGTGCGTTTGACTGTGCAGGATTCTAAAAGTCCTTCAATCGTCAGCTGGGTTGGGTGGTCTTGCGGCAAAATCATCGCTCGTTAACAAGGCAAAATTTCTTGGTTGATTGTTTGTTACCCATTCTGCATCATCGAGGGTCAATCTTCGCTATCATCGTCATCCTCAAGTGGAATCCCATCGCGATAGTTCAGTAAACAGTAGCCAAGAAATGCAACCAGAAGTGTGCACAATACGATGATGATTGCGTGCGGACGAGTTGCTTCAAATGAACGAAGAACTGGTACGCCGATCGCGATGGCAATGCCAATCAATGCTGAAATGACCAGGGGTTCAGGTTGGTAAGCGAGAAGCAACAGAATACTCTAGCTGAGGTCCACGAATTTTCTACGACGTCGCTTCTCTCCGAAGTCAAAACCATCGCAATACAAACCAATTTACCAAGAAGAAACCAATTTACCAAAGAGGCAGTCAGATTTGGCGGCTGAGGCGCGCTGACGCACAGGATCCGGCGCCGTAACCGGAGGGCTTTCGTAAAGGAAGAGCTGTTCACCCGGATTTAGCAACTTTACGGCTGCAGAAATTCCTCGCTCTCGCATCAAAGTCCGTGTTTCCGGTTTTCAATCGAGATGTCGAGTATAAGATAGTGATTGAACGGTTTTATTCTCAGGCACGTAAAGTTGAACTGGCTACGAGTTGCGGATGTCTGGTTTTGAGGATGTTTGGTCTTACCGTTTTCCTGAAAATGTCAGCACACTCAGAAGTTAATTACAGTTTGAAACTTGGGATACGAAAGCCGACGCATGGCACTTGAAAAAATTGGTCCCTATAAATTCGAAGGCGTTCTTGGTCGAGGCGGAATGGGAACCGTCTACCGTGGACGGCATGAGGAGACTGGTGAAGTCCATGCGATCAAAGTGTTGGCTCCGACGTATGCGCACGATGAACATTTTCGCAGTCGGTTTGAATCTGAAATCAAAGCCCTGATTAAACTTGACCATGCCAACATCGTGCGATTGCTAAGCTACGGCCAGGAAGACGCAATGTTGTTTTTCTCGATGGAGCTTGTCGAGGGCAATAGTCTTTATCAAATGCAGCGGCGCGGACATCGTTTTGACTGGCGTGAAATTCTAGGGGTTGCCAAGGACGTCGGAAAAGGATTGCGGCACGCGCACGATCGAGGCATCATTCATCGAGATCTTAAACCGGGCAACCTGTTGATGACGAACGATGAAAATGGCAACCCTGGCCATGTGAAGATCACTGACTTCGGAATCGCAAAACGATTTGGAAGCTCGCAAAACACTGGCGACAATGTCTTGGGCACGATGGACTTTATGAGTCCCGAACAAGCCAAAGGTGAACCGGTCACCATTCGCAGTGATCTTTTTAGTCTTGGCACCGTGCTGTTCACTTTGCTCTCCGGTCGTCCCCCCTTCTCTTCCAATTCAGTCGAGGAGTCGTTGCGGAACCTGACACGGGTTCCAGCTCCGCGAATTAGCACCGTCGTTCCTGGTGTTCCCAAGGAATTAGATGAGCTAATCAAAAAGCTTATGTCCAAGCGGCCTGAGAACCGAATTCAAACGGCCCAGGCGCTTTTGTATCAAATCGAAGAAGCCGAGCAAACGCTGCGGTATTACAGCGAAGCCAAAACGGCTGAACGACCGCAAGTCGACGCCGATGGATTCGATATCAAAGCTCCTCGAACCGAAGTCGGTACTCACGTTCAGAATAAGAATCTGGCCACCGATATAGCAAAAAATAAATCTCCCAATACCGTTCAAGGCACCGGCCACGGCGAACAGACTCGGCACGATGAGGATGAAGGCCCGTCAGCAGCAGTTCAGGTCGACTATTTCAACACGGTCACTGACACGATTCGAAAGAAGCACGTCGAAGCCGAATACAATCCGCCCGAACCCAAGAAAGCAATTTGGCCAGTGGCGCTCGGGTTAGCTGGTGTCATTTTGCTTGGGGGCTTTATGACTTATCGAGCCTCCCTTCCGCCAAGTGCCGAAGAGCTGTTTGCAAAAATCGAAAACAATGTTGCTCGACCTAATAAAGTGTTGGAAGAAGTCGATTTGTTTTTGAAACATTACCCGGACGAACCGCGGGCTGAGAAAGTCCAAAAGATCAAACAGATCGGCGAAGCGATTGCGCTGTACAATTCGTTGACCAATACACTTTCGGTTCGGCGAAACTTGCCTGGCGACCAACGGCTGACGCAAAACGAAGAAATGTTTCTTACGATTGTCGACTTGGCCGAAAAGGACCCGCGAGCGGCAAATCAGAGAATGTCGCACTTCGTTAAACTGCTTAGTAACGACGTGACGCTCAGTGACGGCGACAAGAAATGTCTTGAAGCCGCAAAGAGCTACAAACTCAAAATCGAAAATGACGCCTTGGCAAAAGTCCTGGCCAACGTGATGCAGATTCGAACGGCCTTGAAAAATGCTTCTTTGACCAAAGAGACAGAGGATGCGATTCCTGTCTATGAATCGATTATCGAGTTGTACGGTGATTTCGATTGGGGGGATATTGAAGAATCTGAAGAAGGACGAGAGTTGGTGGCTCGGGCACGACAGATTCTCAAGGCTTTGATAGAACACAAGAATAATCCTCCAGGAGAGACGCCCGCCTCTAAAGCCAACTAAAATTAAGTCATCCAGTTCGATTCGATAAAAGCATATGGCCACTGATCTTTCTTCCGTTCATGAACCCATCACATCATTGTTTCCCCTCCCAGTCTCCGATGCACAGTGGGAGCAATATCGACTTTCCGATGAGCAAGTCGCTTTTTTCCATGAGCAAGGGTATTTGGCCGGCGTAAAACTTTTTGATGAGGCTCAAGTTGCAACGCTGCGATCCGAGTTGGCAGAGTTTTTCGATTCGTCGCACGATGGTCGAGAGTTGTGGCACGAGTATCACACCAATGAATCTGGCGATCCAAATCGCGTTTTGTTTCATGCATTGGGGGCGTGGCGATTGCGTCCTGGTTTTCACGACACGCTTTGGAATCCAGCCTTCCTGGTCCCGGCCAGTCAGTTGCTTGAAGGGTCGGTTCGGTTTTGGCATGATCAATTATTCTGCAAGCCAGCCAAGCACGGCGGCAACGTGGCTTGGCATCAAGACTATTCTTACTGGACCCGAACTCGGCCGATGGCACATCTGACTTGTTGGACCGGACTGGATCCTGCGACCAAAGAAAATGGCTGTCTTCAATACATTCCAGGTAGTCACAATTGGGAGTTGCTGCCTGTGACTGGTTTGGCTGGAGACATGGAAGCGATTGAAGAAGTGCTCGATGCGGAGCAATTGGAAGCGTTTCAAAATCCTGTTGCAATTGAGCTTGAGCCAGGTCACTGCACGTTCCATCATCCGCTGATGGTGCACGGCTCGTTCGGCAATAAAACAGAAATCCCACGTCGCGCTGTCGTGCTCAACGTCATTCGCGATGGGGTTGAGTCTTACACCGACGATCCGCTTCTCGAAGGCGTGCCGCCTGTTCCCAAGGGCGAGAAAATGGACGGTCAGTTCTTTCCGCTACTCTATGAATCAAAGTAGCTGAATACGGTCAACCTCGAACTCGGCCAACTTCCACCGCGAAAGCGTCTCAAATGGAAACCCGCAGCGTAAGCGAGGAAGCCGCGTCCTACATACATACATACAAATCGCAATCGTTCACAAACAGTCTGCTTCCTCGCTAGCGCGCGGGTTATTTACAATCACAACTTTGATTCATCGCCCATGAACCGTGGCTATCGCCAAAACGGCTCACACGTTAAAAGTAAAATCTCAAAACGAATTAAAAATGGGTGACGGAATTGGCGGACTTAAATTTATCTCCAAGCGATCGTAATTTGCTTGAGCCATTCCTGCATAAACTGCGGAGTGACTTGGCCAACGGCGATTTCCTTAACAAGCAATTCTTTACAGTCGATGAATCAAAGCTTGCTGGAAACACCCATCACTACTGGCTGCGACTTGGTTTGACGTCCGACCCTCAAGTCGCGATTGAACGACTCATCCCGTCGGGCATCACACCATCGGTAACCACATGGTTGGGCAACCAGCTTGAGCGAAAAATAGTCCGCCGGTTGCCACCTGAATACTCAACCGTCATCAAGATTCCATTCTCGGTTTCGATTGGTGAGGTTGCAGCTGAACGCGAAAAGCAAATTGCTTGGACGATAACAAACAGGATTCCGACCGTAATCCCATATGTAATCTATTTCCATGAAATCAATCGGATTCTGCGAGTTCTGGAAATCCAACGCCAGCCGCCAACGGACGCTGAGATAGGAGCGCTGTTAACCGACTACAGTTACCGGTCGATTGCTAAAGGGCGAAAGCAGCATCGTGAAGTTTGGGATGAAGAGAACGGCCACCTTGTGCTTGATTCTCGCGGAGCGCAGTTTGCTGAAAAAGTGATTGACGAACTTAAGGCGAAAAACCTGCTTAACGATTCATCAAAGTTTGCTGATATCGGTAGCGGCGTTGGAACGAAAATTTTTGCTGTGAATCAATTTTCTGGAGCACACGCGACCGGGATCGAACTGCACCAAGGCATAATGAAGTTGGCAAGAGTCACCCAACGTCGGCTGACTCGTATTGGCATACTTGATCCGGCGCGACTTCATCAAATATTAGGCGATGCGCTGGACGGCGACGTAGTTGATCTCGCTGAGTATGACGTGATCTACGTATATTCTTCACTGGGGAAATGGGAAATCGACATTGATGAAGTCGTGGATCGCGCAAAAAGTGGAGCCGTTATTCTGTTCAATCAATTGCCACTGCGCAACTTGCAAACGGTCGAGCGATTGGAACGGATTGAAGGCCTCTCGGTTTTTCGTAAATCTTAACGCCCGCCGTTTTCGCGAACAGATTCCCGCATTTGACATCAAATGGTTTCGTAATATGCCATTCGCGTTGCTGGTATTTTTTTTGAATACCCGAATTACAAATAGCGTAAATGCGCAGCGATGCGTCAGGTTGTCGAACCTCCTGTGATCTCCGACAATGATTGCACTGTATTTTCTGGTAGATAACTGAAAGATTCTTCGTTGACCCACTCGCCAAAAACAAACGCCAACGTTGTTGTGAATCTTGATTCACGCACGTATACGATTGAAATTGCAACGGGTAACCTCGAGCGACTATCGGATTTGTTACTTCCGTTTTTGAAAAACGAACACGCAATCGTCGTTACTGACGACAATGTTGAAAAACACTACCTCGCTTCGGTCATCAAGCATATCGATTCAATTGCAATGCGGACAGACTCGATCGTTGTTCCGCACGGCGAGCCATCGAAATCCGTCAGCAGTTGCGACGGGCTTTGGCAAAAAATGGTTGAACTTGGCGCCGATCGAAAATCGTACATCATTGCACTTGGTGGCGGGGTCGTTGGCGATCTCGCTGGATTTCTAGCCGCGACCTATGGGCGTGGATTGAAGTTCATACAGATTCCAACATCGTTGTTGGCTCAAGTCGATAGTAGCGTGGGGGGCAAAGTCGGGATTAATTTGCCGCAAGCCAAAAATATGGTTGGCGCATTCTGGCAGCCGGAATCGGTTGTGATTGATCCGCTTGTCCTAAACACGCTGGACGATCGGAATTACCAAGCCGGTATGGCGGAGGTGATTAAATACGGTCTGATAATGGACCTTCCATTGTTTGAGTACTTGGAGGCGTCGGTCGAGAAAATCAACCAGCGAGATTCCGAAACGCTGACAAAGATCATCGCCTGGTGTTGCCAGTGTAAAGCCACCGTTGTTGAAGAAGACGAGAAAGAAACGTCAGGTCGCCGCGCGATTTTGAATTACGGTCACACCTTCGGCCACGCCATCGAAGCCGTATTCGGTTACGGAGAATTTCTCCACGGCCAAGCTATCTCGATCGGCATGACATGCGCCGGCCGATTGGCTCGCAATATGGGCCACGTCGATCAGACTTTCCTGGACCGTCAAACCAAGCTCTTTATCGATGTAGGGTTACCAGTCGATTGTCCTACCAAGCGGCATGGTGAATTGATCAACGCCATGAAGCACGATAAGAAAGTTGCCCGAGGAAAATTGGTTTTGATTTTGCCAACTAAACTCGGCCACGTAGAAGAAGTCGACTCGCCAGGTGACGAAATGTTATTAGCGAGTTTGCAAAACGAATAACTTATTCACAAAAATCTATTCCGCATCTTTTCTAAACGTCTTTTCACAACGAGTAAATAAATGGCCGCAAACAAGATCGCGATTCAATCCGCAACCGAAGCCGCGTTGTGTCTTAGCCTTGTCCCAGGAATTGGCCCGCGCGTCTACGCGGATTTGGTCGAAGCATTCGGTTCACCCGCTCAAGTTCTTTCCGCCGATCCATCAAAATTGCGCGAGGTGCCAGGTGTTGGGACGAAACTGTTGAGAGAAATTGTCTCCGCCAAAGAATCATCCAACGTCCAGCAGCAAATTGATATTTGCCAACAGCACGATATTAAAATCCTTGAACGTGGCAGCGCTGCTTATCCTGAACGGTTGGCCGAAATTTACGATCCGCCATCACTTTTGTTTTCGCAAGGCAATTTTTTGACCGCAGACAATCTTGGCATCGCGATCGTTGGTGCTCGGCATGCCAGCAATTACGGAACGAAGGTCGCCGGACAACTCGCCAGTGGATTGGCAATGGCTGGAATGACCGTGGTTTCAGGATTGGCCCGAGGTATTGATGCAGCTGCCCATCGTGGTGCGTTGAATGCGGGGGGGCGAACGATCGCAGTGCTCGGTGGTGGCCTGTTGAAAATGTATCCGCCTGAACACGACGTTCTGGCCAAAGAAATTATGAACCAAGGCGCTGTTGTTTCCGAATCGCTACCCGAAAGTGCTCCCAAAACTGGCTCTTTTCCGCGTCGAAATCGAATCGTGACGGGCTTGAGTCTGGGAGTGATCGTGGTCGAAGCCGGCGAACGCAGTGGAGCCCTGATTTCGGCGCGGTTGGCAATGGAACAAGGCCGCGAAGTGTTCGCTGTTCCCGGCCGAATTGATAACCGCATGTCGCGCGGTTGTCATCGCTTGCTACGGGATGGCGCGAAACTGGTTGAAAGTGTAGACGATGTCTTGGAAGAGCTTGGCCCAATGGCTTCGTCGGTCAAAGTCAATGAAGAAACAACGATTCGCCGACCGGCAGAGCTTAAACTTTCGGAACAAGAATCCAAAGTTCTCAATGTGATTGGAACCGAAGCGACCGAGTTTGATGATATCGTTGAACAAACGGAACTACCAGCAGCTCGCATCCTTTCGACGATTAGTGTTTTGGAAATGCGAAAGCTGATTCGTCGAGTCAGTGGAACGGCAATGGTTCGAATTTAATAAATGAAAATCGTAAGCTATAACGTAAATGGAGTTCGGTCTGCACTGGAAAAAGACTTGACCGGTTGGATGGATGAAAATCAATTCGATATCGTCTGCCTTCAGGAAACCAAATCGCACCAAGGCGGCGTTCCGGTTTTGTTGATCGAAAGTCTTGGCTACAAGCATTATTGGCATTCGGCGAAACGCAATGGCTATAGCGGCGTTGCCACGTTTTCCAAATTGAAACCGACTCGTGTTTACAAAGGGACCGGGATTTCGAAATACGATGACGAAGGCCGCGTGATTCGTACTGATTTTGATACGGACTCGGGCGAGTTCACGATTCTCAATTGCTATTTTCCCAACGGCGGATCTGGCCCAGAGCGACAAGCTTTCAAGATGCAGTTTTTGGATGATTTCTATTACTGGGTCGAAGGCCTGTTGGAAGAGCGGCCAAATATTATCGTGGTCGGCGACTACAACATTGCTCACCACAAAATTGACATCAACGATCCGGTTCGCAACAAAAATTCATCGGGCTTTAAACCGGCAGAACGCGCCTGGATGACGAAGTGGTTCGAAGGCGGTTTTGTGGACGCGTTTCGCAGCCTTCATCCGGATGAAGTGAGTTACACGTGGTGGCGGACGACTCAGTTTGCCCGGAAAACCAATAAAGGCTGGCGGCTGGACTACGCTTCGGTCAGTGACGCGATTCAACATAAAATCAAGTCGGCGTCGCATATGCACGATGCTTTTCATTCAGATCATTGCCCGGTTTTACTTGAAATTGATCTCGATTGACGCAATCATGATCGTTCTGAATTCGATTGTTCCAAGTATTCAATAGGTGCTCCGTGATTCGATTTTCCAAACCGGCTTTCGTTTGTGTGTTGTTCGCCGTTTCCGTTTTTGGTTCGCAGGCCAATGCGCAATTGAAACTGGCTTCTTTCTTTAGTGACAACATGGTTATTCAACGTGAGCAGCCAGTTGCGATCTGGGGAACGGCAAAGCCTCGCACCCAGGTGACCGCAACGCTTCATGGGGCGACGGCGATTACGGCAGCAGACGACAAAGGGAAGTGGAAGCTTAATCTTCCGAAGCTTGCCGTAAAAAAAGAGGGCGCGACGCTGGAGATTGCCAACGGAAGTAAGGTCATTGAAATCAAAAACGTTTTGGTGGGGGATGTTTGGTTTGCAGGCGGCCAATCAAATATGTTTTTCGAACTTAAGAAATCTGAGAATGCTGAAGCTGAAATCAAACAATCGGACATTCCCGGCGTGCGAATGTTTCTGGCCCAGAATACAGCCGCTTCCAAGCCACGGACGAACATCAAAGGTGCTTGGTATGTAAGTTCTCCAGAAACGTCGCGCAATTTTTCAGCGGCGGCTTATTATTTCGCCAAACGAATTCACGAAGAGACAGGTGTGCCGATCGGAATTATCAAATCCTGCTGGGGCGGAAAGCGATGCGAATGTTTCACTAGCCGCGAGGCGATGCTGAGTAATGTGCATGGCAGCGCTATGATCGAAAGATTGGATAAGGTTGCCGAAACATTCGACCGCGAAAAAGCGAAAAAGCAGAATGAAAAAAGATTGGCAGAGTGGAGAGAGAAGACCAAAGAGATTCGCGAATTCAACAAAGGCAAGGAAAAAGCGGATCAAAAACGAGTTCCGCGAAAACCTGGATTGATCAAGCACCCTTATGAATTCGAACGTAATCCAACTGTGTTGTACAACGGAATGATCCATCCGTTCGTTGGCTACACGATGCGCGGGGCGATTTGGTATCAGGGCGAAGCCAACGCGAAACCGGATTTAGCTCCGATTTACAAAGAGATGTTTTCGCTGATGATCAAAGACTGGCGCATTCGCTGGGGCTCGGATTTCCCTTTTTACTTTGTTCAGCTCGCGAACTTCAAAAAAGCAACCGTTCAGCCAGGCTTGGACAGTGACTGGGCTATCACGCAGAACCAGCAGCGGTTGACGTTGGAGCTTGGGGGAACCGGAATGGCCACCATCAATGACGTTGGAGCGGCTAACGACATTCATCCACGCGACAAAAAAACCGTCGGCAATCGTTTGGCGTTATGGGCGTTGGCAAACGAGTACCGCAAAAATGTTGTTGTCAGCGGCCCATTGTTCAAATCGCATTCGATCGCCGATGGCAAAGTGAGCGTTGAGTTTGATCACGTTGGCGGAGGGTTAAAGAGTCGCGATGGGAAACCGCTTCAACGATTTGAGTTGGCGGGCGACGACAAAAAATGGCATTGGGCGACAGCAAAGATCGAAGGGGCTAATGTTGTAGTAAGTTGCCCAGAAGTTCCCAAACCAGTTGCTATTCGCTATGCGTGGGCTGCCAATCCTGAAGGTGCGAATTTGGTAAACGAAGAAGGCCTGCCCGCGTCTCTATTCCGAACTGATGATTGGAAAGCTGGAAAGTAGTGCGGGTCAGACGTCTGGGTAAAGGTCGGAGCCACGTGCATCAGCATGTTCCCAGCCGAGCTCGTTGTCAGTCATTAAGGCCGTTCTGAACGTATCCGGCAAGCTGGATCTTCGTGGTCACCTACTGCTCATGTTTATTACGTCTTCAGGCCTTCTGAGACATAGCCGAAGTCTGGTGAGTCCGGCTACGTTAAAATTTGCTTGGAGCAATTTGGATGGGGCTTAAGCGAGTAGTAACCAACTTTTGGTTCTAGTCTTTCGGGGGCGGGCGGGGGAAACTCAGCACCATTCAGTTTCTCATTCACTCGATTGACATTTCTCAGGCTGGTACACGCCGCGAAGAATTATTGCTCACCCCAGATACGCTGCACGCGGTCACGATGCTTCGTCGCACGCTGTCCTCGATGCATGCGATCGAAGCGATGGAGCAATTGACCCGGCAGCTAGGTCGCTTCAAGACCAACGCCGAGTTCATCAAGCTGATCAGCGGAAAAATGGCCGACATGTAACTGCGATGCCTGATTCAACTGAATCGGTGCCAGCGGTTCGCAGCCAGTCCTATTGGGCTTTGCTGTGGTCGATGATTTCGTCCTGACAACTATCCAATGGCAGAAGCCCCGGCTCGGCCGCTAGGTCTTCGCGGATGTTATTTTGTTCTGGCCTTTCCGGGCCGAAAAGACCAGTGCTTTTGCTGCCAGTCAGCGTTACCAGATCGCCCGTCCCAGTTGTACTCCTTGAGCTTTAAGGTGCCTTCGCCTTTAGGGCCGACGACCTGTAGTTTGAGCTTTGTCCAGCTTTCTCCAAAACTGACACCGTGTGTGTTGGGGGCACCAGTTGGCGCGACAACATAGACCTTGCCAACAGCCTGCTCAATTTCCTTGTTTCTTCTAATCCATTTCTCGGCCGACTTAAGATACGGCCCCAGGTTTTCTTCTCCCCACATTCGGCGAATTTTATAATCCCCTTCGGGGGCGGGGCCGGCAACATTCTCCGCTTCCAATTCCAGAGTCATCAACCAGAAAAATGACCCGATAAAAATCGCTTTGATTAAAACTACACCGGCCATAATGCTCAGCATGCTAAACAACAACCGAGTGGCACCATGCTTGGGCTTCATTGTTTTTAACACGACAGGCACTCCATGGGTTTCTATTGGGCATAATCGTGAAACATAGAATGCGTTTAGGTGCCACGCAAGAAAATTCTCCCCCATTGCCTTGCTTCTTTTTTTCGAACATGCCGTTTTTCAGCGCCAAGCGAACGGAACGGGTATCTGTTTGCCTGCTCAAAGCGGCAACGTCATAGGGTCTTCGGCGATCTCGACTTTGTCAAAGATAGATCTGACAGATTCCAAGTCCAGCGGTGTTGGGATCGCGGATGAACTGTGTGGATAGAAATTCCCGCAAGCAATACAGCGGAGCGCGCATGAAAAAACCCGTCGAAGGATCCTGGCTGAGATCCAACAACGGGTTTTAGCTATCAATATAGTAGACTGTTGATTTAACAACTTACCTCTCGGGAACGTTAAGGTTTCCGAAGAAACATTCCAACGTTCCGCATAAGATCATGCCCACGGATATACAGAGTTTGGATGAATAAATTCATCTTTCACGTCTGATCTCAATCTGTCACCAGATTGAGTTTTCTAAATTATCCTTAGAAAGGAGGTGATCCAGCCGCAGGTTCCCCTACGGCTA
>CAYZGP010000011.1:0-1754 GCA_964478065.1 uncultured Pirellulaceae bacterium
GAACCCATCTCTCCAGCTTGAAAAACTGGTGTCCTGCCGATAGACGAACGCGCCATTGTTTTTCAACGTTTATTAAAAGTGGGCCGTGAAGGAATCGAACCTCTCGCCGCCACCCCACAAATTTAAGGCACCTGTTTTACAGACAGGCGTGAGGAGCACGACCCAATGTCACTACCAGGTCATCCAATCGCTTGCCCGATCAAACAAGCCAGTGCTCGAGGCAGGAGTCGAACCTGCAATCACTTGGGCTTAAACCAAGTCGCTCCACCGATGGCGTACCCGAGCATTTCAATTCAAAACCGAAACCGATTCCGCATTCAAAAAGTAGTCCAGGTCGGATTCGAACCGACGATCATCTGCTTGTAAAACAGCCGCCTTACCACTAGGCCACAGGACTGGATTTTTAGCTTTCAGCCTTCTGCCAACGCTCGTTTTTTGAAAATCATTTACGAGACAACTTGAGCTAAAAGCTACGAGAGCTGGATTCGAACCAGCACAGCGACATTCAGAGTGTCGCGTCCTACCGTTAGACGATCTCGTAGAAAAGTTTCACTGAAAACGAAACTGAAAATTCTCCAAGCACCTCGCCGAGGAATCGAACCTCGTCCAACTGTTTCGAAGACAGTCATGCGTCCATCACACCCGCAAGGTATTTTTCGATAGTGAATCGAAGAGGGATGGGCGGGACTCGAACCCGCGCGTAAGTGCTTAACAGGCACCCGCTCTGCCACTGAGCTACCAACCCTGATTGGTTTTTAGATCTGAATTTCGATAAAGTCAGGCACCTCTGCCTGATGCTTCCACTTCTTTACTTAAATAAAGTTCGGGGAGACGGATTCGAACCATCAAAGCTTGCTTCAAAGGCAAACCGCCAATCCCGTTGGGTCCCCGAGTAACTGCAAGTTTTCACTTGCTCAGTAGTTGTGCGAGCGAGATTCGAACTCGCAAACACTGATATCTGAAACCAGCCGCTCAGCCGTTGGCGTACCGCACATAAACTTCAAACTTCAAATCGTGAAAATCGGAAATCGGAGGCCGGAACAAAAGCCCTGCATGTACTTTTAGTCCAACCTCCTATTCCACCTTTAATTCAAGCGACCCATACCGGATTCGAACCGGTGATCTCTGCCGTGACAGGGCAGCGTCCACTCCTGACTGGACCGATGGGCCGTTTTTTGAATGTGAATGCAGAATCGATATTCATTCATTCCACACAACTCAAAAGAGTGCCCTGCGAGAATCGAACTCGCCTGTCCAGATTGGAAATCTGGTACCTAAACCGATCGGCCAAGAGCACAAACAAAATGATTCGGTTTTCAAATTCCGAATTTCACTTCAGAGCGTCCAGTGGGAGTCGAACCCACACTTCCGCCTTGGCAAGGCAGTAGGCTACCGCTACATCATGGACGCTAAATGGCTACCAAATTGTCAAAGATCGAATTCGAGTCAGGTTGTCGCTTTCACGACAATGTCTTTCTCAAATTTTTCAAGAGCACCGGGTGGGACTCGAACCCACGTCCTCGCATTACGAAAGCGAGATCTTGGCCGCTAGACGACCAGTGCTAAATTTTGCTTCACCTTCTCCGGCGTCGGTCAGGAACATCCCTGACATACTTCCTGACCGACACCACATTCATTTCAAGTAGGACTGGAAGGATTCGAACCTTCTCCAACTGGGTAAGAACCAGCCATGCCACCAATAACACCTCAATCCCAAGTCTTAATCTCGTTTGTTGCTTCCACTTCGTTTGTTG
>CAYZGP010000011.1:1854-4576 GCA_964478065.1 uncultured Pirellulaceae bacterium
TCGTTTGTTGCTTCCACTTCGTTTGTTGTTTTCGCCTCGCTTGTTGCTTTCGTTTCTGTTTATTTCACCGTTCAAGTTGGCGCGGAAGGAATCGAACCTTCGGCCTGTTGCTTATAAGACAACCGCTCGTGACCACTGAGCTACGCGCCAGTGTGTTTCGTCTTCCCTTTGACTATTTCCATTTGCTGACCGGATGACACAAAAGGATCAAGTCTTCAAAGTGGGATCGGAGGGATTCGAACCCTCATCGCGCTGGGTAAAAACCAGCTGTGTTAGCCATTGACACCACGACCCCGTTTAAAAATCCGGATCGGATGCTGCGTTTCAATCGCAAAGTCATGCGTGTCTCCTTTTGTTATGTTTGTTTCTTTGTGTTTGTTCCTGAGTGGTAGTCCCAAGAGTCGAACTTGGCACAACCTGGATATCAGCCAAGCCTGGGCAACCAGCCCTCAACTACCTTGTCTTTCAATGTTTCATCTCAAGCCACCGTCAGTGCGTACCGGTAGCCCAGTGGTTTGGGAGGCACTCGAATCCTCTCCTCCTGGTCTTCAGCCAGGCGCTCTACCGTTTGAGCTACCAAACCTTGTTTGTTTTTGTGGGGTGTCCTATGAAGCCAATGATTCCGTCGAACTGACCGCTTGCTTGCTTGTCATCTGACAAAAGGCATTAAAAAAGCCCGCTGTCGGAGGACGCGGGCTTTGAACGGATTCGTTTTCGGCCAAGCGTCTATAAGCGCATCGCAAGCGCGACGACATCAAAATTGCCTTGTTCGGCAATGTGATACCCGCGTTTCACGTTGGTTATTGAAGCTGACCGTAAACACATCATTGAAATTTGAATCCTTGTTTTGATTTATTCTTTTTTAAGTCGTTGGTCGCGAGTATCTACCACTCGCGATATTAGATGGACGTTGTTCTCATGGTTTGGTTCGCGAGAAGTTCAATTTTCTTGGAAGAAAACTCGGGCAACTTTTTAGCTTTCATCCATTGCCCGCCAATAAGCTCCCGTTGGTGGATATTCTGAGCCTATCGAGCCCCTCATTTTCACTTCTACTCGCCCATATTTCGTGGCATTCGGTTCTCATTTCGTTCTAACAGTTGCTCAGCATGCTGCATCCATTAGGATATTAATTGAAAACTCGGCAACGCTTTTCATTTAACTCATCGATTTGCTGTACTCATATTCATGAACACCTCCACCAAACTCGGGTTATGGATTTTGACCATTGCAGGGATTACAACTGCCGCGCTCTGGATGATCGGAGGAAAAGAAGGCGAGTTCTCAACTGAACTAACCATCAATGCCTCGCCCGAAACTGTATTTCCCTATCTAGTCGAACCCGATCATCTCAAAAACTGGAATTCAGGACTCGTCGACGTTGCGCGATACGATGCGCCGCCTCAAGAACAAACTCTTGGCCCTCCTGCTATCAAGAAAACGAATCGCACAATCTCTATCGATGGAAAACAGGTTCAGTTTGATGACCAAGTCATTCGTTTTGAGGAAAACAAACTTTTGTCGATTCAGTCAACCAACAGCAACGCGATCAGGACGGCCATTTTCCGGCTTGAACCCAAAGGCAGCGTGACTCAGGTTACTTATCGGGTGAAAGCCGTCAATTGTGGCTTTGGCCGAATCATGGCTCCCTTGCAATCTGACTCGACAAAGCTTCGAATCGATAACGATATTCTCCAGCTAAAAGAGCTGGTCGAAGGCACACGTGCCACCATTCAATAAACACCAACGCACTTCTAATATTCAACCGGAGCCCCAATGCCTGCTGAGATTCTCGACGGAAAAGGAATTTCGAAACAGATTCAAGCTGAGACCAAAATCAAAGTCGCAGAGTTTATCGCCGAAAACAATCCACAACCCATCCTCGCCGCAGTCCTCGTTGGTGAAGACCCTGCCAGTCAGGTCTACGTACGCAACAAAGAGCGAGCCTGTGCTCGAGTTGGAATCGGCAGCCAACTCCATCGAATGCCGTCCGACGTCACTACCCAAGACGTACTCGACAAAGTCAATCAACTCAATCAGGACGCCAACATCAGTGGTATCCTGGTTCAGCTTCCGCTGCCCGACCAAGTCAACTCGCGTGCCGTTTTGGATGCGATCAATCCCGACAAAGACGTCGACGCGTTCCACCCACACAATGTTGGTTTGATCTCCCAGGGACGCCCTCGATACTTACCCTGTACGCCGCACGGAATCGTGCAGATGCTTAAGCGATGTAACGTTCCGACCAGTGGCAAACACGTTTGTGTGATTGGACGTAGTGACATTGTTGGTAAACCGATGGCAATGATGTTGGCACAAAAAGACTCCGGTCTCGGACCCGATATGGCTAACGCGACCGTTACGCTTTGTCACAGCCGAACCGCCAACCTGAGCGAGGTAGCTGCTTCGGCGGACATATTGATCGCAGCGATTGGTCGGCCAAAATTCGTCACCGCCGACATGATCAAGCCTGGTGCTGCGGTAGTTGATGTCGGGATCAATCGAACCGATGACGGATTAGTTGGGGATGTCGACTACGAAGCAGCCCTTGAGGTTGCCGGTCACGTAACGCCTGTGCCCGGCGGAGTGGGCCCGTTGACGGTAACAATGTTGCTGGAAAATACGCTTTTAGCGGCCAAATACCAAAGCCAACAAAAATAAAGCGAAACGGCTTTCCCCAATCGCTGTTTATTGAAGAATTCCCTGCCAGGAATTCGTTGAATGA
>CAYZGP010000011.1:4676-16830 GCA_964478065.1 uncultured Pirellulaceae bacterium
CGTTGAATGAGCCGTTCAATGAATTCTCTTGGTAGTTTTTATTCAAGTTTCCGGCGTGCCGCGCTTGAATTGTGTATCTTGATTGTGAAAGCGTCACCAATTTTCTTTTCAATAAACCAAAAGACGCAATAGAACCGCCGACTGGACGAACCACGTTTATGAAAACGATTAAAAATAATCCTTGGATTCGCGCGATCGCAATTACTTGTATTTCCATCTCCCTGCTAATGGTGACAGGCTGTGGTGGATGTCGAGACGATGCCAATCAAGACGCAATCGCAAAGAAAAAGGAAGAAGAGGAAAAGAAAAAAAAGGAAAAACCAAAAGACGATTTTGAATACAACACTCCCGTCTTGCTTCCTGCTGTATTCCCCAAACCAAGAAAAGATAAAGACAAGGAAAAAAAAGAAGAAAAGAACAAGCCGCTTCGAGCCGACGACCCATTCGATAACCCTCTCAGCCGAACCAACCGAGTCAAATCCGGCCATTGGTATACCGCCAACGTCCAAGCGATCGCCAACAATTACAACGCTGATGGGCAACTTACTGCCGTCACCGTTAATGGCATGGGCAAAGAGGTAGTGATCCCAAAAACCGATTATTACCTGAAGACTTCTCGACCGATATCTTTGCCCAAAGGCGAATGGAAAAACTTCGAAACTTCAGTTTTCGTTCCCAAACGTGGCCAGAAGGTTTCGCAGGTATCGGTTAATTACAGAGTTGGCCGTTCCAGTGGCGGGCTTTCGCAACTGAGTTTTGGCAGTTCCACGATTGCGATGAAGCCTTATCAATATCACATCATTTTACTGAGTTCGCGACCGGACACTTACAAGTATCTGAACCTGACCGATGCGTTTGAACTTAGAAACGTTCAAGTCTCAGCTGGTACGTCGCTTGGCCCGTTCTACTACATGATCCCGTCGAAGCCTGAATTTCCATTGCCATTACCACAGCACTCGTTGAATTGGACCACAATTGCTTATTTGATCTGGGATGATCTCGACCCAACGACTTTGACACCGGAACATCAGGACGCAATTCTTGACTGGCTACATTTTGGTGGTCAGTTGATCGTGAGTGGACCTGACAGTTTGGACAAACTACAAAGCAGCTTTTTGGGCAAATACCTTCCCGCACAATTTGACTCAACTCAAAATTTAACCAACGAAGATCTCAAAGAGCTTAACGAAAACTGGACCGTTCCTTCCACCAAAACAAAAGCGGCCACGCGCGAGCTTAGACTCTCGGACACCGTTCCGTTGCTGGGAGTTACTTTTAAGCCACACACGGAATCCAATTTTGTTGAAGGTACCGGCGAAATCGCGATCGAGCGGCAAATTGGTCGGGGGCGAATTGTGGTGACGTCGTTTTCACTAAATTCTCCGATTGTCAGAAGCTGGCGCAGCTTTAAGAGTTTTCTCAATGGGGCGCTGCTAAGAAAACCAGCTCGATATTTTAATAAAACTCCAGCCGCCGAAACGGTATTCGAGTGGGCCAACGATGGAACCAGCATTTTGGATCCGATGATCAATTCAACCGTTCGGTTTCTCGCGCGTGACCTTTCACGAAAGGGCACAAAAACTGGTGCAGAGGGATTGCTGGCCGCACCTGACGAAGAAGAAGGCTCTAACTTTTTTGGGTACGCTCAAACAATTCCAACACTGGAACAAGAACTTCGACTAGCCAAAAGCGTAAACAAAAAAGCGGGCCGTAACCTTGAGGACCAATGGCACTACGGTGGATTCCAAGACGCGGTAGAATCCGGAACGGGCGGTTGGAACGACAACAGCGGCGTTGCGTTAGCCGCACGCCAATCACTCCAAGAGGCTGCCGGAATCACACCCCCGTCATCAGGTTTTGTGCTGAAAATGCTAACCGTCTATTTGATTGTTTTGGTCCCGTTGAATTGGTTGATTTTCCGTTTGATGGGACGAGTAGAATACGCTTGGGCCGCCGCTCCCTTGATCGCGATCGCCGGCGCGGTATTGGTGGTCAAGATGGCTTCTCTCGACATTGGTTTCGTTCGCAGCAACACCCAAATTGGTACGCTGGAGATTCACGCTGACTATCCACGCGCACATTTGGCTGAGTTTTCCGCGCTTTATACTTCGCTTTCAACACAGTACAACGCTGACCTGGACAACCTCACCGCGCAGTCTTTGCCTTTTGCTACTGCCGATATGGATGAAAATTTCTCGCCAAAAGAATCTGTCAGTGAAGTCCAACTTCGACGAACCGTACGCAATCGCTTGGAAGGATTTCAGATTCGATCCAACTCAACAGGCCTTGTTCACACCGAATATATGCTCGATCTCAACGGCGTTATTTCTTTCACGCCACCCACATCCAAAGACGGACCATCCGTTGGCAATTCAACCAACATCGACATTAAGGATGCTGCGGTTTTAGGACGAAACGAAGAAGGCCGGTACAAATTTGCCTGGGTTGGCGATCTGACAGCAGGTTCTGAAATCGATTTAACAATGGAAGACAAACTTGCGACCTCCTTGGGCGAAGCATGGGCAGGCAATCCAAACTTCCAAAACACCAGTCGTGCCTCGCAAGCCATTTGGGAGAAAAATCTTGGTGAAGCGGACTCGGCCACACTAGATATGATTCGCAACTTTCCCGAACTAAAATCAAATTGGGATCGTTTCGAACGATTGCTGCTTCAGTTTTCGCCAGAACCAGACCATCAGTACACGGCAAGTGAATTCAGAAAGATATTCCAGTTAATCAACAGCGTTTCTCAAGTTAACCTCGGTCGCATGCTCGATACAATTTTGACTAACCTGACACTCGCACCCGGCGAATACCGGCTGATTGGGGCAACAGAACAGCGATTGGGAACAACCAAGTTCGACCCTGCATCTACACAAATTGACCAACAGACTTTAATCGTTGCGCATTTAAAACATCCACGTTTGGCTATCGCAAAACGAGACTTAAATGCGATGGAAGATTTCTCCAGCCCAAGATCAAATTTGGACTGGGACAAGGATGTTGAAGAGCTAGAAAACGCCAACAACGAGTGAGTATTTTCTTAGCCTCCTAACCTAACTCACAACACAAATACTAAAATCGCTACCAAAGACGACAGTAAATATGATTGAACTTCGCGGATTTGGAAAAGACTACGGTGAATTCACTGCCGTCGAATCGCTTGACTTGAAAATTGCCGAAGGCGAAATGTTCGGCTTCATCGGCCCCAATGGCGCCGGCAAAAGCACGAGTATTCGGTTTCTCGCAACCCTACTTCGAGCCAGCCGTGGCGATGGAACCATCAACGGATACAGCGTTTCGCAAGACCCAATGAATGTTCGGCGCAGTGTAGGTTACATGCCTGACGCGTTCGGCGTTTACGACGGTATGAAAGTTTGGGAGTTCCTTGATTTCTTTGCTGTCGCGTACAAGATCGGACGAACGCAACGCAAGCAAGTTATCCGTGACGTGCTTGAATTGCTTGACCTGACATACAAACGTGACGATTTCGTCAACGGGCTTTCACGTGGTATGAAGCAGCGATTGTGTCTGGCCAAAACACTTGTGCACGATCCGCCGGTATTGATTCTCGATGAACCAGCCAGTGGTCTCGACCCACGTGCACGCGTGGAAGTCAAAGCTCTGTTGAAAGAGCTTCGTCGGATGGGCAAGACGATTTTGATCTCCAGCCACATTCTTACTGAGCTGGCCGATTGCTGTACCTCAATTGGAATCATTGAGCGTGGCAAAATGCTAATGCACGGCCCAATCGACGAGGTCTATCAGAGAATCCGCGGCAACCAGGTGATCGAAGCAAGGTTTGGAAGCAATCTGGATACGGGCCTTTCAATCATCCGCAGCAACCCGAATGTACGCGACGTTCAAGTCGACGGGTCAAAAATCACGATCGAATTTACTTCGTCGGAACACAATCCAGCGGAATTGTTAAAGGCGTTGATCAACAATGAAGTTGAAGTGATTAACTTTGGCCAAAAAGATCCAAACCTCGAAGACGTTTTCATGATGGTGACCAAAGGCTTGGTTTCATAAAACGGAACTTGGCAGGCAAAGGCGGTTTAAAGAGACCACCTGAAGCCAACCCGTTTATATTCCAGGTTTAGATACTCTGGCTATGCAGCTTTGCGTTGGCCAAGTGCCATTCGAACAGCCGCTATCACATCGCTTGTCGTTGGCCAGCCCATTTTCAGAATGACTTTGCTAAAAAAGTTACCGGTCCGTTTGGCGACGACTTTTCCGTCAACCACGATATCAAATTGACCGCGTTTGCCTTCGACAAGGTAGACTTTCTCGCCGGTTGTAGATTCGATCTCAGCAGCAAAACTTGCTGCTTTTGGTTTATAAGCCGCTCAGGTTGGGCAGTGGATAATTTCGATTGACATTTCTGATCCGGAGAAGAAGTAGATACAGTTCGCAATTAGATTCGTTGAGAACATGTCTGGCATTGGAGTTATTTCGACACAAAAACCGAAAAGTTTTCCAACTTTAGAAATTCGATTTCCCAGCGCAGCAGCTGACGAAATCAATTCAAGAGGATCGAACCAGGGCCGAACTCTTCATCACCGCCAGTTTCCCATTGACGACGAACTTCTCTCAGTCCGTAACAGCACAAATCAAAACGATCACTCAACCGCTCTAGCAATGTAGCTGGCGGAGCGTCTTTGTCGGCGGCTTCGATTTCACTGGCAATCCGATACGACCGTTTGCCGAACGAACAATAGACTTCAAAACGGCGCGACGCATCTTCTTCGCCACCAAGCGCTTCAGGATAAATTCCGGCCCAAAACAAAGTGAAATCGCCAATGTGCAAATGGAGTTCGCGTTTGGCATCTCCCAATCGCGCTCCGGCTTCTTCAACCATTTCATGAACGCTCATCAACGGTCGTCCAGTGACGCTTCGAATTCGGTGAACCATGTCGTTACGAACCGAACGCAACAGGAGGTTGGATAGATAGTCGATCAAAGGCGGATCGACGACGCCAAGCTGTGATTGAAAAGTATTCTCGGCGAGCCCAGCAAAATATCTTTGAATGGGCGATCGTGGAGTTGAATTATTCTCTTCGTTTTTGTTCTCGTCAGTCATAGCAAATACTCCGTTGGAAACGTCTTGTTTCCTCTAGATCCTGTTTCAAAACCGATTCGAGTCGA
Organism: uncultured Pirellulaceae bacterium; assembly: GCA_964478065.1. Lineage (GTDB taxonomy): Bacteria > Planctomycetota > Planctomycetia > Pirellulales > Pirellulaceae > Mariniblastus. The sequence goes on from CAYZGP010000011.1 coordinate 9,825, forward strand.
TGAACTAATTCGATGAACTAATTCGATAATGCGGCTTGACCACCGCGTCGGATTTGAAACTAACCCTGGCGAGTTTACAGAGACAAGTTTTCGCTCCTAATTTCAGACGAAAATGCCCGACTGTGAAACACGCGTCCAATTTCTCTATTTCAAATCTAGGTCCGAATTAGGACTTGGGTCAAGAGATTTTCTGATAGCAGCAAAATTCACTGGGCTTTTGAGGCCTTAAAAACCGTACTTTTGTAATTCGAAGGGGACATTTGTTTAGTCGATACTCTCACCTTCAAGAGATTCGCCCGCAATAAACCGCGCCTTCGCTGCTTCAAACTCAACCACCCGCGGAGCCATGTATTCACTCAGTTGTTCAAAACTAATTGGAGCATAGTCACAAGCATCAACACCAACGTCTTTGGTTAGCAATGTCATATTCTTTCGATCTTCAGACGCCAGTCGATCGTGAACGTGACCGTAAAGTTGCCATGCTCCATGGAAACGTCCGTCCCAACTTCGCATCGGATAATGGTTGAGCCAAATCTTTTGCCCTTGGACCGATATTTTTCCTTGCTCAATCGTTTTCTTAAAAAGCCGGCCGATTGAGCGGTGGTCATGGTTCCCCCAAACGAAGTTCACATTCTTGCAGTTAATGCGGTCAAGATAACCTTTAGCTTCTTTTTCATCGCCCCAGCAAAAATCGCCCAGCACCCAAAGCGTGTCGTGTTTCGAAAGACGCGAGTTGATCGCTTCCAGCAAAGCCGTGTCATGACGCTCAACGGTATCGGGAGAAACTCGCCAGCGGCCGCGCGGATCAGATTCGAGCTGCTCCAGTTCCGCGTCAGACAGAAACGGGCGTTTGCAATATTTGATAATGTTTGAATGGCCGAAATGCGTATCGGCGGTAAACCAGACTTGTGACATGGTTGGGATCGACTTTCTTCTTGGGTCTATTTTTCTATTTATAGCCCAGTGAAGACATGCGTTGTCAGAAAAGGTTGATTGGAATTTTGTTTACGTCTGGCCGGTGGACGCGGGCGTCGGTTCGATGGAAAAACGGTCTTCCGACTCGTCGTTAAACTTTGCCTTTGACTGGCCGTTTAAACTCCATTAATCGAAGACAGCATTTCTTTGGCAAACCCGGCAACATCATTCATGACGTCTTCTGCAGAAGCACCGTCTGTCGTTGCGGCGGCAATTCGTTTCACGATCGCCGATCCAACAATCATCCCGTCGCATACAGGCTTCAACCGCTCGGCATGCTCGGGCTTACTAATTCCAAACCCAACACAAATTGGCAACTCAGTCTGCTCTCTTAGCCATTTCAAATTGTCGACCAAATCATCCGGTAGCTCAGTTCGCTCGCCCGTGATTCCAGTTATCGAAACGTAGTAGATAAAACCAGTTGTTTGTTTCGCAATTTCGATCGCACGTTCGCGAGGCGTTGTCGGGGTAATCAGCTGGATCAAACTAAAATCGTGCTCGCGACATTTTGCCGCCAGCACCGCCGACTCATCGACAGGCATATCAGGCACGATCGCACCAGAAACACCCGCCGCGATCGCTTGTTTTAGATACTCATCGATTCCCAAGCGATAAATAATGGCGTAGCTGACCATCGTCACGATTGGCATTTTGATTTCGGGAGTCGTTTTTGAAACGGCAGCAAAAACATCTTTGAGTTTCGTTCCACCGTTTAGCGAACGCGTATACGACGCCTGAATGACAGGCCCGTCGGCAATCGGATCGCTGTATGGAATCCCCAGTTCAGCCAAATGGCAGCCCGTCGCATCCAATTTCTTAAGCATCTCCGACATAAACTGAAGGCTTGGATCGCCCGCAGTTATGAACGGCATGAAAGCTTTCTTGTTTTCGCTTTTGAGTTGTTTAAAAAGATCGTCTATGGCCGACATGGAAAACCTAAGGCAAATTGAGAGGGTCGCTAACTAGTTTGTTGGTTACAGATAAAAAGAGCGAAGACTAAAGATTTGAGTTAGCCGCCAATTTCTGATTTCAAACGTTGAATCTCTGCTGCATCTTTATCGCCGCGTCCCGAAAGACAAATGACAACGATTTCATCTTTGCCACGTTCTTTGGCAACTTCCATTCCTTTGGCGATCGCATGTGACGATTCGAGCGCCGGCAAAATGCCTTCGGTTCGCGCAATCATATCGAACGTCGCGAGCGCTTCATCGTCTCGGCAACTTCGATATTCGACGCGGCCGGTTGCCTTCCAATGGCTGTGTTCGGGACCAACGCCTGGATAATCCAATCCTGCCGAGGCCGAGTGAACGTCATCTGTTTGTCCGTCTTCATCTTGGAGTACGTAGCTGAAACTCCCGTGCAGCACCCCGGGCTTTCCATAGGTTAGCGTTGAAGCATGGCGCCCTGGCGAATCATTTTCGCCACCGGCTTCGACGCCGATTAGTGGAACGTCTGTGTTGGCAACAAATGGAAAAAACATTCCAGCAGCGTTACTTCCGCCACCGACGCAAGCCACAACGGCGTCGGGCAAACGGCCAAATCTTTCTTCCGATTGCTTGATCGTTTCGCGACCGATCACGTTTTGAAAATCACGCACGATCATCGGGAACGGGTGAGGACCAACGACAGATCCCAAAATGTAGTGCGTGTCTCCAACGGAACTCATCCAATCACGCATCGCCTGATTCACAGCATCGCGAAGTGTTCGGGAGCCTGTTGTGACAGGGCAAATTTCGGCGCCCAGCATTCGCATGCTTTGAACGTTGGGTTGTTGCCGCCGTACGTCCTCTTCTCCCATATAAACGACGCATGGAATTCCAAAATGAGCACACGCTGTTGCCGTTGCCACGCCATGCTGCCCAGCACCCGTTTCGGCAATCACACGTTTCTTTCCCATTCGCATGGTTAAAAGCGCTTGGCCAAGCGTACTGTTAATTTTGTGGGCGCCGGTGTGGTTGAGGTCTTCTCGTTTGAACCAAATCTGCGCTCCGCCACATTGTTGCGTTAAGCGTTTTGCAAAATAGAGCGGGGAAGGGCGGCCAACGAAATCGCGAAGCAAGACATCGAGCTCTTCCTGGAAACTTGGATCCTGTTGGGCCTTGCGATATTCGACTTCAAGTTGATCGAGAGCGGCGACCAAAGTCTCGGGAACAAAACGCCCACCGAACTCGCCAAATCGTCCTTTATCATCAGGCAGGCTGGCGTCGGCACTTGGCTGGGGCAAAAATTGGCTAGGCATTCAAATTCGGCCGAAAAATGTTGTGAAAAATGGGAACGTGTCATTGTCGATTTCGTACCGCCAACCGTCAATAGTGAGCCGCACCTCTCCCCAACCGCTCATTGTTTCGTTTGATAACTTTTCACGCTATAAACGTGTGCAAGACCCAAATTCCCATTAAGAGACACCGCCAATCAATCATCGACGATCGAGAATTTAGACCACGAACGTCAGCCGCATCACAAACGAACAACAACAATATGCCAGAACTCCCTGAAGTCGAAACGATGCGCCGAGGCGTGCTCGGTATCGTCGGCGCGACCGTCGTCAAAGCCGAGCGTACACCCTGCCCAAAAAAACCAATTGTTATCACGCCTCGAATCGACCGGCTAAACAAACGAATCGCAGGCAAGAAAATTACGGCAGTCGATCGGTTAGGTAAACGGGTCGTTGTTCGTTTTGATACTGATGATCGATTGATTTTCGAACCGCGGATGACAGGGCTGGTTTTGATTGCCCAACCGCCAACAATCGAACATTTGCGATTCTGTCTGCAGCTTAAAAAATCGCCCGTTAAAAAATTATTGTTTTGGGACAGGCGAGGATTGGGAAATGTAACGTTACTTTCCGATTCCCAATATCAAACAAAATTGACCGACGGAAAACTTGGCCCCGACGCGCTGGACATTGGCGCCGAAGATTTCCCAGCTCGTTTCGCAGGGAGCAAACGAGAAATCAAAGTCGCTTTGCTGGATCAGTCAAAAGTGCTTGGCGTGGGCAATCTCTACGCGTCAGAGATTCTGCACCTGGCGCGTATCCATCCGGCAACCCGTTGCGATCGGTTGACGGCCAAGCGTTGGCAATTGATTTATGACTACATGCGTGAAGTTTTCGAAATCGCGATCAAGTACGAGGGCTCAACGCTTTCCGATGGCACGTACCGTAATGCATTAAACGATGCAGGCAGTTATCAAAACGAACATCGCGTTTACGACCGTGAAGGCGAGACTTGCCCGACATGTAATCAATCAAAAATCATCCGGATCGTGCAGGCTCAACGCGCGACTTTTTACTGTAAGAAGTGTCAAACGAAACGGTAGAAACTACATGAACGATAATCTACAGGCCGCCATCGATGCGATCCGTCAAGGCAACGCTGAAGAACTAAAACGTGTCATCGAAAAATCGGGTGATTCGAAAGCACTTTTGAGCGCGCGAATTCCGTTTCCCAAACCAACTGGACATTGTTTTGGTAAAGACACCACCCTGCTACAGTTTGCGAGTTTTCGACGCTGGAAAAGTGAGCATGACGCCGGGACCAGAAAGATATTGATCGACGCGGGTGCTGAGATCGATATTCATTCGGCTTGTGGGCTTGGCATGGTCGACGTGATTCTGAGGCACATTGAATCGGACCCGGAATCACTTTCAAAACAAGTGGATACCTATTTTCCAATTCAATATGCAATCTCCAACAGCCAAGCAGAATCCGTGCGAACGCTGCTTGAAAATGGGGACGACATCAATCGGAAGCTTCAAAAGGTCGGCTGGTTCGATTGGGAAGACGACGCGATCGGGAACAAATCGCGAGTTGACGCGCCGGATTGGCTACCGATTCACATGTCGGCAATTTGGAATTACAACGCCGAACGAATAGCCGTTGCGGAATGCCTGCTTGAAAAGGGCGCTGACTTAAATACACCATCGCCGCTTGATGGATTCCGACCGATTCACCTTGCGGCAACGTACTGCAGGAATGACTTGATTCGTTTTTATGTTGCCAACGGAGTTGATGTCGATAGTCCAACGGAGAATTCTCGTGGAATTGAAACCGAGGGTGCGCAGCTTCCCGAACCAGCTGGCGGTCACGATTGCACACCGTTGATGGTTACGCTTGGTGAAGGCTTCGTCGACTCGGCTGAGCTATTGATTGAATTGGGGGCAGATGTTAACGCAGTCAATTCGATGGGCCGAACTCCGATTCACTTCGCAGCAGGTGGATATTGGAAAGAGCGAGAAGATATCTATATGAAGCTTGTCCAATTGCTGCTCGACCGTCAGGCAGATGATTCGATTAAAGACAGTACGGGCAAATTGCCAATCGATTACGCACGGCAAAATGGATATGAGAAAGTCATTGCGATTTTGAATTGATGAATTGTTGTGGACAGCGTGGTCGTGTAGAGCTTGGCCTATACAAAACGCCATGCACAGCATGACCTACGGAGGTTGTGAACTCGTATTTGCGGCGACGGACAGGAATGTTCATCCTACTTTCAGCGCATAAAAAAACGTGGTGAGGATCGGAATCCAGACCACGTTTGTTTTTTTCTTAGAACGGGTTAAGCGTTGCTTGGAACGTTCGTTGTCGCGTTGATTTGCGAAACGGCTCCAGCGATACCGCGAGCCATTGGGACCGGCGATTTTTGACGCTCGATCGGAAGCAGCAAAGTGAAATTCGTTCCTTTGCCGACAGAGCTTTCGACACGGATCTTGCCGCCGTGGGCTTCGATGATGTTTTTGCACGTCGCCAATCCAACACCCGTTCCGCCTTTGCCCGTTTCATCAGGACCTGACTTGGTAGTGTAGTAAGGCTCAAAGATCCGACGCAATTTGTCTTGCGGAATTCCTGGTCCGTAATCGCGAACGCTTAGGTCAACGGATTTGTTTTCGACATTGTGCTTAAGCTTGATAACCAGCTGGCCGCCTTCGCTCATCGCCTGTCGAGCGTTGATCAACAAGTTCATCAGGACTTGCTGAATTTGGTTTCCGATTGCTGAGACTTCTGGAAGGTTTTCCTCGATTTGCATATCGACAGAGATACGATACTTTTGCATTTCCCGCTCTAGCAAAACCATCGACTCATCGATGAGCTTGGAAATGTCGGTCATCTCAAAATGCTCGCTACGATTTCGAGCCATGCCCAAAACTGCGTTGGTGATTTTTGAGGCACGCATACCAGCAGTGTTGATTTTGTCAAAAGCTTTGTCACGAGTCTCTTTGTCGTCGTGACGCATGCCCATTTTGGCATAGTTGATAATTGTCATCAGCACATTGTTGAACTCATGGGTCGTCGTACTTACCAACTCGCCCAAGGCAGTCATTTTCTGTGACTGATCAAGCCGCTTTTTAAGGGCCACGATCTCTTCTTGAAGTTGCTGAATCTCGTTTTGCTGGCACTCGCTCACAAGGCGATCCTTCCATGATCATTAAAATTTAAGCATCCCGCATCGACAATGGATTTCACCAACTCGACACAGTCCCCCTGCTTTAACAGAGTTGTTCAAATGCTGGGTGGGAGGTGTGAATTGGGATGATCCACACCTGCATTTGAAGTCAATTTCGCTGGACGATGGGTTCATCGGCCAATTCGTCTGGGAGTCTAAAACGGATCTCTTTATAATCGGCTTGGGTAAGACACGATTTGAATCTTCAAAAAACGCTTGGCTTTGCGGGGCATTTTCCCCTCTGCGTTTACCCGCAAGCATTGTATTGGTGTCAAGGATTGACACTGGAACACAACAAGGAATGTTGGACTTTATGAGTACGATTGAACAAATCGATCAGCTGATCGAGATCGCCCATCAACTTGGTTACCGTGTCCGTTACGATTATTTTGGTGGTACCGGTGGCGGTGTTTGCGAATTTTCGGGAAGCAAGTTCCTGTTTATGGATTTGGCGCTTACGTCCACCGAGCAGTTAGAGGTTTTGCAGAAAGCGCTTTCCAACGAACCGCTGCTATCAACAGTTAACGCTGACGAAACACTGAAGCAAGATCTCTCGCGGCGTGCTGCTTAAGTTCACATTTAGTCA
>CAYZGP010000011.1:16930-58604 GCA_964478065.1 uncultured Pirellulaceae bacterium
CGAAACACTGAAGCAAGATCTCTCGCGGCGTGCTGCTTAAGTTCACATTTAGTCAACTTTGGTTCACCGACATCAATGTAGCCGGAGCGCCTAGACGTCGTGCCAGTAAAGCAGATTAACCTACTTTGAAAAGGCCACGTCTTTAACCGGTTCGCCTGAACTCTGACGAGCCTAGCTACGCGGCTGCCGGAGCCTCACTCTCCCGGCGCTTGGAAGGGAAAGTACCGGTATCGCGCCAATCTTGCAGCGGATTGGCTATTGAGGAGATTATTTCTCTTTCAACATCATCTCAATTGCGTTTTTCAAATCGCCTTGGTAGACGCCAGCCATCTTGACGTTGCCTTGGCGATCAATGAGAAACAAACCGTTTCGCCTCGGACTACCCCAAGCCTTTTTTGTGAGGTCGTCTTTGTCAACGATGCATGGCCATTTGATACTTTGCTCCTTGATAAACGCTTCCATCACTTCACCCCGCGCGGTTGAGTGCACGCCAACGACTTGAATATCGGCGTCTTTGAATTCCGAGACGACATTGCGCACATGGACTTCGTCTGGTCTTGGCTTACGGCCAATCGAATATGCGGTCCAAAAATGAACAATCACCACCTTGCCCAGATAAGGTTTCAAATCAAATTCGCCTCCGCCAGGTAACTTGGCTCCAATCAATTTTGGGGGAGCCTTTCCTACCAAACCATTCATTAGCTTGCGGGCGTCGGGATGACCGTGCCGGACAATTCCGTTTGCTCCAACTTCAAAATAGCTTTCTCGCTCTCCATCTTGATTGCTGACTCGCTGGAGCGAAGTCGCCATCTTTTCAAACGCTTTCAAATCATCCGGAGGCAGGGTCCCGCTAGTATATAAATACAACACGCGAAGGTTTACATTTTTGGCAAGCGGCTTGAGCTGTTCCAGACCAATCGGGCCGGTTACTTGCAAAAAGGACAATTTTGAATCTGTCAAATATTTGAGTCCATTGGCACCACTTTCATCGACCGCTTCAAGCCGAAGTGATTGCAGTTCTGGCAGAGCGCCGACGACTTTGAAAAACGAATCATCAAGCGGCAAATAGTTGTTCACTTCTAAATCCCGCAACTCAGTCATCTTTTCAAACACTGACCAATGCCGTTTATCTAAAAGCAAACCGTCTAATTTCAACGATTCCAGTTTGGTCAGCTGCCCTAATCGTTTCCAATCTTCCACGGCAGGCCAAAGCATCGGGGCATCGGCATTTTGCTCGAAACTTAGACTAAGCGAGGTGAGCTTGGGCAATTTGGCAATCGACTCAATACAAGCTGGCGTCGCGATTGTCGCGCGAATTGAAAATCGCTCAACGTTAACCAGTGATTTCAAGTGTGCGATACCGGCATCAGTAACATTGGGACAGTTTTGAATGCTTATGTCTTCCAAGCCAGTCATTTTCCCGACTTCGACGAGCGCTTCATCCGTTAAACCATGATTAAAATCGAAACTCTTTAGATTCGTCAACTTACTAAGTGAACGAACTCCCTCTGTCGTCAATTCAAAATGAGCCGTAACTTTTTCGAGGGATGGAAGATTGGCGAGATAAAGCGCTGCATCATCACCGAGATGATTTTGGTTGAGATAACATCGGAGCCGTTTCAGCTTATTCAATCCTTCAAGATGAGCCAAACCATTTTCCGTAACCCCGGAGTGGTCAAGCGTCAAAGTTTCAAGATTCTTGAGCCGGCGTATGTCTTTGAGCCCATCATCCGTGACAGCCGTTCCGCTTAAGTCCAGATGCTTAAGTTGATCCAGTTGAACAATGATCTTCATGCTTTTGTCATCAATCGGCGCCCCTTTATCGTACGCCCCAAACGAAAGCGATTGGAGTTTCGAAAGCAAGATCAATTCTTCTAATCCCGACCCGTCAACGTTTGACCCATCAAGTCCAAGCACTTCCAAGTCATCACAATTCGAGAGATACTTAAGCCCCACATCAGTAATCGGATTGTCACGCAATGAAAGGATTCTCAGTTTCTTGAATCCTCCAATAACTTTCATCGATTTGTCAGTAATCCCAAAGCCATCCTTGCTATGTCCGTAGACCGAACAACGTAAGTATTCGAGTTTTTTGAATCCGGCAAAGTTTGCAAAGCCCTCGTCGTTGACTGGGCTACTGCGGAGCATGAGCCACCGGACGTCAGTCATGTGCTTGAGATGCTGGAACTGATTTCCGTGAAACTTCTCTCTGCTTCTAAAATAAATTACATGCAATGAATCGGCCGGCAAAGTCGCAAGAGGCGAAAGGTCTTTACAGGCGGCTTGGGTAAACTCAAGTTTGATCATTCGTCCCGCTGGTACTTCAACGGTGCCTTTCGCAGGGCCGATTGACTTAAATTGTTCGCCAAAAACCTTGACTTCTTCGTAGGGAGTTCCCACCGGCGGGCCGACGCTCAACTCTCCCATCGATCGGTCATCTGGGAAAACCAGTAAGCGCGTCTTAGCCGTGTCATCTTGCGCGTTGATGTTGTTTGGCAGAACAATCCAAACAGTTACCAAAGCAACTAAACCCAAAAGAGCGCAACTGATTCGACGAAACATCCGTCCACCTCAAAGTTTCAAAAAATGATTGAGAAAATCTATTCAAATGTTATCAGAGCGCATCGGACATTGCGAAGTTTTTTCGAAACACAAGCAGCATGAAAAAAGCTGTGGAGAGATTAACCACAGAGGACACGGAGGTTCACAGAGGACAAAATCAAAAACTCTGTGCTCCTCCGCGTCCTCTGTGGTTAGTTTTTATATGCTTATTTAGCGACGTGGTTTCTAGTCGCGATACCAACAGCGCAAAAACTGATGCCAACGGCTAGGCGCGTCGCCACTGGTTCCGATCGATGCATCGCGAGAGCCCTCTTCCCAGCGGCTCCAGATATTGGGAAGCACCACCGTCTCCATGCTCATCAATTTAACTTCATTTTCAACAATCCACTGATTGGCCGCGCGGACAGCTTCATCAAATGTCTCATGCTCGCCTGGATTCAAGAAACCGGGAGCTTCAATTTGCTTGGGAACAAAATCTTTATACTTCAGCACAGCGGACTCCACTCATTTCGCGAGATATAGCTTTTGCGTTTCAACGTACTTTTCGACGCTACGCGGGGTTAAGTAACGAATGCTTTTTTGGTCAGCGACTTTTTGACGAATCACGCTGCTGCTGATTTGGATATTTGGCGTTTGCATTGCCGCAGACTCGAAAATCCTGAAACGATCTTCATCAACATACTCTTTGAAAACCGAAAGATCGACATCACCAGAGCCTGGCCGATTCACGACCAAAGGAATCGCCAACTCGCAAATTCTTTTCGGCTCACGCCAAGTGCCAAAATTCTCAAGAGAGTCGTCTCCCATCAACAAAAACAAATCGTCATCAGGGTTCGATTCCACGATTTGCGTCAACGTATCTACGGTATAGCTAACTCCACCACGTTCAATCTCAATTTTGGAAAGCTTAAAAGCCAGATGCCCACTGAGCGCCAAATCGATCATCTCAGTTCGCTGTCGATCCGTTGCATGCGAGCCTGCCTGTTTGTGCGGACCAAGCGCCGAAGGAATAAACCAAACCTCATCCAAACTGGCTTGCTCTCGACATTGCTCAGCCAGGATCAAGTGTCCATGGTGGATCGGATCAAACGACCCGCCGTAAATCCCAATCCGCATGATTATTCCTCAAACCGTTGTTGCGATACTTTTGTTGAATCTTCTGTAAAATTCGTCAGCTAATTTTACAACAATTATCAGCCAGCCCACATGTGGCAAACCATCCGAATTTGAAGATACAAAATTGCAGCGAATTCAAAACGCCCTTCCATATACCCGTCGATCCGCCCTTGACCCAACGTGTCAATCAATTCTGATATGCTGACACCATGGACCAAAAATCGCTTTTTAATGTTGAGCCGCAACCTTGGCAGTTGGATGACCAAGACGACTGGCTTGCTGCGCGAATCGCTTTTTCAGGCGCTCCTTATGGTCCGTATGACTATTCGATTCCCGCCGAACTGGAGAAATCCGTCAAACAAGGCGTACGCGTCGAGGTTCCGCTTGGTCGTGGCAACCGAAAAATGACAGGCTACTGCATCGAAGTCATCGGGCCGTTTCACCCGTTAGCAAAAACGGTTAACCCACAGAAACTCAAACCCATCTCTGTTGTTCTCGACGCACGACCGCTGATCAATGAAAAATTGCTTGGCCTCGCAAACTGGATCAGCGACTACTACGTCTGTCCGCTTGGCCAAGTCATCGACACGATTGTTCCGCCAAGTGTCAGATCCAACGCCGGTACGCGTGAGATGATGTTCTTGAGTTTGTCAAAGGAATTGGCCAACGGCATTCCGCCTTCGATGAAATTGACTGAACTTCAAAAGTCAATCCTCAGCACGCTAGCCGGATCCGTCCAAGACTGGACAACCAACGAACTTGCCGAAACCGTCGGCTGCACGCAAGGTCCCATCTCAACGCTTCGCAAACGTGGATTAATCGTCACTACGACTCGGCGAGTGCAACAACAGACGCATGAGATCCCTCGCGAAAATCGGATGGAAGACCTTGTCCTGAACCAAGAGCAACAAGTCGCCCTCGACCGGATCACCGAACACATCAACAACGACACGCACCGAACGTTTTTGATGCACGGCGTCACGGGCAGTGGAAAGACAGAAGTCTACATTCGCGCAATCCAAAAAATCGTGGAATTCGGCCGCCAAGCCATCGTGCTGGTGCCAGAGATCAGCCTCACACCTCAAACGCGGCAACGATTTCGCGCTCGATTCGACCGAGTCGCCGTGTTGCACTCGCATCTAACGGCTGCCCAACGTGCTTGGCACTGGCAACAAATCGCAGCCGGCAATGTTCAAGTCATCGTGGGTGCCCGTAGCGCGATTTTCGCTCCGACTCCGAATCTTGGCTTGATCGTATTGGACGAAGAACACGACGGATCTTTCAAGCAAGACAAAGCTCCACGCTACCACGCGCGAGACGTTGCCGATTGGCGAGCCCGCAACGAAGGCGTGCCTCTCGTTCTTGGCTCAGCCACTCCATCACTCGAAACATGGCATCGTTCCAAGCTCGGAACTTACGAAAAACTATCGCTTAAAAAACGCGTTCTCGATTTGCCGTTGCCCGACGTCGCAACGATTGACTTGCGCGTTGATTTTGGAGGCAAGAAACGCTTCGGCCCGATCAGCCAGAAACTTCGCGCCGAAATCAATCAAGCCATCAAAGAAGGCGGCCAAGTCATCCTGCTGTTGAACCGCCGTGGGTTTTCAACACGAATCCAATGCCCATCATGCGGCAATGTTGAAACCTGTCCCGACTGTTCAATTCCGCTCACGCATCACGCGGAAGGCAACAAAGCCGTTTGTCACTATTGCGATCATCAGATTCCCGAACCCAGACGATGTTCCGACTGTAAGAATCCCTCGATCCGATTTTCCGGTTTGGGAACCCAACGCCTCGAAGCCAACGTTACGGCAATGTTTCCCGATGCAGCAGTCATGCGAATGGACACCGACACAATGCGGAAACCGGGTAGCCACGAAAAAGCTCTCGCGCGTTTTCGCAGCGGTGAAATCCAAATCCTGCTCGGCACGCAAATGATCGCCAAAGGGCTCGACTTTCCAAACGTGACTTTGGTCGGCGTAATCAACGCCGACACGGCGCTGCACCTTCCGGACTTTCGCGCCTCCGAGCGTTCGTTTGGATTGGTCACCCAAGTCGCCGGTCGCACAGGCCGTGGTGAAAAGGGGGGGCGAGTTTTGGTTCAAACGTTCAACCCTGAAAACGAAGCCATCGACGCCGCGACCCGACACGACTATATCGGGTTTTCAGAAAACGAGCTCCCCAATCGCGAAGACCACAACTACCCGCCATTCGGATTCCAAGCCCGCATCGTGATCCGAAGCGAAATTCAATCCAAAGCCGAACAGATGGCTGACCATATCGCAGAACAAATCGAAATCAGCTCTGTCGATCTTGAAACGGACGTGACGGTTCTTGGTCCAGCTCCTGCCCCTGTTGAAAAACTTCGTGGTAAATTTCGCTACCACATGTTGCTTAGCTCCAACGTTGAAGACGCCCTGCAAAAAGTTATCCGGCGTGCTCAAACCAAAGTGAAATCCATAGATGACGTTCAATGGATCGTCGATATCGACCCACAAGATATGCTTTAGTCGGATAAAGCAGACACTGACCGAATCGTTTCGCGCAAATAGGCCTCGGTCATTGCTCTGGCTTGCAGAAGAGAGCGGTTCTACAATGACATTATTATCCGCCGTCGTTTTAGAAAGCCCTTTCGTTCAATGTCTTACCGCGGCATCAAACGCGTACTTGGCGAATCCAGTTTGGAGCGGAAGATCCGTGTCCTGTTTGGGATTTGCTTGCTCGCGCTAATCGGCGGTGCATTCTTCTGGGTTAACCGAATTACCGAAGACCTGATCTACCACAACACGCGCGGCCAAGCCAACAGTCTTTACTCGGACTTCATTCTGCGGACTCACTTGATTGGCATTCAAGAGCTCGAAGATCAGTCAAAAGTTCAAGAAGGTTCTGGCATCCTATTCAAGTCATTTGCAGGACACTCGACACCCTACGACGCGAAAGTCATCGTCCTCGATGACTCAATCGGCTGGAACAATCTCCCACCAGAGAAAGTCACCGTCGCCACGGACCCAGACGACATTTACTATTTGAAAAAATTGACAGCTAAAGCGATTGAAAAACAAGTTGAGCAAAACGAACGCGAAGCCATCAAGCTCAGCGACCCAGTTGGCTACGCTGAAAAAATCAAGCAGCTGGATGTCGCGCCAATTGATCCTGACAAATCGCAAACAGCCGAGGAAGATTTTTCGACCAGGAAAAACTACTTTTACTACACGCCTGTCATTTTCAAATCTGATTCGGAGTGTTTGTTTTGTCATACCCCGGTGGCGCGCGACGCCGAAAAATATCCACGACTCGGCGAGATCGCAAACCTGCTAAAACAACCGGACACTTCGCGCGAGACGGAGCGGAAACTTAATCTGGAAAAATTCAACATCGCCCCTCCGGCGTTTCTTAAAATCACTTTGGACAATGAAATCACCCAAGGAGCCATCAGCAAGACTCGCGCGATTTTGTTTACCGTCGCGATTTTGACAACCGTTTTCTCAGTCGCACTACTTTGGGTGATCGTCCGTTACGTTATCGTCAAACCGCTTGCCCACCTACGCGATGTCACCGAAGAAGTCAGCCACGGACGCATGGACGTGCGGGCGAAACTTGGGACCGGCGATGAATTTGAAGAGCTTTCTCGTTCGTTCAACCGCATGCTTCGCCACCTACTCGACACACAATTGGCGCTTCAATCAGCCAACGAAGACCTCGATAAAAAAGTCGATGAGCAAGCCCAATTGACACTGAAGCTATACGAGATGAATCAGGTCCGTGGTGAATTTCTCGCCAACATGAGCCACGAATTGCGCACACCACTCAACAGTATCATTGGATTTTCCGAAATCCTCGAAAACGCAAAAGGGCTTGAGGAAAAGCAAATCCGATTCGCTTCCAACATTCGCAACTCAGGGCGACTTCTGCTTGATTTAATCAACGACATCTTGGATATGGCGAAACTGGAAGCCGGTATGATGGAAGTCAAACCGACCGAATTCAAAGTCGATCAGCTGGTTAGCGAGATGGTTGAAATGGTGCGCAACCTCGCAGAAACAAAAAACATCAAACTTGAGTATGAGGTCAGCAAAGACTTTCCGGTGATGCTTCAAGACCTTATCAAGGTCCGGCAGATCCTGACCAACCTTCTTTCAAACGCGATCAAGTTCACGCCAGAGGGCGGCCGAATCAATGTCGAAGTCAAAAAACTGATTGACAAACGTGACCGGCAACTGGAAGCGCATTCGCCGGACGGGATACGAGATGACAGACTGCGCGACGAGCGGCTGCGATCTGATGGATCACGTGAACTCTCACCACTAAGCGAGTTAATGCAGATCAAAGTTCATGACACGGGCGTTGGGATTGCCGAATCCGATCAAGCCATCATTTTCGAGAAATTTCGCCAAGGCCCTTCCGCCATCGGTCAGGACGCTTTGACCCGCGAGGTATCTGGAACGGGACTTGGCCTTTCGATTGTCAAAGAGATTTGCATTTTGCTTGGCGGCAAAATCGAACTTGAATCCGAAGTCGGCAAAGGAAGCATTTTCACCGTCACGGTGCCATGGCGTTTCGCCCAGATTCCAAAAATCAATTCTGAAATTTCCCAAACAATCGACGAGCTAACCAAAAGCCAACGAGTCGATTTCGCCCGCGCCAACCTCACGCCCAAGCCACCCGAAAACGGCCAGTCGGGTGACGATAATTCCAGCAATGCAAAATCTGAAAAGCTTCCCCCAGGCACAAACTCGGCTTCTCAGGCAGCGAATTAGTTACGGCAAGGTATAGGTTTTCCATCTCGAAAAAGGTTCCCCACTGCAAAAAGATCCGACACAAACCTTATTTTGAGCGAACCAACATTTGACATAGAGAATGGCTACCAATAGCATCGCATCTAGATCTACCTACAACCTTGGAGCTATAAGAATGTCAAGAAACGTCACAACTCTAGTCTTTGCGTTGCTAATTGCGGTTTCGGTTTCGTTTACCGCAACTCCTGAAACTGACGCCCAGTGTTTTCGCAACGGGAATCGCTGCGGATTGCTTTCACGAATTTGCAACCGTCGGGCCAACCAAAACGTTTGTCAACCGACGTGCTGCAATGCAGGTATGACTTACGGCGTACAAGTAAACAACTCCTATTATTGCTCTACTAGCTCAACAGTAATCGACACTAGCTCAACAGTAATCGACACTAGCTCAACAGTAATCGACACTAGTCATTGCAATCGACAACATGTCAATTGTGTTCGCCAATGCATTGGGGCTTACGACCCGCTTACAAATGCATTTGATCTGTGCCTTATTCGATGTGATAGGCAAAGGATTGGTTGTGAAACTGCAAGCGGTTGCTATCCATGCCCGCCCGGCAGCTACCCCGCGACGCCCGTGAATCCAAACGATCTCGACCTAGATCCCGATTGCGATGAAGTTTATCAGATGTGTATTGCGCCTACAAACGGAACCTGTCCTTGTTCCACCCTTGCCGCATGTGCGTCCTTTTGTATGTGCGCAAAACAACGTTGTATTGACCAAGACTACTTTCGACCTTGTACATGCTTGATGAGCCCTTAACATGCCCTATCGTAGAATAATTTTCGCCAGCATCGTAACAACGGCGCTCGTCGTTTTTTCAAACTGCAACTTGATTGCTTTTCAGGCCACAGAAGTCGAAAAGCCCCTTATCTCTTTAGTCCCGATGGATTCCGAATTAGCACGAATCGTCATTGAAAAAAGAGGGGGATTTTCAAAAGTACTTTATCCCGAAGATGAGTTTGCTTATTTGATTGAATTCGATTTCGAACAACTCAAATCCGTTGCCGAAGAACGCAAACATGTAATTTCTACTGAATCATTCACATTGAATTTGACGCTTACGGTTGCGGAGAAGGTTGGTGCAGAGAAGAACGATGATTCACTCAAAATTTTTGAAATCTCCACACCAGAAAAGGCGAGCGGTATACTTGTTGTTCGTGACGAAGTTGGTATTAGAGAAGGCCGCATTGAAAGGACCCAAGCGATTTCCGGTCGCATTACGACACCTACCAAATCGTTTTATATCGAACCGCTTTCAGATGGGGTGCATTTGCTCAAAAAACTTAAATTGAGACAACTTTCGCCCTTACCTGACAAATCTAACGAATTCAATGAACAAGACCTAATTGATGAAATCAATAAATCCACCAAGAGAAAGCCTAGCCCTAAGCGAAAGAAACGTGATACTGAGCTTAAGATTGCAATCTTCTTTACTTCTCACGCTGCGATGCAATCTGACATGAAGACTACGGCTACGCAATTAATTCGAGACTTGAACGAAGCGTATAAGTGCAGCAAGATACCACAAAAAGCAATTCTTGGACACTTCGGTTGCCTCAATCCCGAAATGGACGAAACTGCTGTTTCAGTTCAAGACATGATGAAGTATTTTATCTTCTCACCTGAAGTTGCAAAAATCCGAAGTTGCACTGATTCAGATATTGGCTTTTTAATTTCGACCAAGGCTACACTAAAGGCGAATGCATTTCGCTATAAGCAGAACTACACTCCTGAATCGTTCTCCAAACTGGCATTTGGAGTTAGCCGGCCCGCTTTAGCCAAAGCTGCATTTCAAATGAATCATGAACTGGGCCATACTTTCGGTTGTTGTGACGATGGTGAAACCCATCAGCTACGATATGATCACGGGTTTGGAAGTTTTTTCAAATGGTCAAATGTCGAGAGATACACATTATTGAAGGTAGGGGGAAGCGGAAGTACAACATCTTCGAGGATGAACCTTTACTCGGCCTATAAAAAGCCGGTGAAGGTCAGCCCTAATGGGACGCCACCATGCTACACCTTCGGAAACGGTAGCGCGGTTGGATCTAGATACTTTGACTGCGCTTACGCAATTAGAAAGTCGATGCCTGATATTGCGTCTCTGTCAGATTATTTGGAGCCATGCGATCCGAACTACAAAATCCCAGTTTATTGTTCTGACTATCCATCGAAATAAAACGGTGGTCTCAGCATAAGAAAAATCCAAAGCAAAAAAACAGAAACAACTTAAGTGGCAAGTTGTTACGCATCTTTTTTAGATGTCGTTAATAACAATCCTAATACTATTATTTGAACTACGACTCGAAGAGAAATCTGAGAAAATATTCGAGGAGAGATAATAAGACGAACTCGAATTTGCGCCACCCCCGCGCAGCGAATAACGTTTGACCCCTTCTTGAGCAATTGCTGAGTTAGATACGGGCTCGCGACCATTTCCAATCACATCGAAGATTCCTAAGTCGTTTGGAAGGTGCTTTCCTCGCTGACCAACTCTTAAGTTTTCAAATGGGTAAGAACTAACATTGCACCAGACGTAATTGGGAAGAAATTGTGAATATCTTTTACCTCCAAAAAAGTACGCGGTTGTCGAACCAGCCCGACAGGCGACTTCCCATTCGGCATCTGTTGGAAGCCGAAAGCCATTGGCTCCCTCGACTTGCTTCCAGGTATCAAACACTTTATTTTCGTGTTTGACATATTCGTAGGTCTTATCATAGCCTGATTGCCAGTTTAACCAATTGCAGAATTGAGCTGCGTCGTTGCGTGAGACACCGACCACAGGAAGATCTTTGTTGAGATAGGCCTCTAATTTAGGGAGGTGCTCTTTCTTGATCTCCGGATCAGCCTCATCAGAAATCACAAACTTGTAAAACATATCGGCGCTTACCTCTTTTGCGCCAAACCAATAGCTGTGTTCTATTTTTGGGTTCAAATTCTTGTAAATGCCCATTCGGGGATTGGGCATACCGGCTCCGAATGGGGCGATTTCTCCGGCTTCAATTCTCACAAACTCAACATCGTATTTTCCCAACAGCTTTCTGACTTTCCATGGCGCATTGGGGACATTCAGATTCGGATCGAAATCAATCCTCCATCGTTCCAATGCATGTTTAGCAGCGAAATGAACACCGCTATGCAAACAAGTTTCGTAGGCTTGGGTCAGCCACTCCTCTACTGCGAGTCGCTCATCACCAGAATAAGATTCCTCGGCCATCAAGCTCAACGACTTACACACCAGAACATGGATGCCAGGGTCATCGATTTGGCTGAAACGCGATAGAGCAACTTCTAAATCTGCCACCCACTTGGGAAACTCGTGTACGAACTGGGTACGCCGGTTCGTTTGCTCGACGTCACTCAAACACCTTCTGATTGCTGTAACGTTCCCCAACTGCATTGCCATCAAAGAAAGTCGAATTCGTTTCTTATCCATCGTTTCGGCATCGGCTCGCTTGACCAAATCCGCAAGGATCGCTTTGTCGCCCGTTTTCCTAATCATTGCTGAGGTAGCATCTATCAAATTGGCAAACTCATCTCCTGGCATTGATTCAACCTGCCTCCAAACATCCTCCATGTCCATCGCAGAAGAAAAATGCCCACCCAGCATTTGTAGATGAAGCCGTTGCTGAGGTGTCGAAGGCATTGGCCAATCAGCCAACAAGTCACTCGCGATTGACGCATGGTTTTCCAGCGTCGCAATATGAAACGGAACGGCATCGGGTCGTGAGTTGAGTGTCGATTCGATTTCGGCTTTTACTTGGCTCCTTAACGATCGCTTCGAAACTTGACTTAAGCCGACATACCCCAATACGGCAACCAAGCCAAGCAGCAATGCACGCCAGACATAAAAAATATTGGCCGCTTTGAGATAAGACATTTGATCCAAACTTCGACTTTGACGCTTGGTTCCAAATAAGATCGACACGTACTCAGGTAACGAAGGTAACAGTCGTTTTGCCTTTTTCGTTTTCCATTGATTTGTTAGTTCATCAAGTCGAATTTCCGCACGTCCTTTCCATGATTCACGTTGTTTGAGCGTCAGCCATGTTCGCAGCGGCTCGACCAGAATGTCGTGTGCAAGCAAAAACTTTGGTTTTACTTTGGTGTGGTTTGATGGTACCTCATGGCTTGAATCGGTCTCCAAGTCAGCGGTCCGAGCCACGAGTCGTAAGTTTGTTTCAAGCCCGTCTACCAACGCATTGAACTGCGTTTCATTTTGGATTTCAGAGCAAGCTTTGATCAACTCGGCTTCTGACCGTCCGGAACCTTTAATTGTTGCTCCTGAATCGGGTAGCAACTGAAACAATAATTGTCGCACCGCAGGCAAACAATTCTGTAACGAGATCGAAGCTGAAGACGCGAATAAGTCCTCCAAGTAGCTCACTGCCACACCCTGCCAATTTCCAAGCCGGCTCAATTCGGCTTTCGTCCACTCGCGCCCTGCCATCATTTCAGAAAACAAGGCAAGATGAGCACAGATCACAGTTCCATTATTTGACAAGTGCTCAACCGCAGTCCGAATAAAGTCACGTTGTCCACGGGTGAATTTCTCACCTGGCAATGTATCGTAAGCACGTCCGAACCCAGCCAAGACTTTTCGCGAGTGCTTCAAGTCAAACAAAGGTAACGCGAGCGTGTTTTTACCATCTTGTATCTTAACTCCTAACTCACGAAAAAATTGTTGAGTAGGCATCCAAAAGTCATCTCGCACCAACAACAGACATTGCACTCTTTCTCCATCACATTGTCTAAGCGCTTCAACAAGCGGAGAATCTGAAACAATTTCATTACCGTAAAGCCATTGCTCAAGTTGATCCAATACGATCAACAATCGGCGACCAGAATACTTCCTAGATGTCCGAATCTGATTCAACAAAAACGCCAAGCCACCTGTATCAGATTCCAAGTCATCAAATTTTCGGCGCAGACGTTGGCATAAATCCAGTTCCGTTTGTCCAGACGTACATTCGATATATACGGCTTCAAATTCTTCCGGCATTCGGGGTATCAACCCCGCTCTGACAAATGAACTTTTGCCACAGCCCGAAGGACCATACAATAGTCCAATCGGTAAATCGACGTCCGTATCAACAAGCTGCTGCAGCCAGAATCTGATTGATTCAGGTACACCAAAACGATCCGTCGGGCCAGGAAGTAAGCTAAGAAAAAACTCAGTATCACCCGCATCAAACGAGCGCAACCCCTTGGGAACGACTTGGATCTGTGATCCTGAATTTCGAGAAACGGAACCGCGTGACGCTAAATTGGAATCGTATTTGCTTCCTGACACTTTCTTGGATCGTGAGAAATTCGAATCAGTTGGGCCGGCGCTAGTAGGCAAACTGTCCAGCCTCAAATTTTGTTGTAAATATTCGACATCCTCCAAAAGGTCCGCAGCAGATTGGTAGCGTTCTTCCATCAATCGGTGTAAACATCGGTTGCAAATCCGTTCAATCTCTCTTGGAATTTTGTCATTGATCTGGCGCATCGGTTTGGGATCGCGACTACAGATTTCCATTGATATATCAGTTGCATTCTCGCCACGAAAAGGATAGCAAGCCGTAAACATCCAATAGATTACGACACCAAACGCCCAAAGATCAGTTCGCCCATCAAGCCGATGATTCTCCCCACGAATTTGCTCAGGAGCCATAAAAGCCAATGTCCCTGCGCGGTTCTTGGACACTCGGCGGAGTGGTGTATTGTCATGAATTGCCAATCCAAAATCTGCAATCCTAACTTGCCCGGCGATATCAATCATGATATTCGCTGGCTTTAAGTCTCGGTGGACAATGTTGTTTTTGTGTGCATACAAAAGTCCTTCTGTGACTTGCCGAATAATCGAAATCGCATCCTCCAATGATGGCTGCACATCATTGTAGAGATGTCTTAGCGTCCTGCCTTCGATATACTCCATCACGACAAACGGAACTTGATTTTCTTGCCGATTGATATCGTAAACACGAATGATAGACGGGTGATCCAAGTTGGCGATCGCACGCCCTTCATGGACGAACTGATTCCAAGTAACTTGATCGATTGGGCGATTGAGCCGAGGAACCTTAATCGCCACCTTGCGATTCAAATGAGGGTCATAGGCCAGATACACCGTACCGAAACCGCCTTGACCCAAAACGAGTTCGATCTCGTACCGCTGAATCTTACTAGGGGGACGCGCGCCATTCCCCTGTAGCCCATCAATGAACGATTGAGAATCGAAATTGCCTTCATCAGAACGAGTGGGGCCAACCGGATCTTTGGAAGAGCGGTTGATTCGCGAAGCAGTTGGATCATCGTTGGACATACCAAATTTTAACCCATCAAAAGCTCCAATGAAATCAAATAATCGATAAACAAGAAGACGCCACCAAGCCCGCTAATCGAAGTTCGGTTGATCCATTACAATCGTCTGCATGAATCAACCGCAGCCTAAAATCGAAGTCAATTTGTTTACCGACGGTGGCTGCTCTGGAAATCCTGGACCTGGTGGTTGGGCATTTATTCTTCGCCACCTTCCTTCCGATACTGAGATTGAAAAATCGGGAGCACTTGAGCATACGACCAATAATCAGATGGAGCTCGAAGCCGTCATCCAAGGCTTGGCCGCGCTCAAGCGTCCGTGTAGCGTTGAAATTTTTACCGACAGCGTCTACGTCGGCAAAGGGATGACTGAATGGATGATTAAATGGAAAGCCAACGGTTGGAAACGCAAAGAAGGTAAGAAACTCGTCCCCGTTAAAAACGAAGAATTCTGGAAACGACTCGATGAGCAAATCGAGCGACACACCGTCAAATACACGCGCGTCGCAGGCCATAGCGGCCACCCAGAAAACGATCGCGTGGATGGGATGGCAGTGGCGGCTTATCAAAAGTATTTGTAGCCAGAGAGAACAGGGCAGGGAAGAGCATAGGCCAGAGAGTAAACGGATATGCGATTCCATTTTCATGCTTCATTTTCATGAAGCATTTTCTAACACAAGATAGTGAAAGCACTCGGCGTTAAGCCGTCTTTTCTCGCTCCAACATCGCCCATCTAATACTCCCCTCTGTAACTCTTCGCATCGCCTGCACACAATAAAAGCATGGCCGAACCGAAGTCACCACCGAAAGAACTTACGCCGATTGAGAAACTGACGCAGGGTGTTCAGTTTCTCAAAGGTGTCGGCCCCCACCGCGCGCAATTGCTTGAAAAACTTGGACTCAGAACCGCGGCCGACATTCTCTTTTTCTTTCCACGTTCCTATCAAGACTTCACGCAACTTCACAAAATCACCGACCTCGAATCCGAACAGTTAGCGTGCATCGTTGGAGTGGTTGACGATATCGATCAAATCACTTCTGCAAACGGCAAACATATCTTGTACGTTTTGATCAAACAGGAAAAACAATACCTGCGTGCCGTTTGGTTCAACCAACAATTCTTGCTCAACAAGTTTCAAATCGGGCAAAACGTAATGTTGCGCGGCAAGGCGAAATTGTCGGGCGGCCGTTTTCAAATGAGCCATCCCAAAACAACTTGGCTGGATGCGGATCAATCAACCGACCCGACTGACGAACGCTTGATTCCGATTTATCGCTTAACCGAAGGCATCAACCAGCGGCAGATTCGAGAAATCGTTTCAAAGACCGTGGAGCAATGTGCGGGCCTGGTCCAGGAAGCCTTTCCCGATGAGCTTCGCGAGCAGGTTTCCGTTTGTGACATCGAAGCCGCCATTCGATTGATCCATGCCCCCAAAGATCAAACCGAAGTCGAACACGCGCGGGCGAGACTGGTCTACCAAGAACTTTTCATCTTGCAACTGGCGCTCGCGATTCGTCGGCAGCGGATTCGGACACAAAACGTTTCTCCTGCACTTGAGTTGACACCAAAAATTCGCGCACGGATCACCGGCAGGTTACCTTTCGAGTTAACTAAATCACAACAAACCGCTTTTGCCGAAATCGCCGCCGACATGGCACAGCCGTTTCCAATGAACCGCTTGCTCCACGGAGAAGTCGGTAGTGGAAAAACCGCCGTGGCCGTTTGCGCGATGCTGATCGCTGTCGCACATGGCAATCAAGCGACTTTGATGGCTCCCACCGAAATCCTGGCCCGTCAGCATTTTAAAACGCTAACGAAACTTCTGGAAAACAGCCGCGTTCGAATGGCACTTTGGACCGGCAGTTTGAAAACGGCCGAGCGAAAAAAGATTGCCGCAAAAATCGTTGCTGGTGAAATTGATCTGGTGATCGGCACACAAGCAGTCGTGGCTTCGAAGCTTGAGTTTCATCAATTGGGATTGGTCGTGATTGATGAGCAACATAAATTCGGCGTGCGTCAACGTGCGCTCTTAAAACAATCGGGCCACGATCCGCACTATCTTGTCATGACGGCGACTCCGATTCCGCGAACGGTTTCGATGACACTGTTCGGAGACCTCGACGTTTCGACATTGGATCGAACAAGCGGCATTGGGCAAAAAGTGAATACTTACCTTGGTCAGGAAGAAAATCGCGAGCAGTGGTGGGAGTTTTTTCGTAAGAAACTGCGCGAGGGCCGACAAGGCTTCATCGTTGCTCCACTCGTTAATTCGGATGAAGATTCTGATCTTCGCAGTGCCGAGCGGATGTTTGAATCGCTTTCTAATGGACCACTGGCCGATTTCAGATTGGATGTGCTTCACGGGAAACAAACGCCCGAAGAAAAAGAAGCAGCGATGCATGATTTTGTCGTGGGAAAAACACAAGCCATCGTAGCGACCGGCGTCGTCGAAGTCGGTATCGATGTTTCCAATGCGACCATTATGACGATCGATTCAGCAGAGCGATTCGGACTTTCACAGCTTCATCAGTTGCGAGGCCGAGTCAGTCGTGGCCAACATCCCGGTTACGTTTGTGCATTCACAACGTCCGATGATCCCGAATCCAACGAGCGGCTGGCGGCGTTCGCCAACACGGATAACGGATTCGAATTGGCCGAATTCGATTTGCAAATTCGCGGGCCGGGCAACTTATTCAGCACACAACAAAGCGGTTTTCCCCCATTGATGATTGCGGATTTAATCCGGGACGCCGAAGTTCTCAAACGCGCACAGCAAGACGCGAGAGATCTAATCGAGTATGACCCGGAAATGACAAGCGACAAATACGATCGCTTGCGAAAGTTGGTTTTTGCACGCTACGGAAAAGCACTCGATATCAGCGATGTGGGATAAGATTGATGTGCAATAATAACTGCTGCAATTAAAATTTGATGTGAATGAAAATTTTGCTCGATGAAACTGCGAGCGAACACAGGCGAACCAACTATTTGATGTAACAGACCAATTGCTTTCGGATTGCATGCCATGAATTTTTCATCGACGCTTAACAAACCACCGTTTATCAAACTGGTTTTTGTTTTTGCCATTGGGCTTGGTTTGGCAACAACGACTCTCGCTCAAATCAAGGACCGCAACCCTGATGCCAAACAGGCGGAGCTCGACAACGAGTACTTGAAAAAGTGGACACCCATTCGACGAATGGATTCGCGGTTCCCCTACGAGAACGAATCCGATGACGACTGGGTCGATGATCGGTTTCAAAAAATGGACACAGGCCCAACGTTCTGCGGCTCCATCAAGGCGCCAACGGTCAAAGGCGACAAAGGCATGACGCCCAAAGCGATCGCCATTCGAATTGGCAACGATCCGAAACGCCCTGCCGCAGTGTTATTCGATACGGAACGATTGTATATTCGCGCCGCGTGGTCCGGGGATTTTCTAACACTGCCTCCCAAGCGGTTTGGGATGCTCGAAATGCCGTCAATCAAAGGCCAAATTGAGTTCACTTCCGACTGGGACGTCAGCTGGAATTGGCAAGACGAAAACGACAAAACGATTTTGGCCGACTCAACCAATAGTCGCTTTGAGAAATATATACTTCATGAAAATCGCGTCCAATTGAACTACCAGATCGATGGCACCAAAGTAGTAGAGTTCAACAGTCTTCAGCCACCTCGGCCTCAGAACGAGACAATCTTATTGGGGTTTGCACATCAGCTTGGCCCATTGAGCTACCAGGGATCGAATCAACAACAAGCGGTGACACAAAGTAAGTCAAAGCCTCACCCACACCCGATTTTTCGGCGGACGCTAATCGTTGAAAAGAACAAAACCAAAAAGCTCTTGACGCTGATAAACCAGAAAGCGGAATCGTTTCGTTGGCTTGACGAAAGTAATCGCAAAATTGGGATGCTCACCTTTGGTGAATCGAGCTGGGTAATCCAGATTGATCAAGATTCCTCAGCGAGGCTACTTCACAAGCAGAACACAAACGGTCGGCAGCGCGTCTCGCTGGAAGTCCCCGAGTCCGATTCACGCCAGACGATCAACATTCATACGACCCGCTGCAAAACCGGAATGCAGAAACAACTCTTGGCAACTTTCACTTCCGAGGTGCCACACCGATCCAATCCTAGAGCCAAAGAACCGCAGCGGTTCAATCCCAGTACCAAACCACGCTGGGGAAAACCGATTGTCACAAACGGAAAACGTGCGATTGATGATAAACCGCTGGTCGTCGATGAGATTACCGTTCCGTACGAAAATCCCTATCAAGCGTTGATGTACACAAGCGGCGTCGATTTTCTTCCAGATGGCACTGCCTTTGTTTGCACCATGCACGGCGACGTTTGGCGGGTGACGGGGATTGATGATGACTTGGACGAAATCACATGGCAACGATTTGCGACGGGGCTTTATCAACCGCTTGGTCTAAAAATTGTCGGCGAAACAATTCACGTTCTTGGACGCGATCGAATTACGATTTTGAATGACTTAAACGATGACGGAGAAGCCGACGAGTACGTTAATTTTTGCGATCTCCTGAAAGTCAACGGGCAGCCACACGCCTATGCGATGAGTCTGGAAACTGATTCAAAGGGAAATTTTTACTTCATCAAATCCGGTGGCTCGGCACCTCACGGCGGGACGATGGTCAAAGTTTCGCCTGACGGCAAAACGATGGACGTGTTCGCAACAGGCTACCGGCATGCCAACGGGATGGGCGTTGGCCCAAACGATGAAGTCACCTCTGCGGATAACGAAGGCCACTGGGTGCCCACGACGCGAATTGATTTGGTTCAACAGGGCGGTTTTTACGGCCACATGCCAACGCATCGGCGCGAGACCAAACCGGAATCCTACGACAAACCGCTGTGCTGGGTTCCGCGTTTGATCGACAGCTCGGCGGGTGGCCAGGTTTGGGTGAATAGCAAACGTTGGGGAGCGCTCGACGGAAAATTGCTTCATCTTTCGTTTGGCCGCGCCACAGCAAATGTTGTTTTGAGCGAAATGGTTGATGGAACACATCAAGCCGGCATTTATAAACTTGAACTCCCAACATTTCTTTCGGGCGTGATGCGTGGCCGATTCCATACCGACGGACATCTTTATGCGACCGGCCTCGACGGTTGGCAAACGGCCGCGGTCAAAGACGGTTGTCTTCAACGTGTTCGAGCCACCGGAAAGCCAATTTACGTTCCCACCGACCTGCACGTTAAAAAATCAGGAATCGAAATTACTTTTTCTCAGCCCGTTGATGCCGAAGACGCAGGCGAGGTTGATCACTGGGACGTGCAGCAATGGAAGTACCGCTGGTCAAAAAAGTACGGTTCGGACCACTACCGAATTTCCAATCCAGAAGAAATCGGTCACGATGAAGTCAAAATCACCAACATCTCGGTCTCGGCAGATGGGAAAACGGTAACGCTGAAGCTGGACGATCTTAAACCGGTGATGCAGATGCAAATCACAGGAAAAATCAGAGCGAAAGATGGTACGATCATGCCCGTTCAAATCTTCAACACGATTCATACCATTGGCGATTGAACCCATCTGGACCAGGTTTCCGTTCAATCTCGGCGAGTTAATTTTCACGTGACTATCACTCTGGCAAAGACAGCCAATTGAAGTTCCGAGTCCTTAAAAGATAGCTGGCGGTCTTCGATCATAGAAATATCCTTTATCGATTTCACCAACCTCCGTTAGGATTTGACATTCGGGAAGTCGCTTTTGAAGTTCTTGAATATCGACTTCTATATTGTCGATCACCAATTGCCCATTGAATCCATTTTGCTGAAAAAAGTTTGGCTTAAAACCTGTGCAACTACTGATGTTCAAACCAGACAACCACTTCAAATCCCAAATCGAGCTGGGTTCTGACAATTTCAAGCCCATCATGTCCGTCGCTTTTGTTATCCTCATGTCTCGGCCATCGTCTAAACAGCAACGGCAATGTCTTCGCCAACACTCCACTTTGTATTGTCGTTCTCGTCTCGCTCAATCTTGCGATAAAGCGTATCGCGCTCGATCGGATCGCGACCGGCTTCTTTGATCAAGTGCTCAAGCCTCTCAACCGACAAGAACTCAGGCGTCGTTGCACCCGCGTCATGATAGATCAATTCGTGTCGAACCGTGCCATCGAGATCGTCGGCTCCATATGACAGTGCCGTTTGAGCTGTGCCGATTCCCAGCATGATCCAATACGCTTTCATGTGATCGATGTTGTCCAGCATCAAACGGCTGATCGCCATCGTTCGCAGGTCTTCGACCGCAGTGGGTTTCTTGATGTGCGACAGTCCTGTGTTCTCGGGATGAAACGCAAGCGGGATGAACGTTTGGAATCCGCCCGTTTCGTCTTGCAGCTCACGCAAACGTATCATGTGGTCGACCCGATGAAGCGGTTTTTCGACATGGCCATAAAGCATCGTGCAGTTCGTGCGAATGCCCAACTGATGCGCAGTGCGATGAATGTGAATCCAGTTGTTACCGTCGGCTTTGTGTTCGCAAATCTGATCGCGAACCTCTGGATGGAAAATCTCTGCACCGCCGCCCGGCATTGAGCCCATGCCCGCGTCGCGAAGCTCTTGCAGGATCTCGGCAGTTGGGCGTTTTTCCAAAAACTCAAACCAGTTAATCTCAACGGCCGTCCAAGCCTTCAAATGGATTTTTGGATAATTGTCGTGAAGCAAGCTCACCATGTTTTTGTACCACTCAAACTTTCGCTGGTGGTGCAGTCCGCCGACAAGATGAAGCTCTGTACATCCGTTGTCGGTTGCTTCCTGCCCACGAGCCAAAATTTGCTCGTCAGTCATCGCGTAACCTTTGTCACTGCGAAGGTCCGAACGGAACGCACAGAACACGCATCGGTAAACACAAACATTCGTTGCGTTCAAATGTGCGTTAATGTTGTAGTAAGCCGCATTGCCATTTTTTCGTTCGCGAACGAGATTCGCCAACTGACCAAGATCGTTAACCGGAATCTCAGGATCGTACATCAACAATCCATCGTCCAAAGTCAGTCGCTCGCCCGATTCAACTTTGTCACGGATCGTTTTCAAGCGTGGGTCAACAGAAAAAATCATGGTCTACTTCTTGGTTAATGGAAACGTAAAGGTGCTTCCGGTTGGGTTAAAATCAAGCCAACGAGTTTATTTTGCGAGTCAGAAAAAGTCTACGCGAAATCAATTCAAAGCAGAATTCTCTTGCTCGCCTCAATCTCAATAACCGGCAGAAAACGCTTTAAATAACAAGCAAATCAAGCGTGCCAGTCACAAACAACCCCATGCTGACGATGGCATTTACATTGAAAAAAGCCAGATTCACACGGGTCAGGTCGTCCGGTTTGACCAAACGATGCTCGTACACCAACAACCCCGCCACACCGATTACTGTTACCCAATAAAGCCAGCCAAGCCCCAACGCGGGACCAGCCCAGATTTGCGTCAACGGAATCAAAACGAGCAAGCTGACCATGATCGCGTGGCAAATTGCCGCCAGCCGTAACGCTCCGCCGATTCCCAACCGAACGGGGATGCTGTTGAGTTTCTTTTGTTTGTCGTATTCAAAATCCTGGCAGGCATAAATCATATCAAACCCCGCCACCCAAAACAAAACCGCCAGGCCAAGCACAACCGCCGGCGCCACGTCCAGCGGATTGTCAATCACGACCAATCCACGCACCGCGAACCAAGCACAAATCGGCGCCAACATCAGTGCAACGCCCAGCCAAAAATGCGCGAGCGAAGTAAATCGTTTTGTGTAGCTGTAACCAAACAAGACGCCCAACACAGGAATCGAAACCGCCAATGGCAGATAATTGGGCAGAAAGAAACAAGTCCCAGCGACAAATATCAAAGTCGAAACCAAGGTAAACGCGACAACCGACGCTACCGACAACTCGCCCGCAGGCAAATGGCGTTTTGCCGTTCTAGGATTTTCTGCATCGATAAACCGATCGGCCAATCGATTGAAAGCCATCGCGGCACTTCTTGCGCCGACCATGCAAATCAAAATTCCAACCAGATGCAGCCAGTTGAATCCGATTTGGTATTCGTCACCTGCCGGCGCGGCCCACGCCATTACGGCTGCCAACAGTGCAAAGGGCAGGGCGAAGATCGTATGGCTGAAGCGAATCATCTCCAGCAGTTTTTTTATTTTTTCAAACATCGGCGATGAGTTTAATCACTTCCCCAACGTCGAATCAACTGATGTTCAATATCCAAGTGATCCAGAATCCTCGCAACCACAAAATCAACAAGATCGCTTACCGAGTTGACTTCGTGATAAAAGCCCGGTGAAGCCGGAAGGATCGTCGCGCCTGCAGCACAGGTTGTTCGCATATTGTCGATCTGAATCAGCGAAAGTGGTGCTTCACGCGGAACGAGAATCAAAGGCCGGCGTTCTTTCAAGTGAACATCTGCCGCACGCAGGATCAAATTCCGACTGGCAGCGGTTGCAATTCCCGACATCGTGCCACCACTGCACGGACACACCACCATGCCGCGAGTTTTAAAAGCACCACTGGCAATGGGCGTCATAAAGTTTTTGTAGTGGTGATACTCAACCGTTTGGGAGCCATTGTAGCCGGGTATGATTTGCTCAAGCGAAAAACTATCCAAATCAATATCCAGATCCAACTCATGCTTCATCACGATCCTGGCCGAATCGCTGATCGTCAAATGCGTATCAACTTTCGATTGCAACAGGACTTCGAGAAGTCGCTGGCCATAGACCACGCCACTGGCGCCAGTGATGGCAAGGACAATCGGATGAGCCATAGCGTTTCGCCTTCGGATTCTTAAACGTAAAAATTGGTTGCGGCTGGTCGGTCCAGTGAGTTTGTTTCGATCTCACTGGCGTGGTTCAACTGATTGACTAACCACTAACACTAACAAGTTTACTTTGTGCCGATGTAAAGAGTTGCGATCCCAAACGTGAGTGGAAAAAATTTCGCGGTCGACAAACCCGCCGCTAACATTCGGTCTGTTAATTTCTCGTAGCAAGGAAACTCGCCAACACTATCTGGCAAATACTTGTAAGCGTTGGCATCGTTGCGAGCCAACATCTGACCGATGCGTGGCAATACGTTTTTGAAATACCACCCGTACATTCCTTTGACTGGCTGGTAACGTGGAATGGAAAACTCCAGAATCGCGACCTTGCCGCCTGGCTTACAAACGCGAGTCATTTCCTGGAGGCCAAGATCTGTGTTAGCTACATTTCGCAAACCGAACGCGGCAGAGACGACTTGAAATTTATCAGTTTCAAAAGGCAGGTTTTGTGCGTCGGCTTCAACAAAAGAAACATTGCGATTCGTTTTGTCGGCTTTCTCGCGGCCAACCTCAAGCATTTCGTAACAGAAATCCGAACCGATAATTGGCACTTGGCCATCGGTGTATTTGTGAAATGAAAACGCTAAATCACCCGTCCCGCTGCAAACGTCAAGGATTGGGTCAGTGCGATTGGGAGCGAGTTTTCGAACGGCTTTCCAACGCCAATAGCGATCGACGTTCATCGACAACAAGTGATTCATGCGATCGTATTTTGGCGCGATCTCGCCAAACATGTCTCGCACTTTTTTATCAGATTTATCGACTACCATTTGTCTTCTGTTTTGGATCTGTTATTGGTTTTTATTTAGCCGCGAAAAGAGACTGCTCGCGACATCGAATTCTGTGCAATGCGATGCAATCTACGTTTAAGCACGCCAAACCCTAAGTTTTGCTTGGGCTACTTCATTGACCGAATCTGTCAGGATACATTAACTAGCCTCCCATGCTAAGGAGCTTTATTGACCAAGAAACGAGCCAATTTTGAACGACAATTCCGATCAATCCGCAAATGAACCCCGATTTGTCCTCGATGTGGCGTTGCTACCAAGCCTTATCAAGCCCGAATCGCTGAGTGGCCAAACAGTGGTCGTGGTTGACGTTCTCAGAGCGACGACCACGATTACCCATGCGCTGCTCCATGGCTGCGAGCAAGTTTTACCCCAACCAAGTATCGAGGCGGCTCGGGCGGCACATACTGATTTCGCGGGCGAGTCGTTGATGGGTGGAGAGCGCGGCGGGAAGATTGTCGACGGCTTTCACAATGGAAACTCGCCGATCGAGTACACACCAGAAGTGATCAAAGGAAAGACTTTGATCCTGGCCACGACCAATGGGACGGTTGCGATGGAGCGTTGCCGATCAGCAAATCGAATTTTGATTGGCGCGATGGTGAATCTTGGCGCGGTCGCCGACGCGTTAAAAGACACTCCGCTAGTGACCGTTGTTTGTTCAGGAACCGATCGCTTCATTACGAGTGAAGACGTAATTTTTGGAGGCGCGTTGGTGGAGCGTTTGATTGAAGTGCGCTCGGCCGCAGGAAAACCAATTGGTCAGCTTACCGACAATGCGACGATCGCACTCAACCACTGGCGCCAAACAAAACATGCAGTGAAGAATGGGCGCGAGTTGGTTGATCATTTTCGCAATGCCAAAGGTGGGATTAATTTGGTAAAGATTGGGCACGATCCTGACATCCAGTTTGCCGCTCAAATTGATTCGGTTCCCGTTGTACCGGAACTCGACATTGCCACCTGGTCGATTCGATTGACAAAATAACCGGAAAGAAAAAATGAAACTTGGATTCATAGGAACAGGCGTCATCACCGAAGCTTTTATTACGGGGATGCTCAAGGTCGGCGAGTATGATAACGACGTGCTTGTTTCGCTCCGATCAAGCGAACGTTCATCGCAATTGGCGAATCAATTTTCCAACGTGACTGTCGTCGCAGAGAATCAGGAAATCGTTGACCAGTCCGATTGGGTCTTCATTGCAGTACTACCCAGCCAAGCACGTTCTTTGTTGGAGTCATTGAATTTTTCTCAGGATCAAAAAGTCATCAGCATCGTAGCGGGAGTTGAATTGGCAGAACTGTCAGATCTGTGTCGCCCTGCAGAAAACGTGTTTCGAATCATTCCGCTTCCGCCTGTTGAGTTTGGACTTGGCCCGATGCCACTTTCGCCGCCCGACGAGGCTATCGAAAAATTCCTGCAACGTTTTTCTGTGCCAGTGCCTGTTGAATCGGAACGGGAGTTCTCGTCATTCTCGGCAGCCAGCGCCGTCATGGCTTCCCACTATGAAATCATGGCAACGGTCGCGAGATGGATACATTCACAAGACGTCCCACAAACCGCGGCCGCTGGATACACAACCGCGATCTTTGAAGGGCTCGCCGGAATGGCGTCGCGGTGCGATTGGGATTCGCTGCAAGCTCTTCCGGACAACTCGCAAACTCCTGGCGGTTTGAACGAACAAGTGATTCGCGAACTCGGAAAATCGGGTTGGTTCAATCAGATTAGCGAGCAGTTGGACGGCATTGCGAGGCGGCTTTCCAAGGCAGAATAATGGAATTTTGAGTTGAAATTCAGGATCAATGCCATCACTGCCGATTGAATATAGACCGACAAATTCGCCCGCGAACTTGACATCGCTTTTACGGTTCTACAATCACGCGGTATCTGTACGCCGTAGATCGTGGCCTACTTAAGTTTCGTAGTTCGATCTAAAATTAGCGTTTCCCGTAGCAGCAAAAACGCGTAAATTTCACGACTCATTTTTTGACTTCTCCCAAAACAAACAACACCCGGACTTTCTAATGAACATGGACAAAATTGTCTCGCTTTGTAAACAATGTGGATTTCTCTTTCAGTCGAGCGAGATCTACGGCGGCTTGCAGGGATTCTGGGATTACGGACCGCTCGGCGTTGAGCTTAAACGAAACGTCAAAGAGGCTTGGTGGAGCGACATGGTCAGTGGCCATGACGACATGAGCACGCTGCCGGGTGCGCCGTCGCCTTACTCGATGGAAGGACTTGATTGCACCATCATCATGCATCCTCAAGTCTGGAAATGCTCGGGTCACTACGATCTGTTTCACGATCAAATGGTCGATTGCCGCGAAACGAAAAAACGTTATCGCTACGACCAGGTCAATGGACGTTGGGTGACGGCCAAAGGCAAAAGGATTTTTGTTACTGCGACTGCCAGTGATACTGAGCAGGACGAGATGACAAAGAAGGCGCTTAAGTTTTTCAAACTCCGCAACAAAAACATCGACGATTTGAAATGGGATGGCCCTTCAACATGCTTGACCGATCTGGCGTCATTCGAAGAAGCCCTCGGTCCAGATGCAAAAACACTTGGCACGTTGATGGAGCCACGTGAATTCAATTTGATGTTCAAAACGATTGTTGGTGCACTATCTGGCGAAGAAGGAACAACTTTCTTGCGTCCGGAAACGGCACAGGGAATTTTTGTAAACTTCAAAAACGTGCTTGATAGTACCCGTCATCGTTTGCCGCTGGGTATTGCTCAAATCGGAAAAAGCTTCCGCAATGAGATCACGCCGCGAAATTTCACGTTTCGTTCCCGCGAGTTTGAGCAAATGGAAATTGAATTCTTTTGCCATCCTGACCAGTCTCAGGAATGGTACCGCTACTGGCGCGACCGACGACTGAAGTGGTATCACGACATGGGTATCTCAAGTGACAATTTGATCATGCGAGAACATCACAAAAACGAACTGGCTCATTACTCTGTTGGCACCGCCGATATTGAATACGCGTTTCCGTTTATGGCCGAAGGAGAATATGGCGAGTTGGAAGGCGTTTCACATCGCGGCGATTTTGATCTTCGCAGCCACATGGAAGGCAAACTGGATGAGAAATCTTGCCCGCTCGAAATTCAACTCGGCGAAGATGGCAAACCAAAATACAAAGGAAGTGGCAAAGACCTTTCGTATCGCGACAACCTCACCAACGAAAAATACACTCCGCACGTAATTGAACCTTCGGCTGGTGCAGACCGGGCGGCATTGGCATTTATTTGCGAAGCCTACCACGAGGACGAACAACCAGATGACAAAGGCAACATGCAAACGCGAACGGTGATGAAGTTTCATCCGCGAATCGCGCCGATCAAAGCATCCATTTTTCCGCTGGTCAAGAAAGATGGAATGCCAGAAGTCGCCAAGGAAATTTATCTCGATCTGAAAAAGCACTTCAAAGTGTTTTACGATGAAAAAGGTGCGGTTGGTCGGCGTTATCGTCGTCAGGACGAAGCCGGTACGCCGTATTGCATCACGGTCGATGGCCAAACATTGGATGACAAAACCGTGACAATTCGCGATCGTGATTCCCTTGAACAAACTCGTGTGAAGATTGACGATTGCGAGCAAGTGATCCGTGAGCGGATGAACGCCTAGACCAGTAACGCCGAGACCAGTAACGGCTGGATCCTCAGGTTCTCAAAAATCAGGGCCACAAATTTCACGAATAGACCACGCCGTTTTGGTGGAGATTCGTGTTATTGGTGCCCCTTTTTAATGACCAAATCACAACCGCCACGACACAGTTTTTGAAACAACTGCGGGTTCTTGAGAGTAGTTTCAGAGTAGGATTAGTGTTTGTAGGTCGGCTTGTGCTATTTATTCTTTCTCGGGGTCGTTTCGTGATTCGCTTCTTCACTTTTGCTTTGTGCCTGATATTCGCCGCGTGTCTTATTTCGTTGACAAATTCGTCAACGGCATTTGCTCAAACCAAAACGAAATCTCCTGACACCAAAAAGCTCACTGCAAAAAAGCTTTTTGCAACCGACCGTATCACTAACATCGATATTGAATTACCCAAAGCCGATTGGGACGAAATTCGTGTCCAAGGAAGAGTATTTTCTGAAGCACTTTCAAAAGAGCTGACAGAGAAACCATACACTTACGCCAAAGGGAATATTACCATCGATGGCGTTTTGATTGAAAACGTTGGAATTCGCAAAAAAGGGTTTCTTGGTTCGCTTAACTCTGAACGGCCTTCGTTGAAGGTCAAATTTTCTGAATATGAAAAGCAGTCGCCCGTCAAAGGTCTCGACCGACTGACTCTTAATAACAACAACCAGGACGCGGGTCGGATTTGTCAGTACCTGGCTTTTAAGCTCTTTCGCGACTCGGGAACACACGCCTCGCGTTGCGGGTTTGCCAAAGTCACGGTGAACGGAAAATATCTTGGGATCTATTCGAATGTCGAGGCGATTAAATCAAATTTTCTTGAGCATTCGTTCGGAGAAACCAAAGGCGCCGTTTACGAAGGAACGGTTACCGATTTCTACCCGGAATATGTTGAGAAGTTTGAGCCCAAAAACAAGGCTGCGAAAAAAGCGGAGCACATTAAAAAGGTCACCGATATCCTCGAATCAGCAAAGATCGATCTGGAAAAACTAGACGAAGTCGTTGACGTGGATTCGTTTATTAAATTCTGGGCAATGGAAAGTTTGATCGGGTTCTGGGATGGTTATTGTTCGAATCAAAACAACTACTACATTTACCGCGATTCAAAAACAAAAAAGTTTCACTTCATGCCATGGGGGCCCGATTCGGCATTCACGGATTCCAGCCCAATCCCGCCCTACTTTATTCGACCACGCTCGGTTCATGCCAAAGCCATTTTGCCAAACAAACTTTATCGAAACGATAAAGTCAAAGCTGATTACAAAGCGACAATGATGTCGTTTCTTGAGATGCATTGGAACGAAGAAAAATTGATAGCCGAAGTCGATCGTCTGGAGGAATTGCTTAAACCTCATGTGTTGCCGGACAATGAAAAGCAATTCAAACGCTCGCTCATTGGCTACCGGTCGTTCATCAAAGGGCGTCGCAAAGACATTGTTGGCGAGTTTAAATCAGGCCCGCCAAAACTGTTGGCGGCTTCGAAACCCCCGATATATTTCGCGGCAATCGGGGAGATCGAGGCGACTTTTAAAGCCACTTACTACGACAAAGCTCCCCGCAACCCACAAGACGTCGGTGAGGTCAATTTAGACTTGAAGGTCAATGGAAAAGAACTCGTACTCAAAGATATCGGTGTCTATGCACAAGAAGACGATCGAGATCCCAACAATGCCACTATCCTGATTACAGGAACAAGCACAAAAACGGGTAAGAAAATTATCATCGCTGCGGGCGTGCCGAAAACGAGCTTTCAACCTTCGAAAGTGCCGGTCACAACGGGCGGCGCCATGATCCAGCCCGGCATGCTTGGGATGATCGGGATGAAAATGAAAATGATGTTCGGCAACGTTCAGCTAGACGAGGCATCGCTTAAAGCGGGTGACAAAGTCGAAGGGAAGATTCTGATGACGATTGGGGATTTCAGAACCAAAAAGTGATTCAAAAAATTTCACACAATTGAATAAGGCGTCTACTTGGGATGATTGACACAAATTTGAAAACGTAGTTTTTTGTGACAATTCGGGCGGATAATGTACCAGAAGATTTACCGATCCTGCCTACCGCGTACTTTCTTCGACCAGGCTTCGATGTCGAAACGATCAAACCGTATCGCTAGTTTGGTGAAGTTCACGGACTTTACCGTCG
Organism: uncultured Pirellulaceae bacterium; assembly: GCA_964478065.1. Classification (GTDB taxonomy): domain Bacteria; phylum Planctomycetota; class Planctomycetia; order Pirellulales; family Pirellulaceae; genus Mariniblastus. The sequence continues at coordinate 47,126 of CAYZGP010000011.1, forward strand.
ATTTGTCTTTCGAGTACGTTAACTCAACAACATCCGATTCGCCAGGTTGGTAGAAAACCGTTTTGCCATCCTTGTTTTGCAAAACAGAACCGCGTGAGATCGGTGCCGCTGGATTTGTTGGCTGCCAGTAAATCATGTATTGGGTTGGGATTCCGCCTTCACCAGCAAAGACAACCAGTATTCTACCTTTCGAATCCTGAAAATCACCGACGATCTTCTTCTCATCTTTCTTGGCCAGTTGCTCTCCGGGAAGTTTCGGCGGCAAAAGGATTCCTTCGATTACATTGGCGACCGTTGCTGACGGGGCAGCATCACTATTGCCCAGCACAACGATACAACTATCGGATTCCGGGAAGCTGCGGAACTCTACGCTGAATCCACGAACCTTTCCTCCATGCGACCGTTTTTTAGTTTCTGATGCGGGAGACACGTGCCAGCCACAAGCGTAGTGGCTGTCGCCGTTGACGTACATGATTTGTTTGGAATTGTCATTTAGTAGCTTGTCACCCAACAACGCTTTGTGAAATTTCCACAAGTCCACAACGTTTGAAACGACCCCACCACATCCTTCATATACTAGCCCCATCTTTCCGTAAGGATGCTCAAGGCAGGAACGAGGTGCGCCAAGATTGCCGAATCCGGTTGACTCAACGAATCCTGTTGGTTTTTTGTCACCGCAAAAACAGGTTCCAGTCATTCCGCATGGTTTAAAAATCTCTTCCGCAACGAATTCCCTGAATGGTTTTCCAGCAGCCTTGGTAATGATCGCGGCCAGCAGAATATAACCCTGATTCCAGTACTCAAAATGAGTGCCTGGATCGTGTCGCGGTCCGCCGTCGAGCATGGTTCTGACTGCGGTCTCAAGATCTTTGCGCGTTTCACCGTAGTTGGTGCCAGGAATACCTGACTCATGACGCAGTAAGTCGATGACCTTGATGTTTTTACTATGCTTGGGAACGCCAGGAAGGTAGTCAGCAATCGAAGCGTCCAGTTCAAGCTTTTCTCTTTGAGCCAACATGATGGCGGCTGTTGCTGTGAAGCTTTTTGATATTGATGCAAGTTCATAGAGCGTTTGGGGGTGTGTTTTCTCCTTCTTGGCGCCGTCCAAAAACCCTTCTGATCGAGCCAGAATGATCTCGCCCTTGTGAGCCACCAGGAGACTGCCGTTAAAACCAACCTGCTCCAGTTTGTCCATTTCTCTGTCGAGGACTTTGCCCAGCTTGGTCTTTGAAAAATCCTCTTTCACCTGTCGTGTTACAAAACCTTCCGTTGATTCCTGAGCCAATAGAGACTCGGCCGCAGGAGAGGCCAGTAGTCCGCCAAGAATTAGCATACAAACCACACCTGCCATCCAAGGAGAAGTGGCAGTTTGGGCAGAATTCCCTCCGCCAGCAAGTCGCCTGATTCGATAAAGCAATTTACCTCCGTTTGCTGCCATCGAAAGCTCGGGAGCGGGACGACAGTTCTCGAGGCAGAGCAATGCCTTTGCATATTTTGCCGCATTGCCATAGCTGACCGCTACATCATCGCAACAGTTTTCACGTTCGGCTCGCACAATCGCCGACACCCACCAAACGCAAGGGTGGAAGAATAGCAAAGCTTCGATCACGGTTTGCATCAGATTCAAAAGCACATCCTGGCGACGAATGTGGGCCAGTTCATGCACAATAATCAGTTCGAGTTGCTCTGGGGTAAGTTCAGTCAACACTGAAATCGGAAACAACACGATCGGACGCAAGATTCCGATTGCGGTTGGAACGGCGATCTGTTTCGAAACCGCAAACTCGACCGTTCGTGGAACGGGAAACCGCTGGAGTGCTCGCTTGGCGACGTCGGCGACTGGTTGGGATAGCTTTTTCGAACAGGCAGCTCGAAGTTTCTGAACATGAACCCAGCCCAACATCGTTCGGAGCGAAAACAGACTTGCTCCAACGATCCACATGACTGCGATCCAGAACAGGCTGTGCTGCGGCAGCCAATCGGCGGCTTTCCATAGCGATCTTGATGCAAACGCTTTGGCGGATCCAGATCTTCCAACCTCCGCAGGCGTAACGACAACTGCTGAAACGTCTTCGTTAGGCGCGGGCAGGAGAAGGAATCGTGATTCCGAAGAACCGGGAATCATTTCCACAGCCAGGTCATTTCGAGTTTTTTCTTCAAAGGTAAACACTTCTGTTTGTTGGGATTTTGGTTCAGTCAAACCAAACGTCACCAACGGCAAAGCGCAAGACAAAAACAGTGTTGCCATCCCCAGCCAGTAGATTTTCGCAGAGGCATTCTCTTGCTTTGTCAGGACGAACCGAATTACCGCAAACAACAGAGCGATCAAGCCGATCTGCCAAACGCTGTGCAGTAAAGTCAAACCAATCCGGTTTGCCAAAGCTCCATCGGAAAAGTTCTGTGCAACGGCATTGAGTAAGTCGTTCATGATTGTTCCTTCTCGAGTTTCTCGATCAGTTTACGAATTTCTGACAGCTCTTCTTTCGTCGCTTTCTTTGATGAAAGAGCTTGCATCACAAGTGATCCAACCGAACCGTCGTAGACTTTTTTCATGACGCCTTTGAGTAGTTTCGTCTGCGTTTTCTTTTGGCTGGCCGCGGCGCGAAAAAGAATCGGGCGAGCAGATTCGTCGCGCTTCACGAGCGATTTCTCATGCATCACGGCAAGCATTTTCACCGTGGTCGAGTAGTTTGTTTCTCGATGTTCAGAGATTGCTTCATGGATCTGCCGAGCAGTTGCCTGGCCTCGATCCCACAGCGTTCTCAATATTTCCAGCTCGACGTCTGTCGGCTGCGTTGACGAATGACGTGGCATGACGGCCTCATGAAAAAGTAAATTGAGCGAATTCTTTCGCTTTTCAGCCCATATTAGCGAAAGAATTCGCCAATGCAAGGATTTTTTAGCCGGAAAATTGCGACACCAATAATAAAACCCATGCGGATGAACAGGCCATCGGCATGGGTTATTTGGTAAACGTCAGGGGCAATCGTCGATTCTTGTAATTGTGACCGTCAAACCAGGCCACGAATCAGGATGAATGCCGATCTATCGAGGCTTCTTTTTTGAAAGCCGCTTGGTTGGCGACTTTTTCTTTTTGACTGTTTTGGTCTTGGTAACTTTCTTTTTGGTCGTTTTCTTGGCCGCCTTCTTTGCCGATTTCTTGACCGACTTGGCTGCTACCTTTTTCTTAGCCGCGACGTTCTTGGTTGACTTGGCAGCGGCTTTTTTGGTGGCCTTCTTAGCAGCTTTCACAGGTTTCGTAGCAGCCTTGGGAGCTTTCTTGCCTTTCTTCTTGGCGGCTTTTTTCTCCGCAGCAATTCGCTCGGCTTCTACTGCAGCTTTGGCAGCGGCTTTTTCTTCAGCCTTGGCTTTTGCGATTGCCTCTTTCTCGGCGGCGATCCTGGCGGCTTCGGCCTTCTTCTTGGCTCCCCGTTTTGGGAAACGCTCTTTGGCCGACGGATTGATCTTCAGAATCTTTTCGCGAACGGCGGTGCTAAACGGTACGCTATCAAATGCAACTGCTAACTGGTGCGTCAAAACGAAAAACTCAACTCCTTTTGCTTTTGCGATCGTTCGTTCAAGCCCAGGAACGCGGCCTTTGGTGGCTTCGTCTTCAGTAATAATTCCCAAAACATAGAACAGGTTAAGCATGGCTCGGTCAAGCGGAATTGAATGACCACCCAATCCGTTTTGAGCAGAATAGGCAACGACGAAAGGAGAAACGCCGTTGAATTTCTGAAAAGTCAAAACGGCTTTGCTGAGATTTTCTTTTCTCAAGAAATCGAGATCGAACTGAAAATAGTGTTCGAACACGCCATGAAGCGTTTTCTTGAGAGATACGCCAGCTTGCTGGGGTGAAGAAAGTGCTTTTGAAACTTCAGCCAATTCGGCGACGGTCGTGACGCGGACTTCATTCCAGTCAAAAAAGTTCTCTTGAAGCTTGGCGATGGCGTCGTCCGCCGCTTCGAACTTTGAGTTCTCAAGGCAGCATCCGTAGATCATGTGCTCAAGCACAGATCGATTGGAAGGAGGGAGGATGACTTCGTATTCTTTTTTGACGAACTTGTATAGTTTCGTGATCAGGTCAGCTCGGTTTTTAGCAGACATTTATTCTCTGTGTCTTCTTAAGTTGGGTTGTGTTTTGAACGCTCCAGAATAGTCTGGAATCCTGATTCGTCATTTACTGAATCAATATTTCGTCGATAAATCGACTCACCTCGGAGCAAAGGTATTGTTTTATTCGGGTTTCACGTTGGCTTGATCGGGTGTTGGATCTTCAGCGGAAGATTCGGCCGCTTGAACGGGATCGGTATTTGTGTCGGATTCAGCAGCTGAATCCAATTCGGGAATATCCTCTTTTTCTTTTGGCAAAACTTCTTCCAGAATCTTGGTCACCATCAGAGAGTGCTTGATACCTTCATCAAGAACGAACGTGATTCTGGGTGTGTATCGCGTGTCAATTCGTTTGCCGACTTTCTTCTGAAGATAACCGGCAGAACTCTGAAGGCCTCGCAAGCAGAGGTTTTGCTTGGTTTCGTCACCCATCACTGAAACATTAACTTTGGCGACTCGCATGTCTGGCGAGACTTCGACTAAGGTAACCGTAACATCTCGGATCCGCGGATCTTTGAGATCAGTAATGATGGCCATACCCACCACTTCTCGAATGGCTTGGGCGGCTTTTAAGACGCGACGGGAACTCATAATGTTTCTATTTGGCTTCTAAAAGATGACGGAAATCGACGCATGAATGCTGCAAGTCGTTTGTCGCTCAACCATACAGATTGATACAAAAAAACGGGTCGATCAATTAGACTTAACCTTGATCGAGTCGTGCAACAAAACAAACTTACAACGTTCGGGCAACCTCTTCGATCTTGTACGCTTCAAGCGTATCGCCTTCTTTAATGTCATTGAACTTTTCGAGTTTAATACCGCATTCCATGCCCCGTTGAACTTCCTTGGCATCATCTTTTTCGCGCTTCAGGGATTCGATTGGATAATCACCAATCACTGTCTGATCGCGAATCACACGCATCCGACATTCACGTTGGATTGAACCACGCATCACGCGGCAACCAGCGATCATGCCCGTCTTGCTAACGCTAAACGTTTTGAGAACCATTGCCATTCCAAGCTCAACAATGTGCTCTTCCGGTTTCAGTCGACCCTCAAGAGTCGCTTTCAAGTCATCTGTGATTTTGTAGATGACGTCATAGCGGCGAATCTCAACCCCCAACTCATCGGCCAACTGGCGAGCTTCTTCGTTGGCGACAACATTGAAGCCGACGATAACGCCGCTGGAGGCATGAGCCAATCGAACGTCGCCGACTGACACACCACCGGCGAGTGCCTGGAGGATTTTGATTTGAACTTCCGGATGCGAGATCTTTCCGAGCTCTTTTTGAATCGCTTCGATCGAGCCTTTTACGTCCGCACGAATGATCAAATTCAGAGTCACGATATCTTCAGGATTTCGCGAGAGTTTTCCTTCCTCAAGCAATCGCTGGAAATCGACCAACGAAGTTTCCACGGTTCGACCGCCGACCTGTTCGACTTTGCCACGATGCTTTCTCGTGTCAGCAATCTCACGGGCCTTGGCGACATCATCGACAACGTAAAATTTGTCACCGGCACCCGGCGCGATATCGAGACCGGTCAAGTTAACTGGAGTCGATGGCTCAGCTTTTTTGAGGCTCTTTTTTGGTCGCAGCGTATCGTGCATCGCTTTGACTTTTCCAAAACTGGCACCGCAGACGACGATATCGCCAACCTTGAGCGTTCCGCCTTGGACCATCATTTTTGCGACCACACCGCGATCGGATTGCTGCTCGGCTTCGAGACAGGTACCAAACGCCGCGCGATCCGCATTGGCTTTGTATTCATGAAGTTCTGCCGTTACAAGAATCGTTTCAAGCAACGCATCGAGACCGGTACCTGCGATGGCACTGGTTTGGATGACTTCGGTATCACCACCCCATTCACTTGGGAGAAGTTCGTGGGCAGCGAGATCCTGCATCGCTTTGTCGGCTGTGACGCCAGGCAAGTCGATTTTGTTGAGCGCGACGATGATCGGCACTCCGGCAGCTTTGGCGTGACTGATGGCTTCTTCAGTTTGCGGCATGATGCCGTCATCTGCAGCGACCACCAAGACCGCGATATCGGTAACGTTTGCACCACGGGCACGCATTTCGGTAAACGCTTCGTGACCCGGTGTATCAACAAAGGCAATTTTGCTATCGCCTTTTTTGATTTCGTAGGCCCTGATGTGCTGGGTAATACCGCCAGCTTCACCCGAGACAACATCGATTCCAATCAAGGCATCGAGCAACGAAGTTTTTCCGTGATCGACGTGGCCAAGGAAAGTAACAATCGGTGCACGCGGTGTAAGCGAATCCGGATCTTCATTTTCAAGATCGAACTCAGCGATCATTTCGTCTTCGAGTGACTGGGCCTCTCGAATTTCGAGTTGAACCTCAAGCTGCTCAACAAGCAATTCAACCATCTCGTCTTCGATAGTTGAGTTGACATTCTTGTTTGATTCGTCTCCCAATTGTTTCATGGTCAACAGGACCTGAACTTTGGAGACACCAGCGGCTTCTGAGAATTCGCGAACGGTACATGGCAACTGCAACACGACGCTGTCTTTTCGAGGAGCGGCTGTGTTGACGGTTGGGCCGGAGCGATGACGACGCCGGAAACCATGATTACGATTAGGACGACGATTCCGACTTGGGCGTGAGCCCATGACGTTGCCGCCGGATCGCTCAGAACGTTCACGACGTGTGCTTCCTGAGCGACGTGCTTCTGAAGTATCGGCCGTATCGGCTTCTCCAGCCTTGCCGCCTTTTTTCTTTTTGGCCTTGGACTTGGTTAAGTGCTCAAGTGGTGCAACGCCGCCTGCCTTAACGCTTTTGATGGCGTCCTGGGGCAGGGCGATATCTGGCTTTTGTACTTTTTCGCCTTTGTCGCCCGAACCTGGCTTAGGCTGTTTGACTTCGGGCATTGCCGCGAATCGGATATTCGAGGCGCCACTTTTCTTTTTGGGACTGTCCTTTTTCTGACTATCGGATGACGACGACCCAGCTGTTCCCTGATCAAGATTCTTAAGCGTTTTGCGCGGGATAACTCCTGGTCGACGAGGCGACGGAGACATAGGACGCTTGGGCGCAGGTTTTGGTGTGATACCAGGCGCGATTCCTGGCGAACCACTTGCCGCCTTTGAGGTAGTTGGCTTGGCAGGTTTGTCGCCTGTCGTTGCCTTTTTCCCTTTAAGTCGATCCAGCAAACTGCCACCAGGCTTTGATTTGGCGGGCGGTTTTTTGGCTGGCTCTTCTACAACAGGAGCGGGAGTTTCCTCAACGACATCGGTGCCGTTAGTAACCTCCTCAGCCGCGGTAGTTTCTGGTTCTTCAACATCAACTTCTTCAGCTACTTCATCCATTTTGGGAACAGGCGTAACGATCTCGCCAATTTTCTTTTTGGATGGAGCCGGTTTGAAGGGAGCCGGTCGAACGGGGGCTCCTGTCTCGGCTGGTGGTGGCTCGGGCTTTGCCCCGCCTCCTGAGAGAAACTCTTTGATGGTGATGACTTCGTTATCATCGAGACTGGCTAGCGCAGAGCCCTTCCCTTGGATGTTTACTTTTTCGCAAACATCAAGCAATTGCTTGTTATCAAGCCCAAGTTCTTTTGCAAACGCGTAGATGCGTACGGGCACGTGGAGTGACCTTCCTTCGTTGTTAGGTGGTAGACGACTTTCCGCCACACCACCATCTGCCAAACTGTGTTACATAAATCAGCCCCTCTACCTAACAATTGAGTGAAGACAAAAACGTCAACACCAATGGCTGGCACAGACACGGTTCTATATTTTCTCGGATTATGGGACCTGATTTTCATCAAAGACCTCGTCCGACCATATTAATTAACAACATTCGACTCAGCGAGACGAATACTGTTATACGATTATTTTGTTTGGCAAAATGATAATTTGAATTATTCATTATCGCTTTGCCTATCTCTTGTGTTGATTGACATGTTGTATTCAGTCTACTCAGGTTTTACTTCGACACCAGATGTGTCTGGAGTTGACTGTTCTTGAGACACTTCACCTGCAATAGGTTCGGGGTTCTCTGTTTTTTGTACTTCTACCAATTTCGCCGCGTTAGCAGCTTGGATTTTTGCCGCTGCGGCATCGGCTGCGTCTTGAGCGGCTTTGGCTGCCGTTGCAGCTTTCTTGGCTCGTTTTTCTTCTGCTTCTCGAATTTCGGCTTCTTCAGCGAAAGTCTCAGCCTGTTCAACGATCGCGTCGACTTGCTCTTCCGTCAAACCGCCCATAGCCATCAAGTCAGACGGCTCGATCACTGAGAGGTCATCGTAAGACAAATAGCCTTCTCCCACCAGACGATTTGCCAATTCTTCGTCAACTCCTTTGATCACCAAATAACCCTGAACGGCTCGGTCGATCTGTATTTCAAGCTCACCTTGGGTCATGATTTCGATGTCCCAAGTACACAATTTACTGGCTAAACGCACATTTTGGCCGCGTTTTCCAATGGCCAATGACAATTGGTCTTCGCGAACGAGGACGATTGCTCTGCCCATCATCTGGCACAAAATGACCTCATCTACCTCAGCCGGTTGCAGTGCGTTGGGAATCATACTTTGGGGATCTTCATCGAATCGGACGATATCAATCCGCTCTCCGGCCAATTCGTCGATCACCATCTTGATTCGATTTCCACGAACGCCAACACAGGCACCAACACAATCGACTTTTGAGTCAATACTGCTAACTGCCACTTTTGAGCGATACCCTGGCTCGCGCGAAATTGCGTTGATGGTAATTACTCCGTCGGCGATCTCTGGAATCTCGCTTTCGAAAAGACGCTGGACGAATACTGGACGAGTTCGACTGAGAACGACTTTGATGCGGCTCCCTTGGGCTTTGACTTCTGTAACCAACGCACGGATGCGCTCATTTGGCTGATGCGACTCACCAGGAATTTGCTCACTGCGAGGCAGGATGGCTTCGACGCTTCCAAGTGTAACGGTTGTCACACGGCCTTCGTTACGATGAACGGTTCCAGTGACGACATCGTTAATGATCTCGTTAAATTCGTCGATCTGTGAATCGCGTTCGGCTTCACGGACTTTTTGGATGATGACTTGTTTAGCCGTTTGGGCACCGATTCGACCAATGACTTCTTCGTAATCCAACTCTTCCTGACCGCATCGTCCCGCGATCTGCCCGGAGTCACGTTCAATAATGAATTCAATATCGGCGTCTTCGCCAAAGTGCTTGCGCGCAGCCGAAACCAAGGCAGATTCGATCGCGACAAAAACAATCTCTTTTTCGATGTTCTTTTCGCGGTGGAGTGAATCAACAATCCGTAGTACTTCGGTGGCATTCATGGTTTTTCTTTCAGTAAGTTCTCACCCGAATTGGGGTCGAACCACAATATTCGATTTGGATTAATTTGGAGCTTGAGGCGATTTCCTATTTGGAAGTTCGCATCCGGTTCAAGCCGAGCCAAAATGGACTTATCGTTTCCTGCTACTCTTTCTTTTCCTACACAAACCGCTGCGTGAATCATGGTCGACTCACCCAAGCGATCAATCTCCGTCACCTCTACCTCGATCGCGGTCGAAGCGATCATCTCAGGTGCCAAATCACTCCCGCCAAACAAGTGAATGTTTTCACTTCGAAAACCCATCACCACATCCAACATAGAGCGACCCGCTTTTTCCAAAACCTGTTTCAAGCTGAAAAAAACCGGCGATTCCGGCATCCATTCAATTTGAATGCCGTTGTTATTACTACTTTCAAATCGAATCCGATCACTTAACTGCTTAACTGTTCCCGGGCAAAGATTGATCGGCACGTTGCCAATAAACTTCGCCGTGAACAGGTTGGCCGGATGTTGGTAAATTTCCAACGGCCCGCCAACTTGCAAAATCTTTCCATCGCTCATAACCGCCACTCGATCTCCAAGCGTCATCGCTTCGACCTGATCGTGCGTGACGTAGATCATCGTTGCGTTCAATTCACGATGAAGCCGCTTTAGTTCAACTCTCATTTGTTGACGCAGGTTTGCATCGAGGTTCGAAAGAGGTTCGTCAAACAAAAATACCGCCGGATTCCGCACAATCGCACGCCCTAAAGCGACACGTTGGCGTTCACCGCCGGACAACTGATGCGGCCTTCGATCAAGCAAATGTTCAATGCCTAACCGTGTGGCCGTTTGCCGAACTTTATTGTCAATCTCTACACGCTGTTGAGATAACTCAGCAGCACGTCGAGGCTGAAATACTTTCCTTAAACCACGAGCAATCACTCCGTCGCCAAAAATCCCACCAGACAAAGCACCCACAAAGGATTTTTGTCCGATCAAACGTAGCGTTAAACCAAACGACAAATTCTTGTAAACCGACATCTGCGGATACAAGGCGTAGTTCTGAAACACCATCGCGATGTCACGGTCTTTGGGGGGCACGTTGGTTACAACGCGATCTCCAATTCGAATGTCACCTGAGGTGCTCGTTTCCAGTCCCGCGATCAAGCGAAGCGTTGTGCTCTTTCCACAACCACTTGGTCCGACCAGAACCAAAAACTCTCGATCTTTGATTTCAAGACTGACATCATCCACCGCCTCCGTTCCATCAGGAAACCTTTTCGATACAGTTTCCAATACAACGTTGGCCATGTTTTTTGTCAGAGCGCAAAAATTACCCTGCCGAAATCGAAGATTCGATTGATAAAACATACTCATATCAATCTAACGCGTCAATGTTAGCCCAACGAGTATCCGCCATTACCGCCGCCGACCACCAATGGCTGGGGCAACCTAAAATTCCGATTTCGGAGCTAGCGATTGCCGTCTTTTACCGAGTCGTTTTCACCTTGCCCAGTAATTGACAACCTCCCTATACTCCCTGCCGCGTTGCCAAACCAGATTGGCGAGCCAACTGATCCTTTTATGGAAATTTGGATCAGGCATTTTTCTTGGAGATTGCGATGAATGGATCGATTTCAAATGGCCTGACCAGAGGCCGGCGATGTCTGAGCTTGGGGTTTGCTTGTTTAAGCTACATCTGCTTGAGCCTCATCTCAACAGAATTACTGGACGCCCAACAAACTCGGCAAAACCCAGGCCCTTGGCGGCCAGCATTTGGCGAAGTCAACCGAGACACCCTTAAGAACTCAAAACCGCTTGGTCCTGTAGCCCAACCAGCCAACCAGCCGTTCAATCAACCAACCAACCAACCCTCAAACCAACCAGCTGCAGCCGCCAACCAAATCCCAACGATCAACAACGGATCATCGGCTCAAGCAGGATCAGGCCAAGCTCAATCAAGCCAAGCACAACCAGCTGCTGGAGCGAATCAGTTCCAAACACCATCGGCTTCATCAACTCAAAGACAAGCCGCTCAAAACACAGCCGCTCAAAACCGATTGGCTCAAAACACAGCCGCTCAA
>CAYZGP010000011.1:58704-59808 GCA_964478065.1 uncultured Pirellulaceae bacterium
AGCCGCTCAAAACACAGCCGCTCAAAACCGATTGGCTCAAAACACAGCCGCTCAAGCGAACCAAGTAACGCCAGGTATCACACGTGTGACCAAGACATTTGACAAGCTCCCCAACTCGGCGGGCCAAGTCTGGCGCGAGTACGACATCACTCCATATACTTCCCAAATCACAACCACCGACGAACCCCAAAAAGCAATTACCGAATGGGTGCTTCGTGAAACCGGAACCGAGATGTGGTTTAGTCAGCCGATGGGAATCCTCAACGCCGACAAAAAACGCGTTTACGTATACCACACGCCGGAAATTCACGCAGTAATCAAAAAAATCGTCGACCGCTTTAACCGAACTCGTGGCCAAGTCCAAAACGTCGATGTGAATCTGGTGACCGTCGAGAAACCAAACTGGCGCTCGCAGTCATACACCATGTTGCAGCCGATCGAAGTCAAATCGCCGGGCGTTGAAGCCTGGATGATCTCCAAAGAAAACGCCGCCATCCTGATGAGCCAACTTAGTCGCCGAAGTGATTTCAAGCAGCATAGCGGTGGGCGGTTAACCAACCATGACGGACAGTCTTTTGCACTTGAGAAAATGGAGCCTGTTCAATTCATCCGCAACATTCGCTGGGTGCCTAATCAAATTCCGAATTACGAGCCGATCCTGTCGACACTCAACGAAGGCTATCGCTTGAACATCAGCTGCTTGTCCGGCATGGATAATCGTTCAATCGAAGCCGTCATTAAATGTGATGTGGATCAGGTCGAAAAACTGGACACTGTCAAAATCAACGTTCCCGGACTCAATGGTGCTGCCCAGCAAATGAACCTCCAGATTCCACAGCTTGTCAGCTGGCGGCTGCATGAGCGTTTCCGCTGGCCCAACGATCAGGTTTTGTTGCTTAGCTGTGGCGTGGTAGCAACGCCTGAACCAGGTGCACGCTCGGGCGGACTGAAATTACCCGGACTGGGAAAAAAGTCCAAACGAGCCGATGCTTTGATGTTTATCGAGTATCGTGGGCCAGCAACCGAAGCCATGATTCCCAAGACGGCAGGTCTGGCTCCGATTCGCGGGCGACAATAGCATCATCGCGGGCGACAATAGCATCA
>CAYZGP010000011.1:59908-64107 GCA_964478065.1 uncultured Pirellulaceae bacterium
TCGCGGGCGACAATAGCATCATCGCGGGCGACAATAGCATCAAATCCGGCAGACTACCAGAAAGTCACCTCGACGCAGACGCTTCGTCACGTAGAATATTTAATTCGCTTGGAAGCCGGTTTGGCCCACCAAAATTCGGTGCCAATTAAGACCGCTGCAAACGCAAAACTTCTGCCGATATTCCAACCGACGAACACTCCAACTACCACTTTATTTCTTAACCTGTTGTTCAATGTCCCAATCAGATCGCCGTGTTGTTATTACTGGAATGGGTTTGATCAGCCCACTTGGTCACTCGTATACCGATCTTTGGGATTCGATCTGGGAAGGCCGCAGCGGTGTAAAGCAATTGTCTGCTGTGCCTACCGATCACTTTCCGTCTGACTTTGGCGGCGAATGCACGGACTTCACCGGCACGATCGACAGCTTTGGGCCACTTGAGAAAAAGCTCCAGAGGACAATCAAAAAGGCGCTTCGATTGATGTGCCGCGAAATCCAGCTTGGCGTTGCCGCAGCACAACTGGCCATTGGCGATGCAGGGCTGGAACCAGGAAGCTACGAGCCAACGCGAACAGGAACTCTATTCGGCAGCGATTACATTATCACTTCGCCCGTTGATTTTGCTTCTGGCATTCAAAGCTGCCTCGCAGAAGGCGGTGAATTCAAATTCGACGACTGGGCACATAACGGCCTCCCAAAAGTCGAACCGCTTTGGCTACTTAAATATCTACCCAACATGCCCGCCAGCCACGTCGCAATTTTTAACGACCTGCGCGGGCCTAGTAATTCACTAACAGTGCGGGAAGCCTCGGCTAACCTTGCGATCGGAGAAGCCGCCACGATCATTCAACGTGGCTCGGCGGACATCATGATCGCCGGCTCAACCGGTTCGCGGATTCACCCGCTTCGAACGGTACACATCGTGCTTCAAGAAGAGCTCGCCGATCGCCACTCTGAAACCGCTGGTGGTGATCCAAGCAAAGCCTGTCGACCGTTTGACACCAACCGAAACGGGATGGTGCTGGGCGAAGGCGCGGGCGTGATCATTTTGGAAGAGCTCTCATCAGCCCAGAAACGTGGCGCGAAAATTTACGGCGAAGTCATCGGACGCGGCTCGTCTTCAGTAGCAAACCAAAAGGGCGTTGCAGACTTCAAAACGGCTTTCGAAAACGTCATGAAAGGCGCGTTGGAAACTTCAAACCTCAAACCCGCTGATGTTGGGCATGTCCACGCACACGGCTTAAGCTCCGACCAATGTGATCGCGACGAAGCCACCGCCATCAACGCGGTCATGGGTGATCGACCCGTTACTGCCGCCAAAAGCTACATGGGTAACCTCGGTGGTGGATGCGGAATCGTAGAAGTCATTTCCAGTATCATGGCCATGGATCACGGCTCGCTGTTTCCAATCATGAACTGCGATTCGCTTGACGCCGCCTGCCCAATTGCTGCTGTAAGAGAAAAAGGTGTGGACGCAGGAAACTCTTTCCTCAATCTAAACATCACGCCACAGGGACAAGCCAGTTCGATCTTGATCAAGAAATTCGACTGATCCAGCCCGGCACGCTGGGTCTGCTTAAAACCGGTTCCAAAGACGGCTTCCTATTTCCAGTTTGGTATTGGACCTTCTTTCGCACGCGTCTCGCAGCGCTTCTATTGATTTCTCATTAAGCCTCAAAGAAGTTAGAAACCGCAAAAAAACGCGAATGCATTTAATCCGTTTATTCCGATGCCTTCTCGCCAATTCGTTGAAATGGGGGACAAGAATGAATGATCGAAGAAAATCAACAACTGTCGTTTCTTCGCATCATATCCGGACCTGAGATTGAACTTTTTACCGGGAAAAACCAACAATCGAGAGATTGGTTTGAAACTTGCAATAAATGGATCCTATGGTTTGCAAAAGAGTCCCTCCCTGCTGTTTAGTAATCTCATGATCGATCCAACTTCTCCACGTCAACAAATCCAACAATACGAATCTTGGCCCCGTTTCTTGATTAAAGCGATAGACGCGCTGGCTATTGTTGTTGGAATGCAACTGCTGCTTATGTTGCTCCCAGAGGTCAACAGTAAGTCAACGATTATCATTTGCATTGTCGCGATTGGAATCTTCAACATCGCTGGAGAGTTTGTCGGCCTGTATCGAAACTGGCGTGGGATCGCGTTTGAACGTGAAGCCTCGTGTTCGATGTTGGCTTGGGGCGTAACGCTTTTCTTCATGGCTGGCTTGGGATACTTTAGCGTTTACTCAACGGAACTTTCGAGCCGCTGCCTACTATTGTGGTTTGCGTTCAACCCAGTCATTTCACTTGCCATGCGAGTTCTTTTTCGCTGGAACATGAAATGGATGACCGACAAAGGAATCAATACACGAAGCTACGCCGTCGTTGGAATCAACGACCTTGGCATTCACCTGGTTGGAAATATCAACGCGGCTCCCGACCTGGGATTGCGTTTTCTTGGCTACTATGACGACCGTCCAGATGATCGTACAGCAGACATTCCTGAAGACCAGGCAGCCAAACTTGGAAAACTGGACGCATTGGTCGCCAGTGCAAAACGCGGTGAAGTCCAAGTCATTTACATTACGCTGCCAATGCGAGCCGAAAGTCGGATCCGCGATATCATCAGCGAATTGGCCGACACCACGGCTTCGGTTTATGTCGTTCCCGACATGTTTGTTTTCCAGCTACTCAATTCTCGCTGGACCGACATTCAAGGCTTGCCTGTTGTCAGCGTTTTTGAAAATCCATTCAATGGCGTAGATGGCATGGTCAAACGCGGTGTTGATATTGTTTTGGCAAGCATCGCTCTATTGGTTGCCGGTATTCCAATGGCTTTGATTGCTTTGGCCGTCAAGCTGACTTCGAAAGGCCCGGTGCTTTTCCGACAACGACGTTACGGTTTGGACGGAAAAGAGATTATGGTTTGGAAGTTTCGCAGCATGAACGTCCAAGAGAATGGTACGAAAGTCGTCCAAGCGAAAAAGAACGACAGTCGCCTGACACCAATCGGTGGATTCCTGCGAAAGTCATCGCTGGACGAGTTGCCGCAGATTTTCAATGTTCTGTTCGGCAAAATGTCATTGGTTGGTCCACGACCTCACGCCAACGCACACAACGAATTTTATCGCGGACAAATCGAAGGCTATATGCTTCGCCACAAAGTCAAACCTGGAATTACAGGCTTGGCTCAAGTCAGCGGATGTCGCGGGGAAACCGAAACACTCGACAAGATGGAAAAACGCGTTTTCTTTGACCACCAGTACATTCGCGAATGGTCTATCTGGCTGGACTTGAAAATCATATTCAAGACGTTTTCAGTTGTCTTCTCTCGCCAGAATGCCTACTAAACGCCGTCCGGATTCTTCCTTTTGATCGGAGCCGCAAAGTTTGCAATCGTGTTGCTGAGTTTGCGGATTTGATCTGGTACAGGAATAACTGCTTCGTCATTGGCCATGACCGATTGCTTCAGTGATTCTTCGATTTGTTTTAAATCGTCACTTGCGGATGCTGTTGCCTCCGGAGCTTGCTCTGATTTCTTCGATACGGCAGGGTTCTTCAAAAACGGATTCTCATAGGGAACCTTATCTCCCGTGGACGTTTGGTCCGATTTTGGTTCGACTCGAACAAAAGATGAAGCGCTTTCGTCAGTTGATTTCGCTAAATCCACAGGTCGAACGTTTGGATTGCGTCGCTTCATCTCGGCAGCCAATTTGTTGGTATCGATTCCTAACTCTTCTTTCGAAACACTCTCAGCCAGTGGCGCGGAAGTCTCGATTGTTGGCGCGTTTTCGCGAATAGGCATTTTCGGCAACACTGGCTTGCTCGGCGCATCGGTATCACTTGCAAAAGCCTGATCTACCAAAGCGGCCGCACTGCTTGCCCCGCCCAAACTAGCCGCTTGATTCTTGGCTTTCTGCGTCGCCAACGCCTGAGCAACCAATTCTTCGGTCGACTTTTGTTGAACGCCAGTTGGATTGATGGAAACAGAATTCGTTGCTGTCGGAGATGCCACTGGGGATGGGCTGGGTACGGGTGTGGCTGGCTCCGCTTCCGTTTTTTGGGTTTTGCCACGCAAAGCACTCTTCATAGAGCCAATGGATTGCTCCACTTTGGGCAATACGGGTCCAACCAAATTGCGAAGCGTGTCACCCAGCGAATTTGGAACCTGGCTTTGCGATTGAGATTGTGACTGGG
>CAYZGP010000011.1:64207-78147 GCA_964478065.1 uncultured Pirellulaceae bacterium
CCGAGTCTGAGATCGCGATTGAGTCTGGGATCGAGCACTTCTCGTCGGCGTTGGTGTATGCTCACTATCGCTTGGTGGAGCAATCAACAGGACGAGTCCAAGCCCTAACATCAGACCGCCAATGGTTCCAGCAATAATCACGGCTTTCTTTCCCAACCCATCGGGACGGGTCGAAACCTGCGCCTCATCAACAGGAGTTAAAAGATTCGCGCTCTTGGCGCCCATTGCCAATCCCTGAATTTCAGCCAATTCGGATTCAGCGTTGTTAAGAATCTCGATTCGCTTGCCTACGGAAGCCCTCAAAGAGTAGCTTTCGGCACGCCTTGAACTCAATTTGCCTAATCGTGAATCCAGTTTTTCAAGTTCGCCATTCAGTCTTTCAAGCTCTTTCGTCTTGGTTGAAACTTCAAGGCTCAAAGTCGCGACCATTGCCTCGCGCTCGTTGCCAATCTGCTCCCGAATTTCATCGACTGAATTGCGAGCGCTGATATAATTCGGATGTTGTTTTGTATATCGCCCAAGATTCAGTGCCAATTGTTGCTTTGCAGTAACCAACGCAGAGTTAAGTGTGCCCAGAGCAGGTTGGTATTTCATAACATTGGTTTTGAATAGCTCTTCTGATTCTGTGCCAATGTTCTGGAGCATTGCCAGAACTTCCATTGCTTTGCTAAGCTCTGTTTTAACTCGCCTTTTTTCAGATTCGATTTGCGAGACTTCTCGCCTAAGTCCATCATCATTGGATACTTCGCTAACAAGCGAATCCATGGCTCCAATATCAGGCCCAAGCTCTTCGTCCATCATCTTTAGCTTCTCAGACACCTCACTAAGCGCTAATTTTGCGCCATCGCGAGCTTCCGTCAATTCTGCCTGCATACTTTGAAGCCGGCTGATTCGCACGTCATTGGTTTTAGCAATGATCTCCTCCAGCAAAACCTCTGTAAAAGCACGCACTCGCTCGCGACTGGAAGCTCTTGTGTTGAGCACGATGACTTCTGTTGTTCCAAATTCAGCGCCGTTGGGAGCACTAAACGAAATCGCACCTTGAACAACTTCGATCACTTCTTCGCTTGGCCAATTGCTTTTTCCCATCCCCAAAAAACCATTGGATTCGGGGCCCAGCTTCTCCAGTGCATTGCGAATAACTTGAGGTCTTCGAGAGATTTCAAGAATCGTTTCCTGGGCAGTCTTCATCGAATCAAGCGAGTCAAACCGTCCTGGCTTATACGATTGCCCAAGCAAATCATCGCGCACAATCAAAGACTGCCTGGCGGACCAAGTCTCTGCGCGAATCAGGAAAACATAAGCGCACGCCAATAGCATTCCAATAATGGCAGGAATAATCCAAAGCAATTTGTACTTAATCAATGTTGTCAGGGCGTGGGAAAATCGCTGACTCGGGTAGGTTGGTTGTGTGTTCATGTGAATCTGAATCTTTTGCCTTTAGGTTCACCAGCTCAAACAATACGTTTGAAGTCTGCCAGTCGATCGATCAGCACAAGAGTGCTAAGCGGTCTTATCCAATTCATCGATAAAACACGCGCAGATATTTGGCTCAATCGTAGATTTTTGAACCGAAAATACGTTACAAGCCGAAAACAGGCTGGACTATCGCCACGTTTTCTCTAACCGGAAAAGTCAATCGCGTTTTTGATAGCACACCTGTAGTCACGTGCATACATCTGGAAATAAAGAAAGTCGAACTCGACAGTAATTTAGACTCAAGGTTTGGCTTGGGGCAAACAATGCGTGATTTCACAACCTTCTTGTCTGTCAATATTGTTACCGAAAGACCGCTTGCGCTGTCGGTTGTTCTACGCTTGAAAACACTCAGCGCAAAAAAGCATTACTGGCCGCGATTCTGATTGAACTCAGGCAGTAGGTTCTTCGATCTCAAGCCGTACTGAACCGGTTAACCCGCCAGCCGTTTCCGATTGGGACTTTTGCTCTTCCAACGGCCGAGTTGCGATTTCAATTCGCAATTTATTGGCGGGCTGAAGCAGCTGTTGAACTTGGAGGCGAAGTGGCCCTTCGGCAAAACGGAGCTCGCCAAGAAAAGATTCATTGAGTGAAATGTTGGCAAGAAAATCGACTTCTTCAATCACCAGCCAAACAGTTTGATCTGGCGCAAGTCCTGTTGGCAGGTTGAACGTTCTCTCATAAGCGACCACGCCAGAGAAAGTTGCTCCCAACCAGTCTTCCCAAGTAGAAGGGATTTTGACGCGTTTTTCCTGCTCAGTATCTGCCGCGGAGGCGCCAGCCAAAAACGAAAGGACCTTGGCATGCCAAGGTCCATGAAGACGTATCGTGTGAAAATCAGGCAATTTGCTTATTCAGGGACAAAGCTTTGAATAACCGACGACTGATGAACTTGCTTTGTTTTTTTCTCAATCAATCGAAATGTAGCTTTCATGCCACGAATCGGAAACGGGTAGGGCGGTGCAGTTTCTCGCTCGCCACTATCGTCAGGGGCAGCCGTTCCACCATTGTCTATTCCGTCAGTTCCCTCGTCAATCACGCCATCGCGATCCTGATCGACCCCATCGCTCTCATACAACGGGCTCCATGTGTCGTAAACGAATCCCAACTGCGATTGTGATGATGGCGCACCACTGAACCAGCCAGAACCCGCGTGGCCAAGATCAACAAAAGCTCCATTGGCCTGGAGAGCTCCGCCAGAATCCCCGAAACCAGGATCACTTGGCTCGGCCACAATTCCGGCGGCACCAAAGACACGTACGTTGGTGTTAATTGAGTAGACTTTCAAGTCAAAACTCGCAACATCCGTCAATAGAACGTCTGAATTAGTAGGATTTTGGTTCAAGTCGTGTGGACGACGATTGAATAAAAGTGTCGGATCAATTGGGTTAGGAAACCGATGTAAAAATCCACCTGCATTAAAAGTATCGTGCAAGTGAGCAAAACGATTCCTGCGAACACCAAGATCCGTCAAGTTATTCGCCCACACATCAAACGAATCAGAGAAATTGCGTTGAACGACTCGCACAGAGATATCGTTTTGAGCAATGAATCTATTAACTTCCGCAAGCGGTACATCAGTTAGAAGTCGTCCAAGATCAGGTCGGATCAACAAGACCCGACGATGAACGCGAAGAGTATCTTCGAAGTCAACAAATGCATCGCCGTCTAAATTGGAAAACGATGTGTACCAAAACACTTCTGCCAAAGACGACTCAATCACTGTAGTCACATTGGGAGTGACGGCTGTATTAACGAGTCGACCGCGGAATGCTCGCCCTGAACTTCGTACTGTCAAACCCAGCGAATCATCAATGTCGCCTTGATATGAATTTGCGATGTCGATTGGACCTGACAAATCCAAGTCACGATCAGCTGCCTCGTTGTATTCAAAATAGCCTTTAGCCAATGTCGTTTCGGTGAAGCTTCGTGGATCCAACGTCAGGTTTTCCAAATCGGAACGGAAAAGCTCTTCGGCAGAACGAAGACGGTTGGCCATCTCCATCACACTGCGGCCCAATTGCATTTGAGTACTGGCAAATGAAAACGCAGACATCATCGCGCCCAGTACGATCAACGTCATCGTCAACGCGATCATGATTTCGATCAAAGTCAAACCGTGGCGGGTTCGACAGGCAATAGTTGATGCAGATCTCATTTTGTTCTCCTGTTAGCATGTCAGGCTAAAACGAATGCAGCTGAGGCAATACGGTTTAACATTTGGTTAGTGCCAAGCCGTGATCATGGAGAGAGGAAGGGGATCACTTAAGCAAATCGGCAGCAGACCTTTGTATGAAAAGGCGTTGGTATATTACAGCTTTACCCTCAATTGTACACGTTATTTCGCGCCAGTTTATTATCCAGATCGTCGTTTTCGCTCACTTTGAACCACAAAAGTCGATTTTTTGACGATACTAGGGCTCTCAAACCACCCGTCTGGTGGCTTCGACAGTTTCGGAAAATTCAAAAAGCGGACAGATTTTCCCTACCAATAATTGAAAAACGCTGACGAAGTTCAAACTTTTGCGCCTTTTAGTTCGTACTTTGGTAACGATTGAAGAAACTTGGATCGGCCAAGCGTTAGTCGCAAACGTAACCCGCCAGCCCTGCTGGTTAACCGTTAAACTATTCAATCAAGATTTTGGGTTAATTAAGTAACTACCACGATTAAGGTTTGACGAATTTCAAGTGATTTGATTTTGACCGAAAACTTAAATCTCAAGATCTTGTGTAGATTATAACTAACGTAGTTTTGCCGATCGGTTTGAATGGTTGGATCGCTTTTTTTGTCGATCGGCTTCCATGGTTCGATCGTTTTTTGTTGTCGGCTGGTTTGTTAGCGGTCCACATCTAAGCTTACCGAAGGATTGATTGATAAGCTGCGATGTGGCAAAAACCAAAGTCAATCGCCACCAAGTCAATCGCATAACCAACACACATTTCAAAATGGCTGAATACATGCTCCGTTTTGCGCGATGCAAACAAATGAAACATCAATCCCCAACTCAGGCTTTGAAATCAGCTGGGCTGAGAATCTCCCAAACGGTTTTCGTTTTCGGATTTCTGCTTTTGTCATTTCTGGCCAACTCCGCCACAGCCCAAGACGAAGTAGCCGCCCGTGCGATTGCCCAAGCTGCTTTCAGCGCGCAGAACGACGGTGATTTCCCATTTGCCGCCACGACTTGGGAAAAACTGATCAACAAACACGGTCAGTCAACGCTTGTCGGCAACGCACATTACAACGCTGGAATCTGCTACACCCAGACCAACGAGTTTGAAAAAGCGATTCCCCAATTTGAATCTGCGTTGACCAAACTAAGCGCCGACGAGTCCGTAAAAAAACCAAACGCCAGTTTGTACTTGGGCTTTGCTCAATACCGACACGGAAAAGCACTTATCGAGAATGCAGCCACGCAAGACAAAGGCATCGCGCTACTCAAATCCTCAACCCAAACGTTTGCGGACCTTCTAAAATCGAATCCCAAAAACTTCGAAGACGCCGACCAAGCCTGCTACTACCAAGGAGCCGCCTTTGAACACCTTGGCCAACCCGAAGACGCGATCAAGTCCTACACTTCGATGCTGAGCTACCCCAAACAAACCAACAAATTCAAAGCCCTGTACGCGATCGCGGATTTGAATTTTGCCGCCAAACGATACGACCAATCGCTTGAGTACTACGAACGTTTTCTTGCCGATGCCGATGCGCCGCAAAACCCGGACTACGACATCGTGAGCTTTGAAACAGCGCGAACGCTGATCAATTTAGCAGACGCAGATTCCAAAGCCCAACAAGAAGAACCCGCCAAAACCAAACTTAATCGGGCTCTTTCATTGCTGACTCGAATCGCCGAAAAACCAATCGAAGCCAACGATACCGCTGCCGCAGAACTGGCCGACGAGGCCGCGTTTCAACAAGCGTTCTGCTTCCAGCGACTCGGCCAACTCGAAAAATCTACTGAGACCTACGCAAAAATCGCTAACTCTGATTCACCCTTCAAAATCCAGTCACTCATCAACTCCGCCATCATTTACCGCGATACTGGCAAGACCAACGAAGCCAAACTAGCGCTCCTGAAAGTCGTCGGGCCCGACGCCGCTGAGTCAGCACTCTCAAGCAAAGCCGCCAGCATTCTGTCTGACCTTTACATTAACGACACATCAGAAATCCCAGCCGCCTATGACCTCGCAACAGCATGGATTCCAAAATCCGCAGGCAAGCCAGCATTGGTGCCTCTCCTGATGGCACAAGCCGAAGCTGCCTATCTCATGCCAGAAAAACGCAAAGACTCTGTCGGCTTGTTTCAAGCGGTCGTCGATAAACACGGCGACCACCCCAGCGCACCGATCGCTCTTTACAAATCAGCTTTCGCGTCCATCGCGGTAACGGATCAAACGCAGCCCGATGCCAATGACATCAAAGCCGCCATCGACAAAGTTGAACAGTTTAAAAAACGCTACCCCCAAAATGACTTTCTTCCCGACGCTGTCTATGTAAAAGCCGAAGCACTTCTACTCAGCAACAAACCTGCCGAGGCCCAAGTGCTCTTTGACACACTCGCAAAAGAACATTCAGAACATCCAGACAAAACGTTCTGGCAACTCCGCTCAGGCCTCGCGCTTTACCAGCAAAAAAAATACAAAGAAACCGTCGACGCTCTGGCTCCATTGGTTCGTGAATTGAAACTCGAATCCCAACAAGCCGAAGCACTCTTACGAATTGGATCCAGCCAATACGCACTGAAAGAATATCCAGCCGCCGCGATTGCATTGGACCAAGCCATCAAAGCCGACGACAAAGGCCCGCTCGCTGACGAAACATTGCTGATGCTGTGCCGCGCCCAACTAGATACCGGCCAAGCCGAAGCAGGCGAAGCGACCGGAAAACAATTGCTTGATCGTTTCCCGGAATCTCCCTGGGTTCCCGAATTGCGGTATCGTTTGGGTGACCACTTTTACAACGCAAAGAATTATACGGAAGCTTTGAATAACTTCGAAGTCATTCTGTCCAAGCACGGCCAATCTGACTTCGTGCCGTACGCACTGTATAACGCCGCTTGGTGTAAATCGGAATTAAAAGAATTCACAGAGTCTGAAAAACTGTTTTCTGATTTGATGACGAAATTTCCTGGGCATGAACTCGCCAAACGAGCCACGATGGACCGAGGCGCAACACGGCGAAAATCGGGTAACGCCGAGGAATCGCTAGCGGACTTAAAGGCGTTTTTAGATACCAATCCTGAAGGGGCACCGCGGATCAAGGCGTTGTATGAAATCGGCTTGGCACAGGTTCAGCTTGAAAAATGGGATGACGCAATCGACTCGTTCAAACTCTTGCTTACCGAAACACCCAACTCTCCAGAGGTCGATCGCTTCAACTACGAGCTCGCTTGGGCTTATCGGAATACAAAAAGAGAAGACCTCGCGCTTGAGCGTTTTGGTGTCATTGCCGAAAAAACGCCAAACAGTTCGCTCGCCCCGGAAGCCAATTTTCACTTAGGCTCAGCGGCTTATGCAAAAGAAAATTATGCCGATGCGATTGGGGCTTACAAGAAATGCATCGAATCAAAAACAGACGATTCGATACGCGAAAAAGCCGCTTATAAACTTGCTTGGGCACACTACAAACAAAAACAGTTTACCGAGGCTCAAGCCGGTTTCGCACTGCAAGTCAACGAATTCGAAAAAGGCGATCTGTACGCCGACGGAATGTTCATGGTGGCCGAGTCGCTATTCCGTTTAAAGAAACACGACGAAGCATTCGCCGCCTACACTGCTGCCAAACCTGTTGTCGACGCTTCTGAAAACATCGAACCGAAAATCAAATGGCTTACCATGCTTCACGGTTCGCAAAGCGCCAACGAAACAAGGAAGCACGACGAAGCGATCCAACTGGCCAAACAGCTTGCCGACTCCGATGCCGACCTCGCATTCAGACAAGACGCTTGGCTGGAAATGGGAAATGCATATCGCGGACTCAAGCAAACTGAAAACGCGATCGAGTATTTCGAAAAGGCCTCAGACAATCTGGGCAAAACCGGAGCGCGTGCTTACTGCATGCTTGGCGACGTTTATTTTGAAAACAAGAAATTCGACGACGCCATCGTTCAATTCAAACAAGTGTTCTTCGGATTCGGCGCCGCCCAATCGGCCGCCGATGTGAAGCCTTGGCAAGCGTACGCTCTTTACGAAGCCGGTCAATGCAATTTTGTGCAAGTCTCTTCGGCGCCGGAAGAACTGAAGCCAAAATTGATCGAGAACTCGATTCAGTTTTTCGAAAGGCTACTTCGCGACTACAGTGACGACAAACTGGTCGAGCCAGCCAAAAAACAACTTGAAACTTTAAGAAAGCTGCAGGGTAAGTAGATCCCCCGAATAATTTAGCCAGCTTCACATTGGTAGTGCTATCCTGATTCTAAAAACCGCTTTTTCGCGTGTTCTTGCCATTGAACCGCCCCTCAAATCGCAAAGGGCAGTTACCATATGGGGAACGTATTGGGACGCCGCTAACATCACAAATATTCGACATCCCTAACATTACTAATCAGTCCGCACATTTGATCGACGTCAAATCGCTCAAGACTCAAAAATGTGTTGTGCCAAAACTGCCTACAACAACCCACTCGGAGCAAACATGAATCTTTTCGTTTACCGACGCTCGCATTTGGCGACTGCGCTCGGATTCATTTTGATTGCAACCATTGCAATCGGCTCGTCTCCAAATTTTACTTCCGCTTCCCAACTTCCAAACATTTCTGGCAGCGCGCCCATCGCGACAGCAGCTCGAATCATTCAGGACGAAGGATCCGACAGCCTTAAATCAAGCACACCCGTGCCACCCAAACGCGGCATCAACTTTTTGTCTTTGCTCACGCAAGGCGGCTGGTTCATGCTCCCGTTGCTGATTCTTTCAATCGGCGTGGTCACGATCGGCATTGAACGATTCCTCGCGCTTCGTCGTCAGAAAGTCTTTCCTGGCGAACTGCTCGATCAACTTTCGTCGCTCAGTCAATCACCGGGCGGACTTGATCCGCGCCGCGCCTACCAGGCGTGCCAACGATACCCCTCGTCAGCCTCTTACGTTCTCCGCTCGATGTTGGTCAAAGTCGGCCGGCCTCAATCGGAAATGGAAAACGCCGTCGCGGAATCCAGTCAACGCGAAGCCACCCGTTTGGCTCAGATGACATCGTGGCTCAGCCTCGCCGCCGCCGTCGCGCCACTGATTGGATTGTTGGGAACGGTTTGGGGAATCACCCAGGCGTTTTATGACACGACCCAGTTGGCAGAATTGAACGCAGGGCAAAACCGTGGCGTTGCGTTGGCCAATGGAATTTATGTCGCACTTGTGACAACGATGGTCGGATTGATGATCGCGATTCCTGCGGCTGTGCTTTCACACTTTTATGAAAACCGAATCGTTCAGTTGATGAATGAAATTGAAGAAATGGTTTTCAATCTGCTACCCCAGTTCGAACGCTACGAAGGACAAGTTCGATTTACGCAAGGAGTGGGCAACGAATTTGACGGTGAACACGAGCTTCCAACAGGCGACCAAGATCCTGGTTACATGGAGCCCGGCGAAGAACTTGCCGGCACAGGCGGTGGTACCCATCGTCCGCCAGGAAGAAAAAACAGCTGACGGCTTGTGCAAATTTGTGCCATCCAAAACGTGATGGCGCTCGCGGCATTGAATTTTGCTCGCAGCCTTCAACACGTTTTTTATCCATTGCCCTCTGGTTAGTTCCAACTTTCAACAGCCATCCTTCAAAACAGACATTTTTATGGCAGTCAAACTAAAAACAACTTCCGCAATCGGATCACTAAGCATCACGCCTCTTATTGACGTGGTATTTCTGCTCCTGATTTTCTTTCTTGTGTCATCTCGGTTCTCCGAAGAAGAACGAGAATTGGACCTGAATTTACCAAGTGTCACAGAAGCCCTGCCAGCATCCGCTCAGCCCGATGAACTGGTCGTCAATGTTGACGAACAAGGGCGCTACTATATCGATGGGGCGTTTCGAAAGCCGGAACAAGTCGAGCAAATCCTGCGTCGGGCGAAAACCAACAACCCATTAACCCAAACCGTTGTCATTCGTGGCGACAAAGCTTCCGACTGGCAGCACATCGCTCTCGCCATTGGGCTTTGTAAAAAAGTAGGAATCAACGAGTTCACCGCTACAATCGATGAGAAATAAAAATACGACGCGGCGTGCTGAACCCTGCTCGCCACACAGCCAGTTGACATTCAATAGATAGACCCAACTGTTGAAAACTGAAAATCAATAAATGAAACGCACCGTACAAAAAATAACGCCTGCCAAGGACAGCTCCTTCGACCAGCAATTCTGGCCGGTGCTCGTTGCGTTAACGGTACTCAGCGGGATCATGCTTGGCGCCGTGTTAACGGTTTTGCGCGGGCCTTGGATGTGGGGCAGCCTTCTGGTTCTGCCACTGCTGGCTGCCGTTGCGATTTTTATGTTGTTTCATTTGGACAACAGCCGACTTCGGCGCTCACTTCAATTTGCGATCATCAGCAGCCTGGCGATTCACTTATTCATCCTGGTGTTTGCGTCGGTCGTCAATATTTTCCAAAACCCATTCAAACCAGCCGAGCGGGAAATCGCACAGCAACGTGTTCGGACGATTGAGATTAGCGATCAACAAGCCGCATTCGTCTTTCAACAAACCAATGCACAGGAAACACCCGAACCGCGTGTCGAAACCGAAAAAAATTCCAGACCCACCACCAACACTCAGCCACAGACCATTCCGGTACCAGAGGTAAAATCTCAAATCAATCCACAATTGGTCCGCCGTGAAACAACCGCCACGTCGGTTCCGCGCCAGAATCGCGATCTTTCAAAACTGCGGCGACAACACAACGATGCTTTGCCACAGTCCAGTCAGAAAATGACGGGCGAAAAAGTGGGCACCGTCAAACCGGCGCCTGCTGCTGCCAAACCCAAAATCGACAGTTCAACAAAAGCCGACACGGTTAAGAAACAAGTCGCCACTCAACCAGCCAACCAGCCCAAACCCGAAAAACCTTCGCCCGCTCCAGCCATCCAACCAAAAACAAAAGTCGCACAATCTTCTTCCAGTTCACCGCGCCGACGGGAAACCTCAAACGCAGCGACCAGTAAAACGACCGCTAGCGCTTCACCTTCCAAGGCCCGAGTTCGCAGAGACACTTCATCGTTACCGATTGCCGCAAAGAAAGCTCCTGATGCCAACAAGATTGCCAACGCGACAACGACCAAGCCCAGCCAGCTTGAGCCTTCTGCAGCATCGAGCAAGTTGACTCGTCGACCAGTAAAAAGCAATACGGTTCGCCCGGCGATGAGCAACCAACCCAGGACGCAATCCAGTCCGCAGTCACAAATCGCTCGTTCCCAACCGCGAACCAAGCCCAACCAAATCAAGCCAAGTATTTCGAACCAAACTTCGCAGACGAAAACACCTCGACGCTCAACCCAGCAAGCAGCGATTGCCGCTTCACCGGTGGCCATCGAAAAACCTTCACGATCTCCAGAATCAAAAACCGCCACTCGCGAACTCAACTCAAAAACACTTTCCGTCTCCCGCAGCACCGAAGGCGTCGCAGGCGTGGGTCGTTCGAAAAATCTGGACCGTTTTGTTGGTGGCAAAAACAGCCCCGCCACCCGCGCATCGGACTCGGCGCGTCGTCAACGGACAACCAGTCGTCCTAGCGAAACTCGAATGTTGACTTCGTCACAAAATTCTCAATCGAGACGTTCTGTTGGCTCAACCAAGGTACCCACAAGTGCCTTTAAAGCCGAAACGACTGCCGCTGCAAAAATCTCCGGAGCAAACATCACAGGCCAACGGACTTTGGAATCGTCGGCTGCCAAAATCGAGACGGCTTCAACCACGCATCGTGATGAGTCTTCAGCTGAAAAAGGAAGCGCGACGGTTGATTTGGGCCCCACCAAAGTTGTCTTTGATCGAGAGAATCGACGGCGGTCAGGTGGAGGCCAAACACAAGTCTCACGCTTGAATCCGGAAGCAACACGCCGCTCCAAAGACCGCTCGGAAATAACGCCATCATTAATGGCTTCGACCGAAATGGAAGTGGCCGCGCCCAGCACTCGGTCTTCCGCGCCTCCAATCAACGATGCGATCGAACCCTCGACCCAATCGCTTGCCGCGACTCGCGCTGGTGGCGACATGGCGACAACTGCCGAGCGGTGGTCATCTGAAACGGCAGGTGAAATTTCCGACCAGGGCAAATCGACCACCGTCCAACAATTGGCCGACTCCCGCGTTCGTTCCAGACGAATGGAAGACGCCGCAAGCTGGAATGAAGAGGACGAGGAAGACGAAGAAATCAACGGCGTCGGCAATCGACGAACCCGTGTGGCTTCTGCACCGGTGGTCAGATCAACGGACGGATTTGGAAAAGTGAAAAACGATGGCCGTGCACTGACCAGCAAAACTGGAGGCGCCGATGCGCTTAGCGAATCGACCACAGTCGACATCTCTCGCCAAGCCGCAGCCGCGCTGCCGGGCTCAGGAATCGGACGCACGGCGGCCAATGTGTTGATGCAAGCCGCGACGTCACTGCCAATCATTGAATCAGCGCCAACCCGTCGCGAAGGCCGCTCAACGACTCCTGAAACCACTCCCGAACTTACCAGAGGTGTGGCCAGCAGCCCACGACGCCGTTCAACAACAAAAACGCCAACGCTCAACCCTTCGAATTCCGGCGAGAATATGGAAGCCGTTATGACTGCTTCGTCTGGCAATCGAGCAGATACGGCAGCCCTCGATTCAAAATCGCTTTCCCTCTCCCGCACAAAAATTGCGGCGATGGAGCAGGTTCAAGGAAGTCAATTGGAAGTCATCGCGCCCGAAGGACCGGCTGGATTGGGCGAGCGACCGGATAACTTTATCGGTGTCATGACTCGACCCGCGACTCGCGAAAGCAAACAGATTCAGCCCAATTTGAAAAACCGTTATCGCGATCCTGATTTCGGCGGCTTGCCGTCAATCAATCCCGACGCCGTACTGGCCAAAGACGCATTTAAGAACCGCCGGCCATCAGCGGTCGCCCGTGCCGCCGAACCGACAACCGAAGCCGCCATTCATCTTGGCCTTGAGTTTCTCGCCCGTTATCAAGCGGCAGATGGAAGCTGGACGTTGACCGGATTTGACCGCGAATCGACACAACATATCTCGCAATTGGACAGTGATACCGCCGCAACTGGCATGGCACTATTGGCATTCCAGGGAGCAGGCTACAACCATCGAGAATTCAAGTACGCTCGTCAGATCGACCACGCGATTCAATGGCTGATCGAAAACCAAAGCGATGACGGTGGACTTTACGTTCAATCGGACAATAAATCCGATAACGCATGCCGGCTTTATAGTCACGGGATCGCTGCACTGGCCCTCACCGAAGCCTACGGCATGACGCAAGACACACGCTTAAAAGAGCCCGCGCAAAAAGCACTTGATTACATCATCGCAACCCAAGACCCTCGCAAAGGTGGCTGGCGATACTTTGATGAGCCGGGGAAAAAATCGGCCGACACGTCCGTTTCTGGGTGGATGATGATGGCGCTTCAAAGCGGTCGGCTGGCCGGTTTAAAAGTTGACGATGGGGTCTTCGATGGTGTTGCGGATTGGTTGGACGTTGCCGCAGATCCAGAAAACGAATCACTATACCGATACAACCCATACGCCCGTGACTCGAAAGGCGTTTCGCGAATCCAGGGACGTAAACCTACACCATCGATGACGGCAGTTGGTTTGTTGATGCGAATTTATTCAGGCTGGGACCAGCAAGACCCTCGCCTGATCGCCGGAGCCGAATATCTGCTTGAGACCCAACTGCCCAACGACTCAACACCAATCCAGCGAGACACGTACTACTGGTACTACGCGACGCAAGTGATGAAGTACGTCGACGGTCCGCAATGGAACAAGTGGAACAATAAACTCCGCCCACTCTTGCTCCGCTCGCAGGAAAAATCAGGCGACCTTGCAGGAAGCTGGCATCCGTACCAACCCGTTCCCGACCGTTGGGGCGCGTTTGGTGGACGAATTTACGTTACGGCGATGAACTTGCTTTCACTCGAAGTCCGCCACCGCATGCTGCCGCTTTACAGGCAAAACACTCAGCCAGTCATCAAGGGCGTCATTGAAAATGATTCAGACATCGTTTCAACCAAAGCCAATCCAGTTACCTCAACTCCAAACGTTGAACCTGAACCAGAAACTCAGCCCGAACCAGCGGCAGTTAAGCCTGAACCAAAATCTAGACCCAAACCAATGGTTCAGCCCAATCCAAAGGTGCAACCCAAACCGCAACCGAGAACCCAACCCCAACCCAAAGTTGCAAGAGCCCAACCAAAAGCGCGAACACCAAAACCAAAAACCAATCGCATTCCGAAATCAAACCCCACTGCGGGCAACACAAAGGCAAACACTCCTTCCAC
>CAYZGP010000012.1:0-20658 GCA_964478065.1 uncultured Pirellulaceae bacterium
TTGTCTTTTGGTGTTCGAACCTTTGGTGAGGTATCTAAAAGGATGCTGGGCGCGACAAGACCGCCAGGTGTTACAAGATTGTCAGGTGTGGCAAAGCTACTGGGGTCCAATTTGCTGCTGGGTGTAGTTTCTTGCTGGGGGTCTATTATGAGCGTTTCCTGCCCAATCGTATGTTTGAATCCAATTAGACATACGAAGACTCCACACAATATACTCAGGCAGATCTTTCGAATCACCATTTCAAGCCCCTTTGGATCATGATATTTGCCAACGTCTTCTAATTCGTCAAATCAGGAGGCTTCGTCAAGTATTCCCACCCTATTTCGGTTGTGTCAATTATTCCGGTTGGGCAAGCTGATTTGACCTTAAGGGCTGAGGTCGATTTGTGCATTTTTCTGTTTTTAATGAAACCAACAGTTAGTCTAGTAAAGACAAAAATTAAGGCCGATAGGGTTATTACGACTTAAAAGAACGTCTTCAATCCACGCAATTGTTGAGTATTCAATGCCTTACAAATGCATGAACATTACTGCCCTGTTGGTGTTTGCAGCAGTCTATTTGAGTGGCTGCAATTCGCAATTTAAAAAAGCGGCCCCGTTGTTTCCACCCAAGGCGGGTGGGGTTGTCACATCCGTTGCGCCAGCTTCCTATCTGGAGATCCAAAACGTCGCTGAGTCTGTCAGTATTCAGCCACGCTCACGTCCCCGAACACGTTTGAGTGGATTACCAGATGAGTTCAGAGCGATCTCGTTAGATGAAGCCATCGGGATTGCAATGCAAGACACAGAAGTCTTGCGTAGTCTGGCGGCAACGGTCGTCAGTAACACACCAGGCGCAATTAGTTCCTTTGATCCGGCAATTCAATCAACGGATCCAAACTTCGGAGCGCAAGCAGCACTCTCTCAGTTCGATACCAATTTTACCGCGAATGCACTTTACGCCAACAACGACGACACATTCAACAACCTTGCAACCAATGCATTTGGAACCGCGGTTTCGCCCGCGGTTCAACAAGACTTAACCACGATGAATTTTGGATTGAATAAACGGGCCGTTACGGGAACGTTGTTTGAAATCTCCAGCGACGTCATCCATGATAATACCGATAGTCCTTCCGCACTTTTCGGAAGTTCGTGGACGACTAACTGGGAAGCTACCGTGACCCATCCGCTGTTGCAAGGAAGCGGGATTCTGTTCAACCGAATTGCTGGCCCCAACACGGGCCCCGGATTTTTAGGTAGCAATGGATATTTGGTTAGCCGAACTAACTACAACATTTCAGTCAGTGATTTTGAAGCCAGCGTTCGAGAGATGGTTCTTGAAATCATCAACGCCTATTGGCAGCTTGACCTTGCTTACCGAAATTTTGAGACAGTAAAATCGGCGCGGGACACAAGCTTGGAAACATGGAATATTTCCAAGGCTCGACTTAATAACGGTTTACCTGGCGGTGAAGCAGATCGTGAAGCGCAAGCCAGGGCCCAGTACTATCAGTTCGAGTCGCAGCTTGACAGAAGCCTCAATGGAATCGAAACCAACGGTAGCCCAGGAGTTCTTCAAGCAGAAGCCAACCTGCGCCGACTCTTGAATCTTCCGCAAAGTGACATGGTGCTCTTGAAGCCATCTGACGAGCCAACATCGGTCGAGACATTGATGGTTTGGGATGACCTCGTTGATAGTGCTCTTAACAACCGGCTTGAGCTAAAGGAGCAGGAGTGGCGAGTGAAGCAAAACGAACTCCTTTTGTTAGCGGCTCGCAATTTTACACTTCCGCGCTTGGACGCGATTGCCACGTACCGCAACAACGGATTCGGTGACAGTCTCATCGGGAGTTCGGAACAGTTCGAAGGCGCACTCAACGAGGCGTTCGCTGGAAACTTTGATGAGTTCGAATTTGGTTTTGCTTTCAACATGCCGATTGGATTTCGCCAAGCCTACTCCGGAGTTCGAAATGCCCAGTTAAGAACGAGCCGCGAGCGAGCAATTCTTAGAGAAATAAAACAGCAGATCGTCCATGACCTGGGGTCTGCTCTGCGAATTTTTGAACAGTCTTATAAGTCAATTGAGCTGGCCGACCTTCAACGTCAAGCCACCCAAGTCACCGTTGACTCACGCAAGGCAGCCTACAAAGCGGATGCGGTTGGCTTCGAAGATTTGCTCGATTCTCAACAACGGCTTCTCGAAGCCGAACTGGAATACCACCGTACGAAAACGGACTACGAATTGGCCCATTCAACATTGCATTCCCAATCAGGGCGATTGTTGTCTGAGTTTCAAATTCAGTTGATGGAAGAAGCTGTCAATCACGAGAATCCATCCGAGGCTGCCTCGCGATATGACAAACTGCAGCGTGCAGCAGGCGCCCCCAATGTGCAACAATTTGGATTCTTGGGGCCACAAACAAATTAGAAGCACAATCAGACTGGCTAAGCGAGTATCATGAAGTAGTCTATGGCTAATGATGAATTCGATTTGTTTAGAATGTTGGAGATCATTCGTGAGACCGCTATCTTCCCTTTTTGTTTCTGCTTTATTGATTACCGTGGTTCTGACACCCAATGCATTTGGTCAGTTGGAAATATCTTACGACAGTGCTCAACTTACGTTGATTGATAACGTTACTGTTGCCACGCTGGATCCGGGCGTTGTTAAACGCGTCTTGGTCCAACCGGGCAAAATGATCGCGCAAGATGATGCGCTTGTTGAGTTGGACAGTGACCTTTACAAAGTCGAAGCCGCCTCGGCAGAACTCAATTTGAAGATTGCCAAACAAGATGTAAAGAACGATGTAAATTTGCGGTTTGCAAGAAAGTCGCTGGCCGTCAATGAAAAGCAGCTTGAGAAAAGTCTTAATGCCGTTCGTGAATATGCATTGAGTATTTCGGAAACGGAGATCGATCGACTACGGCTAGAGCGGGATCAGTCCAAGCTTTCTTGTGAACAAGCCGAAATGGAAGGCGAAACGGCTGGCTTGAATGTCGACCTCAGGACTCAGGAAGCGTCCGGAGCGAAAATTCGATTGGAACGTAGGTCTATTAAATCACCCATCGCGGGAATGGTGGTAGATACATCGGTGCAAGTTGGCGAATCAGTAACGGCCGGACAACCGATGGTCCGTGTCATCAGTCTAAAAAAATTGCGAGCCAAAGCCGTGTTTTCTTCCAAGCACGCTTTTATCGTAAACAGAGAAACTCCAGCCGTTTTTGAGTTCGACCGTGATGGCGAAATTGAACGTATGAGCGCAAAAGTTTTCTTTGTCAGTCCAGAAATACTGCCAACCGAAAAAGTCTTTGAAGTCTGGGCCGACATCGACAACTCAAAAGGCCAGCTTTTGCCAGGTTTAAAAGGCAAGCTAATTCTCAAGATCGAAGGCCTCGCAAAAAACGATTGAGAAACCGCGTCTTCGAGTCGTTTCACCCGTGCGATCACAAAGGTCGCATTGTGGTGGGCAGCGCAAACACTTTACCCTTGAGCCCATAACAAATGACAGTTTACCTGTTACTACTGACTCGTTACTACCACGCACTGACGGACTCACCTTTTACACGACAGACCCAACGCGGGCCTCGGCTCAATACCGCTCAATCGAATCAGTCCAGTCGCGATAGCGACGATAGCAAATAGCTGCGGACGATCGTCCGCATTGGGAAGACAGAAGATCGACTAGAGCGCATATGAACTTCAGCCATATCGACACATCCCTAACTCGAATCTGGGATCGTGGCTGGTTCGACACATCGCGATTTTCTGTCTTAGAGATCAATGGCGATTCTCCTGTTGCGATCCTTTCTGAGTTTACAGCCTCGTCACATTTTGCCCGATCATTTTGCGAATCGCATGATCCGTGGGGCAAAGCGATTGACCGACACGGGCCGTTTCTGCTGGATCACTTCAAATGCGAGTGGTATACGGAAATTTCGGTCGCTGAATTGCAATCAACATTGCACGAAACAATTCAATCCTATGATTTCGAACCAAAACTGAATGACGAACAAACTGCAACAATCGACAATTGGGCCAACTCGTTAGGCATTTGCAACGCATGGCGCCTTCATGCGCCTGATGATGAATCCATTCGCGTCGACTTTGCTCACATCTGGTGGGCGTTTGATGAATTTGTCGTGTACAATGCTGATTCTTCAGAGCTGTCAGTTGCCGTTATAGGCTTCGACTAACTCAATCGTCGGATAGTAATACGATGAATCTAAGTCGCGAAGCCGGACGGTTTTGGAATGGACAATTTAATCTCGCGACTCGGTTGTCGCGGTCGTTATCTGGACTAATCTCGAACCATTGAGAGATTGAACATGCCACCAAAGAAAATCAAACGGTTCGGGCCCTTGTTTTACACGGTCCTTGTGGTCGCGCTAATAATATTGGCCGGGTTCTACCTTAACCAATTCTGGAATGCTCGTACCCAGCGGCTGGCAAACCTTCAAAACCTCCAGAGCTTCGAATCCTCCGACCCCAACGTGCGATTGAACGCTTTGGGTGAACTTCACAAAAATGGCGTTGACTGCTCTTCAAAACTCATTCAGTTGTTTGACCACGAAGATTCAGGCCTCCGGCGACTTGGGGTTCAAGGGCTTCGAAGTGAACCGGCGTTCCCTGAATCTGCCGAATCCGTACTTCCGTTGCTATTTGATCGCCTAAGAGATACTGACCACGTCGTTGCATACCATGCGGGAGAGGCTTTGCGGGACTATTCCAAACGAGGAAGAACAGACAAGGTTTCGCAGGAAACGATTCAGTTCCTGTTCTCAAAACTGTCCGACGAAACGTCGGATGCTGCGCACGCCCTAACACTGCTTAAAAGCATAGGCCAAACTACACCATCTGTCGCTGAAATGTTAAAATCGGCCATGTCAGAAAGTGATCCCGTAAGTGACAATGAGGGGCCAAAAACTGAGGGCAGTCCTGCACTGTCCAGATAACAATGCGATGCACGCAAATCTGCGGGCCGCGCGGGATTCAATGTTTAGCGAGTTCGCCGCGGCCCGGTGAACCCGGACGTTATCCGGCTTGAGCTATGTCCAAAACCGTATTCGTAGAATTTCGCGACGATGGGTTCTGGGCGTACGACGTAGCTTCGTCGATCTTTGCCAATTTCATTGCCGAAGCCGCCAGCAAAATGAATGATAGCGACAAATGGATCACGGAATCAATTCACAATTGGCGCGTTAATGCCATCGTTTCCGATTACGGATTCTATCTTGACGACAACTGGTCGCCCGATCAAATTCACATGGTTCGGGATCTCTGCCATCAGGCGTCGGAAGCAATCAGAAAATTTGGAGAACTTGACGGCGAAACTATACAATCATGGAAACAAATTAATGGGGGTTCAATTGACACACGCGGACACGACGTAATACCGTCCGAACCTATTGCAAGATTGGGCGATGCAATCGCTGCGTTGCTTTATCAGACACTCCCGGCAGCTCCAGAGAATCATTGGTGGTTCTACGGACTCGACAAAGAAATTGGAACCTTGAAAATGGGCGCACGTAGAACTGGCAAATAACACCGGGTTACAGTGCGATGCACGCGAAGTCCGGCTTGCGCGTGGTTTTGAAATGAAGATCTATTGTCCGGACTCGGTGATCGCTGACGTTATCCACCTAACCAACATGCCATTTCCCGTTGATGCAAAATGGATTGTTGAAACCGAATCGAAACTTGGCGTGCGATTTCCAGCTTCTTACGTCGTCGCCATGACGCAGATGAATGGCGGTGCAGTGGACGTTGAAACAGACGTATTCTGGTTGCATCCGTTTTTCGACCAGTCCAGTAGAAAACGAATCCAACGGACGTGCAATTCTGTTTGTCGCGAAACTGCCACCATGCGGGAATTTGAATATTTCCAAAATGAATTGATCGCAATCGGTCACAATGGCTCTGGTGACGCTCTCGTGCTTAAACCAATGCAAAATGATCCATCTTGCTTGCAACACGCGGTATACTGGTGGAATATGGAAACGTCAGAAATTCACCATGTCGCGGATGACTTCAACGATCTTAATCGACACGTCTAGGAGCTGGATAGCTCACA
The DNA here is from genome assembly GCA_964478065.1 of uncultured Pirellulaceae bacterium. Taxonomy (GTDB): domain Bacteria; phylum Planctomycetota; class Planctomycetia; order Pirellulales; family Pirellulaceae; genus Mariniblastus. The sequence goes on from CAYZGP010000012.1 coordinate 6,053, forward strand.
CCGATATCGGTGGATAACAATGCGATGCACGCGAAGCCGGACTTGCGCGTGCTTTTGAAAATGAACGATCTCGTTCCGGCTCGGTGATCGTAACCGTTATTCCGCTCATCAAATGAAAACGTTTACGTTCACAACTCGAACTTTGCTTGCACTGACCCTGGTTGCCGCGTTAGTGATTTTCTTGTGGCCCAAACCAGATCCAAACGCTCCAGATCCGAAATGGCGAGAGACGACACTGCTTGTTAATTTGAAGCCACTGCGGAACATTCCAGACGTCACCTTGGTTTCACGCAAAGATGATCAGGTCTTCGTTACTGTAACAAATACCGGTCGCACGACGCTCGAGTACCGTGGTTCCAGTGAATCTTGCATTTCACTTTTCCAAGAAGTTCCCAGTGATTCGGGCTGGAAAAAAGATGCCTGGTCTGGCGACGGGCATTGCGATGGGTTTTACGAGATTGGCACGGGGGAATCAGTTGAGTTAGAGATTGAATTCTGGGACGATTGGAAGGCCGTTCGGATGTTAGGAAAGTTCTCCGAGAAGGGTACGGATCGGTCAGGATTGGTCGTGCTTGCTGCAAACACAAACGCGGAATAACATTGCGATGCACATGGAGTCGCGGGCCGAGCGGGTTTTTCTACTTGCAAGTCGATCGCCGCGGCCCGGTGATCGCGGCCGTTATCCGCCTTTAAGAATGACTGCTACGTGGGTCAAAATCCATATCAACCGCCGAATGATACGAAATTATCTGACACGGAAAATGAACGGATGTTCAAATGGAAACCAATGTTTTACCGCACAGTTCAGATTGCTTCTTGGATCTTTGCCGTCCTTGTAACTTTAGGCTTGGCCGAAATGGTTTGCGAATATCGCGGACCAGGCCAAGGCGCCGCTTCTCCATTGGGCAAACTAACTGGACAAGCAGTCCTGTTCAATATATTCGTTTGGGGCCTGCCTACGGCCGCATGGCTTTGGGTTATTCATATCCGAAGAATCAAAAGCCTGTTCATTGAACAAAGTTGATTAGCTAAGGTACTTCATCCGTTACGGATAAGTCACAAAGATTGAGTTGTTTACTTGCGATGTCATTAGCCCTGACAGGGTTTTCATTGGTTAGAGGAAAGCGGGATTTCGCACGGCTTTACCATACGAAGGGACGAAAAGAGTTGAGCGTCACCCAGATGATTTTGGTGACAGTTTTTATTGTGGTTTTCGCGATTTCGTTAGTGCCGATTTTTTTCGTGCTGGACTGGCAATGATGGCAAGCGTTGGATAACAGTACATTGAACCGAAGCAGAACACTGCGATAGATTAATTGCTTACTTCCTTCTTCCTCGCAGACTGGCCGACAACTGCGTTAAAAAAAAGAACGGAACCCTTGTCCAGAGCTTGGGTTCAACATTGGGGGTGAAGGGGAGATTTCCAAACTGTTCTTTCCTGGAGTTGAGCGATGTCGTTGCGGAAAATTTCGTTCGCGGTTCTGTTGTGCTGTGCGATGATGGCCCCAAGCCGGGCTCAGGAAAGCTCCAGAAATTCCAGTCAGGACGCGGAGGTGATTCAAACTCTTGTCACTGGTACGCAAAGCAGTAACGATTTTATCCGGGACCGTTCGTTTGGCATTCTGGCACAACAAAAAGGGCTGTCCAAACACCTAAACGAATCTGAGCTTTGTACGCTTATCTCTCGCGCGTTGTCCAATTCGAAAATTGACCTTGGTGATCACGGTTTTGCGATCTTGGACCAATCGGAATTGAAGGAAGAACCAAAGGAAAAATTGCTGATCCGAGCCATGTCGTCGAAACACGACTGGATCATCGAGGAAGTCCTATCGCGGCTCACAAATTCGCGGGACACACTGCTTCCAAAACTGATTGAGAAAATCAAAAGTGCTCCGACCAAAAGACACGAGCGCGAACTTCGATTGATCGAACACTGGGGCCCCGAAGCCAAGTCTGCGGTCCCAACTTTGATCACTGTCTACGAATCCGAGTTAAATGAAGCAATGGACAAACTAAAACGACGTCTCGTCCCGAAGGTCAAACCGCGTGTCCTGGGCAGTCCACGTATGGATAGTGACGGGCACCCTAGAGAACCCAGAAAACCAGTTTCACCTGAAGAATTGAAAGAACAAGCCAAACGAATGATGCGGATTGACTATCTGGATATCGTCTACGCGTTGTCTGAAATCGGTCCGGCGGCCAAACCAGCGATGTCGATTGCGTTGTCAGCCGCGAACGAAAAAAACAATTACAAAAAAAACAAAGAATACAACATGGCTGGGATTCTTTGCATCGAACGATTGTCAGGAATCAAATCAACGTCTGTCTTGGAGCGTCAGCGAAGACGAAAGATGGACGAATTGATGAAAAGAGTGGGTGGTGGAAAAAAATCACTGGGTAACTTCTTGGGCGGAACGTCTTCGAAGCGAAGCAAGCCACTTTCTGTTCGAGAAATTGTTGCCCAACAGATGGACGGCGAGGCAACTGCGAAAGCGAAAACCAATTCAGTTGACGCGACCGATTCCGTAAATCATCGGGTTGAGCTTATCTTTCAGAATCATGACTTGCTGACGCAAACGGGTAAGCTGACGATCGAAGAAGTCAGAAATATCACGCCTCCGATTCTGTTTGCCGATGTCGACGCAGACAACGATCAAATGATCACAAAATCCGAATTGGGAATCTTCCTGCAATCAGAAGTTGATCGCCTCGAGCAGTTCCGCCGCGCCAGCAGCCAACCATCTCGATCTCGATTATCTGGTGCGGGAAGTGTAAGGAATTCATCGCGCAGTCGAGGTGGCCGATAAATGGCTGACACGGTAGGCTTCAGTGATTCAAACATCAGAAATGAATTTGGGTCTGATCTGTAGCTGTGCTTCACGCTGCAAAAAGTCCGTCAATCGGGGCTTTTTTGAGCCGGTTCAGTATCAACGGTTTGCCGTTAAGCGCTATCCGTACAAGCTGGCTCTTAAGCTATGATAGAGATGTAGACAGGCTTGCGTGTGAATTTTTTTGCTTGCAAGATTATTATCGTCCCGGCTCGGTGATCACGGACGTTACCCCGCTTAAACAAATGAATATGCAATTCAGCATCGCTCGATTCATGCTCTTGATCGCAATTGTTGCGGTTGCCACTAGCATTTACGACAACTTTGGTTGCGCGGGAATTGCGCTCACACTGGTGGCTGTTTTGAGCTTCATTACCGTTTGTTTGATCGTAAAACAGATTCGTGATTTGCCCATCATTCAAACGGGAATGGCAGCAATCGCAGCGATTCTTCTTGGCACTTTTTTTCATCCGTTTGCTGGAGTGGTTGTGTTCCTGCTGATGATTCGATTGTTTGTACTGCGCCCTCGGCAAACCACCACCGAATGGCATCAAGCGAGTGAAACCAACTTTGAGGTCACGTAACAGCCAACAGTTAACTGTTCCAATTGGTTGGCTTAATTGCTCCAACGCGAGGTAATGATGTGATGCGCGTGAATCTGGGCTTGCGCGTGTTTTTAATGTTCAGGTTGCTGGTCCGGACTAGGTGATCGTTGCCGTTATGTTGCTATTCCAGGACGTTGAACAAACCTAACACAACTACCAAAACATGGCATTCACACTATCCAAATATTTAGAGACCAAGGCCGCACTAGAAGAGTGCGAACGAGACCGTCATCGGATCCTGTTCGTGGATCATTCGACGGGCGAAGAGCGCGAACGCATTGCAATCAAATTCAACGAATGCGCTGCCGCATTCCGCGCAAGTTTTGGATGGCATGAATTGGATGACATAAGCAGAACTCGAATTTGGAAACGACTAGAAGACCGGTTGTGCGGTGAAGAAGAGTTCGAGCTACCAAAACCTTGCAAGACTTGGGATGTCGGTCACGTCATTGACAGCTACGGCAAACGGGAGGTCGGTTTCGATTATGATCTGCAGCGAAAATGTATCAATGTGCTGAAACGCCCTGAGCTACGCGGTCTCAACTGGCATGTTGTCGAACATTTGCAGCACATCTGGTATCGACTTTGTGTAGATGAAATGCCAGATCATTACGAGGAGTGGCCGCTTGACGTTTTTCCGTGCTCAGATCCCTTTTATCTTGTCAATGAAGAGATGACGTGCGGGCTAATTTCTGAGGTCCGAGGTCCAGTCTATACTTTTGGCGAGCCATTTTTCAGTGCAATTCACGAAGAACTGCCATTGGCGTTCACTAATTGTATACGTGAGTGGTAAAAATATTTTGAACGAACGCTCGAAAGCTGCAATAATCGTTTCCGCGGGACGCATCGCAACTTAACAATCCGATGCACGCGAAGTCCGGTTTGCACGTGGAATTTGTACACTGTTTCCGGCTCGGTGATCGTTGCCGTTATTCGACTTGAGATATGACAAAATGGTACGACAATCTTACCCGGCGTGAACTTGCGGACGCGCCACTGCCGCGGCCTTGGCAGGAATTGTTGCACGAGCGAATTTGGCAGTACCAGAAACTCGATTTCCTGCACCGCGGGAGGCTTCACGACTGCGTTAAGGTAATCGTCGCGGAATTTGACTGGCTGGGCAAAGATGGTCACCAAGTGAACGAAGCAATGAAGGTGACGATCGCAGGTCATCTAGGTTTAATGCTGCTTGGATATGAGGATGACTTTATGGACGAGGCCCGAACAATCAAGGTTTGCCGGCAAGAGTTTGACGACAACCAGGGATCTGACCCTACTTATCACACTGAAACATCTTCTGGGCGTGCTTGCCCTGATGGCACTACGATCCTTTCATGGCATCACGTTCTCAATGCCAATTATTACGGCGACCGCAATATCGTAATTCACGAATTCGCCCATCATTTCGATCGACGCAACGGCAGGATGAATGCGACGTTGAGTTTTGAAAATCTTAACGATGAACAAAGGTGGGATCGCATCGTGGCCGAAGAGTACGCCGATTTGTGTGACGCTGCGAAGACAGGGCGTTGGACAATTTTACGACATTATGGTGCGAAGAACCGGAATGAATTTTTCGCCGTGGCAACGGAGTGTTTTTTTGAAACGCCTGATCGCTTGCAACGATCCCACGAAGAACTATACGACATGTTGCGCATCTTCTACAATCTAGACACCGTCGAATGGTTGGCGTGATCCCCAGACTCGTCGGATGACAATGCGATGCACGCGAAGTCCGGCTTGCGCGTGATTTTGAAATGGAAGATCTTCCGTCCGGACTCGGTGATCGCGGACGTTATCCCGCTCAAGTGTGGCAGATGAAACGTAGGGAGCAATTTTCAATAACTTCTTTTTTTGTGCTGACCACTGTGTTCGCATTGTTGTTGACTCTGTTTAGACTCCTGCGAAGCTATTCACCGGCGACCTATTTTGCGCTGTGGGTCTTGTCACTTGTACTTTCCTTGATTGGCGCAACCATGGTTCTGGCAGCATTGACTGCGTACTGGGAGCACAAATTTTCACCGGGACCGACAAATGGCACTGGTCGAGATGTCGTTGGTATAATGTTTATTGGTTCGTGTTTGTTGATTCCAGTCTTAGCGTACTGTTTTGATGTATACGCATTGGAAGGTTGATCGCAACGCGGGATAACGAAACGATGCACGCGAAGCCGGACTTGCGCGTGTTAATGTTTAGATTGCTGGTTCCGGTTCGGTGATCGGGGAAAGAAAAGGGACGCAGCTCATTAAATAAATTCATTGAGCTGCGTCCCTTTTTTTGCGTCCCTTTTTTCTTTTGGCGATCCGGTGGATCGCGCCGAGCTTCGGCATGCCGACTCTGCATCCTTTAACGGTCTATGTCCTCGTCGCTTTTCTTTTGGGAAGCACCTAGATCTGCGAGCTCGAGTTCTGTGCCCATTCTGCCTGTCAGAAAACATAACAGCATCTTAAAATCAGCCACAATCGACCAAATCGGGTAAGTGAATGTCGCAGGTTTATTGCGCTCAATAAAACCATGGCTCACCCACGAAAAAATATATCCGCATAGAATAGGAAGCGGTAATAGAACCCATTTTTGAAAAATAACAGCAGCAAGGAAAGTCAATATCGCCAAGGTAGTTCCAACGTAGTGCCAGCCTCGAGTCGAAGGCAGGCTATGTTGTTGAAGGTAAAAAGGCCAAAATTCAGCAAAAGTAGAATGTTCACGCATATTTCGTTCCCTTTCCTTTCCCTTTCAATAGCGAGGAATATTACGAGGTGATGCATTGTACTTGTTACCGCTGTTTACCCAACTAGTGGCACTATTAATTGTTGGGAGCAAAGCTATTTCTGTTTCAGAACTTCTTCATTGCTGAGAGCGTTTTCTGGCTGGGAGAAAAAGGGTGAGGGAGGCATTTTCGCAATTGGGACTTGAGACTTTAGATGCATTCGTTGCATTGGACGGTCGTGGTGTTGGACAACTATAATTCAAAGTGTTGTTACCACCTTTAAAGCTACCGTGATGTTCGAACGTCGATCTCTGAAATTTCCGATTACCCTTGGCGTTGCGATGATTTTGGTCATCGTGGCGTTGATCGTTGGCTGGGTGTTGCTGACGATCTATGGTGCGGTTCAATTTCAATCGCAGCTTTATTGGGTCCTGCTCACTGTTGGCAGTTTGATGTTTGCGCTTGTCCTGGTTGGCGTAATCATCTATCTGACGCTGACGATCAAAGCCATCAACCTTACGCGGCGACAATCGAACTTTATCGATAGCGTAACGCATGAACTGAAATCGCCGATCGCTTCGTTGAAACTTTACCTTCAAACGATGGACATTCGAAACGTTAGCGAAGAAGAACGTGAGAAGTTTCATCGATTCATGATGGACGATGTGGAACGACTGGATGGTTTGATTAGTCATTTGTTGGATGCGGGCAATATTGAAAAGAACCGACACGATAAAGAATACGATGAGATCCAGTTGGATGAATTGATACTTGGTTGCGCGGCGACCGTTCGCGGGCGATATCGTGCTGAGGAATCGACGATCGAAACCGACCTCAGACCGTGTGTCATTCGAGCACCTCGAGTCGACACTGCGATGATCTTTCGTAACTTGTTGGACAACGCAGTGAAATACGCTGGAGAGCCGCCGCGAGTTTACGTGTCGTTGAGAATCGAAGGCGAGATGGCGGTCGCTGAGATTTCGGATAATGGCGACGGGATTCCCAAGAAGTTACGTAATAAAGTTTTTGGCCGATTTGTCAGGCTGGGTGCGGAACTTCAACGCAAAAAACCGGGTACTGGTTTAGGGCTTTACATCGTTCGCACGTTGGTCAAACGGCTGGGCGGAAAAGTAAGTGTGCTTGATCGCGACCGAAAGCTGGGTACGCTGTTCGAAGTCCGTTTGCCGGGTGCGAAATCGATAACGCCAGACACAGACCGTTTGGTGAATCCGAAAATCGGCAAACCAGTTTACGAAGCCGACGTTAACCCATAGAAAACCCGTAGAAAGTTGACCCAATGCCTATTTCCAGCAGTTTGGTTTAGACTCAACTTATGAACGCGGCATCTCAAAAACACATTTTGGTCGTCGAAGACGAAGAGCATTTGGCGGTTGGAATTAAATTCAACCTGGAAGCCGAAGGATTTCTTGTCACCGCAGTTGGAAATGGCGCGGCGGCGCTCAAAGCGATTGAGGGCGAAAATCCGCCTGTGGATTTGATTGTCCTCGATTTGATGTTGCCCGGAATGAGCGGTTACGAAGTCTGCGAAAACGTTCGCGAATCGGGCCGTCATATGCCCGTGTTGATGTTGAGCGCAAGGACTTTGTCGGAAGACCGTACGCGCGGGTTCGACGTTGGTGCCAATCAGTATTTGGTCAAACCATTTGAGTTGAAAGAACTCATTAGCCGAATCAAGAATCTGCTGACCCAATTCGAAGGCGGCTTTCAATCGAAAAAGTCAGGCCAGCCGAATTCCGAATTAGTCGAATACGAATTCGGCGATGCGAAAATCAACTTCAAGACATACGAGGTCACGGTCAAAGAAAAACCGGTCCGTTTAACGCAGCTGCAAATTCGTGTCCTCAAGTATTTCATTGAAAACGAAGGCGTCGTTATTCCCCGCCCGAAATTGTTGGAAGACGTTTGGGAAATGCCGGGGCACATGAATACACGAGCCCCCGACCAGATCCTTCGCCAGATTAGAATTACGTTTGAGCCTAACCCGTCCAAGCCAATTCATTTTCTGACGATCCGCGACGCCGGTTATCGTTTTGTGAAAATGCCTAAGGCAAGTTCGTAATTGGGCTTTTCTTTAAGTGAAAATGCCTAAGGCAAGTTCGTAAGTTGCACGTACACTTTGATTTAATAAACACACACGGTGTTTGTTCTTAAGAGCCTCAGCAACTGCCCCCGCCGAATGGATTGAATCCACCCTGGAAACCGACTTGAGTAGCTGGTTTTTTGGCGAACGGATTGAGAAAACTAAATCCACTTTGGCCGCTATTTTGGTTCGCGAAAGACTGCGGAGCTGGCCGCGATCCTGAGCCTTGGAACGACTGAACCTGAAACGATTGCTGGCTGGCCTGCGGTTGAAAACCTGCAAAATGAGGTTGATAGTTTTGTGGCTGACTGACTTGTTGAGAAAAGGATCTCGGTTGAAACGGAGTGTACCCGGACAACTGCGAATTAGCGCCAGTTGAGTAGCAGCCGGACAGTGAAACCAGCAAAATCAGGCCGAAAACGGCAATGAATGGACGGAATGAACTCGAGAATGATGGTCGTTTCATAATATTTTCCTGCGTTGAATCTAAGTGAACAATTGTTCGCGACAGATTCGATTACGTGAGCGGAAAATAGATTTGCAGTGTGAATTGGCAAAAATTCCCAAAGCGCAGTCCGCAACCTCGTTAAGGTTTAACATCGTCTTATGAGCGGGCTAACATTGCGCAACGACGCGGCTCGGTTGATGGTAGTTTGGGGGGCCAGCTGACTACTTCATCTCGCGCATTGCCATTTGTTTTTCGGTTGGGAGTTTAACATTCCAAACCAATCCGACTTTTTCCAAGCCGCGGATAATCACCCAGCTGAGATCGAATTGCCACCACTTCAGCCCGTGCCGAGCGGACGTTGGGAAAGCGTGGTGGTTGTTGTGCCACCCTTCTCCGTGACTGAAGATGCCAAAGAAAAAGTTGTTGCGCGAGTCATCAGATGACTTGTAATCGCGTGAGCCGAAAACGTGGCAAACCGAATTAATCGACCAGGTCATATGGTGCGAAAGACAAACGCGAGCCAATCCGCCCCAGACCAATCCCAAGGAAGCTCCTTGCGCGATCGAAGTAAATGAAACGACCGGGCCAAACAAAGCCGCGATGCCGCCGATGATTGTTGGAATGAGAAGCGTTACCGCCACCCAAAGGTAATATCGTTTGTCGATCGAAGCCAACAATGGGTCGGCAATCAGATCAGGCACATATTTTTGGCGTTCGGTTTTTGACCAATTCGAGTTAAACATCCAACCTGTGTGCGAGTGCCAGAACCCTTTAATCGCGTTCCAGTATCCTTCGCCATGAAGATGTGGAGAGTGCGGGTCGCCATGATGATCGGAGAACTGATGATGCTTTCGATGAACCATGCACCAATCGATTGGTGATCCTTCAACGGCAAGCGCTCCCATTGCAGTCCAAAACCAGCGGACTGAAGGAACGGCTTCGAATGAACGGTGGGTCAGCATCCGATGGTAACCAATCGTTATTCCCATCCCGGTGAGATACCAGCCACCGAAAAGCATTGTCACGTCCAGCCAACGCACCATAGAGAATTGCCAAGCCATATAAATGGCCAGTCCCATGCCTGCCAAAGGGAACAGCACTGTACCGAGAATGATTAAGCGTTTGCCCAGCGAGTTGTCATCAAAAACCACTTCGTCATGATGATGGTCGTGATGTGAATGTTTGTCCGCAATCATCTCCGGCGCAACAATCTCTGGCAGTACTGCATCAGAATGCGGAAGAGCAATTGAGTTTAGAGGTGAGTATTTGCGTGGGGACTTTGGAGGGGTCTCGGGTTGTGTAACAGAAGCCATTTATATTCCTTTAATTCACGTTTCCTAAACGTGAAACATCATTTGAAAAATCGCTCGACCATATTGGTTTGTCGATTAAAGGGAGGTCGAGTGGTTGTGGGAAACTGCAGGGCAGTTTTAAGATGGGAAGTATATAAAACAGATCGGAACAATAAATCTTCAGTCTGTTTTGCGCGTGTAATAGTTATGTAATGTTTGGTTTGCCCTCATCGAAAGATGAATTTCAAGCTAATAAACTGGGCTTTAGTGGTTCGGAATTCCGAAAATCGGGTCTTGGTTTGTTATTGGCAGCAGATTAAAGTGCCCTGCCAGATCGGTCATCGTTCAGGCTGTAAAGGATTCCACAAATTATTGCGAATCGTTCACCCACTTGATTTTTTGTTGACCATGATTTGATTAGGCGGATGCAAGCAAGCTTCACCTGAACCTCGTGGGTATCCGCTTGCAACAGCGTAGGGTTTCTCCTGAACAATCGTTCTCCTCGGTCGGCTTACGCTTGGCTACATGCTTTTTTGAAGACTGAAGTCTTGATTCGCGATGGCCAATTACGCGCGCGTTTTTAGCCAAGGGCCTTTTGTCATCGCAACCTGGGGCATCGCCCTAGGAATTCTCGGCAGTTAGAAATCTGTTGGCTACGGACTGACATGCGGCGGGCGAGGTTTAGATCGAACTTGTACCAGTCCAGTCACTGCTGGGTCGCTTTAACCCTTTAGCTTGATGCGAGCCATTGGCGTGTACGTTGGTCCGCCTTTGTCGAGGTAACTGGAATAGACGACCACTTCACTGACATGGCAGAAACCTCCATCGTGGTTTCGCAGTTTATGAACAAGCTCCAACAATTCATCATTCCATCTTCCGGCGCGACCCAGTCGACCAAGCGTCATGTGAGGGACGTACTCGTTGCGATCTTTGTTAACGCCCCAATGATGAAGCACGTCACCGAGGGCTTTGTTGAGTTGTTTCAGCGAGTCGGTTCCTTCATCCACGCCGATCCAAAGTACACGCGGTTCTTGTGCGCTGTTGAATCCGTTGACGCCTTGCAGCGACATGTCAAACGACTCCAGTGGCTCGACGGCCTCTTTGAGTAATTTGCAAAGTTCAGGGACTTCGATATCCACTACATCGCCAACAAAGTTCAGAGTGACGTGCAAGTTCTCTGGAACCATCCAGCGGTATTGGTCGTTGGTCGCTGCCAGTCGGTTGATAACGCTGGTGACATTGTTGGTCACGCGCTGTGATGCTTTGATGCCAATAAAAGTTCGTATAGTTGCCATCGAAGCAGTTTAGCTTGGACGTTTGATTCTCACAAAGGGCCTGAGCAATTGTTCTTTGCCAGGTTGTCTGGTTGAATCGAAAAAGCGATTAAAGCCTCGCGCGAAAACGTTTGTATGGCTTCCGGCAACGGGCTAAAATTGAGCTGTGTCAAACGGTGCTCTGTGTGCCGCGCTAGAATTCGTTCGGCAAACCAACGATTGACGAAAGCATGGTCAAACCGCGAAGTTCTCTTTTTCTGATAAAGAAAACCAGCAGCGTTCTGACGATCGTGATCGTACTATTTGTTTTGGTTGGAATTGTTAGCCAGTACCACACTTATTTTCCGCCAGATTTTCAGGCGCCAGGTTTTCTCAAAGGCCGTCAAGCGTTTTTCGCTGGGGCGTATCGAATCGCATTTTATTCGCACGTTATTTGCGGACCGTTTGCGATCCTTATTGGGATGTATCTTTACCGAACTGGAACCCGAGGAATTCGACTTGGGATTCATCGGGCATTGGGCAAAGTCCAGTTCCTGTTGATTGCGATTGTGCTGGTGCCAAGCGGTTTGGTAATGGCAACTCGAGCTCACACGGGCGTCTTGGCTGGAGCCGGATTCGCATTTCTTTCGGTTTTTACGATGGTCTCAGCGATTCAGGCGGTCGCACACATTCGACAACGCGATTTGATTCAGCATCGTCGTTGGGCCAGCCGGATGGTTATATTGTTGCTTTCACCGATATTGCTCCGTATTCTTTCAATGGTGTTTCTGGGGCTGGGCGTCGATTCACATGGGACGTATCAGTTTAGCGCTTGGGCTAGTTGGCTTTTTCCGCTAGTCATTTTCGAAGCCTGGAATCGCTGGCAGCTGGATGACGTGGATCGAATCTCAAGCAACGATTTGGAGGATCTGTATGAAGCGGTTGAATAATCTAAACCAGACAGGCCGGTCAGGATTCACGTTGGTTGGGTTGCTGGTCGTTGTTGGAAGTATCTGTGTCTTGCTTGCGATCCTGTTACCTGCAGTCGTGCAAGTTCGGAACGCGACGAAGCAAGCTACGTGCATGAACAATATTCGCCAGTTAGTCTTTAGCCTTCACAATTACGAAAGTGCCCACCGAGAACTTCCTCGACCGACGGGAATCGGACGAACAGAGCAAAACAAATTGCCCAAGACAACGGATCGGTACAGTGGATTGCTTTCGATTCTTAATTTCATGAGTCGATATTCAGGGCCGTATTATGATGAAGCCCACGAAGTTGACGGTGCGACAATTCCGGCATTTCCAGATGTTGATGCGGTCGGACATCCGCTTTGGTCTCAGCAACAACACGGGTTTCTCTGTCCCAGCCTCCCTGTCGTTGTTTCCGAGTATGGCGCTACCCACTATGCGTTTTCAATTGGTGATGTTGGTAGAAACGTACACTCGCCCAAAGTCATTCGAGGCGCGTTTGCGGTTGGTTTGGAACAACAGTTCGAGAACTTCATTGATGGATCAAGTAACACAATTATGATGGCTGAAATCGGAGGATTCAGTGAACGTTCGGCCGGTCGCCGATATGCCGTCAATCAATCGACGAAGTTTCTAAATAATCCGTCGCTCACTTTAAATTTGATTGATGGTTCACGTCGCTATAAATCGTCGGTCGAACTTGGCCGTATTTCTCGTGGCGGTAATTGGGCCAACGGCACGGGCGGACCGGGGCTTGTCAATACAATCTTGCCACCGGGAAGTCCGTCCGTTTTGGTGGGTGGAGCAGCGGATGTGGATGGCCTGTTTTCGGCGAGTACAAACCATTCTGGTGGATCCGTTGTTGCGATGGGTGATGGATCAGCTCATCTTATCATGGCTGATATTGATGTCGGCGATCAGACACATCCAACGGCCTCAGCAGAAGACCTGGCTCAAACGGAAAGTCATTATGGTGTCTGGGGTGCATTGGGTTCAGCCAACGGTGCCGAGAGCGTTGCGCGGGATTACTTAAACGAAGTGTCGCTAAGTAACGACCGGTAATAACACCTTCAACAGCATCATCAAGTATGCAAACAATCTTGTGCCGGTTGCGGTTGAGTTAAATTCCCTAATAATGATGGGCTAAATTTACTCGAGGTAACGTGGCTTGGTACTAAGCCCGCATTTTATCACCTGCGACTGTAGTACTTATCCATTCCACGTTCAGAAACAGCAAGCAGGAAAAAGCAAGTGGCAGATAAAAAGTACGATGTGTTCGGAGTTGGCAACGCGATTGTTGATACCTTGGCCCAAGTCGACGATCAATTGATCACCGACCTTGGGGTTGGCAAAGGCGGCATGGCACTAATGGACACTGAGAATCAAGCTAATGTGCTTGCGAAACTTGAGCGTCAAGACTTGCAACTTGCCTCCGGCGGGTCGGCGGCCAACACAATGGTTGCGATCGCTCAAAGCGGCGGTACAGGAGTCTATTGTGGCAAAGTCGCGTCGGACACCAACGGCGAATTTTACAAAAAAGATATGGAAGAGTGCGGGATCCAGTTCCCTGTCCCGGCTGCTCCTGAAACCAGCTTGCCGACAGGAACGTGCGTTGTGTTAACGACTCCCGATGCGGAGCGAACGATGTGTACGCATCTTGGTATTTCGACGACGTTGAACAAGTCCGAAATCAATCTCGATTTGTTGGCTCAGTCAAAATGTAGTTACATCGAAGGCTATTTGTGGGATGCGGACGAGCCACGAGCCGCTTGCGTGGAAGCGTTTGAGCAATCCAAAAAACTGGGCGTCCGCGCGGCGTTTACTTTTTCGGATGCTTTTCTGATCGACCGATTCTCCGATGACTTTCATAAAGTCGTTTCAGAATATTGTGACATCATTTTCTGTAACGCAGACGAAGCCCGTCAGTTTTTTGGTTCGGAAAGTCTTGAAGAATGCACCAGCAAGATGGCTGCTATTTGTGATTTGGCATTTATCACAGATGGTTCCAATGGTTGCAACGTTGTGGAAAAAGGCAACGTGACCGTGGTGCCAGGTTTTCCTGTCAAAGCCGTGGACACGGTCGGAGCCGGCGATGCGTTTGCAGGTGGAGCGCTGTACGGAATCACTAATGGTCTGGACGCGGCTCAGTCGGCAAAGTGGGGCAACTATTTTGCTTCGCGCGTTGTTGAGAATATCGGCCCGCGTCTCAGTGGTTCAATGAAAGAGCATTTGGCATCGGTGATTGGTTAATCGAACGGATTCCGTTTTCCAGAAAGCGGTAGCTGTTCAACAAGAAGTTCATGCCACACAATAGCAGAGAATATTCATGTCAGTTTTGACAATGCTCTTCTCAGCGGCCGCCATTATTTTATTTGTGAAATATGGCTTGCTACGTGGCAT
>CAYZGP010000012.1:20758-30502 GCA_964478065.1 uncultured Pirellulaceae bacterium
TCTTCTCAGCGGCCGCCATTATTTTATTTGTGAAATATGGCTTGCTACGTGGCATTGACCAAATCGCAGACGCGATGAATTGGAAAGCGAAAATGCGTGGCCAAGTCACTGGTTACGCGACTTCGGTTCCTGAATTTGTTTGCTTGGTCGCCGCTGGAATGGCTGGAGTGTGGGAAGCCGGTCTGTGGAATATCGCCAGTTCCAACATTATCAACGCGGGACTGATGTTGTTGGCCGTGTTGAAGTACGGTCAGTTTCGCGAATTCTTCAACAGACGTTTCTTTGACGAAATCCTGTTTGCGACGCTGGCGATTTTGGTGCCGCTGGTTCTGATGCTGTTTGGGATGGATACCCAATGGTTTCTTGTTCCGCTTTTGCTTGCCTTCTTTGTTCTTTATCAAGTCGTTGACCATAAGGTAAATCAATCCGAATCTGTGAGCGAAGAAGACGTACAAGCGACTGGTAATCTGCCAGTGGGATTGATACTTGGAATCAGCTCGCTGGTAGCGATCGCCATAGCAGGAACGTTCTTGGGTGAATCAACAGGCGTTGTAGTCCAGAAACTCGGAGTGCATCCAGCGATCGCAGGTTGGATTCTGGGAGTGGTTACAAGCATACCCGAGATGGTCAGTTTCTTTGCCGTTTATGCTGCCGCTAAAGAAGAAGGGAAACTTGACAGTCTTGATGACACCCAGGAAGCGCTCGACAATCTCACCGGATCGAACATGGCGAATGTTGGTGTTGTCTATCCGATTGGATTGTTGGTGTTTCTCCTCGCAACATTGCTCGTGTCGAGATAGTCATGGTGGGTATGATGACCGTTTTTGAATCTGAAGCGAAAATGGCAGCGTCGATTTTGGATGTGGTGAACTTTTTTCGGTTTTTTTCTTCTGGGCTTTATGCGCCGAATCCTGCCGTTTGGCGGTCCTGAAATTCAACCATAAAAGCTCCTTTCGAGCGGCAAAATGGCTCATCCGTTGGGCCAATAGTGAGCGAGAAAGCTCATTTTGGAGACTTTGCATCACGATTGACCCCAATTTTTCCGATAGTTAACGCGTGTCCACTAGTTGGGTGTTTTCGACCCGTGTTTTTCTGGGCTTGGGTGCTGGCAGGTATTCTGCGTCGAAAAAACTTCGCAGAAATGTTTGCCGCAACGGACCTAACGTGTCCCTAGGCAAGCCAATAGTAATAGCGAGGGCACTTGAAGGCACTTGTAAACATGTTTTACAAGTCATATTGTACTGATGCCTTCCAATTAACTTCACGGCTGGAGACAACGATGGCTACAAAAACAAATGCGTCAAACGCACCTTCAAAAAACGGCAACACGGCAGTTGCAACTCTTCCTTCCAATGATCCATTGGATTCTAAAACAGGTCCGAAATCGAAATTGGATTCTAAAAAAGCTGAATCTAAAAAGACCGATTTGAAAACGGATGCGAAATCAGACTTAAAAGCCGGTTTAAAGACTGATTCAAAAAAAGCGGATTCAAAAGTTGCCGCTAAAACGGATACGAAAGCTGAATCAAAAACGAAAGTCAAAACGGATTCGGTAGTCACCCAGCCAAAAAAAGACACGTCCAAAAAAGATACTGATACATCAACAAAAAATTCATCCACTAACAGCAAAGAAGATAAAGCCATGGCAAAGTCCAAAGCAGCAACAAAGCCCGCCGCAAAAGCCAAAAAAAGCCCAGCCAAGAAAAAAAATGAGGTCGCCGCCGTAGACAAAATGCTGGACGAGAACGATACGCTTAAAACAGCCGTTCAGCAGATCGAAGCCCAGTTCGGCACCGGCTCAATCATGGCTTTGGGTAACGATTCCAAACAAGAGATTCGCGGCATCTCAACAGGTAGCCTTTCGCTCGATATGGCATTGGGTGGTTCAGGACTTCCGTCTGGCCGAATCATTGAAATTTACGGCCCAGAGTCCAGCGGTAAAACGACGTTGGCTCTTCATACGATTGCCGAAGCTCAAAAGAAGGGCGGCATCGCAGCGATCGTTGACGCAGAACACGCGTTCGATCCGACTTGGGCAAAGAAACTGGGCGTCTCGCTTGATACGTTGCTTGTCTCGCAGCCAAGCAGCGGTGAAGAGGCGATGCAGATCGTTGAGATGTTGGTCAAATCAAACGCCGTCGATGTGATCGTTGTTGACTCGGTTGCCGCGTTGGTACCGAAAAAAGAACTCGAAGGCGAAATTGGCGACTCTCACGTTGGCCTGCAAGCCCGTTTGATGAGCCAGTCAATGCGTAAGCTTACTGGTGCGATTGCCCGCAGCAAAACTTGTACGATCTTTATTAACCAGATCCGCGAGAAAATCGGCGTCATGTTTGGCAGCCCGGAAACAACCCCCGGCGGTCGTGCTTTGAAGTTTTACACTTCAGTTCGAATCGACGTTCGCCGCATTGGTGCTTTGAAAGATGGCGATGTTCAAGTCGGCCAACGAGTGAAAGCGAAAATTGTCAAAAACAAAGTCGCACCTCCGTTCCGTATCGCTGAGTTTGACATGATGCACTCCAACGGCATCAGCTACGAAGGCGACGTGTTGGATTTGGGCGTGGCTCACAAGATCGTGGTTCGAAGCGGTTCCTGGTTCAAATACAATGGAACTCACATCGGCCAGGGTAAAGAGAAGGCTAGAAACTTCTTGATCGAGAACAAAGACATTTGCGAAGAGATTCGCAACAAAGTTCTCGAAGCCGGTGGCTACGTCGAAGATATCCATGAGGTGCTTGAGGATATTGATAAGAAAGCCAAAACTGAAATTCCAAAGAGCTAAGTTGAAAGCGTATTCGAATTCGCTTGAAAACTGACCCGCAGTTACGCCCGACCTTGAAAGCCATTTTCAGGGTCGGGCTTTTTTCGTAAGTTTTCAAATGCCTTTTCAAGCTCCCTGTCGATCGAAGCCGGGACAACCTTCGGCTGGGGTCCGCATTTCTCCATTTCTTTTCCCCGCCAACGACAGAACCTTCACGCGGTAAGCCTGTCTTGAACCACGACGATAATTGGTGGAGGAGCGTTTGAGCGGCAGAAGTTGAAGTTTTGTTGGGATGCATTGTTCGAAAGCTCGATTCAGCCGAATCCAGTGCATTCCAACTATCTTCTACGTTTTCGCCCCTCGCGATATATTAAGGCTCTCCTGAACCTCTTGGAAATGACATGAAGACTGACGAACTACGCGAAAAATATCTGGATTTCTTTAAAACTAAAGACCACACGGTTTGTGCAAGCGACGTGATGGTTCCCAAGTGGGACAAATCGGTTCTTTTTACGCCTGCGGGAATGAACCAGTTTAAGGATCACTTTCTTGGCAAGGTTGAACTTGAATTCACACGCGCAACGACTTCGCAAAAATGTCTTCGAACGGGCGATATCGAAAACGTTGGTCGCACGGCGTACCACCACACGTTTTTTGAGATGCTCGGGAACTTCAGTTTTGGTGATTACTTCAAGCGAGATGCGATCCACTGGGCTTGGGAGTTTTTGACTGACAAAAAATGGCTGGGGTTAGACAAAGATCGATTGAGCGTGACCGTTTATTTGGACGACGACGAAGCATCTGACATCTGGCACAAAGATGTCGGTTTGCCGCTGGATCGAATTCAACGTCTCGACGAAGCAGAGAACTTTTGGCCAGCAAGTGCTCCCTCCAAAGGACCCGATGGAGTTTGTGGCCCATGTAGCGAGATCTTTTTCCACCCCGACAATGGGCCGGAGTGTGAGATTTGGAATCTTGTGTTTACGCAATTCAATCGCGAAGGTGATCCGCCAGAAAACTTGAGCCCTTTGCCGAGTAAGAACATCGATACTGGTATGGGGTTGGAGCGAACGGCAGCCACGCTTCAAGGAGCTTCAACCAATTTTCATATTGATACATTGATGCCAATTGTTGAAGCTGCTGCTGAAGTATGCGGTGTGAAATACGAACCAGATTCTGACAACGGCCGTCGCTTGCGCCGGATTACCGATCACGTGCGTGCTTGCTCGTTGGCAATTCATGAGAATGTTTATCCAGGTGCCCAGAAAGAAGAATCGGTTATTCGCCAATTGCTTCGCCGTGCGGTGCTGCAAGGTTACGAAATGGGGCTGCGCGATCCGTTTCTTTATCAGCTTGTTCCGAGCGTCGTTGAACAGCTTGGTAAACCTTATCCTGAATTGCGAGAGACGGTTGACCGAGTTGCTGATGTGATCAAGGGAGAAGAGAAAGGGTTCTATTCACTCGTCGAAAGAGGGCTTCCAAGAATTCAGATGATCGCTGATGCGGCAAAGAAATCTGGAAACAAGAATCTCGATGCGACCAGTGTTGCCGAAGCTTATCAAACCCACGGTGTGCCGGCTGAAATTGCAGAATCGGTCGCTGAAGAAAACGGGCTCGTTTTTGATTGGGGGGAGTTTGCAAAAGCAATGGAAGTGCATGGAACGATCAGCGGTACGGGCGAGAAAACCGTGATGGGAAATGCTGGCCCAATCGATGAGATCAAACAGGAGTTCAAGTCGACCAAGTTCGTCGGGTACGAATCAATTGAATTGAAAACCACCGTTTGTGCTTTGGTTGATGAAGGATCTCGTAGTGAAAAACTTGCGCTATCAGAGAAAAAGCAAAAGCTGGTTTTGCTTGAAACGCCGTTTTATGCGGAGTCGGGCGGCCAAGTCGGCGATAAAGGAATGATCGTTGGACCCAATGGAAAATTCGAAGTCACTGACACCCAAAAAGACGGCGACATCTTCATTCACGAAGGCAAAGTCACCGAGGGCTCAATTAGCGCCGGCGACGAGGTTACCGCAACGGTCGATTCCGTTCGCCGGGATGGAATTCGCCGCGCTCATAGTGCGACGCACATCTTGCATCATGCACTTCAACAAAATGTTGGAAAAGAAGCTCAGCAACGCGGCTCCAAAGTGTCCGACGACATTTTGCGTTTCGATTTTGCGAGCATGGATCCGATCAGCGACGAGATTCTGGCGACTATCGAAAGGCAAACCAATGAACGTATCGCTGAATCGGCTTCGATCAAGGCAGAGATCTTGCCGTTGGCTGAAGCTCAAAAAACGGGCGCAATGATGTTGTTTGGTGAGAAATACCCAGACCCAGTTCGCATGGTTTCCATCGGCGAGTTCAGCAAAGAGCTTTGTGGTGGCATTCATTTGGATAACACGAGCGAGATCGCCGCGTTCGAAATCGTATCCGAAGAAAATATGTCGGCAGGCACCCGGCGTATTCAAGGACTGACCGGAGAAAAAGCCAAGCAGAACCAGCTGGAAATTCGAAACGCAGCTGATCAAATTTGTAAGAAGCTTGACGTGGGATTAAATGACATTCCTGCTGCAGTTGGGAACTTGAGTCAGTATGTCAAGGATCTGAAAAAGGAATTGAGTTCCGGCAAAAAAGCGAATCGCAAACCGAATCCTGAGTCAAAGCACGATTCTTCGCAGGATTTACCGTATGTTGAAGTTCGTTCAGTGATGCGCGAAACGGCTAAATCACTCAACATCCCGGTGCTTAGTCTTGCCGAACGTGTTGAATCGATGTCGGCAGATATAAAATCGCTGAACGAAGAGATTGAAAAACTCAGTTCTGCTTCCAATGTTGACGTGGATGAACTGATTGAATCGGCGGAACTGGTTGGTGACATTCGCGTGATTGCCAAAGAACTTCCTGGTGCCAATTCAGGTTTGATGTCTCGTTTGATCGATGAGATCCGGAAAAAGACCCAGCCGGTCGCAATCATGTTTATGACCAGCCCTGCGGCAGGCAAAGTGACACTTGCAAGTGGCCTTAGTCGTGACTTGGTTGACCGTGGATTGCATGCTGGCAAATGGGTCGGAGAGGTTGCCACCGTTGTTGGTGGTCGTGGCGGAGGCAAGCCTGATCTGGCTCAAGCAGGCGGCAAAAACCCGGAAAAGATTCCAGAAGCTTTAAAAGCAGCGGTCGATTCAATTAAGTAAGCGGGCATTTTTCTGGAAATCTTTGATTAAAAGCGCCATACTGAAACTCAAGAATTGAGGTTCGGGTATAACTGATTCGTGATCGTTCACGAAAAGGCGCGATGGAATTTAGTCAATATTGTTGCCATCACTTGTAGTTTTTGAGTCAATCTTTTCGTACACTCAGCGAACAAGTTTCCGAGTCAAATCGAATTAATATTAATTTTTTTGGGAGTTCCAATATGCGTACAGTGGCATTTTCTTTGTTCTTATTGTTGGCTGCCGTCTGTGCGCCAGTAATCGGACAGACTGCACCACTCGAAGAAAAACAAAAAGCGGTTCTTGCTTTTGAGGTCCGGGTGGATTTGGTCAAAGACGGTGAGCTTGGCAAAGCGCTTGATCTTGGAAAAATGATGAGTTCATTGCCAAACATGGACGGCATGGATATGTCCAAGCTCAAAAAAGTCATAGGCGCTATGAGTGCTCCCGAAAACATGGACGCTGCTCAGGGAATCCCCGCCGGCGGACCTACTCCAGAATTTTTCGTGCAAGTGCATTTCGAAGACAATGAAGTTTGCGAAATGGCAAAGAAGAAGGTTGAAGAAGATAACGGTGGTACCGTCAAACACGATGGAAAAACTTTCTACAAGTCTCCAGAGGGCGATGGCCCCCCAATGTTGGTCCATTTTCCAAAATCTGGATTGATGGAAGCCGGAACTGAAGCTTACTTGTTCCAGGACAACCGGAAAGTTATGACCGATGGTTTGATGAAAGCTTGGACTGCGACTTCATCAGAAGAATCGATTCGTATTGTTGCTGATCTTGATGCAGCCAAAGGCTTCATTGGAGAGGCTGTTGCGATGGCCAAAGAAAGTGCTGACCCAACGACTGGTGAGTTTTTGAACCTTATCGACAACATGAAAGATTTGTCAATTACTCTAGACGTTGCCAACAGCAAGAACCTCTTGAATCTGACAGCGACAGGAGTCAATTCGGAAGAAGCTGAAGAGCTTCACAGCGGTTTGGACGGGATTTTGGGTATGGCCAAATTTGGCGGCAATATGCAAGTTCAGGCGATGAAAGATCAGGACCCCGAGGGCGCTGCCGTTATGGGTAGTATTCTCGAGTCATTGAATGCGAAATTGGATGGTGAGCAAGTCAAACTTGTCGTTCCAAAACCTGATGGATTCAACGCGTTTCTGAAGAAGTCGATCGAGCAAGCGATGACAATGATGGGGCCTAGTTTTGGGCCTTAAATAGACGACTTTTGAGGAAAAACAAACGAACAAAGGCGACATGTTTCTTACATGTCGCCTTTTTTTTATGCTGTTTGGTCGATTGCCGTGGTGGCGGCCTGGTAGCCTTGGGCTATCCGATGACACTCACGTAGTAAGCAACGGCTCCAACCAACCCAATCATGACAAGTGTAAACTTGATCATTGACATCGTGGCCAGCTGGTTTCCCAGACGACGTTTCTCAGATGTGTCGCCGAGGACGGCTTTGGAAAAAAATTGTGCAGACCAAAGATCTTGTTTGTTGCTCATTTTATTTACCAGTTGACTTTGGGACCAATTAACTAGGACCAATTAACTTGCAGTTGGTTTTCAATGGAATCAATGCCTTCGATTTTTCGAAGTGCTTCTTGAGCCATTTGCTTTTCAAAAAATGTTTGAACCGTACCTTCGAGCACAACTCGACCCTTTTTGGTCTTGATGTGCATCTTGCGATGGTTGAGGTGCGGATTATGCACAACTGCTGATTGAATTTGTTGAACCAGTGAGGCTGTGGTTGTTGGCATTTTGGAGCGCCCGGAAGGGGAATTGAATGGTAACAAAAAGTCCGGGTCAGAGACTGATGGAGAATCGCTTCTAACCATCAAAGATATATAGCCCTTAAAAACGCACTCGTTGCTTGGGGGCGGGTGAAATCGCAGATTCGCTTGCCTTTCAACGCACAGTCGTAAGGGTCAAGCCGAATTTATGGAAAGCCCGTCTTCCCCTCGTACTTAGGCCACGAACATGCACGTTTCAGCAAGTGCTTTCTGGCTAACGTGTTACCGATGACGAAAGAAGACTTGATTAAAGGCTGATCAGGTACGCGGCAATGCAAATCGCAGAAAGAAAACCGATCACAAAACGTCGACGTCGGGCAAAAGATCTCTTGAACTTCTCGGCTTTTTCAGGTGACGAAGCAATCACTTGAACGACCTGGATGCGATCTCGAATGCATGGATGAAGCAACGTTTTCTTTTCGTATTGCCCAGGAGTGATCGAAGCTAATCGGAGCAGCGCGTCATGCATGTCGGCAGCCAAACTTGGATCGATCTTGGGTTGGCTTCCAGCGGTTTGGCAGGAAAAAATATCCGCCTCGTATTCCATTTTGTGTGAAAGCCATGCGATTGAAAAATACAGGTAGGACAGATAAGCCACGCCGAGCAATGCCAAACCAGTGCCAGCTGGCAATCCAACTCCCGTCAGCATTGATTCCGTCCAGCTCAAAACACCAACTGGATTTTGTTCGTCTATAGTCAGTGCGATCAGTGGCAAAATTGTAAACCCGATTCGAACCGGCAGATGCCATAGACGCAGGTGCCCGGCTTCGTGGCGAACGATCGCCAACAATTCATTGTTTGGGAAACGATTTAGCAACTCGTCAGACAACAAAATGACGCGAAACTTTGGTAAGACGCCAGCAACTAACGCGTTAATGACTTGCCCTCCGGTCTTCCAAACGCGGATATCATAGACGTGCAATTTTAGTTCTTCACAAGTCGCCGTTAATTCGGTTTTTAGTTCCTGATCATTAATCGTGCGGTTTTGCCAAATCAATAGAATCACAAACGGAAACGCTGCCATCACCAAAAGTGTTCCTACTGCGTAAGACAGGCCGATCCCCCAATTTGGCATCGAGCGAACCCAAGGTTCCAAATCGCGAGCCAAAACGGCGATCGAAATTGGAATCATGATTAGCAAAATGTAAATTCGAAACCGAATCGACACATAGGCAATACGGTTTTTCCAATCGGCGAGACTGAATCGGATTCTTGAGCTGGCTTCGTCGCCAAGTGTGCCTTGGATTTCGTAGAAGATTGCCCACGACGCCGCAAGTGATAATACGATCGGCGCGAGAATGAAAATTTCATCCAGGAGCGGCCACTGGTCCAGGTTCCAATTTCCTCGGACCACGTCTTGCCAGCGAACGGCCCAGATGATCGCAACACTTGCCGCTAACCAGACCGCACTGTGACACGTCGAAAGTCGACGGAGGATCAAGTCTCGTTGCTCATCAGGAATTTCGGTTTGTTGAATGCGCCGAGTAACAAACAGTGTTTGGAATAGTGCAAGGCCAGGGACCATCATGGCGACCACAAACACGAGTGACATGCGTGTCCATAGATCGGTTGCAGCTTCTGCAGAGCGAATTTCGCTGCAGACGAGACAAAGCAGAATGACAAATCCAACGATTAGGTTCATGGAATCCAGACAACAGTTGTGATCCCGGCCGTGAGATCAAATGGCTTCATCCATGCGTAATTGTGAAAAGAAAGTTTGCTGCGTTTGACGCCAGCCTCACACTCAAAACTCTTGAAGAATTCCGTTACGGCGGTAGCGAAGTTGCGAAGAGTTCTGTTTGCTGCAACGTCATCGCAACAAGCTTCTCGTAATCCAGCCTAATCAAAATCTCAAAAATCGTCGACGAAAAAGCCCGTACAGTCGTTAGAACCTGACGGGCATTTTGAACTCAGTGAGGAACGTGCGGGCTGGGTAAGTCCCGACGTGACAAACGCAGCAAAAAGCAGTCGCAACGAGAATCGC
>CAYZGP010000012.1:30602-33549 GCA_964478065.1 uncultured Pirellulaceae bacterium
TGGATTACATACGCCGACTTGATTGCATCGTTCTCAAGCACACGTTCTAGAGTTGGCGCCGATGCCGTTGCGTCGAGGTTAAGGACACCAATCGCAGAACCGCCCTGCCCTCCTGTTCGACCAACGGCCATCTGAGCGATGTTCACTTTCTCTTCAGCCAGCACGTTTCCAACATAGCCGATGATTCCTGGCACGTCGGTGTGTTTGAAAATCAAAAGGTTGCCGTCCATATAAGTTTCAGTTCGATACTCATCCAGCCGAACAAGTCGCGGCATGTTCTTGCCAAACAGTGTTCCGCCAGCATGCCGAGTCACCCCTTCACCGCTAACGGTGGCTGAAATCACGCTGCTGAATACACCAGGTTCAGTGTTGGATGTTCGAACGATCTCAATCCCACGTTCGCGACACAGCATTTCTGCGTTGATGATGTTGGAGTCTTCGATGATGTGACCGACCAAGCCAGCACAAAACGCAGAAACGAGCAGCCGTGTATCTTTGGTCGAAATCTCGCCTTGAAATTCCAACTCGCAGCGATCAATTGCTTTGCCGTGCCATTGGCCAAGTAAAATTCCCAAACGATGCGCCACGTCGAGGTAGCTTCGCATGGTTTTGAGCGTGACTGGGTCCAGCGAAATCGTGTTCACAGCCGATTTGATTTCGCCGGTTGTGAGAAAGTTGATGAGCAGATCGACGGCTTCGACTGCGACTTCGATTTGGGCTTCTTCGGTACTCGCGCCCAAGTGTGGCGTGCAAAGAACATTGTCCATTTGAAAAAGTGGATTGTCAGTGCAAGGCTCTTCAGGATAAACATCCAATGCGACGCCTCCCAAGTGCCCTGACTCAAGCCCTTCAACGAGTGCGTCATTGTCATAGATTCCACCGCGGGCGCAGTTGACCAATCTTGCTCCCTTTTTCATTAGTTTGACTTCGGCAGGACCGATCAAGCCCTTTGTTTCGGGCGTCAGTGGCGTGTGTACCGTCAGATAGTCAACGCTTGGCAGAAGGTCTTTCACTTCGGCGACTTTATTGATGCCTAGCTCTTCGGCTTTTTCAGCGGACAAGAACGGATCGAAGCCAACCACTTCCATTCCAAACGCTTTGGCTCTGGACGCGACTTCCTGGCCAATACGACCAAGTCCGACGATGCCAAGCGTTTTGCCGAAAACTTGAGAGCCTTTAAATTTCTTGCGATCCCATCTGCCAGCCTGAAGACTTGAAAAAGCAGGTCCGACTTTGCGAGAAAGACCCAGTAGCAACGCCATCGTGTGCTCGGCGGTGCTGATCGTGTTGCCGGCAGGCGTATTCATCACAACGATTCCCAATCGCGTCGCAGCTGGTTTGTCGATGTTGTCCGTTCCCACACCCGCACGAACGATCGCCTTGAGAGTTTTGTTGCCTTCGAGAGATTCAGCGGTAATTTTCACACCGCTTCGGCAAACGGCTCCATCGTATTTCGATAACGCTTCACGAAGCTCTTCGCCTTTGAGACCCGTTTTGATGTCGTATTCGATTCCCGGGGCTGCATCAAGTTTCGCGAGGCCTTCGGTTGCGATATCGTCGAGAACGATGATGCGTGCCATTTTGCCGCCAGTGGAATTAGTTTGAGTTGGTTGTTGAGTTGCAACTGACATCTTTGATTATCCGTTCTTTTGAGCAAAATCAGTCATGAATTGAGCAAGAGTTTCAACGCCTTCCAGTGGCATCGCGTTGTAGATTGAAGCACGAACGCCGCCCAGCGAGCGGTGGCCTTTAAGCGTCGTCATTCCTGACTCGGCGGCTTCCGCTAGAAATTTCGCGTCCGATTCGTCGTTGTCTAATTTGAACACAACGTTCATGGTCGAACGATCGTTCTTGGCGGCGTGGCCTGTGTAAAAGCCGTTGCTCTGGTCGATCACTTTGTAAAGGATCTCCGCTTTGGCTTCGTTGAACTTTTTCACTTCAGCCAGTCCACCCATTTCTTCTTGAAGCCACTTGCAAACCAAACCAGTAACGTAAATTGCAAATGTTGGTGGTGTATTAAATCGCGATCCTCCTTTGGAGTGTTTCGCATAGTCGAGATAGCTAGGCACCCGGTCGCCCGAACGTTTCATCAGTTCTTTGTTGATGATGATCACGGTGACGCCTGCGACGCCTGCGTTCTTCTGAGCGCAAGCGTAAATCATGCCGTACTTTGAAACGTCGATTGGCTCGGCAAACATGTCGGACGATTTGTCTGCGATCAAAGGGACGTTTCCCAACTCCGGAAGGTCGCGAAATTGAACGCCATGAATCGTTTCGTTAGATGTTAAATGGCAGTATGCTGCGTCCGGGGTCAAATTAAGTTGGTCCTGAGTTGGGACACGGTTGTATCCTGAATCGGCCCCATCAAAAGCGACGTTGAGATTGCCAAAGCGAGAAACTTCGGCCGCACTTTTTTTGCCCCAAGCTCCCGTGACGATATAGTCTGCCGTCTGCGAAGGATCGGTTATGAAGTTCATCGGCATCATGGCGTTTTGCAACGCACTGCCGCCTTGGAGGAACAGGACTTCATGAGTGTCGGGAATGTTGGCCAGTTGAGTAATTCGCGTGGTGGCGTCTTCAAGAATTTCATCAAAGTCTTTACTTCGATGGCTAATCTCCAAAACGCTGGCGCCTACATTGGGCAGCGAAAGTAGATCGTTTTGTATTTGCTCCAGGACTGACAACGGAAGCGTTGCTGGGCCGGCCGAGAAATTGAATACGCGTGAAACAGTTGAGGTGGTCATTGGAAATCCGAAAAAATAAAAGAGGCACCAAGTCGCAATGGAACGCGTGTCGCTTTCAAATTAATCAATGGTTGAAATGGGCGTTTGAGTTCATGAAACCTAAACGAACGAGTGACCTCGGATTTTAAGCTTCGCAATTAGAGGTGAAAAGTGCCATTGATGATTCCATTGGGATTCATCCGTTTTTTAGGCAATCGTTTGGG
>CAYZGP010000012.1:33649-35683 GCA_964478065.1 uncultured Pirellulaceae bacterium
AACTCAGTTGCAACAAACTCAGTTGCAGCAGCAAGCCCAAGGGCAACACACACTTGGCAAAGGATCGGGAATTCTTGAACAAGGGATTCATTCAGAATCGCTTGGGAAAATTCAACGGCCAGAACTTCAAAGTCGGATGCGCTATCGTCAATACGAGCAACAACGAAAGCAGGCAGCCGTGGCACCACCGGTACCTCAGAGTTCAGGCAATTTTGAATATGGGTTTGCTGACCGTGAAACGCGGCAACAGGATACGCTTGAGTTGCAGCCGTCAATCGTTGGCAACAACGAAGGGCAAACACAAGCCTCACCACTGCAGCCATTGAGTCGGCCAGTTGAGAATTTTAACGAGGCAGGAATCGCCAAGACGATTCAAACACAGGGCTTTACCCCAAGCGTTGTTGGAGAACGCGGCGATGCGCGAATTGCACCAACCGCCCTTGCACCCGCTGTGGCAGTAGATCGCCCGTTTGTTGGTGAGCAGCAAGAGACTTTGCCAAAAACGAAGCCAAGCGATTTTTCGCTTGAGCCGGTTGTTGGGCCGTTGAAGCCAGATACGACTGAGCCTGCCTTGATCACCGAGCCAGCAATCGAGCTTGTTCAAGAGCAAGAATTCGGACCAGAAGACCTTTACGAGTTAGAAGCTGCAATTCGTGAACAGGAAATAACGAAAGCTCAAACACGCGAAACTAGAGTCGATTCGTTGGAAGGACCAACCGGATTTGCACAAAGTCAGAAAACACTGGCCAATGGGACAGAGCAAGCGGCTGCTTCGCAAGAGAAATTGTTCAATGAAATTGCCAATCCAGAAATTGACCACGCCCGATCTGATCGAGCCGATTCGGGAAATGTTTTCGGCGATTCAATGGGTCAGCCACAACAAAAATTGTCACCACTCGTCGAAACTGAAATTCCTACGTTGAAATCAGGTACTGAATTTTCTGAATCGTTTTCTGGTTTGGCGGACACGACAAAAAAAGAAGGTTTGGCTTTGGGAACTCAAGACGAAACGGGAATTGCAGGATCGTTTTCACAGCGCGGAACCGCAAGAACAACCATTTCACGCGAAGGTTTCGTATCGAAAACGCAAGTGGCCGGCCCAAGTGTTAGTTCTCAGCTTCAAGAATTTAATCAGTCGCAGCGTTTTGTAACTGTTCCGAGTAAATCGAATCGTGCCGGTGCATGGTTGTGCGGCTGGGCTCCGTTTTTTACTTTGCCAATTTTTGGATGGTTTGTAACACGCACGTTTGCACGTGATGGACGACGGCTTGATTTTGAAGATGGCTCAGGTCATCGAGCATCATTCAACGAAACGCTGCAATCGGAAATGCAAACCAAAGCAGCAGGGTTGGCCGAGCGATCTAACTCTGGTAGTTCAACTGCGGTTCTGGAGCGGTCCAAGAGCAAAACGAATAGTGCACAGTCGCGAACACGAAAATCGAGTTTGGGAAAGACAGGACCGGGAAAAGCAAGCTTGGCAGCTGGAAGTCTGGCGGCAACGGAGATGTCGATCCTGAGCACACATGAATCGAATGACACAAAGACGAGTAACGCAAAAACAAGCAAAGCTCGTACTACTAATGTTTCGACAGATAAACATGATGGCCAGATCAGTGACAAAACGGTTGCGAATTTGAAGTCATCTTCCAAAGCAAAGTGCTTGCCGTTTGAAGGTGCCGAATCTACAAAGTCTCGTACTGATTTCGAAGCTACGACCCGTCGCACTGAGTCTGAGTCTGCAACAGTGACTCGCGCTGGTTCTGAACCTACATCAGATCCAAGGAGAACTGAATCTGCGAAGGCACGTGCAGGCTCCGAAGCTACGACCCATCGTACTGGTGCTGAAGCAAAAACGACTCGCACTGGTTCTGAGTCTACGACGTGTCGCACGAAATTTAAGTCGACTCGCCCTGGTTCTGAATCTGCGACGACTTGCGGGCCTACAGCAACTCCCTCTGATTCTGACGCTACGCCCCGTCGCACGGAATTAAAAACGACTCGCCTGGGTTCTGAATCTACAACTCGCTCTGGCTC
>CAYZGP010000012.1:35783-50907 GCA_964478065.1 uncultured Pirellulaceae bacterium
ACGGCGATTCGTAAGGGGGTTGAACCTGGTATTACAGAACGCAAGATCTCTGCGACGCGATCAGAAGGCTCGCAAGCAGCAGATCAAACGCAAGCCGATTACAAAATCTCTGCGTCAAGCAATGAGACTTCACAAGGCGATCACTCTACGTCAAATGTGATCGGCGCCCTTGCGAGTTCGGTTTCTCAACAACGCGAAATCGGGGAGATTCGTGACTTCAATGGATTCGATGATTTTACTTGTCTTGATGGGATCAGTTCCGAAGTTCATCGGTCGCTCATTGGCCTTGGCTATAAAAGCTACGGCGAATTAGGGAAAGCAGATCCAGTTAGATTGAAACGGCAACTATTGGATGACGGATATTCGATTCCTCTTGCTAACTTGGATCATTGGACCCGGCAGGCTTCGTTTGCCAGTGAAGGTGATTGGGAGAATATGGACCGTTTTATCCGGGGTTCACGAGTCGGGCTTAAAAAAGCTAACGACACGACGCGGCTTTCAAGCGGATCGCTGTCTTCCAATGCAAAGCAGGCTTTGGATGACCTGACGAAGATTCGTGGAATCGGTCCTGCGACTGAAAAATTGCTTCGAACCAATGGGATTCAATGTTTTGCACAACTTGCAGAGCTTGACGTAAGTCAGATTGCCAGTTTGTTTAAAGATAATTCTCGGTTCCAGTTAATCGATATCGAAAACTGGTCAAAGCAGGCTGCGACGTTCGCAAAGTCGACAGGTGTAAGTGACATTCAATCACTTCACCCAACATCAGATGGTGTCAACAAGGACCCATTGCGGCAGCGAAAAAGTTAATTGACGATTAGAGAGGTGCGTTCAAAGTTGAAAGAGCGAACCTGACTGATACGTTTAACTTGTACGTTCAGCGCAAGTAAGGAGCAATTGCTCCATAACGAGAAGAAGGGGCAGCATTCAATGGGTTTGCTGCCCCTGTTTCGTTTCCTTGGATTGGCAATCGTGCCAGTTGATTTTGAAGGCTGGCGACTTTTTCGACCACATCTGTTTGTTGGTTGTCGAGTTGCAGTACTCGCAAATAGTTGTCGAGAGCCAAATGCGTTTGGCCTTGGACTTCGCGGACATGCCCCATCGCTTTTAGCACACGTACGTTATTGGAATCGATCCTAAGACCGTCGGCCAAAAGATCTGTAGCGCGACGGTTGTCACCGTATTCCTGGTACAGTCGAGCCAGCTCTACAATCGGTTCGGTCGATGAGGGATAGCGATTCTTCCAGGTATTGATCAAATCAAAGGCATGTTTTTCGCGATTCGACTCGATCAGCAAAGCAGCCAACCCTCGGTGAGATTGGACGTGTTGGTCATTTTTCGAGATGGCTTGTCGATAAAGTTGTTCGGCTTGGTTTACAAGCTGTTGATTCTGGGTCTGTTTCGCTTGGCTATATAAACTGGCGCCCAAATTATAAAGCGCGTCCGCGTTGTTTGGATTCTTTGAAAGCGCTTTTTGGAATTCGTTGATGGCAACAGAATACTGCCCCATATCAAACGCTTGACGACCAGTGATGTTGTTTTGCTGAGCCCCGAGATTACATCCTGAAAGACTTGCAGCCACTATGGCGAGCATGATCAAGGAAAACGTCAGACAAGCATTTTCAAACCTGGCGTTGGCCTTCTTGAAAAAGCGAATTTGCGAGATTGCCGCGTGAGTTGGGGGCGTTTGCATTAGCCGATTCTTTGTCTATTCATTTCACGATGAATTAAAAATATCGCGAAAAATTAGAGAAAGATTAAAGTGGCCGCAATGGCATTCATGCTGCCAGAGAGTGCTTGCAGAATCTAAGCAGTTGCGAAAATGGCCGGATTGAGTGTAAATCCACCAAGGTCTTCGGTAGATCCGTCGGGCTTTGAAAACGATTTTTTCAACAAATTGATCGTCGTATTGAAGGAGTGTGAAACGGGACCAAGCCCTGGCAGTCCAGCAGATCGAATCAGAACTGGCTCTAGCGGATTCAATTGGTGCGAAATCTGTTGCCATGTTGGAACTGGCGGCATTGATGGCAGGCCGGGAATTCTTTTGGGTACTGAAAACGCTGTTTTCAATTTCAAATCTGAGTCAAGCGAAATGGCATCGGGCACGATGCGAAAGTTAGCTGTCTGGATTATCAAATCGTTGAGTTTTGTTTTTTCCACCGTGGTTTCAGGATTGGTAATTGAGCCGAGTTGAGGCAGGAAACCGGTTTCTATTTCGCTGGCTGACACAGCCAAGTTTGCTGCTGGATTAACGTAAGCTTCACCAGCGTTAGAGGAAGCCGTTGGCAGGGCCGAGTTGAATGCAAGTGAATTCGCTCCGTTGTCTTGTTGGGCAGTAACGAGGTGAAAAACACCAATGCAAAACACAACGATCGCTGAAAGAGCAACCAGAAAGTTCATCGGGCGAAAAACATAAGAAAACTGTTTGTTTTGTGAGTTATCAAGAATCTTTGTGATGTCTTCTTTGAGAAGCTTGATTGAATCGTCAACGCAGTGGTAATCGGACAGCATTTCATCACAAGGCGCGCACTGAGAAGCATGCTCCATCAATAGCCTGTCACGTGTCAACGATTTACGCTGATCCATGAGTTGATGAAGGCGATTTTCAAATGACTCACAACAATTCAGGCTGCAATCATTTGACTCTGAATTAGTTTTGTGGGGCTTCACCGAGCACACCTCTTTTCCTTAATTTCACGATTAGCTCACGTCGTGCACGGTGGACCCAAGTCTTAACGGTCCCGAGCGGAACGCCTAATTTTTCACTGATTTCGTTGTAACACATTTCCTGTTTGTGAAACAACAAAAACGCATCACGATACTCTTTACGCACTGAGCCAAGTACGTGTTCCATTTCTTCGGCCAGTAGTTTTCCGCGACTGATCTCAACGGATTGATCTTCGATTGGATAGTCAAGCGTCATTGTTCCTGGCCGTCGCATTCGTTTAGCTAAACGTGTGCGACAACGATTGCCGGCAATGGTAAGAAGCCAAGGCTCAAAAGCCCGATCTTGATCCCAACGATGAAGATTACGAACAACGCGAACGAAGGTTTCTTGAGTTGCGTCTTCAGCGTCTTCTCGCTGCCCAAGCATACGGAAACACAAGCCGTAGACTTGTCCGCGAAAGCGCTGGATCAATTCGACGAATGATGGTTGGTCACCTGACAAACACCGGTCGACCAATAATGGAAGTTCTACTGCCAATTTTTTCTCCCCACTTAACCCTATAACTACTGGGGTTTCGCAGCTTCTGTTTCAAAATTTGCCAAGAATCGAAACAGAAAATGCAAAAATACCGAACTCGGTATCACTTAATCGTAAGCACCTTGGGGATGTTTTCGAAGGAAGGTTGGTGAGATTGGGAGAAATAACACAAGATTAATGTGAAAAACTCAATATACGCTCAGGCGGGACAGAAGCGATTTCGCAAGATCGTATTTTTTCTCGCTGGCGGCTTTGGCGATCATGTTGACGATCATTAAATCGATTTGAGTCGTCGAATCTCGACCCGGCTCAACGCCGACTCCAAGGACCTTGAAGAAGCTGATAAGAGAATCAAACTGCTCAGGTTTCGACTGTTTCTTTACCAATCCAGCCAGTTTTGGAGAGGCCCACCGTAGCCTCCGCCCTTAGCCGTGTTGGCCATCAGTTGTAGCAAAGTTTTCTTCGCGCCAGCAATGTCCGCGATCCGAAGCTGTAGCGCACAAATTTCTGCCAGAAGGTTGGTATCAACTGGAGCTAGATACGGTTTCCGTAGCCGCAATCGCCAACTGAGTCTTTGCGTCGATATCGTTGGCAGAAAGGTCGCTAACCGTACAGCATATTGCCAAAAGCAAAACTACTTGTTAACAACGAATTCATTTCACTGGCTCGCAGTTTTCGGATTGGTTGTCACTTGCAAGTATTTATCGACGGTTGAAAAACTTTCTCAACACGTCGTCTGCGGCTGTTGTCGAACTTTCGTGCTTGTTTTTCGGAATCTTTGGCAACTTCATCGGCTTTTTCTTTTTCTTGCCGTCTGATGATTCGGGCTCTTCCTCGGGAGTAGAATCTTCTTCTTCTGACTTTTTACGAGGAGTAGTACCAAAAACAGAAGTCTCTTCCAGATTGAGTTGGATGGTGTCTGCAGAAGCGATCATGTTTCGCTCGTTTGTATCCATGTCCTCTTCTTCGCCAAGCCAATCAGTGATGCTGTCTTCAAGTGATTGTTTTTTGTTGGTTGCAGTTCGAGAAGCCGCTTCCATTACGTTTTCGACTTTTGGTTTCTTTGCACTCGCTTTGACAGGGTCAATAACCAATTCGAATTGAAGCCGACCGATTCGAACGGAGTCTCCAGATTTGGCAGTATGGGATTCAGAAATCTGCTTGCCATTAACGAACGTACCATTGCGACTTTTAAGGTCGTTGACGACAACTTTCCCATCGCCAACCAAAATCTCACAATGCTCGCGACTTACCAGGTCGCTTGAAGGGCGAAGATGAGCTGTATCGCCACGGCCGATAATGAACCGTGGAACAGCAATGGCGATTTCTCTGCCATCGTTTTTTCCGCCAACTACTTTCAGAACTACTTGCATCCCGTTCTTTGCCTCCTAAGATTCAGGACAACGACCCGATGTTGTGTTGGCTGTTCGCCTCGAACTTCCAACTCTTCTATTATCGGGATTTAACGTTTCCAATATTATGTTTGAGTGTTTTTTGAAGTCAAATAATGACCTTTAGTTGTGTTTTGATGAGATTGGCGGCCAAAATCGCCTCTATTTTGGTTATCGCCTTAAATTCCAATCTGATGAGTTAAATGTACTTTCAAAGATGCCAGCTACCGTGGACTTTTCAAGATGGGAAAGCTTCCCATGATTAAGCACAGTTCGCAACCGATTTGTTACATCTTTACAAAGTTTTTCAACGGTTTGGGCGACATTTAAGGAAAAATTTGTCAGGTCGTTAAGCCCCATTAGAGTGGGCGCATGCATCGAATGATGCAGCAAAATGCTACCGTGCTGTAAAAGTGCGTTTTTTGCTCTTCTTTGAGCACTTCCAACGATTTTGTATCCATCCAAAACGATGTCACCAGGAGAACGACGTTCAAAACACATAAACGCGTTTTGACGAATTTTTGGCATTGAATTTCGGATTTCCGCCGTAGGGTCTACATCCTTGAAAAGCTTGCAACCGATTTCAAACTCTGCAAGCAGGTCAATGATCACCTGATGGATCGATTCGTAAAGCTCAGTGTTTTTCGAAGACCACCGATTTTGACTCGGCACGCAAAGACTATATGTCAATTCACGATCATGCATGATCGCGCCACCACCAGTTTTCCGACGCACCATCGCGCACTGCCGACTGGGCGGATGTGATTCCCGCTCAAGGTGGCTTTGAAAATAGCCAAGTGACAAAGTAGGTTCCGACCATTGGTAGAACCGCAAAGTCATTTGGCCAGTTCGATTGGCTGTTTCCAAAAGTGCCTGATCGACCGCCATATTCCAAGCGCCGGTTGCGGGCGGATCAATGATCAGTCTGGCTTCTTCCATCGAAACTCCCAATTAGCAATTACTCGTTGTCTTCGTAGTCAGACATCGGCGGGCACGAACAAACAAAGTTGCGATCGCCAAACACATCATCGATTCGATTGACGGTCGGCCAAAATTTTGAGCGTCGGGTTTGAGGGCTTGGGAAAATCGCTTCTTCTCGCGAGTAAGGTCGATTCCATTCCGCGTCTACCAAATCATGCATCGTATGAGGGGCTTGGTGTGTGACAGAATTTTCAGCGGACACTTCGCCCGACTCAACTTTTTTGATTTCTTCTCGGATGCTCAGCAACGCATCGCAAAAACGATCAAGCTCAGCTTTTGATTCACTCTCAGTTGGCTCAATCATAATTGTTCCGCCTACTGGCCATGACATCGTTGGGGCATGAAATCCGTAGTCCATCAATCGTTTTGCCACGTCGACCTCGGTGATTCCGGTCGCTTCTTTGATCGGTCGAATGTCAACGATGCACTCATGAGCGACCCGCCCGTTACGGCCTTTGTAAAGCACGTCGTAGGCACCTTCGAGTCGTTTGGCGATGTAGTTTGCGTTGAGGATCGCAACTTGAGTTGCTTTTTTAAGTCCACTGCGACCCATCATGAAAATGTAGGCCCAAGAGATCGGCAAAATGGCTGCGCTGCCATATTGAGCAGCTGAAACGGCTCCATTGTCACTTGCGTCCAATCCATCGGTTGGTTGAACAACATGGTTAGGCAGGAACGGAGCAAGATGGCTCTTGACGCCGATCGGTCCCATGCCGGGGCCGCCACCGCCGTGTGGAATGCAAAATGTTTTGTGCAAGTTCAAGTGTGAAACGTCGGAGCCGAATTTTCCGGGCGCTGCAATGCCCACCAAAGCATTCATATTTGCACCGTCCATGTAGACCTGTCCGCCGTGCGTGTGCACGATGTCGCATGCTTCGCGAACCGTCTCTTCAAACACGCCGTGTGTGCTTGGGTAAGTGATCATCAAACTCGAAAGCTTGTCAGCGTGAAGTTCCGCCTTTGCTTTCAAGTCTTCTAAATCAATATTTCCACTGTCGTCCGTTTTCACGACAACGACTTTAAGTCCCATCATGCTCGCACTGGCTGGATTGGTTCCATGGGCTGAACTTGGGATCAAACAAACGTCGCGGTACTCCTGACCGAGGCTTTCGTGGTAGCGACGAATCGCAAGCAGGCCTGCATACTCGCCTTGAGCGCCGGAGTTTGGCTGCATCGACATGTCGTCGTAGCCCGTGATTTCAATCAACCAGTCGCGCAACTCTTCGATCATGTCTTGGTAGCCCTCCCACTGAATGCGAGGAGCAAACGGATGGGTGTTGGCAAATCCATCAAATGTAACCGGGATCATTTCAGCGGTTGCATTCAATTTCATCGTGCAAGAACCGAGCGGAATCATTCCATGCGTCAGCGAAAAGTCTTTGTTTTCCAAGCGCTTGAGATATCGCAGCATCTCGGTTTCAGAGTGGTAAAGGTTGAATACCGGGTGCGTCATGAAGTCGGAAGTTCGTCCAAGTTCCGAGCCGGTTGTCGAATCACACCCATCAAAAGGAGATTCCAAATTAACTGGGCCAAGTTCAATTCCGAACGACAATAGAATCGCATCGAGATCTTCAAACGTCGTCGTCTCATCAATACTGAATCCAACGCGGCCTTCACCGATCAAGCGAAGGTTCAACTGGTGATCGTCGGCAGCACGATTAACGATCGACCGAGCGTCATTGGTGACAACACAAACGGTGTCAAAGAAATCTTTGAACTCGACTTGGAGGCCGGCTTTCTCAAGTTCACCGGCAACCAATTTCGCATTCAAATGAACGCGGGTCGCGATCGTCTTTAACTTTTCCGGGCCATGATAGATTGCATAAAACGCAGCCATGTTTGCGAGTAACGCTTGGGCTGTGCAAATGTTCGAAGTCGCTTTGTCACGGCGGATGTGTTGCTCTCGTGTTTGCATCGCCATTCGTAATGCGGTTTTTCCTCGCTTGTCACGAGAGACGCCGATGATCCGACCAGGTGCCGAACGCTTGTAAGCATCGCGGGTGGCAAAGAAAGCAGCATGAGGACCACCAAAGCCCATCGGAACGCCAAATCGTTGAGCACTTCCCAGTACAATGTCGGCGCCCATTTCGCCCGGAGGCTTAAGCAGCGTTAGGCAAAGCAGATCACTCGCGACCGCAACCAACGCTTTTTTCTCGTGAGCTGTTTCGATAAGCGACGTCAAATCGCGAACCTGACCGGTCGTGCCGGGGTATTGCAGCAACGCTCCGAAAATTTCGTGTTGACCCAACTCTTCTGCAGGACCGACTACGATCTCAAAACCAAAATACTTTGCGCGGGTTTGAACCACATCCAAAGTCTGCGGGTGAACATCGTCGGCGACAAAGAAAATATTCGCAGGCGACTTGCCAGCTCGTTTACAAAGCGACATCGCTTCGGCAGCAGCCGTTGCTTCGTCCAGTAACGAAGCGTTCGCCATTTCCATGCCAGTCAGATCCATGACCATCTGCTGAAACGCAAGGAGGCTTTCGAGCCGCCCCTGGGAAATTTCAGCCTGATAGGGCGTATAAGCCGTGTACCAACCCGGGTTCTCCAACACGTTTCGCAAAATCACATTGGGAACATGCGTCCCGTAGTAACCCATTCCAATCATCGAGCGATTCACCTGAATCGAGTCAGCGTAGCTTCTCATTTTCTCGATCGCGGTGTGCTCGGTCGAAGCCTCAGGCAAGTCCAATTCGTTGTCCAGCAAAATGCTTGCCGGAACCGTTGACTCGATCAACTCATCAAGTGAACTTGCCCCAACGGTTTTCAACATCGAAACGATTTCGGTTGGGTTGGGACCAATATGGCGATGAATAAAATCGTCGGTTTGTTGAACTTCGCTTAACATAGTGGTTGAGTCAATCTGCTTGGTCGTCATGGGAACTAGTCTGGCTTAGTTAGAGATTGGATTTTCGATTTGATACCGCTTACCGATGCAATTAGCTGGCTTCGTCGCACATTTTTTGATAGGCAGCGAAATCCATGAGTTTTCCAACTGCATCTTCGCTTGAAAGTTTCACTTTGATAATCCAACCTTGGACGTAAGGATCGGAATTCAGGATTTCCAGGTTGTCTGGCAACGAAGTGTTGACCTCTACGATCTCGCCATCGACTGGACTATACAAATCACTGGTTGCTTTAACGGATTCGACTTCGCCAAACGTCTCGCCGGCAGCAGCGGGTGTGCCGACATCTGGGAGGTCCATGTAAACAAGGTCAGTGAGTGCTTCCACGGCATTGGCTGAGATGCCGATCGTTGCAACTTTAGCTCCGTCGACTTCTGCGATGTGAGCCCATTCGTGCGTTTGAGCAAAAAGTAGTTCTTCTGGTTTCACCGTGAATTCTCCAAGGTAGAAAAAAGTTCGTTGTGTTTGATGAATGAAATTTGATTCTTAAGGGCGAGAACGCCTAAACGTTTTCAAGCGTCCGCTTCCAAGGCATGCCTTTTATTTAAGTCGCCCGTTTGTAAAAAGGTAACTCGACGACTTTTGCCGGATGTGATTTGCCGCGAATGTCAACGATTACTTCGGTGCCAACGGTCGCGAACTCCGGATTCAAATAGGCCATTGAAATCGACTTTTCCAAAGTCGGTGCATAAGTGCCGCTGGTAACGTAACCAATGTTCTGGTCACCATTGAAGACTTGGCATTCTTCGCGAGCCGCACGCCGGCCTTCAAGTTCCAATCCAACTCGGACTGGAAGCGATGTGTCTTTTCGTGCTGCCAAAATTGAAGCCCGTCCAGCGAACTTGCGATCTTTCATTTGAATGGCAAACTTCAAATCTGTTTGGGCGGGATTTGTTTCTTCGTTCAACT
The DNA here is from genome assembly GCA_964478065.1 of uncultured Pirellulaceae bacterium. GTDB lineage: Bacteria > Planctomycetota > Planctomycetia > Pirellulales > Pirellulaceae > Mariniblastus. Next base: position 45,179 of record CAYZGP010000012.1, read on the forward strand.
CGTGCCCATAAAGCGGCATGCCGGCTTCCAGTCGAAGCGTGTCACGAGCCGCCAAACCGGTTGCTCCGCCGCCAACTTCAGTAGCCAATTTGAAAACTTCATTCCAAATGTTTTGCGCGTGTTCGTTTTCGCAAATGACTTCACAGCCGTCTTCGCCGGTATAGCCTGTGCGAGAAAGAATCACTTCGGCGCCACAAATCGTTGTGGTCGTGCCCGTGTAATAGGGCAGCGATTCCGGATTGATGTCCGAAAGTTTGGCAACCGCTTCGTTCGCTTTTGGTCCTTGAATCGCGATCATGGCCGTCTCAGTCGTGCGATCGTTCAGCTTAATCCCTGAATCACCAAGCTTTGACTGAATCCAGTTAACAATTTTTTCGCGGTTGCTCGCGTTGACCACCATCATATGAAACGGAGTTCCGTTGATGTCGGGCAAGTGGTAAACCAAAACGTCGTCCAGAATTCCGCCGGCTTCGTTGGTCATCAATGAGTAACGGATCTTTCCGCAGTCAACACCAGCGACCCGGCGAGTTGTGAGCGAATCAAGAAATGCGTCGATGTCCGAACCGGTGAAATACAGCCGACCCATATGAGAAACGTCGAACATCCCGATCGCTTTTCGCGTCTGATGATGCTCGTCCATGATGCTGGAATACTGAACAGGCATCGACCAGCCAGCAAAGTCCACCATTCGTCCGTTGTTCTCCACGTGCCACGCGTGTAAAGGCGTTTTTAAAAGTTGTTCGACAGAAGTCATTGAGCCTGTTCCAAATTAGTCAACGAATGATCGCACCCACTTGTCAAAACGCGCAACGCGTCCCGGGGCGAACATGAATGGTGAAGATGTTAAAGAGCAGCCCATATTCTAGCTGCTTGGATCTTTGTTTCTAGGGCTAATCACTATGAATGGGACCACGAAATCAATTGATGAATCGGTTAGGATAAATGGACGTGAAACGTGCAACTTCTATTGTCTCACATCCGGTTTCTCACATCAGGTTTCTCACATCGTGGGCGAGGGGATTTGCAATACGGAAATTCAAAACCCGTTGGACTTTTCCAATTACGTAAAATCGAGAATTCGAAACGGCAGACTCCACCCGACTCTTTTGTCATTAACCGCAGACTTTATTAGTGTCCAACAAGATATCCAATTCGAATCTGACGGCGGGATCCAGCACGTCCGGCGTTTTGTCAGGCGACGGAGATTTTCTTCATCCGATCGAAGCCTCCCAACTGCACGCCCGTCGCGAACGAGTTTTTCTTGTGCTGGCTGGGTTGTTTCTTGGTTCGTTGACGATGCTCAATATTCTTGGCATCAGTCGGTTTCTTGTACTGTTCAGCATCGACGCAACCGAGGTGGGGCGAACAGTGAATTGGGGCCAATGGGCTTCAACACCATCGGGTTGGAGTTTTGCTTTAGCGGTTGGCGTGCTCCCCTACCCTATCACGTTTTTGTGTACCGATTTGATCAGTGAGTTTTACGGTCGTCGTCGGGCGAATTGGCTGGTCTTAGTCGGACTGTTATTGAACGTGTGGGTCGTATTCATTTTGTGGCTTGGTGGCGTGATGCCACAGGTTCCTCCGATGGACCCTGCCACGGGACTGCCAAGCATCGAAAACTTATCGGTGGAAAACGGAAACGTGCGCGATCTGGAAAGTTTCGCGTTTTATCAAATTCGAGCTTTAACGTTTGGAGCCGTTGCTGCGTCGATGATCGCTTACATGGCTGCTCAGTTTTGCGATGTGTATCTGTTTCACTTTTGGAAAAAACTGACCAAAGGAAAGCACCTTTGGCTACGCAATAACGGTTCGACTTTGATCAGCCAGATAGTTGATACCGTTGCCGTGATTTTGATAACGCATTTTTATGCCCACGCTTTGCCAATCCCAGATGATCTTCCAGCGGGCGAGCTTTGGCAGAAATTGATTATGTTTATCGTGACCGGTTACGTCTTTAAATTGATCGTCGCCCTGTTGGATACCATTCCGTTCTATATGCTGGTTGGTTTCCTAAAGGGATATTTGGAATTCGATCCGGCGAGCGAACATACATAGCTGTTGATTTCCAGTTTGCCATCAGGCGATACAACGTCGAAAATAAATCCACCGACTAAATTCAAACCAACTTAGATATTCAAAGAGACGATTTTCATGCTGCATGTTCTATCACCTGCGAAAACACTCGACTACGAAACGCCGCTTCCGTATGCAAAAACGACTCAGCCAATTTTCAAGCCGCAAAGTGCCGAGCTGATTGAGGTTTTGCGTGCCTACACGCCAGCGAAAATTTCCAAGCTGATGAGTATCAGCGAGAAACTGGCTCACTTAAACGCTGAGCGTTACGAAACGTATCAGGAAAAACCAACGACCAAGAACGCTCGCGCCGCATTGTTTGCATTCAAAGGTGACGTTTACGTTGGGCTCGACGCGTACACTTTTTCTGCATCGGACTGCGAGTTCGCTCAGGATCGGCTACGGATTCTCTCGGGGCTTTATGGAGTTCTGCGGCCGCTGGATTTGCTGCAGCCTTATCGGCTGGAAATGGGGACGAAGCTCGAGACGGAAAAGGGAAGCAATCTTTATCAGTTCTGGGGCGGACAGGTCACCAATGAACTGAACAAGCAATTAAAGAAAAATCGCGATGACGTTTTGATAAATTTGGCATCCAATGAATACTTCAAAGTCGTTCAAACGGGATCGCTAAACGCACGCGTGATTTCGCCCGTATTCAAAGATCAGAAAAACGACAAATACAAGATCGTTAGTTTCTTTGCCAAGAAAGCCCGCGGCGTGATGAGCGGCTGGATCGTTCGCAACCGCATCACCAAACCAAGCCAGTTAACTGAGTTTGCGGAATGGGGCTATCGGTATTCCGCGAAAGAATCGACTGAGACTGAGCCGGTGTTTTTGCGAAAAGAGAATTGGAAGTAGAAAGTTTTTTCGGCAGTCGGTCGAACACCAGTCGGTCGAATACCAATGCGTCAATTCGCTACGGCTGGATATTGAACTTGGGTTTACGACTGGCGATCAGTTCTGATTCATAGGCTCGCCGGACCATGGTTTCTTTGGCTCGCGAATCCGGCTCGAAAGAATGGACTTCGATCGTGATGTTTTCAAACTCCTGTTCGCCCAAATAAGCGGCAAGCGATTGGTTGTGAGATTCGTCCAAGTGAGTTTTTAACCGCCCCTGCAAATTGTCCGTCTGGCCGATATAGAGGTAGCCAGTTTTGTCTCGGAAAATATAAACGCCAGGGTGAGCCGGAATCAGGTCTGGCTTGGTCGCAATCTCTTTGGCCGAATACGCGTTGACCTTGCGGCCCCAGTCAGCAATTCGCGTGATCAATTCGGGCTTGAGATGACGTGTCTTTCGTAACTTAAAAGCCGCCTTGCGAATTCGATATAGGTCGGCGTCCGGATCAATCGACTTTGCAATTTCGTCGAATTCGGCCCGCCGGACAGGGTTAGTCATCACTTCGTCGCTCGAAATCGAATGCCGATCATGCATCGACCTTGCAGCGATTTCGGCAATGTGTCGAACGTCATCGACTTTGGTGCGATTTGATTTTGTCGATTTGATCTTGAGCTTTCCCGCTTTTCGCAAATTGATTAACTGCCAATTGCATTGGGTTGGGTCTACATCAGGAAGCTGTTTTTGACACTCAAGAATAAAAGTCTCGTTAAGCTCTTGGTTCAAAATGACTTCGTCGCTTGACCAGCCATCGTGAGTGGTTTTGAATGCCTCGATCACAACCGAATTCAGTCGAGCCGAGTCTTTAACTGAGCGAGTTTGGGATTTCTGCTGAGCGAAAGTGGAATTGGGTGCCGGCGGCGCAAAAGAAAACGCAACTAGCAAAACGAAAATCGAAGCAAGCTGATACATGCGGCACCAAGATTAGACAAGCGAACAATTGGGTCAGCTAAAAACGATAACCGTGAACCGCAAGATTGACAATCAAGCGTCAGAAAGTGCTGGCATGTTTGGCGCGAAGTATAGCAGCGGCTTTACTTGCTTCTTGTTTTTGATTAGCCGATTGATTCTGCGTTTATTGGCGGAAATTGCTGCCTCTTTGATTTCTGTACCTATGAAATTATCAACTGCAGAATGGGCGCAAATATCGGTGCTATCAGTTTGGCATTTTGGGCAGCCCGCCAACTTCTTGTTCGCCATTTGGCTGGATAGCAGGAGTTGATGAACCGACGGAATCTTCGGGCGTGCCAAAATCGTGAGGCTTGGGAACCGGTAATTCTCCTATTTCGCCTTCACTCGCGCTCGCCGGATTTGCTTCGGTTGGCGTTTGGTTGGCGGGATTGCTAGTCTCCGGATTCGTCACGGAGTTGGAATCGTCATTAGATTCTGCCGTTTGTTCGGCAGATTGTTCAGGATCTGAATCAGTAGAAGGATTCGTTTTCTCGCCGTCGGTTGTGATTGGTCCAATGATGCTTTTGGAATCGGGATCCGTTTCGTTAGGTTGAGCGTTTTTAGATAGGTTTTCCTTCTTCAAGAGTTTTCCTGTGTTGGACCAGGAACGCCAAACGCCATTTGGTTCGTCGTTTTTGTATTGGCCATCGTATTGCTTCATGCCATTGGCGTACCACCAAGTCCATCGTCCATTCTTTTTGCCTTTAGAATACATCCCAACAATCTTTTTGTTTCCGTTGGAGTGCCACCAGACAAATTGTCCGATTGGTTTGTCTTCGTCGTACTGACCGCGTTTTTTAGGCTGTCCGTTTTCATACCAAGCCATCGAAGGTCCGTCCTGCGCGCGAACTCCGGACGGCAAGTACGGTGTCGGTTGTGCGTCCCACCAATTGTCTTCGGTATCAGGCTCAAGTTTCGCGTCGAGAAAATACTCTTGCGAATTCTTGATTTTGCCGCGATAGAAAGTCGTATTGAGAATGATTTTGCGGCCATCAACGTAGCGATCAACTCTGGTTTTCTGTTCGCTTTCGTTCCAGTCAATGACCTCGCCATCGATCACCCCATTTTTAAACGTCGCTTGGCGCATCTTGCCATTGTCGGGGTACCACCAGGTTGCGGTTCCGTGACGCTGTCCATTCTTGTAGGGCACCTCAAATATCTTGCGCCGTCCCTGATCGGAAATCGTCCACATTCCGTCTAGCTTGCCATCTTTGAATTCGGCATATGAAATGAAGGGGCCTTGGAAAAGATTGAAAGGCTTTGTTCGAAACAACCCACCTGAATCGGCCGCGTGTTCGCGAAACCAAGTCCCTTGCATCACATTTTTTTTGTAAGTCCCTTGCGCAGCGATTTGGCCATTTGGTTTTTTGACAGTCCACTTACCGTCATTGAAAAAGTTTCCTTTTTCGTCCTGGATCATTTCGCGAATGATTTTTGGTTTTCCGTCGGGATAGTTTTCGACTACGACTTCGCGGCCACCAGCGCGATCCTGCGCAGACAGGTCTTCCATTTCACCAAGATCAGGAGGTAGCTCTTCTGAGATTTGATCTTCGCCCGAGTCTTGTCCGAGCTGCATTCCCCCTCTCGTGTACTCATTGAGGAGCGGAATAGACTCCGAATAGTCTTCTGTTTTTTGACCGTAGTTGTAGGGTGAAAAAGATTGTTGAGTTTGTCCTTGGCCGTAGTTGTTAGGCAAAAATCCACCGCCCAAGTCCTGCTCGTTTTGGTATTGGCCATTTTCGAATTGACCGTCTTGAAGTTGCTCGTCAATAAATTGGCCGTTTTGAAATTGGCCAGATTGAAATTGGCC
>CAYZGP010000012.1:51007-60265 GCA_964478065.1 uncultured Pirellulaceae bacterium
GAAGTTGCTCGTCAATAAATTGGCCGTTTTGAAATTGGCCAGATTGAAATTGGCCGTTTTGGAGTTGAGACCCAAGCTGATCCAAATCGACTTGAACGCCTGGTTGCGAGCCGTAGTATTGGCTCGCCGGATATCCACCTGATTGATATTCACTGGCTCCGATTTGAAATCCGCCGGGCACTTGTTCAGAGAACCGCCCAGTTGGCGTGCTAAACTTGTATTCTTCTTGGGATGTTAGGCTGGTTGCTCGATCTGTTTGTGGCGCTCGCACGATTGGGGCGAGCTTTGGCCCTTGGTCTTGAATTCGAATTGGGTGGCTGATTAACTGACCACCGATCGTTCGTGCGGCGGGCACATTGGGCGCGCGAAATTGAGCTTGCGCGAACAAGAATTGGGGCGAGTTGAATCCAAAGAAGGCAAAAAGCATCAACGCGCAAGCGCAAGTCGACAAACGCTTTGGTTTCCTGTTAAAGGACCAACAGCGGTTGCGTTGTTGTAAGTCTTTTTTGTCAGAAGCGTTCTGCAATTTCCCAATCCTACGCAGCGTGGAACTCCACCAATCGTGCACGATTAAGGAGCGAGAATTCCACGCTTCTTTTATCGACCAACAGAATTTGCAAGCTGATTGAGCATCGGGGTGCCTTTACGTCCGATTTAACCTGACTGACTGCGCGGTAGACGCGGTAAACTTTGACGGCTTTGCAGGTGGTGAGGACGTGTCACAACAGCGAATGCGCGGATTAGAAAAAGCAAGTTTCTCTACGCCATGGCGTTACACTCCAAAGCCTAGCGTCGCGTAGCGCAAGCTGGGTTTGTGAAGTTCCCGGAATCTGAACCGATGGCTACCACTTCATGACATCCAGAACATTGGCATGCTCGTCCGTCCAAAGCAACTTTTTGGAGTCGCTGATTTTTCTCCAACCGGTTCCTGATTCGAAAAACGTATCGATCAGATCCTTGTCGCGAGACATCACCATATAGATGCTTGGGTTGCGGCCAGTTTTATTGACTTCATCGCCTGTGGGAAGGTCAATTCGGATCGCGGACGCCAAACCAAAACGCTCGGCGATACCGGCACCGATTGGCGAGAAGTCAATGAACTTGCTGGATACATGAAACACGAGTAAGCCGTCTTCTTCGAGCAAATCCAGGTATAACGCAACGGCTTCGGCTGTGATCAAATGAATCGGAACCGCGTCGCTTCCAAACGCGTCCATCACCATCAATTCGTACTTGCCCGAAGAAGCTTTTTCGAATGCGACTGGTTGGAACGGTGAATTTGACTTAGCCGATGAAGCTGTTTCGTTTTTCGAATCCAACTTTCGCCGTATCGCGTCCAATTGAATTCGCGCGTCACCAAGAATGACTTGGACGTCCGTCCCTTTGTTGTGAGCAGAACTTAAGTAAGTAAAGTATCGCTCGTCGCGGGCGATCTGACAAACGACTGGATCAATTTCAAAAAAGTCGAATTTCTGATCCGCGGTAGCGTAAGCTGCAAGCGAACCAACGCCCAGTCCAACGGCTGCGACGCGAGTTTGGTCAGAGCCGTATAGTTTGAACACGTCACCGATTGGGCCTTCGTGATGGTAATAAGTTAACGGATCAGGGTCGGTGGTTTGGCTTGTTCGCTGCATGCCGTGAAGCGTGCGGCCGTTAACGAGCGCCCGAAATTCGCCTTCTTCGACCAATGCGACTACGTTGACGCCAAAGAAACCACGTTGCCTGCTCAGCACATCACGAATGTCCATGATGCTTGGACAAATCAACGCCAACATCGCGTAGCCAATCGCAAAACGTTTTGGCATATCAACCAGTCCCAAGCAAATGACGGCTGGAATGCCATATCCAATTATGATTCGACCCAATGTCGGCATCTCAATTGACTCGACTAGTATCCACGACAAACCTAACGCAAGTGCAACCAGAATTGGCCCTGTGCCAATGAATTGCTTGATTGAATTGAAGTTCCATTGGAACGAAGTCGAATCGGTTTTCACTTCTTCTGCCGCAGTTTTGGTTTTGCCAAGATTTTTACGTGACGGCAAAACCAAGCAGGCTGCGATCAGCATCAACGGATATTCCAAAATGCCACTGAATACAAATGGCGCGACAAGCGAATTGATCGCTCCACCAAGAACGCCACCGATACTCATCATCAAGTAAAACTCAGTCAACTGACTGACATGAGGACGTCGTCGACTGAGCTCGCCGTGGCAAACCATCGCCACAACAAAGAACATAGTGAAGTGGATACTGATCATGATGATTGGACTTTGCCCCGGATCCATCAATGCGACCAGTGGCATCAACAGCAACATCCCTGGCAATGCAAGGATCAACCAGTTGTGTGGAATCAATTGCCGTTTGGCAAACACAAACACAAACGTCAGCAGATAAAGTGCGAGAGGAATACTCCACATCAATGGAAACGATCCTACGTCCGTTGAGACGACAGTCGTTACTCCCAACATCAAACTCGATGGAATCGCGGCCAGGACGATATAGTGAATTCGTTTTTTCCACGCCAGCGGAACGGCTAGTTTTTTGGTTTGAGCGCGGTTGAGTAACTTCGGATCTGTGTTTTTGATCGTGAACCAGGCACAGCAGATAAACATGATCGCCAGCAGCATGAATCCACCGGTCCAAAACCAGCCTTGGTCTGTCAGTCCCATGTATCTTTCAAACAAAAACGGATAGCTGATCAACGCGACCAACGAACCCGTGTTACTAATCGCATAAAGAAACCATGGCTCGTCCGCGTTGTCTTTTCCTGAAGCGCTAAACCAACGCTGTAAAAGTGGGGCACTACTGCTGATCACAAAAAATGGAAGCCCAACACAAAGTGCTAGTTGGCCGATCAACCAGCCCATCGGGTTTGAGTTTACAGGGACTGCCCATTCTTCAACCAACTGCATGGGCAACAAAAAGCACACGACTGCGAGTAAGCCAAGGTGAACCAGCAAGTGGTTTCGCATGCCCAATCGAGGCGGACCGTAATGAGCCCAAGCGTAACCGGCCAACAAGATCGCTTGAAAGAACAGCACGCACCCGTTCCAAACTGCCGGCGTTCCACCCAGCGAGGGCAGCAACATACGGCCGATCATGGGTTGAACCAGGAACAGTAAGAATGAACTAACAAGCAGCGTTAGTGAGAAAACGATTGCGCGCATTACAAAGTTCGATCTAGTGAGGGATTGAAGGTGTGCTAGTTCCGAACTATAGATTTCGGGTTAACTCCCGCCTCGTACGTTTCGTTTTTGCATCTTTTTCGAGCGCAATAACCCAATCGAAACGCGCCTTGGACCGAACGTAACGGTTATTCAGGTCGATTGTTCGCGCCGGTAGCTCTTGAGCAACGTTGGAACCGCACGCTCCCCGGTGACGAATCGGTTTCCATTGCTGCCGTAAACGACCAGCACCTCAAAGAATTTTCCTTCTACCGCATAATCCAGTAGGTCTTCGGCCGAAAGACAAACTCGTCCGGTTCGTGTCTTTAATTCAAACTCTATTCCGCCGATCCCGTGATACGAACGGTAGATGACTTCGGTGCAGACGAGTTTGTCGCTGCGCCGAAAGTCGAATTCGAAATCATAAGACTTACCTGCATGTGTCATTCCTCGCGCGATCGCATCGCGAATTTCTTTGGCCTCGAGTTTGGGACGCAACACCACGCACGCGTCAACGTTGAAGGTGTCGTGTAGCGGTCGAAATCTAACCCCGTCTTTGCGGGCTTCGAGAACGCAGTTGGGAGCAGGACATTTTTCGGGTCCCCAAATTTCTCCCGACTCATCAATCGCTTTACGTTGTTCTTCGGTACCAATGTAAAACGCGCCGTGTGGCCAGTGACCTGGCAAGAATAAATTGGACGCGGCGTCGTCGTGCCGAGTGATAATCACATCGCCGGGCTGGAGCAGTTTGGCCAGTTTCCGCTGGACGACAGGCGTGACACGTTTGCGTTTCCATTTGTTACGCAACTCGGCAATCAGGCTTCCCGATGCCTTGAACAAACTAAAGGTGACTTTTTTAAAGCCCGAGTGGTGGCGACGAAGAAGTGAATGCCACCGGTATTTGAGTCTTTGTTTTGCGTAAGCCCGTTTGCTCTTTTCAATAAACGGCTCTTCCTCCCGCATCAATTGGACGATGGGGGCAAGCGTTTCGTTTGTCTCAAACGCCATCAGGTCGGATTTGTTTTCTTCGAAATAACGCACGCCTTGAAAGAAAATCCAGGCGTTTCTGGGTGAGCTGACGGCGCGGTAGATTTTTGTAAATTGCTTGGCAGGAATTCCAAAACGCGGCTCGGCTTCATTGAGTTTTCGCCAGACGAACCGTTGCTTACGAAAGTTGTCGACCATAAACCGAGCGGAACGCAGCAGCATGCAGGCGGTACAAAACGAGATTAGAAACAGCTCTGGTTGCTTGGGCTTGGGGAGTATGCGTTCTTGGACGACGTAAGGCCTGAGGTCTTCGAGAACCGATTGTAGTGCGGCGCGTGTGGTCAAGTAACTCGAAAACAGAGCCCGAACTTTTTCGTCTTCGTCGGGCAAGAAATAGCCGCGCTGTGTGGCTTCCGTGATCATGCTACCGAGCGATTCAACGGAATTAACATCAGGAAGCAGCGGCGCAATGGTCGTTAGCGTTCGGGCTGAGCCGACGATTAGGTGGTCGAGTTGAGGGTCCGCGTTTGGCATAGTTTGGGTATCGAGTGGTCAGTTATTGATAACCGATTTAACTGAGTGTCGCTCGCGAAAAATCGGCAAAAATTCGTTAGTTTCAACGTTCGTGGCAGATTTGAGGCTTGCTTATTGGGGAACGCTGATAAACAATCGAGGCAGTGTTCAAAATTACATTCTTCATTCGCCCAATTTTTGCTCCGGTTTTTTAAATGGCGTTCTTTTCTCCTGGCAAACTAAAAGCTCGAAAGATCGAGGTTGATCACTCCGCGCCGAGTTCCGATAGTCCCGAAATGAAAAAGCGTTTGAGCAGGATTCAGGAGAATTATCTGGAGCTGGATTCGATTCTGGCGGACCTTGAGGCAAAGATTCAAGCCGACGAGCGGTTGAAGGCCATCGACGACAAAAACGTTGACTTCGAAGGTACGTTTGGGATCAAGAAAAAACGTAAATGGCGTGCTCCTAAACCAAAATCAAAAACGCGAAAGCGAAAGTCCACGGGGCCGAACAAGCCACGTTAGATGTCTCTACGTAGCCGGAGTCGCCAGACTTCGTGAGCCGATCGGGCGTGAACTCTGATTGCGCCGTTCCTTTACTCTTGCTGGGGCCTGAACTCTGGCGAGCCCAGTTACGTGCCGCTTTTTTAGTTCCGTATTTTTCAAAAAAAGATGGAATCAAGACACTCGTTGCGGGTACTTCTATTTAGCTGTGAATAAAATCGGTGCGCGCCGAGAGCTTTCAACTAGGTAATTGTCAGGAGTCGAAGCAATGTATAAATCTCTCAATCACATGGCCGCGTTTACGTTGGTGATGACTACTTTTTTGCTGTGTGTATCCAGTGGTTTCGCACAATTGGCTGGTTCACGAGGCGGAGTCTATTCTCAATCAACTGGAGTGCAGGCTGAACTCGCCGAACTGACACCCGAAAGGGCACAGAGTTATATCGTTGTCGAAGGCAAGTCTGTTCTAAGCGTGCAGCCAACAGCGATCCGAATCGTGTTGGCGATCACTCACGAGGCCAAGACTTCGAAAGAATGCAAAACCAGCATCGAGCGCAAAATTGCTGAGCTCGTTCCGCTTTGGAAGCAAGTCGGTGTCGAAGAAGAAAAAATCGTCGAAGATTTTATCTCGATTCTGCCGCAATACGAATTCGAAGCCAAAAAGCTTGGTGACCAGCCAGTCGCGATGGAAAAGAAAACCGGATTCCTGATGCAGACGAATATTCATTTGGCGGTTAAGAACGATGCGGAAGCGATGAAGGTATTGGATGTGGCTTTCGAAAACGGAATCACCGACATCATCGGTTTTGACTATTGGAGCGAAGAACTTGATCGGAAGAAACAAGAGGTCCGGGCGAAGGCCATGCAGGTCGCCAAGGAGAAATCGAAATTGCTGCTGGATGGTTTGTTTGAGAAAACGCCCGGCGTGATTAACGTGCAGGAAAAGACGATTGTCGTGAAGCCTGAAGAGATGTACCAGTCTTTTGTCAACGATTCGTCAGCGAATTACCAGACGAATTATTGGAGCCGAAAAAGCATGCCGATGGTTCGGTTGGCTCGGCCCAAGAACACGTACTATCGTGGCAACTTGCCCAACGCCGATACTCAAGCGGAGAAGTTGCCGATGCGATCAGAGCTGTCCGTGGTTTCAACGGTTAGAATTTACTACGAGTCACCCGCAGCAAAGAGTTTTAATGCAGCTCGCGAGAAGTAAGGCCTGGTTTGCACGCCGATGTCGCCAAGACTTTGTGCAACCCGCATCGATTGATGTAGCCAAACCGCCAAGACTTCGGTCAGCCTCAGAGATCGACCTTATTTATCCGCATTCATCTTTTTCAAAATCGTCTTCAAGATCTTTTTCGCACGGACTTTCAATTCAACGTTCGATCCCTCGGCGAGTTCTTGGATGGTCGGCAGTGCCGCTGGACCGAATTCCATCAGGTTTTTCATCGCGCTCTCGCGTTCATCGAATACTCGTGATGACAGATTGGCGACTTGCGCATCAATCTTTTCCTGCATCGAATAGTCGGTTGTAAATTCATAGGTCACTGATTGGGCTGGCAGCAGATGCTCGTCGAAACTGAATTGGACGTCTAACGAATAGGTCCCTTTTTTTGCGATTCCGCGAATAATGGCAGGGGCATCGGGCGATTGCCAGTCCGACCATGGGTCGTTGGCGAAACGATATTTGAAATGGACTTTCTGATTCGCAGGTTGCGTAGTGAAATTCAATTTGAGTTTGTCACCTGGCTCTTTGACAATTCCCAAATTGGGTTCAGGGATCTCAACGACGACTTTGTCAGGCGTGTAAAGATACTTGTCAATTCGATTTGAAAGGACAAACATGCCGCCGCCAAGGTCTTGGAATCTGAGCTGTGGCGAGCCGGCCAGTGGTGAATCGTCTAGTGAAATGGTGGACCACGCTTGGCCTTGAATCGCGACCGAAAGCTGTTTTGCGTTAAACGAAAGCTGGGCGTTGCCCGATGGATAGCCGTGTCCGGAAACGGGCGCAGGCTTTTTAGGGCTCCAGTTTTTGCGTTTGTTCATCGCCTGGATGACCTTGAACTCTTTTGCAGTGTCAGGAGCAGGTTGTTTTTGCCAACGTCTTCTTGAACGAGAGCGAGTATCGCCAAATTGCTTACGTGCCAAAGAATAATACTTGTTTGCGCCGACTTTCATCCAGACTTTGTTGTCATGAAAAAAGACATTTTTTATCGAAGCTTTAGTGACTCCCCAAGTTTCCCTTCCGTCGTTGGGCGAATGCCAATTCTTTCCGTCAAAATAGGCCACGCGACCAGTTTGGTTCTTAAAGAGAATATGTTTTCCGGTATCGAAATGGACATGGAAATATCTGCGGTCGCCAATCATGTAGTCAGTCCGGTCACCGATTTTCTCGCCTCTGGCTTGAAACGCTTTGTGGCGACTGGTGATCGTGCTTTCGGTTGATTCAAAAATTTGCCATTCTCCGTTTTCATAAACGGCGGTTTTGTTTTGTTTGTCAGCAAAAATCCAAACGTTGCCGTCAGTGTCGGTCGTTAGGTACAACCCCGTTCGAGCAAGTTTTTCCTCTGGTGGCAACTCGATTTGACTGACGCGGGTCGAACTTTTGGTGTGGATGTCTCCATGAGTAACTTTCACGAGTTTCCCGCCATCGGCTGAGGTGATCGCGTAGTGATTGGATTCTTGATCAGGGATAAAGGGAGTGACGGTGGCGAGTTTTTGCCATCGCGGGAATGACTTGGGTTGTGGGTTGGTAAGCTCGGACATGGTGAGCCGAACGAGAGGTTTTTTTCCCTGGAAATGAAAGGTGATTTCTCCACTTCGATCGAACGAAATGTCTTTTACTTCTTGCCTATAGAGTGAGTTGACTTTCTCGATGGCTTGATACCGAGCGTCTGGATGGCGGACGATCAAGCGACCGTTTTTGGTACCGGAAATCCAATGTCGCCCTTGTTCGTCTTCGCCGAAAACACTTTTCCAATCAGATTTTTTTTTGTCCACTCCGACGCCGCTGAGCACCCATTTGTCAGCTTTTATCTCGGCGACTTGGGTTTGATAGCCGTCTTTGAATGAACGCCCGCGAGGCATCCGCCAAATTCCCAGCTTCAAACCTTTTTTGCTTTCGAAAAGTTTAACAGGGATGAGGGTTTGCCCATCGGAAACTGGCGGCAAGACCATTGATTTGCTGACTTTGTTTTTAGCCAAATCAATCGTCAACGTTCCTTGGTCGGTGACGAACTCCAACTCGTTTTCGGCTAGCTTGCCGATGGAAGTTAGTTTCGCGCCGCCAAGGTCGATTTTTTTGAATTGGCTATCTTCGTAAACGATAACGTCGTGAAGTGCTTTCCCTTCGTGGTCAGGATCGACAAACGAATAAAAGTAAACTCGATTGTTGGAGGCGACGGCCTGAATCTTGGCAAACATCTTTTTGGGTTCTTGGTAAAACCCATCAAAGGCGATTCGGTCGACGTGTTTTTTATCGCGCAGGCAGTAAACGACGCCTTGCTGAGAAAGGATAAAGATGTCTCCGTTTTCGGTTTGGCAAAACGATAATCTTGATGGGCCTAAACGTTCATGAATTCGTATCAATAATTCGGGTGAGTCAGTTTGGTTTTTGTATAAGTGAAGTGCCAGGCCTGTGTTGCGGTAACTGACTTGCCCAAGTGCAAGAAAATGGTTGGGGTTTTGTTTGTCGTGAAAGATTCCGAAATAGCGGTGAGTGGTTGAAGGTTGCCTGAAAAGTGTGTCGGACTCTGTTTTGGATTTAAGTTCAATCCCTCTTTGGTATCTCGCGATTGTGACAGATTTTCCATTGGCAAGTTCGAGCGAATTTTGACTCTTGGAAAAACGCCCCGTTGTAGCTTGGCCATGTGATTGCTGGGTGGCCAAGACAGCAAGAGTTGAAATGATCGCAAAAAACAACAGAGACTTTTTTACAAGAGGATTCATGGTAGGCACGTTGTATTGAAGAGATACGAGTCTTGGTTGGAATGATGTTGGCGGATATTGACTATCCGATTCATGTTTTATCCGATTCATTCGCATTCGCAAAATCCAGCTGATCTGCGATACTCGAATTTTTAGGTTGC
>CAYZGP010000012.1:60365-65648 GCA_964478065.1 uncultured Pirellulaceae bacterium
TTCATTCGCATTCGCAAAATCCAGCTGATCTGCGATACTCGAATTTTTAGGTTGCAGGCATTATAGAATCATTTTTTTCGATTGCGAATAAACGGTGGCTTACCTCAAACTTTCTCGCGGAACGGTTTACGATCCGACCAATCAAATTGACGGTGAAGTCCGGGATGTTTGGATTTGTGACGGAAAAATCGTTGAAGCTCCTGCTGGAGAACTAAAACAAGGCGAAGTCAAAACGATCGATTTGGCGGGGCGGGTTGTTATGGCAGGGGCAGTGGATATGCACTGCCATATCGCGGGCCCTAAAGTCAACACCGCGCGAAAAATGCAGCCGGAACAAACGCGAGCAATGGCTCAATCGAGGCGTGGAGAATCTGGGAACGCAAACTGGTTGCACAGTGGTTCGTTGGCAAGTGTGCCGAGCATTTTTACGACGGGTTACAAATATACGGGGCTTGGCTATACGACTTGTTTTGACGCTGCCGTTTCGCCCTTGGCCGCGCGACATGTGCATTTTGAGTTTGGGCAAATTCCAAACGTCGACACTGGCTTTTTCTCATTGGTGGGTAACAACCACTACGTGATGAACTGCGTCGCAAATGGAGATGACGTTGGACTACAGTCGTTTCTTGGCTGGCTGATGAATCGTGTTGGTGCGTTTGCTCCCAAGCTCGTGAATCCAGGTGGAGTTGAGAATTGGAAACATTCGCATACCGGAAATGCGAGTGACATTGATCAAACGGTTGACGGGTTTTCGGTGACGCCGAGGCAGATCATTCAATCGGTCACAAAAGCCGCCAATGCAATTGGGCTGCCCCACCCCGTTCACATTCACACCAACAATCTGGGTTTGCCTGGGAATTGGGCGACGACGATGGAGACACTAAAGTCCGTCGATGGTTTGAAGGCGCACCTTACGCATATTCAATTTCATAGCTACGGTGGCGGAGGCTCGGAAGAGAGTTCACTTTGTTCTAAAGTCGCACCGCTGGCCGAATATGTCAACGCACACAAGAACGTTACCGTCGATGTGGGCCAAGTCATGTTTGGACGCACCACGAGCATGACGGGCGATGGGCCACTGGGCCATTTTTTGCAAAACGTGAGCGGTGAAAAATGGTATTCGTCCGACACCGAACTTGAATCGGGTTGTGGTGTTTCACCGATTGAATACAAAAACAAAAACTTCATTCACGCGCTGCAATGGGCGATCGGTTTGGAGTGGTACCTGATGGTGGATGATCCGTGGCAAGTCGTAATGAGCACCGATCATCCCAACGGCGGAAGCTTTATGGCTTATCCGCAAATCGTTCGTTTGTTAATGGATCGAGAGTTTCGCGCCGAAATCCTTGGTTCGGTAAGCAGGAAAGTGTTGAAGCATTCGGGATTGGCTGATTTGGATCGAGAGTATTCGCTGAGCGAGATCGCCATCATTACTCGGGCCGGGCCAGCGCGGATTTTGGGGCTGACAAACAAAGGGCACTTGGGGGTCGGAGCTGACGCAGATATATGCGTTTACAATCCAGATGATAACTACGAGCGAATGTTCTCGCTGCCGTATCTCGTGATCAAAGCGGGACACGTTTTGGTAGAAGACACGGAGATCCGTCAAACAATTAGTGGCAATACAATTTCAGCGGCGCCGGATTATGACCAAGCTCGTGATGCGGAAATTGAAACCTGGTTTAACAAGCACTATTCGCTCAAGGCCGAGCACTACGGCGTTGCTGCGGATGAGTTTCCGGGGCGAGACCGGACTGAAATCTAATCCTAACGCCACTCTAAGTTTTCTATATCGAGTACTTTCTGCAATTCGTCTGGTTGCAGATCGGGATACAAAACGACTTTCGCATTTCGCCGAACGATTAATGCGGAGATGTCCTGGTTTTCGTCCAATTCAAATCGCTCAATCGGAAACCAGTGTTTTTCGACTACTGGACCGACGCTGAATTCGACTAGGACTTCAAGGGTTTTCGCATCATCCGCTAACTCTTTCTTTAGCTTGGCAAGCTGAGCTAATTGGTTTTTCTGCGTTTCCCAATATTGAATCGGTTTACCTTCATTGGAACCTGATTCGGAAACGTATAAGTAAACGCTCGAGCTTTCTTTGTTCTTTATTTTTTCATTTGGTTTCCGGTTCTTCAGCCATTCCGTTGGATCATTTAGAATTGCGAACTGATCTGGCAGATAGGCTGCAACGCAATTTTCGTCGATGAGTGATTCCAGTGCTTGCTCAAGTGTAAATGTCGGGGTGTTACGGGGTTGGGTCTGAGAAACCGAAAACACATAAGCGTGGTCAGGTAGATCGATTCCCGGATCTTCCTCATAACCAATGAGCGGTCGATCGGTCAACGAGAAGAGTACTTGCGAATCGGGAAGGTTGATGACTCTTTGTCGCTGGATTTTAGAATCCAAATCAATGGCAAGCAGCGATTCATGTTTATCTGAAATCAGACCCAAGATTTTATTCTCAAACTCATCAAAATCTGGTTTTTCTTTCAGCATCAATTGAAGAGAATTGGCCCGAGTGGATTGGTAAAAAAGCGGGGCCGGGAATTCGTTTCGCAAATCCTTGAATTCTGGCTGCGTATTATAAGCTTTGCTACTGAAACGAGCGTTTAGCTGTGAATGAAAATAGTAATCGTCTGTCTTATTGCTTTCCAGAAATTCGCGACAGGATTTGATATCGCGAGTAGAGACATGGCACAAAAATTCGTTGAACCCCGCAAGGGAATCCACACCTAGCTTCTCAAACTCTTTTGCTTTTTCCAATGCTTCAGGGATCTTGTTCATTCGTAACAAAGCGTCGACACAATGGTTTGCCAAATTGGAGCGCTGGTAGTCCGGAATGTTTTTGAACTGCTCCTTCGAAAGCGATTTTGCGATTTGCAAGAATGTCTTGTCATCATTTTGTTGATGGGCAGTTTGCATTTGCCATACTTTACGAATGCTTGTTTCAAGTTTCAGGTTCTTGTGAAGTTGGCTCAGCTGGCCAATGGCTTCATACGATTCATCATCGAGTTTTCGTTGGAAAATGGATGCAAAAAGCCGGTTCAATTGCTTACTCTTTTCGGCAGAAACAGGCTTCGAATTGCCCAAACCCGTAAGTAGTGCCTTCCATTTGTTATCCTGAATTGCCCAACGTCGAAGCATGTCTTGGGCCCTGTATTGGAGAGAATATAGATCTTCCCGGGCTGAGAAATCGAATACGGCCGTGGCAGCTTCTTCGTCTCCATCACGATAGCGAACGACCGCGTCGTAAAAGCGAATCCAATCATCGGCGCTTCCCACACCTTTGTCATTCTCGGAGGGATTTTCGTTGGGATTCGCAGCCGACCAAGTTTTAAACTCACTCAAGATCTCTTTGAGGTCATTAAATTTTTCTTCTCGAGACAATGTGGAAGCGACAGAGCTAAACGCATTTAAACGATCGGGGCCAACAAGAATGGCTTGTTTGGGTTTTTCGAGCTTTATCATGAGCTCTCTTAAAGAGTACTCGTAGGAAGAGGTTACCGCTCGTGCTTCCTGTAAATCTGACTCATCGGCCAGTTTCTCCGATTCGCGAGCCATTTTAAGTCCGCGTTCAAGCAGTGGTTTCGCTTCTTGATATTTCTTTTGTTTGAGCAAAATGGAGGCTTCAATGTAATCAATCCAAGTGCTTTTTACCTTCTGTTTCCGGCCTTCGGCTACGAGTCTAATCAACGTTTCAGTGTTGACTTCGTATTCGTCGTAACCACCTTCACTTAAGTATTCAAACGAATGGGCTTTCAAAGGTGAAGCCAGAAAGCCTTCGATTGTTTTGTCCATCGCCATCATGATGTTGAGATATTGCGTTTGAATGTTTTCGAGGGCTTCCGGTTCTGTTTCTGCTTTCATCGCTTCGAGAAAGAAATCGGCTGCCTTGGGGTACTCAAAAATATTCCGTGCAGCTAACGCTTTGAGTTCCAGCGATTTTGCTTTACTTCCTCCATTGTTTTCTACGATCTCGGCAAGCGTATTGATGATGGCATCGCCCGAAAACAAATACGTCTTTCGCGCGATTGAATAAGCTCTTTCCGAGTCATTGCCAATCACTTCAACTAGTTCGTCAACTCGACTGGAAGGCAGCCAGCTAATGAGTAAGTCCAGCGAGTCCTCATCGTCGGGCGTTACCTTGAGCAAGAGCTTGAGTTGGTCGATCGCTTCGTCATTCTTTCCTAACTCATGAAGTGCATTTGCTTTGATGTTTATCGCGGATGGACTCCGTCCAATGTGCCTGAGGTAATCATCAGCATGTTTAATCGCTTCTGCGTAGTTGCCCAAACGAAAATGTGCCAGAGAAAGACCGTATTTAACACCGGGGGTCGCGTATGCGTTTGTTGCGTCATCAAAGATCTCGATGGCTTTTTCCCATTGATACGCAGTCGCCATGCCGAATCCAATTGACATGTCTTTCGAATCTTGTAGACGCGAGTGAACTTGATATTGAAGCGCTCGTTCCATATCAGCAATGGCTAGATCATTTTTGCCATCATAGATCAGCTCGAACGCTTCAGCATTTATCTCAAGTGCTGTGTAGTAATTTTGAATACCTGGCGTCTCCTGTTTCTCTACCAACAGTGCAAAAATAGCTGCTTCACTTATTCCTGATCGCAGGGATTCCCAATCGCTTACTTGCCATCTAGCTCGGCTTTGATTTTCACGACTCTCTCTCATCCAAAAACAGTATTCGCGGATTCCTCCATCGGTTCCCCATAAGTACATGTAGATAAGTACTTCGTCTTCATCCAACTGCTTCACACAAGAGATTTGGTACTTTTCAAAACCAACGGGACCGTCTGTTACTATGTCGAAAGTTGCTTTGATCGCTAGCCGATCCAAGTAGTTGAGTGTGCACAATTCGCTGCGGACCATTTGATCGAGAAAGCCATCTTTGTGTACGTACTTGCGCATTTTTTCGGCATCTTCGGTTTTTGAAACCGAAATGATTTCGTCAAGCGAATTTCTAATTGCTTTGAGCCTCTGGTCAGAAACATCCGATTCTGGTTCGCTGAACGCATCGAAAACAGGGTCCCATTTTTTAGCGCTTGGCGCGAGCGAGTTAACGAAACGCTGCTCGGTTTCGCTGCGGACTCCGTTTTGCGCCAATGGATTATCCGCACTTATCATCAGCCAGACCGAAACGATGATTACGATCGCAATCAGCAGGAAAAAGGCGGCAAGAATACTCAGGACGACGAGCACCGAAACCGATTTTTTGGGTTCTGGCTGCTGATTTGCCGGATGCTGATTTGCCGGATGCTGATT
>CAYZGP010000012.1:65748-76195 GCA_964478065.1 uncultured Pirellulaceae bacterium
TCTGTGAATTCGCAATTTTTGCTTCAACGATGTCCGCTTCGACAATCTCAGCTTCAACGATTTCCGGCTCGTATTCGTCTGGCTCAAAATTCGCCATGTGGTTTCCAATGTTAACTTGATAAGTAGAAGTAGAATTTGACGAGGGAATGCAGCGCTTGCCAAAAACACTTGAAATAAAACGTTTGGTAGTAAGACGCTTGTTTGGCATCTTCGCAATCGATGTCAAATTTAGATTCTAAATGTAACCGTTACATTCGCGGTCGCAAGCAATTCCGGTCTGGTCAACAGATGAGAGCGAAAAAAATCCAATATCAAAGAAACATGGGCGAATTAACCCGTTGAGACCGTTAGTTTTTCCAAAGGATTACGCATGAACTTCATTGCCCTGATTTCGACTTTATTTAGTTCCGCTTCGACCCGCGCCTATACCTGGATTCAAGAAGGAACGACAACGGGTGAAATGGTAAGTCAGGCGACCCAAGACAGTTTGCCTAACAAACTTAAAGATCAAGTCGGAGAAATCGGCAATACACTGAACGAAAGTCCGGCCGTTCAGGAAGTCACCGCTGGAATTCTGGAGCCCATTTACGCACTCGCCCAGTACATGGCGTTCCCTTCATTCTACTGGATCGCATTCTCATTGATGGTTGCCGGGGTTGTCAGTTTTGCTTTTCAACTGGTATTCGCAAAGTTCTTTTTGCTTTTCAAAATGAGCGTGAATGTCAAAGAAATTCTGGGCGATTTTCTTGGCTTGCTAATTAGCGTTGTCGGTTTGGTTTTAACGACGCAAGCCGCCACTCAGAATTCAAACTTTGCCGAGAACTCGGTCTCCGTTTTGTCGGCCACAATCTTGGGAGCACTGCTTGGATTTGTGTTTTACTGGTGGGGCCAGAAACAGGAATTTCAAGCCGCCAAGAAGATACCCAAGGCTGACACAGCGTAACGTTGGACTGGATTCTCAACCGAAGAATTTGTGTGTCAGCTTGCGCGAAGAGAATTTCCAACGGCATCCCCAGCCAGGCCACTCGGCGCGCCGATGGACCCTGCTCCGCTGACTGTTTTCAGAACCGCACTGAACTTTTGTGCCAACGCGATTAAATCTCGTTCAAGCGATCGAGAACGCTTTCGACTTGGCGTTGAACTGATTGGGGGGCCAGTCCGATGATGCATTTTGTTTTTGGATCGTAAACGAATTCTCCTTTTTGAGATTTCGTGACTTGCTGAATCTGTCGCATCAAGAGCCGTTCATTCATTTTCCGGCCGACTATTTCAGAAACGGGATAGACTTCGATGTCTTCCAGTGTAGATTCAGTTTGATGCGATGTAAGCATAAACGTCGTGGCATCCACGGCGACCAAGGTAACTCCCAGCGATTGTGAAAGCTCGACCAAAAGGTCGTGGGTTGTTGGCTCGGTAATGTTTCCAGGCAAGTGAGTCTGTGGAGTCCATTGCTTGGGTAAAACGCTGGCCCAGTCAATCGCGATCGTTGCCCCTGTATTTTTGTGAAGACGATCGAGGAACGTACCGATGTCGGTTTTCGAACCGTGTTGTAGTTTTGGGGCTTTTGCTAATGTGGCTGCCGCTGATTTCCATCGTGATTGGACGATCGTTTGGGCATTGGCGTTTTGAGGGTCATCAATCAGAACGATAGCCGCTTGAATTTTGGAAATGAAACGTTCGATCTGATATTTTGCTCTTGGCGAACATAATGCCGCGATCTGGTCACCTTCAATCGCAAGGGTGGCAGGAGTGTCTTCTCGATGCCATGACTCCGGTTCGACCAGAGTTTGAAGCGTAACCAGGAATTTTGATTTTCCCATTTCGTCGATACCGGCAACGTTTGGGAAATCAAATTTTGCGTTGACCATTTGCTCCGCTTCGGAAACGCCAACTCTCAACAGGATTTGGTTTTCAAACTTTGCCAGTCCAGCTTCACCAAGGATTGCCGTCAAAGCTTCTTCGACGTTCGCGTCTTTGATCGTTTTTGAAACGTTTGGATTGGGAGTCACACCCGCGTCTGCGATGGTGCGAACGTCGAGCGTAATTGGAACGCCACTCAGTTTGGTAATCGTTCTTAATGCGTTGGCCAACGGAATGTTTGTAAATTGGATTCCACCGAGAGGCAGTTGGAGTTGCTCGGCCAATACTAGTTTCGTCAGGCGTTCAATTTCGTCTTTTTGGGCTCGCTCCACGATGTATTTTGGAATTCCAATTACCGGGCGTTGGCGGATGGCGGCCGCGATGTCTTCAAGCTCATCAAGCGATGTGCCCCGCCCTTCCAAATATTCTGAAAGCGCACCCAATTCACTTTCGATTTCTCCAATGACCGGTTTGGCAGGTTTCGGATCTATTTCAAATGGTGATTTGCCCAGCAGTGGTTTGTCGTCAGGGATCAACGGGCCGGGAGTATCCAAAGCCGGAGGATCAGCTGGGCGAACGCCAGGAGCAAATTTTGCAGGAGGGTCCAGTTGGGCTAAACCAGGATCATCATTATTTTGCAAATCCATATTGGGCGGCAAGTTACCACCATCTTCAGGCAAACTGTTTTCGATTGCCGCGGGGCCACCAATTTGCGGCGGATTGTTTTCAACCACTCCAGGCTGATCAATGTTGCCGACGGCGTCGTCGTTAAGCAAATTATTCGGATCGTCTTGGGCAGACTTGCCAATGTTTCCATTTCCAGCCAACGGACTGTCCGGATCAAAGGCCTCGTTTTTGTTGTTGTCACCTTGGCCTGGGTTTTCAGCATCACCAGCGGAATCCTGGTTTCCGATTTCATCATTTTTGGCGACCTCCGGGTTTGGTTTTTGAAGGTTAAACCAAACGCCAGCACCGATCGCGCCCATCAACAAAAGTGCCCCCAAAAGTCCAGCCACTTTGTTGACTCGGCTTCTTCGTTTTTTTGTTTCGTCGCTGGTCCACTGGTCGTTAGGCAAAACGGGTTCGCCTCGTTGACCTTGAGCCGCTGCGGGAGTTTTTTGTCCTTTTGCTCCCGCCACTGTTCCTGCTTGAGCCGCGGCGGAATGTGGTGATCGACGTTTCTGTTTTGGTTGGCCAGATTGTTGGCCCGGCCGAAGTTGCTGCTTTTTAGATTGACGGGGTTGCTGTTGTCGTTTTTGGCCTGGCTGTTTTGGTTTGCCACTGGGCTGAGCCGTTCCAGCTTTTGCCGGGTTGGAAAGGATTTTGTCGATGTCGTCAAAATCACCGCCAAAACTATCCGAGGCGGGAAGAACATCGGAATTGGAAACTTTCGGTGGTGGAGGCGGGACCCAGCCTTCTGGCGCAACGACTTCAAGCATCGTGCCGCACTTTGGGCAGCCCAAGATCTGGCCGACGGCCGACGCCTTGGTTACCTTCAACTTAGCCGCGCACGACTTGCAGATGATTGAAAATGGATCCATATTTTTTCTTGAAAACGTGACAGTGCCCCTGCCGGAATTCCTTTGTTCATTCTAAAGAGTCGTTACTACTTTGTCGTCGTTTAAAGTCGTCAGTAACAGCTGAATATTCCAGACACCCAAAGGCATGCACTGGCCTTTTGGGTAATTCCGTTTTAAATAACGGGTTTTAGTCACTGTAACGGGGCGTTTTTACCACGGGTTTTGTTTGTTTGCCTGCTAGGTAGACAAGACAGCTTTTTAGGTTGGATTGGGTTTTGACGGATTTTGGCGATTGCCGACTTGCTCGAGGGGCAGATCTACCTCGAAGCGACCGCCTTTCAAACTCGCGAAGCGAATGACTATTGCGTTCTAAACGCCGCCGGTAGCTCGTAAGATTTTGCTGCCGCTGCCGCACGGGTCGTGATCAAGATCGCTTTCTGTCCAGGATTTTCTGGGTCGTCTGCCAACACCCAAATCAATTTGCAATTCGGATCGCTTGGCCCTGTGATGTCTTTGTCTGGATTAGCGCCCGTCATGATTGAAGTCAAAATTTCTCCAAGCGATTTTTGATTCATTACGATTTCAGGAGGTCGTTGATTTTTCGTGATGCCGTCCTTCTCCAAATCGCCGCCGATTAATCGAATGTTGAAAGCGAAAGGGAGTTTGCCAAAATCATCCGAAATTTCAGTTTGCAAGTCAGCCATCAAGACATTGAGGTCTGGCGGGTTGGCAATATTGAGATCTCGTTTGAGGGCCAGCAATTCTTCGATCGTCTTGGGGCCTGATTTGATGGGAGCCGCAATCGTTGAAGCGCCACTTGCGAAAGTCATCACCAATTCGGACGACGCGATCAAGTTGTGAGCCGCCATTGGAGGCAGCCAGCAGTTGGCGGCAATTTCACCATGCTCAATATTCCATCGCAGGTACCGATAGAACTGGCTCAACATGCTGTAATATCGTGACCGAACTTTGTCCCAGTAAGGGCTGGGTGGAATTGTGGCAACGAATTGTGCAAGCGAATCTCGTTGGCTTTTGAAGCTGTTGGTAAGCTCTTTTTGCAAGTCCGTTGCCTTGAGATCGAGCGAACGGTCAAACATCATTTCGAAATAGCTTCCTTCGCTCAGATGCAAACTTACCAAACCACCTTTGACTTCATCAGGCAGCATCACACTCAATTCGCGGTTGAGCGAAAGGTTGCGTTCTCCCATCAAACTTTGCCCTTCGTCGTTGAATAACCCAGGACGCAGATACAAAATGTTGACGTGTCGCTCGCGATCGGTCCACTGAGAGATTTTTCGCATCGGCCCACCGAGTACAATTGTGCCGGCGCTGATTGCGACTTGTTCGATCAGGCTTTTTTCTCCAAACGCGAATCGGGTGATTTTGGTGGATTCTTTCGGGGCGCCGTCGGCATTATCGGGTTCGGCCGCATTCGGGTCGGCTTCACTTGCCGTCGCCGCGGGAGCGTTCAACGATTCACGTTCCAAAATGTAATAGGCCAAACTACCATCGTTGGATTCGAAAATCTCTTCCTGGTTTTCAAGCCGTTTTGAAGCCGGACGATTCCAGTAACCGGCCATCAAATCAGCTTCGATCGGTTGGCTTGTTTCAACGATGAAGTACGGTTCGTACTCCAAAGCGTCGTTAGCATGAAGTGAAACAGTCAATATTTTGATGTTCTCGAAATCGAGCCCGGACTGGTTTTTGAACTGGGCAATTCTGGCTTCAAATTCTGGCCCGAGGCTTTTCAAAAGCCTTTGCCCTTCATCGTCAGCATCCATCTCTGACAACCGAAACGTAAACAGGAGTTTTGGGTTGGGTGGCAGGTAAGAAAAGTCGTTGGGCGCACCATTGGTTGGCGATTCCCATAGCGAAGTCTGGTTGTCGGCGATGACGTTTTGCATCAACGTCGGTCGAAGTTCCAGAGGCAACGCTGAAATTTCCTTTTCAGGATCAACTTTTTCCAACGTCTCAGTGTCGGCAGGTTCAGTAGTTTTTGTTGTCGAAGTTTCTTCTCTTTCAGCGACCACTGTGTTGTTGGCGCGTAACGCAAAAATTCCAATCGCACTTGCTAATGCAATAAGTGAACCAGCAATCGCCGCAGGAATTTTCCAGCGACCTTTTTTTCGGCTTAACGCTGCCGCCGTTGCCGCTGAAATTTTTGCTTGGCGTTCTTCCGAGCGTTCGACAGGCGTAACTGGCCCGGAGTTCAGGCCGTCGCCAATTTCTGGAACGGCGCTGATTGATTGCGAGTCAGCGCCTGGTAGAAATTGACGGACAGAGTTTCGAAAGGCATCTCGCGTTTTTGAAGCGGGAAGTTTTAACGCTTTGAGTTCGCTGGCTTTGCCTGACAAAAGCCCCAGCAAATTGGAAGCCTCTGTTACCGATGGCCGTTGCTCAGGGGATGGGTCGATCATTTTTTTGATCAATGAATCGAGCTCACCAGGAAGTTCGTATTTGCTTAAGTCAGGCGTTTGTCCACTCGCCAATTCACGACCGCTGATCATCCGAAGCAAAATGCTTCCCAGCGAGTACACGTCTGCCGAAGGATCGAGCTCGTTGTTTGCGGAAACTTCGGGAGCTTGATACGACAAGTTCGACAAGTTCGAGTTGGAATCGGAAATCAACTCGCATCGGATTTGAACCAAGCTAGATTTGTCCAGATGAATGTTGTCAAGCGAAAGCGGTTTGTTTGAAAGTGATTGGAAACAGATATTGGCGGCGTGAAGCTGCTCAAGTCCGTTGGCGATCTGCGCCGCGAACTGACAGGCCTTTTTCCAGGGAGCGCGAACTTTGCGTGGAAATTTTTCGCCAAGAGTTTTGGCGGTCGAGTATTGGCTGACAACAAAACGATGTGACTTCAGGACTACCGCTTCGTAAGTTTCCAAAACGTTTGGGTGTTGCACTGTAGAAAGTGTTTCAACCATGGCTTCGATTTGCCGCCAGCGATCAAGATGTTTACTTTCCGTTCCGGGCATGAACTGCAGCAAAGCGGGATGACCCGTTTTTGAATGTTGGGCCACAAAATGGTCCAGGAATTCGCTTTCGTCGGAATTTTCGTTCTGAGTTTCGGCTTGGGGGGCATTTTTCTTGACCTGATCTATGACCGAGTAGTTTCCGTAGCGAAACGGTCCGTTGTGCCCAGCGACCAGTATTTGGGCATGGTAGCTAGAGATCGCTTTTTTCTTGACCAGCCAGTTTGCCAGCGATTGCGTGTCTTTTTCCTTGGGTCCTGCGGACGTAAATTCCGTAAAAAGTGCCTGAACTTGCGGCACATTGACTAATTGGCTTTCTGTAAGCAGGCTCCAAAATTGGTTTGTATCGATTGTCACGAGTGACTCAACTCTGAAGAATCTGATTGAATGGAAAAAATCCGTTAATGGATTTCAGTCGACCCGATTGTAGTAATTTGTCGATTAGATATTGTAAATCAAACGGGCCTCTATTCGTAGTCGATACCGACCGTCTTTTTTCATCCAGCGAAACCATTGATTGAGCGAAAAATGAACTCGACCGCTGCCAAGAAACACCACATGAACGCCTATGAAACGGTCGTTCATTATTTTGATCGAGCTGCTGAGGTGTTGGAGCTCAAAGAAAGCACGTCACGTTTGTTGAAAATGGCAAAGCGTGAGATCACCGTCGAAGTCCCCGTTGAAATGGACGACGGCCGCATCGAAACGTTGGTCGGCTATCGAGTGCAGCACAACAACGCGCGTGGGCCGATGAAAGGTGGATTGCGTTACCATCCCGATGTTGACTTGGATGAAGTTCGCGCTCTGGCCTCGTTGATGACTTGGAAAACAGCAGTCGTCAATATTCCTTACGGTGGAGCGAAGGGCGGCATTTGTGTCAGCCCGCGTGAATTAAGTTTCAAAGAAAACGAACGGATCACGAGAAAGTTCGTCGATCAAATTCACGACATCATCGGTCCCGACAAAGACATCCCGGCTCCCGATATGGGAACCAACTCTGCGACGATGGCGTGGATTCGAAACCAGTGGGAGAAATACCACGGCTTTAATCCGGCTTGTATCACAGGCAAACCTGTTGAAGACTACGGAGCCAAGGGACGCGAAGAGGCGACCGGTCGCGGTGTCGGTATTTTGTCTTTCAAAATGTTGAAACGACTTGGTCGACGGCCTCAAGACACACGTGTCGTGATCCAGGGGTTCGGCAATGTAGGTTCGCACGCTGCGAAGTACATGACTGAGTCCGAGTTTAAGATCGTTGCGATCAGCGATGTCAGCGGTGGATACTACAACCCAGATGGCTTGGATATTCCGGCAGCACTTCATCACATGCTTGAGCATCGTTCGTTGAAGGGTTTTGACAAGTGTGAAAAAATCACCAACGAACAGTTGTTGGAAACCGAATGTGAGTTGCTTATTCCGGCTGCACTTGGCGGCGTGATCACGATGGATAATGTTGATCGAATCAAAGCCAAGTACATCGTCGAAGGAGCCAACGGTCCGATCGATGCGGACGCTGATGAACTCTTGTTCGAAAGAGGCATTGCGGTCCTGCCAGATATTCTGGCCAACGCAGGTGGCGTGACAGTAAGCTATTTTGAATGGGTGCAGAATCGCCAATATTACGTATGGGACTTGAATCGCGTGCGGCAGCAGTTGGATGCGATTCTCTCGGGCGCGTTCGAAGACGTCTGGCAAATGGCCAATGAGCACAACGTAAGCTTGCGAACCGCGGCCTTCATGATTGCGATCAAACGGGTCAAGCTTTCAACCGAACTGGGTGGTTTTTAGTAGTAATTGGTTGGAACAATTCGCCCTGCAACGGAGTACGGTCGTTGCAGGGCGATAAAAGTTGGGACAATGGCCGGGAATCCCGGTCATTTTTTGTTTCTATCTGCATTTCAAAATTCGCCATCCCAGCTTAAGCTCATCTTTCGTTTTCCAATTCCGTTATCCATTTTTTAGACGAAACGTCAAAACATCAGCATGAATGTGCCGCAAACTTTTGAGCAAGTCCTGGAGTATTACCAAGGGAAACTTGATCTTGAAGAAAAGATTGCCAAGAACTGTGCTGCCAAATGGAGTGGCGTTGGAATCTTGCGCGGTCTTTTGTTTATCGGGGCAGTGATTTTGTTGCTGATGGGATTCGCGACGGCGTGGGGATTCCAAGTGTTGTGGTTCAGTTTGTCAGGCGCTTTGTTTCTGGGGTTCGTGGGAGTCGCTTTCTATCACGAAGGTTTGCAGCAAGAACTGAGGCGAGCTTCGATATCGGCCAAGATGCATCGCGAGTCGCTTGCTCGATGTCATCGGCAGTGGACAAAAATTACCGTTCCAAAAATTGAAGTCCCGCCAAAATTTGCACCGACCTCCAAAGACCTGGACTTGTTGGGTGACAGTTCCGTTTACAAACTGCTTGGCACAACCCGCACACCATTGGGAACGGGAACGCTTCGAAATTGGATCATTGAGGGAGCGCTGGCCGATGAGGTCAAACTTCGTCAAGACGCTGTGGCGGAGCTTCGAAACGAATTTGAATGGCGTTCAAAATTTCGTTTGTCTTGCGAACTACTTTCCTCCAGCCAGTCCGGACCGAGTAAGTTCGTTGAGTGGTCGGAAAGCGAAACGTGGTTTACACCTGGCCGTACGTGGGTGCTTTGGCTGGCGCGGCTAACGGGAATCGTTTCAATTTTGGCGATCATTTTATTGATTGCCGGCGTGCTCCCACTGACGATCGTCGGCCCAGTATTGATGTTGACCGCAGCAATCAACTTTGGCCTGTCGGTTTTTTATGCCGGCTCGATGCATGATGTTTTCAATCAGGTCTCATCCCGCACCGACGAAGCGATTCACTACGTTGCGTTGTTCGATATGGTTTCTGAGTTTCCAGCAAAATCTGAAAAGCTAAAAAAGCTTCAAACGCGATTACAACGAACTGAAGATGGTGCCCAAGCCAATGTCAAGAAGCTTGGCAATTTGATCTTTTTGGCCAACCTGCGACGCAAAGGTTTCTTCTTTCTCGTTTACATGATTTTGGAGTTCCTCGTTTTTTGGGATGCTCACGCCCTGCATTTGCTTGAGAAATGGAAATCCAAGAATGGTCACCGAGCCAAAGACTGGTTTACCGATCTTGGTGAATGGGAAGCGATCTGTGCGATCGCGAAATTGGCTGGCGACGAGCCAGATTGGATTTTCCCTTCTGTTCACTCCGCTAACGAAGAAGCCGTCGTCAAAGGCAAGCAGATCGGCCATCCGCTACTCGATCGGAGCCGTGTTCCTAACGATGTTCAGATGGGCCCGCCCGGAACGGTTTTGTTGGTCACCGGTTCCAACATGTCAGGCAAGAGTACGTTGCTGCGAAGTGTTGGTGTGAACGTTGTGTTGGCTCAAATGGGAAGTGTCGTATGTGCTGAAGAAATGAGTATGCCACCGATTCATATTGAAACGAGTATGCGGATTGCGGATTCGCTTGCCGATGGCGTTTCGTTTTTCATGGCTGAGTTGAAACGTCTCAAGGAGATTGTTGACACGGCCAAATCACATGGCGATACCACGCCTCGCCGCATGATGTTTTTGTTGGACGAGATCCTGCAAGGCACCAATTCGCGCGAACGTCAGATTGCAGTCAGTCGTGTTGTGCGGCGATTGATCGATGGCAAAGCGATTGGCGCGATTTCGACACACGATTTGGATTTGGCAAAGACGGATGAGTTGGAAAAAGCTTGTCAAACCGTTCACTTTTCCGAGCAGTTCACTGAAGTCGACGGCAAAAAGCAAATGACATTCGACTATCAGATGAAGTCCGGAATCGCCGAAACAACCAATGCGCTAAAGTTGCTTGAAATTGTTGGGTTGGGTGAAGAGTAGGTTCAGAGGTGCAGGCGCAACGCCGCGATTATCGACACACTTAAGCTGTTGAGATGGTTGTTTGGTAAGCGCACGAGGAAGTGCATGTTGACGTGGGTTTTAAGCTTCAATTTTTTTTGGAGCTACTTGCCAATTTGTCATGTTGTTTCGGGATAAGTAGACTCATCCCGAACGTATAAGTACAATTTCCCGTACTTATCCCGAAACTTTGCGGGATAAGAAGATAGTTAT
>CAYZGP010000013.1:0-6898 GCA_964478065.1 uncultured Pirellulaceae bacterium
TTCCTGCGAGAGACTTGGCTGGAAATACGTCGCTGGCCCGGAACTGCCTCGCCAGTTGGTCGACGTATTCGTTGAATCCAAACTGCGTGACGCATTGATTCGACTGAATCCCGAGATCGCCGAGCAACCGGACCGGGCTGACGAAGTCATCTACAAACTGCGTGCTATCCAGTTGAGCGTTCAAACAGACGGATTGGTCCGATCCAATGAAGCATTCACGGAATGGATGCGCAATGAAAAGACGATGCCGTTTGGAAAAAACGGGCAACATACTTCGATTCGACTGATCGACTTTGAGAATCTCGACAACAACGAGTTCATCGTCTGTAACCAATGGACTTACCAAGTTGGCGAAACCGAACGACGATTTGATGTCATTCTGTTGATTAACGGTTTGCCAGTCGTCGCTGGCGAAGCAAAAACGCCAGTACGACCAGCGATCACTTGGGTTGATGGGGCGAGTCAAATCCATGACAACTACGAGCAATCCATCCCGGGAATGTTCGTTCCCAACATTTTTAACTTTGCCAGTGACGGTCGAGCGTATCGGTATGGTTCGATCCGAATGCCGCTGACCATTTGGGGACCGTGGCGACTCGGTTCACAAGGATCGAACGAGTCCGCGACGCAGCTCGTTCGTGAGCGAGGAGGCTATGCGGTCGATAAAGACAGCCCAATGCCTGTCACAGACGCGGCATTCGAATCGGGAACGCTGGCGGACGTGCAAAAGGCTGTTGAGAGCATGTTGCACCCAAGCGTTGTCCTGGATTTGCTTTCGAACTTCACCATCTTTGCGACTGACAAGAAGCATCGACGAATCAAGATCATCGCGCGATACCAACAGTACGAAGGGACGAACCTGATCGTACAACGTGTTGTCGATGGGCGAATCAAGAAGGGCTTGATCTGGCATTTTCAGGGCTCAGGTAAATCGCTGTTGATGGTATTCACTGCTCAGAAACTGCGTCTGCATCCGAAGCTGGGTAATCCGACGGTGATGATTATTGTCGATCGAATCGACCTCGATACGCAAATCACCGCTACGTTCAATGCGGCCGATGTACCAAATATGATCAAAGCGAACAGTCGCGCTGAATTGCAGGAGTTGTTGGAGCGAGACACTCGCAAAATCATCATCACGACGATTCACAAGTTTGGTGAGGCCGATGGAGAGCTGAACGCGAGGCCAAACATTATCGGGCTGGTCGATGAAGCTCACCGAACTCAGGAAGGCGACCTTGGCCGCACCATGCGAGAGTCGATGCCCAAAGCATTTTTGTTCGGCTTGACCGGCACGCCGATCAATCGCGCCGATCGGAATACTTTCTATGCTTTTGGTGCTGAAGAAGATGAACATGGTTATTTGACAAGGTATTCGTTCCAAGAGTCGATTCGTGACGGAGCGACGTTGCCGTTGCACTTTGAAGCTCCTGATCTAAAGCTGCGCATCGACCAAGCCGCAATCGACGAGGCATACGAAGAGATTACGGGCCATCTAAGCGAGCAAGATAAGGACGACCTATCCAAACGAGCCGCAAAGATGGCTGTCCTGGTGAAGGCTCCTGAGCGAGTTGCTGGAGTATGCCAACACATCGTTGATCATTTCCAAGAGAAGGTTGAGCCAAACGGCTTCAAAGGGATGATCGTGACTTTTGACCGAGAGTGTTGCGACCTCTACAAGAAAGAGATTGACCGAATCACCGAAGATCCTGAGATGTCGGCAGTTGTTATGTCGGTTAACTCTGGCGAGGAAAAGTATGCTACCTATCGGCTGGACAAGGACGCCGAGGAGAAACTGCTTGACCGTTTCCGAGACCCCAGTGATCCGCTTCAGTTCATTATCGTTACGTCAAAACTGTTGACAGGATTCGACGCGCCGATCCTACAGGCTCAGTACCTAGACAAGCCGATGAAGGATCACAATTTGCTTCAATGTATTTGTCGAACGAACCGTGTGAACGAAGGCAAGAGTCATGGTTTGATCGTTGACTACATCGGCATTTTTGACGACGTCGCCAAAGCGCTGGCATTCGATGACGATGCTGTCCGGCACGTAATCAGCAACCTGGATGAATTAAAGAAGGAGTTGCCAGAGAAGCTCACCGCATGTCTCGCGTTCTTTACCGGTGTTGATCGCACGCTTGGAGGCTATGAAGGATTGTTGGCCGCTCAGGAATGTCTACCTGACAATGAAACGAGAGATGAATTCGCAGCCGCGTACACGTTGTTGTCCCGTGTTTGGGAAGCGCTGTCCCCAGACTCGTGCCTCAAGCCCTACGAAGTTGACTATCGGTGGCTTGGACAGGTGTACGAGTCGGTCAAACCAGCCAGTGGGAAAGGAAAGCTTCTGTGGCATGCGTTGGGCGCCAAGACCATCAAGCTCATTCACCAACATACGCATGTCGACTCAGTTGAGGACGACTTAGAGGCATTGATCATGGATGCTGATTTGATTGAGGCAATTGAAGAAGCCAAAGGCCGTGCCAAACGAATCGCCATTCTGCTAGTCGCCAAACTTCGTGGGAAATCTGGCAATCCTCAGTTCGTAGAGCTTGGCGAGCGGTTGGAGAAGCTAAAGGAACGACACGACAAAGGGCTCGATGACAGTCGTAAGTTCCTCAAGGAAATTCTGAGATTGGCTCACGATGTCGTTCAAGCTGAAAAAGCGACGCCTGAAGTTGAACTCGAAGACCAAGGGAAAGCTGCCCTTACCGAACTCTTCGAGGAAGTCCGCAACGGCAGCACTCCGATTATTGTCGAACGCATCGTGAACGAAATCGACGAGATTGTACGCATCGTTCGCTTCCCTGATTGGCAGAATACATCAGCGGGTGAACGGGACGTCAAAAAAGCGCTTCGCAAAGTCCTACTCGGCGTCAAACTACATGGTGATCAGGAATTGTTTGGTCGAGCCTATTCGTACATCAAGCAATACTATTGATCACCACTCTCCCCCGAAGAGTGTGCCTGCTATTAGGCTCAGGGTAAAGTATCGGCAACGAAACCATGGAACCCATCAGGAAGTATCGGATTGCCACTCCACCATGCCCAGAGCCAAAGCCTTTGCGGCCAAAAAATGATTTTCATAGCGAGTGGAGTATCCGAAAGTAATGAGCGCCCTCAAGCAACGTAAGAGTTAAAAAAAATTCTGCAAAGCAATTAGCTTCCGAAATACTGGCTATGGGACGCCCAAAAGGGGACATTCTACTTTTTGTATTGCTTGCTTACATGACGATCAAAGCGTCATCGATTCAACCTAAATCGGTGACGCTTTTCTTTTGCTGGCTCGCCCGAAACGGATATAATTCAACAGAGGATTTCAGCAATCAAATTTAAAGTAGAGTGCCGCTTTTTTTGTCCTCTCATCGCCGCCCAAACCACATGGCTGAGCGGAGAGGCGTCTTCGAGAGCTGGGTTTTCGTCTGGCTGGAGACGTGCTAGTTTTACGATTGTTGGAACCTTTCTTTGGGGAATACGATATCTCAATTTTGCTCTTCTCTCCAACTAACTATTGCCAGCTGGCTCACTCTTACTGCCAACGGACAACTTACTGCTCATTGTCGACTAACATTCCTCTCAATTGCTTCACACCGCAATCAAGCCAACGATATATCGTGCGTTTGCTTTTGGCTTGAGCCTCGGCGATTTCATCAACCGTAAACCCAAGGCAAATCTGCTGAATCGTCGTTCGGTATGGTTCAGTAACTAAAAGAATTGATTCTTGTAGGTCCAACTCATCTTCAGCGTGCTGGCCAAAATCGGTATCTGGAAGGAATAGTTCAGGGGTAACTGAAGGACTGTTGAGCTGCCGAAACTGACAGACGGCTTTTTGACAACTACGGTGAATGATTGTGGAAACCAAAGCACCAAAACTTCCCCGGTCGGGATTGAACCCAAGCGTCACGTCACGCCTAATCGAACGAGAAAAGTGAATCAAGGCTTCTTGGCAAATATCGTCCTTGGCTTCGGGAGACAAGTGATACCTCTGTGCGATATATCTGGCACATGATTCGAGTCGATGGGAGAACCAAGGGTCTTGATAGAACAATTCCCAGATCTCAAGCCATGGTTGATTTGCCGCGATGGCGTCTCGGTGTTTTTCTAAAAGTCTACTGATCTGATGCTGCGGATGGGATGCGATAATCATTAATGGCACTCTCAAAAAATGTTGGGCGAATTTATGAGTCGGTGGGCTCCACCGAGTGACTTCACAGCTTCCCCAGAAACCGTACGGGGCGTCTCCGATCGCCCCAAAAGTCACCCGTCTCTCCCGACTTGCGATTAGTGTATTTTTGTATAAACAAGTGACCCGTTAGGTCACACCAATTGCTTTTTTCAGGAATGCAGAAAATATTTCTCGAGAAAAAAGATCGGCTAAAATACAACATTCTTTGTCACACATTTTCGAGTCGGCAGAATTCGGCTCTTGGCTTTCATTTCCGTCGCAAACAAAGCTTCATCGCCAGAGAGTAAGTTGGTTTTCAGGACCGAATCCAACGTTCTCGTATTTTCAATGAGTTCACATTTCCAACTCGATTCCGAGAAACGCCAATCAAAGAATCGAATCTGAGATGAATTGGAACGATGATCCGTTCATCAAGTTTTGGTACGCTTTACAGGTAATTGATTTTGTAAAAAGCGTTTTCATGAAAAGCCAAAAATACTACGAACTGGTTCGAAGGTATGAACAGGAAGCGAAACAGCATCCGATACGATTCCAGCGTCGAACCAGTCGATATATCTGGATAGGGTACGCATACATTTGCTTTATCCTGCTCTTGATGTTTGGAATAACGGCATTTGCAAGTGTCTTGGTTTTTATCGAACCCCAAATCGTTTTAATCTTGGGCCTACTAATAGCAGGCTTTTTTACTTTGAACTTGGTGGCGAACCTGCTGGAAAAGATTCCGACAATTGACGGAATTCGCTTAAAACGAGATCAGTTACCCATCCTGTTTGAAGAGATGGACGCATTGCGCGAGCAAATGGATGTCTCTGATTTTCACGAAGTGGTTCTCAGCGGCGAAATGAATGCTTCTGCCGGTGAGCATCGGTCTCGCGGTTTAGTTGGGAAAAAAACTCGCACACTCAATTTAGGCATGCCGCTACTCGAAGCGATGAACGTCGATGAGTTTCGAATTATTCTGGGACACGAAATCGCCCACCTCGCGCGAGGGCACAGCAAATTGCATGCAAGGGTTTGGCATCTGCGAAATTTCTGGCTGAAAATTCTAGGAGAAGGCGAAGTCTCTTTTTGGTGGCGGTGGTTTGCCATGGTTTACGCCGATCGATTCGAGGCGATGGCGGCTGTAATTTCTCGTGAGTTTGAATTCGAAGCCGACCGCATCGCGAGCGAAGCAGGGGACAAGCGAGCCAATATTTCATCCCATTTAAAAATGGAATTGCTCAATTCTGTTTATGACATTCAGCAAAACGAGTGGATAAATGCTCAAATTTTCGAAGACCCGAAAATACCCACAAATTTAGTTTCCACCTATTGCCAGCGATTAAAACAGCCTATCGATCCGGTCGAAGCGAAAAAACACCTGCGTCGAATTTTGGCGGTGGAAACGTCAATCTATTTGACTCATCCTTCCTGCCGTGACCGAATCGCAAAGGATGGGTTTCCCGTCGATCGCCCGCTAACCGAAATGGTTGAGACTGCGCTGGCCTACATCAACCAACTTGAGGGAGCGGATCGCCAGCTTGCCTCTCACTATTTCCTGGGGCCTCAACGCGACCGTCTGTTGCGAGAACTCGACGACCGGTATGTGAGTGAAAGCAAACAGATGTGGGAATATCGAACCGAGTTCATCTCACATGCCCGAGAGGAATTGAATGCAATCGAAAAACGAATTGTCGAAGCAGAGGCGATTGGAAGAAAGCCGGATGAGGAGGACTTGGAAATCAGGGCAAACATCTTTTATGAAATCATGAGCCAACAAGCAACTTGCGAATCGTATGAAAAGGTTTTGGAGCACTACCCTGAAAACGCAAGGGCTCTTTTTGTAACGGGGGAATATGCCTTTCAACGAGAATTCGATCTGGAAAAAGCCGAAGACCGGTTCATTCAAGCGGTCGAATCCGATCCTCGCCTGGAATTTGACGTTAGCTCATACATGGTTGCAGTGTGTCGGGAATTGGAAAATCCAGAAGAGGCAGAGCGTTGGCATCAACATAGCTTTGGCGCGCTCGACGCGCTTAACGATTCCTATGGAGAACGGGCGATGGTCAAGCCTAAAGACAAATTCATTCCAGCCGATTTGACTGAGGAGCAGATTGATAAAATCGTCAGTCAAATTGCACAGATCGACCAGATCAACCAGATCGGGAAAGTCTGGATTGCTTGCAAAAAGCTGAATGTTTACACAGAAAAGCCGCTGTACGTTTTTGGCATCGAGACCAATGACACTTTTAAGTTCCGCTCTTGGAATTTCTACGAATCAATCGGCGACCAAATTGCCAACACGGTCAGTTTCGGCAACCAGTTTTTCGTGATCATCCTGCAGGGTGAAAACAAAAAATTCAAGAAGAAGTTTAAAAAGCTAAAACCATCGCTCTGCATCGAGATGAAAAAACGTCTGTCCGAAAATAGAGTGATTGCCCAAAAACCCGGCTAACCAAACTTCAGGTGGCAAGTCGGCTCTTTATTGAGAACAACATTCTTTGTCACACATTTTCGAGTCGGCAGAATTCAGCTTGGCTTTTCATTTCAGTCGCACCACCCTCAAAAATCGCTTAGACTCAGCATCGCGAAATGAAGGGCAGGCTGTGCCGATGCGCTGCTTGACTGAAGCACTCGCTGATGCCTGACGTCGCAGGGCGCGTTTCGCGGCTTAAGCCTTAACCAATATCGGGAACGCTTAACGCGCGCGGCTAAGTAAACGGAAACGATGCT
>CAYZGP010000013.1:6998-20528 GCA_964478065.1 uncultured Pirellulaceae bacterium
CTACTCATGCTACTCATCATCAATTCATGGTGGTTCCCGGTCTACATTTCTGCGGTAATACTCTTAGACGAGTCGTTTTGATCAACGAATCATCATTGCCGAATTTGGTGCGGGCATTGGGGAACACTACGATTTGATCGGCCAAAGCGGCAAATAAGTAGATTTCTTAACAATCAACAATTTGCTAAAATCTCACAACCTTGGACTATTGCTTCCAGATTCTAGTGGAGGAATTATTTTTGAAAATTCTTCGTTCCAATAGCGCGAAGTTGACGCTTAGCTAATATTATTAGTCCTTTTAAGAAGCCAAAAATTATTAAATTGGTGTTAACGATCAACTTAGAATTCGGTCAAATGGGGTTACTTAGTTAGTAAGCTAAGTTTTGGGATTCTGCGATAAAACGAGACCTTTGGTTGGAAGAAATGCAGTTTTTTTTGCCGACTTCAACGATCGCCGAGTGTTGAGCCAGAACGCCAAAAAAAGCCTCAGCATTTGATCGCTGACCCAAGCAACTCAGACATTTTAAGCTAGTTTGAGCGCGTCTCAACGGTATTTCAATTCATTTATTCGTCAGTAAAACAGGCTCTCCATGCTCAAGTCCGGTCCTCTCACGATTCTTAGTGATCTCAAATATTGGAAGACAGATGTTCCTTCTGGCCTGGTAGTTTTCCTGGTCGCCATTCCGTTGTGTTTGGGAATTGCTCTGGCGTCAGGCGCGTCCGCTATGTCCGGCATCATCGCCGGTATTGCAGGCGGTTTGGTTGTCACTCTGTTCAGTAATTCATCTCTTGGAGTTAGTGGTCCTGCGGCGGGTCTCGTGGCCATCGTGGCGCCGGCGATTGTTCAGCTGGGATTTCAGAACTTTTTGCTGGCCGTGGCTTTGGCCGGAGTGATTCAGTTTTTGCTCGGGCTCTTTAAAGCAGGAACGATTGGGTACTACTTTCCATCGTCGGTGATTAAAGGAATGCTGGCCGCGATCGGTCTGATCATTATTCTCAAGCAGTTTTCTCATGCGCTGGGTAACGACCGTGACTATGAAGGTGATCTAGCGTTTTTCCAACCCGATGGAGGCAACACGTTTTCTGGGATCTGGCAATCCATCGAAGCGATCACTCCTGCTGCGTTGATCATTACTTTGGTCTGCCTCGCAATTTTGATTTTGTGGGAACAGAAGTTCATGAAGCAAAAGAGCTTCACCAAAATCATTCAGGGACCATTGGTTGCGGTCATCGCTGGAATTTTGCTCAACTTGGGCTTCAGTACGATTGATTCGATGAAGCTGGAAAAAGAGCATTTGGTACGGCTGCCAGTATGGAAGATTGATGAGCTTCCGGCTGACTCGGTCGAACTTGATGAACCTACAACCAACGGCGAACCAAGGTTTCAAACTCGCACGATTGCCAATGGGCCAGTTGTCTTTAAAGCCCAAGACGGCAAGTACTATAAAGAAGAATCTGAAGCAGGCGAGGAGAAGAAAGGGCTTGCCCAGCTTTCGGCAGATTCGCTGCCGCTTGAAGAAAAAACAGCAGCCGGGGAGCCAAGGTTCCGGGTCCGGTCAGTGAAAAATGGGCCGGTTTATTTCAAGGGCGAGGACGGTAAGTTCCACCTTGATGCTCCACTGGTAATCTTGCCACACTTTGAACCGTCTTTGATTAAATCGGGCAAGGTTAAGTCCGAGCATGGGCATGGCTGGGGTGGTGGAGACGACGACTCTACAAAAGACAACGTCGCTGCCGCCGAGGCTCAGTTGGCAGCCCTTGAATCCAAGTTCAAAGATGCGGCGGCAGATCAGGCGACTGAAGCGGCACCGGTTTTCAGTGGCATTCGCGATTCGCTGAGTGCCCTCGGGGGTCATAGTGACTCAGGTGCGATGGGGGTGTCAACGCTCACGGCAATAATTATGATTTTCATGACCGCCATAACGCTTGCTGTTGTTGCCAGTTTGGAGTCGTTGCTGTGTGCGGAGGCGACGGATAAGCTCGACCCTCAGCGTCGGCAAACGGATCTAAATCAAGAACTCCGCGCTCAAGGGATCGGGAACGTGGTTTCCGGTATGTTGGGTGGTTTGCCGGTGACGCAGGTTATCGTTCGCAGTTCGACGAACATTCAATCGGGAGCACAGTCGCGACTTGCCGCGTTCGTGCACGGTATCTTTTTGATCGGCTGCGTGATTGCGATTCCGGTTGTATTGAACTTGATCCCACTGGCGAGTCTGGCCGCGATTTTGTTCGTGGTCGGTTACAAGCTGGCTCATCCTTCAAAGTTCAAGGCGATGTATAGCCAAGGTTGGAATCAATTTCTCCCTTTCATTATCACGATCATTGCAATCCTGCTTACGGATTTGCTGATTGGAATCGGGATCGGATTAGTCGTTTCGCTCTTCTTTATTCTTCAAAGTAGTTATTTCAAGTCGCTTTGGATCAACACGAGCGAAGAAAGCGGTAAGACGGTTCATCGATTGACGCTTGCTGAGCGAGTATTCTTTATCAATAAGGGTAATATTCAGACGGCGTTACAAGCGATTAATCCAGGTGAGAAAGTCGTGGTTGATGCGTCCAATACGGTACACATGGACCAAGACGTGCACGATGTCTTTAACGACTTCAAGACGCACGCCGAATACGACAATATTGAAATCGAGTGGATTGGAACGCCGGGTGATGATTCCAACAATGAACCAGCTCGAATTCAGAACTTGGCGAGCATGTAGGAAGAAGACGCTGGTCTTGTAAAACCTGCAATTTGTCTGCGGAGCGATTACGCCAACGGCGTTTTCTCCATGCCCAGTGTCGCGAAGCGCACGCTGGGACATACACCGGCGCGCAGAACGAACCCGAATCGGGTTCGACAAATCGTCATGTAGAACCCCGATTGGGGTTCGATTTGTGAAGGCCACAAAACAGCGTGCGCTGCGCGACGCTGGGCTTTGAAGTGCAAGCCGTTGGCGTAAAGAAACTCGTGATTGGAAAGCTCACCGATCAACTCAAAGTTGCACTTGCGAAGTGCTGGCTTAAAAACTGCTTAACCATGGATTTCAATGGTTGCAAATTTTTGCGAACCGCATCGCGATTGTTTCTAAAGCCAAACTCAATGGAGTGACAAGCGCTCCCAATGACCACAACGAACATTTGTGATTCGTGATTTACCGCGAGCGAATTCGTGAAAAATTGAGAGTTTGCGATTGCTTGTGAGTTGGATATTTTTCTCAACATTCTTGGCTTTGTTGAACAAGAATACATCGCTATATTTCCGACCCACACTTGTTTTAACATCGAGTTTCAAGGAGTTTCAATGAAAAATTGGATCAGTAGATTCGTCTTACCACTTCCAACTTTGGTAATGTTTCTAGTGATGACTTCGGCCACTCAGGCCAAAAATGACCTTGAGTTTGGAGCACCTCTATCTTTCAACGCAAGCTCGTCGGCAGCGAGCTCTGGAGATTTCAACAACAACGGTGCAGCCGAATTTATTCTTGGTAATGGCACATCGGGAATCGAATTGGTTCGATGGGATCAATCAACTAACACCCTCTTACGGTCCAATATCTCGGACAACTCCAACAACGACCATCGGGATCGATACGCCGGTGATCTGGTCACAGCCGATGTCGACGGCGATGGCTTTACAGATGTTCTTGCTCCAAACTCAGATAACTTTGGAACACAAGGCGAAGTCTTCTGGTATCGCAACCCTGGTGCGAACTACGCAAATCAGACGTGGAGTCGCAAGACGATCCAATCCTGGAATGGCGTTGCAATTGGCAATGATCCAAATCGCGTCCAGCACTTGTCGGAAATCGAAGCTCAAGATATTGACGGCGATGGCGATGTTGACGTTGTCGTGCGAGACATTCTTTCGGGGCTTTATCTGATTCGAAACGATGGGAATGACCAATGGACGCGTCGTTACATTGGCGTGAATCCGCGCGAAGGGCTTGATTTATTCGACCCCGATTTCGATGGCGACCTGGATATCGCGATCAATGGGCTTTGGATCGAAACACCGGGCTCGGCCGCCAACCCAGTCGACTTGGAAACAGCCGAATTTAGACAACATGCGTTCGACGTGGATGATGCTAACGGAGCTAACCAGTACCCGACTGGTAATTCAAACGACGAGACCCGCGACTACGCGAAAAAGGTTGTAACGGGAGATTTCAATGGGGACGGACGAATTGACATCGCCGTTTCTAACGCTGAGCAATT
The DNA here is from genome assembly GCA_964478065.1 of uncultured Pirellulaceae bacterium. Taxonomy (GTDB): domain Bacteria; phylum Planctomycetota; class Planctomycetia; order Pirellulales; family Pirellulaceae; genus Mariniblastus. The sequence goes on from CAYZGP010000013.1 coordinate 11,205, forward strand.
AAACAGCGTGGGTGACGATGGCGGTGGGCCCAAAGGAATTCGTGTTTATCTAAGCCCAGAAGACGCCACCGCCGGCGCTATTGAATGGAAAGAAGTTATTCTTGATGCAAGTGAAGTCGGATTGGACGAACGGTTCTCACTTCACACGCTACAGGCTGTTGACATCGATAGGGATGGCGACCTTGACCTTGTTTCAGGCCTTACAAATGTCGGTCGAGACGATCCAATCGGCGGACTATTTGCACTGCTCAACAATGGAGATGGCCTGGGATACGAATTCGAATGGATCTACGAACCGTTCGGGGAAGACGATCCTTATGCCTACAACAACATTTTGGCGGACGCTGATGGCGATGGAGATTTTGACCTGTTTGGTGGAAGCCAATTTCAAGATGGCCAAATTCGCTTCTTCGAAAACTTGACCTCGGTTCCCGAGCCCAATTCGATGGCTCTGCTGTTGTTGATCGGTGGAGTGTTGATGACTCGACGATCTCGCAAGTAGCAAGTTGATAACGGATAGATCTCAACCTACCAGGTTTAATAATCAAGTCTCGAAACAAACTCCGTCAGCCATTGCTGCACGGAGTTTTTTGCATAGTAAGTTGCGTTGGCTAACTTCAAAGAACTTATGCCTAGCGATTTCTGCCCCTTCTACCACGGAACGGTTTGTTGATCGCTTTTAAATCTGAAGGCGAAGAATACAAAACAGTTCCGTCTCGACGCGTCCAGCGAATTTGAAACTTTGACTTCGCCCCAACGTCATCTTTATCCAACGAAACCGATCCTTCGTTGTTGCGTAGCATGATGTCGAACGTTTGAGTATCGTCAGACGCCTTGAGCCAACGCCCATTTTCTCTTGGCCTGTCGATAACTTGATCTCTTGGGTTGAAAACCAATATTGCAGCGGACTCAATATTATCATGTGGATCGACGAAACTGACTTTTACGTCAAAACTATCGGGCCGTACGCTGACCGTAGCGAAAGCCAATCGGCCTAAGCGCGTCTCTGTCAGTATTCGATTGGGGATTGCGAATCCGATGTCGGCTTCTCTTAATTTTGCGACCGAGATACCGACTAGTTTTCCGTCTTCGGTAACCATTGGGCCGCCCGAGTTCCCTGGATTAATGCCCCCGTCGACTTGGATCCTAACAACATTGTCGTACTCATCACGTCCCAGACTGGTAATGGCACCTTTGGAAACCGTGATGGCCGGGTTGCGCCTTTTTCCGATTGCCAGAATATCTCCAAACGGAAACCCGAGGATCAAGACAGACAATGTTTCTTGAAGTTCGACATCTTCATCGATCTCGATTGGCTCGGGCAAGTCGGCTTGGGTGACTTTTAAAATCGCCAAATCGCTACCGACGTCTTTGCCGATGATGTGTGCGGCGGCCGAAAACTCGTTTTGGGTTCCGCTATTGAACACACAATCTACACCCCGCAATCGCCCTTTAGGCGGTTCGACAACATGCGCGTTGGTGACGATCATGCCCACGTTTTCATCCACGGAAATCAAAAATCCTGATCCGGTCTGGCTGCCTTGTGAAGTTTTCGTTTTAACGTAGACCGTTGCTGCTTTTAGTTGATTCAGTCGCTGAGTGAAATTCGCAGGACGTCTCGGTTTGAAAAGCGGTCGATCCACTGGTTCGTCAATCTCTATCGCGGCGTCTGCAGTGTCATCTGACTCGTCCACAGCTCTCTCACCCAACCCGGCAAAAACAGGCGGCTCTTCGTTGTCTTCAACATTTGCTTCGCCTGGATCACCTAGCCGATCTCCAAGCCCATTGGCATTATCAAGATCGGCTAACTCAACATCTGCTGGGTCAGCCTGATCATCAAACTCATTGGTCTGTTCGTTTTCGACAGCCGTTTTTTTCGGACTCGTAATGTTGATCACGAAAGCAAAGCCAAAAATCACAAGCCCAAGTGCCAACACGCCGCCCACCAATCCAACGATCATCGACAAAGACATACTTTGCCTTTTCTTGATCCTTTCCGGATTCAATGGCGGTGGCAACGCACCGTCGGTTGGCAGGGGAGGGTCCGGCTGGAGTGTTGAATAAGAAAACGTCGGAGTATCACTGGCCGAAACTGGCGAACGATAATTCGTTGATGGATCCTGCGGATGTGTCGCAGGAACATACTTTTCGGGACTAGACTCTTGCCGCTCAGCAGGCGCTGAATAAGACTGCGAAAAACCTTCCAACTGGCTAACGTCAAAATCAAACTGCGCTCCAACATCTGAGTCAGAATAGTCGTGAGAATCTTCGGCGTCACCATCCGAGTCCGCATAAGCCGCCGGGGACAACTCAAATGGCGTGTTGATAATCTCTCGTTCGTTTGACTCTTCTAATTCAGGCGGTAGCTCGCGAACGCCATGCACAAATTTTGGCGCTGTTTTCCCCGGTGGCATCAAGTCGCGATTGGAGTGATCTTGGGCAACGTAAATTTCTTTGCACGCCGAGCAACTGATATTAGCACCCAGCAGGGTGGTCTCGACCTCGTTGCGAGCATTGCAATGGGGGCAAAGAATTTTGATCCGCATTGGTTTAACGACCTTTTCCCATTCCGAGAATGAAAAGATTGAAAGCAGGAAACTATCTCTTAAAGCCTACAGAATTTCGCTGCGAACCGGCAACCACATGTAGCGACAAGCCACAAACGCGCGTGCCACACAACAAATTGTACCCGAATCTCGCCGCTTTAAAGTCACAAAACTTGAACCATCGGCATCGGAACCAACGTTAATTGCGATCAGGTCGGCGTTAAATTGATACGAGGAATTTAGAATTCCCATTCGAATTCATTTTCGTCGTTGCGAACAGGTCCGCTTTGAGGCTCCTGTTTTGAAAAGATCGAGAACATGCCGTCTTCGTAAAGCAGGAACCAACCTTGGTGAGATTCCATTTCCTTGCGGATCGGATTGTAGTTCGGTATCAGCACCGCGTCGGTCTGATGTGACTCAAGGGTTTTGTCCCAGCCGTCTTTGGCCGCATAGAAATCGTTAGATCTCTCAATCGATCCTGGCGGATAGGCGACTTCATAGCGACTGTCGATACTGACTTTGACTTTGGGATACAGATTCCACGACACAAAAGCACCACTTGTGAAAGGGACCATCAAGTTACCTTCGAAACCTGACTGCTTCATGAAATCGACTGCGCCGACCGGGTAGAGCATTCCGTTTGGCTTTTCTCCCTCGAACCAGGCAGGAACCCGCATTTCCCAGAATCTTGCCTGACATGCAACCGCTGAACAATAGATGCCGCTGGCCAATGCAAAAATCGCAAGTGGCTTCGCAAGATTCCTTCCGATTTTAGTCAGTTCTTTGCCGAAGGAAATTTCAAGCAAACTCGCGGGCACGATGCAGGCCCAAGTGACGGCATAAATTGAAAGGTGCCTGACATGCTTCAACGCAAGGTAAGCCGTTAGCACAACGACAAAGACCTCGAACGGTCTCTCACGCCAAGTGTTTTTAAAGCTGACCAATGCCAGTACCCACGAAATTCCCAACAGCGTCAGGAAGCTGGGGTCACTGATCACCGAAAGTAGTGGCTTCCATTCGTTGATCAAGGGCCGATCCAGCGTTGTGCCATACCAAAGGTAGAACGGGTATTTCATCCCATACGGGTTGGCCAACAGGAGCAAGCCAGAAACGATCGCCACTGCAACCAGGTATCCGGTTCCCTTGAACGCCCCCTGCCCAGAGACAATTGCCTGGCCAACGCGGAAGACAACGTAAAAGCAAAAGATGCCAAGGCCGGCAACAATTCCAGCGTGAACGTTGGCCCAAACAAAGACCAGCAACAGCCATGGAACGATCCACCACTTTTTTCCATTGCGATCAATCGCCAGCAGACAAAATTCGATCGCCAGAAACAGCATCGTGAAAAGCTGGGCGCGAATCGTGGTGTAGCCGATCTGCCCTCCCAGAACTGTCGCCAGTGCGAAGCAGGGAACAATCATGGGCCATGTCGCGCTTCGAAGCTTTGCCGCAACGCAACAGCATAAACAGATCAATGCAACCAAGAGATACTTCAGGAACATTAAGCCGTTTGACTTGAACCCCATTTGCTCAACAACGGCGTAGGCAATCGCGCCGGTTCCCCATTCATGATGAACGACGTGATCGACCGTTGGTGTGTAGGCGAAAGCGTCCGTTTGCGGAAATTGGCCCTCAACATGAAACTGCCTCGCGAGACACATCTCGTGAAACAAATCGAGGTCCACGGCATTGCGCCGTGAGGCGATCAGAAACGAAAGCGAAATCAGAAAAAAGGCAAACGCTACTATAATCCATTTGCCTGGCGAAGGATCCTCAGTCTGTTTTGATTCAGGATCCTGCATCGGGCTGGTAGTTGTACAGAGGAATGGAAAAGAGGAACGTCCGGCTTGGAAAAGGAAAAGCTATCAAAAACGCGCTTCAGGCAGAACGGCAGTTTGTCTGCCTTCGTGGTCTGCCTTCGTGGCTTTTCAGTCTTTTGCGGAACGGGCGAATTCAAGAAAAGTACGTTCGACATGGAAAACACGTTCGCAAGATGTTGGAGCTTGTGAACTCGTATCAGTTTTCTACCGTAAGCATTTGCAAAAATTGCTACCGAAGCTACCCAGTCAAAACATGATTCGTTTCTTCAGCCGACAAAGTGGGACCTGCGATGGATTGTCCAGCAGATGGATTGAAGACTCCCGAAGTGCGATCCGTTTTTCCGGGCAGGGCGATATGATAACATACCCAACGGCAGAATAACTTTTATCACGCACCCATAACCCCACTGAAAAAACCGAGCCAGCTATGCCGCGAGTTGTTAAAGGCGCTTTGATCCAAGCCACATTGTGTGAGCCAGCCACATCTTCGATTCAAAAAATCAGCAAAGCCATGATCGATAAACACGTCGACATGATTGACGCAGCCGCGAAAAAGGGCGCTCAATTTGTCTGCCTTCAAGAGCTGTTTAACGGCCCTTATTTTTGCGCCGAACAAAACGCCAAATGGTACGAGCTTACCGAAAAAATTCCCGATGGCCCGACCGTCAAGCTCATGCAGGAACTTGCCAAAAAACACGAGATGGTAATCGTCGTTCCGATCTACGAAGAAGACCTTCCCGGCGTCTACTACAACGCCGCTGCCGTCATCGATGCCGACGGATCGTATTTAGGAAAATTCCGAAAGATGCACATCCCACATTGTGCCCCAGGTTTCTGGGAGAAATTTTACTTTCGCCCAGGCAATCTTGGCTATCCGGTGTTCGATACGCGAGCTGGAAAAATAGGTGTATACATCTGTTACGATCGTCACTTTCCTGATGGAGCCCGTTGTTTGGGACTAAACGGAGCCGAGATCGTTTTGAACCCTTCAGCAACAGTGGCCGGTCTCAGCGAGCATCTTTGGAAGCTTGAACAGCCCGCCCATGCCGTTGCCAATCAGTATTTCGTCGGAGCCATCAACCGCCCCGGAACCGAAGCGCCTTGGAATATTGGCGAGTTTTACGGACAAAGTTACTTCTGTGATCCTCGCGGACAGATCATGGTCGAAGGCACACGAGACACCGACGATATCGTGATTGCCGATCTTGATTTGGACCTTATCCGCGAAGTCAGGAACACATGGCAGTTTTTTCGTGACCGCCGCCCCGAAAGCTACGGCGCGGTAGTTCAACCGTGACCAAAACTGAGGGCGAAGTTAACAGACGATTCTGATCATCATTTCAACCTCGACGGCTCGGGGGACAAACCGAAATCGGCTGGGCTTTCGATTTAGTTGCAGACGGTTGAAAATACCGTGGCTTCAATTGGGAAAACGGAGTGGCCGGTCCACTGCGTTCATTGGATTCAGTCAGACATCCTCTCGGCAACCTGCGAAACAACGAGGTTGGGAGTTAGTGACACTCGGGAAAATCAACCCAGGTTTGAATCCTGAACACCAGAATCCTAAAATCTTCACTTCAGCAATCACGACCAACGCGCGATAGCGACAAAGACGTATAAAACACAACCTAAACGACCAAATTCATAAATTACAGGACCCAATGGCCGATCTTTCTACCACCGTTAATGGATTAAAAATGCCCAACCCGTTTGTGATCGGCTCGGGACCTCCTGGCACCAACGCCAACGTGATCGGAAAAGCGTTCGACGAAGGCTGGGGTGCGGTGATCGCGAAAACGATTAGCCTCGAAGCCGAAAAAGTCATCAACGTCCAACCGCGCTACGCTCGCCTGCGCAGCCGCGAGTCCAGAGAAATTTTTGGTTGGGAGAACATCGAGCTCATCAGCGATCGAAGTTTCGATGTTTGGATGGATGAATTCAAATCGCTTAAAGACAAATACCCAGATAGAATTTTGATCGCGTCGATCATGGAAGAGTATCGCAAAGACGCTTGGTGCGAGATCGTGGAAAGGTGCCAAGACGTCGGCGTCGATGCTTTTGAGCTTAACCTTTCCTGTCCGCATGGCTTGCCAGAGCGAAAAATGGGTTCGGCGATGGGTGTCAATCCAGAGCTCGTCGAAGAAGTCACCGGCTGGGCAGTGAGTGTCGCCAAGGTTCCTGTCTGGGCAAAAATGACACCCAACGTGACGCATATCGAAGACCCAACCTCGGCTGCCCTTCGCGCGGGCGCCGATGGGATCGCCGCGATCAACACGATCCGAAGTGTTCTGGGCGTGGACTTAAAATCGCTTCGCCCCGAACCGTGCGTCGAAGGCTACACAACGCCCGGCGGTTACTCTTGCCAAGCGATTAAGCCTATCGCGCTTCGCAACTGTATGGAAATCGCGACGTTGATTCAAAACGAATATGAAGGCCGTACACTGAGCGGAATCGGTGGCATCGAGACGGGGCGCGACGCGGCCGAGTTTATCCTGCTTGGTTCCGATTGCGTTCAAGTCTGTACCGGCGTGATGAAAATGGGATACGGTATGGTAAAGGGAATGATTGAAGAGCTCTCTGAATTCATGGACGAGCATGGCTTCAATTCAATTTCTGAATTCAAAGGCCACAGCCTGCAGTTTTTCCGCACACACGCCGAGTTGGTTGAAATCCAAGCGAAAGTTCGCGCGGAAAAGAAAGCCGCCTTCGCAGCAAAGAAAGCAGCCGAAGCTGGGAACGACGAGAAAATGATTCGTGAAGACGCCCAATGGACCGGCGACGATTTCGTAGATCAAAGCGACGCACTCTCACGTGGCTAGTTCCAAAATTGCCGCATTACAAATTCGAAAGCGGTAGGTTGAACATTCCTGTCCGACAGGCACGAACTGAAACGACGGATTAGAAGAATGTCCATCCTACAAAACACTGCAACTTCAAAAAGTAAACGTGGGCCCAACCTGGAATCTAAAAATGATTCGGCTCACGCGCCAGAAACTCGCCACGCCCGATCGTGCCAACAAACTCACCATCTCTAACCTGAACTTCGCCACGCACCGTAACCACCGCAGGGCGGCCTTTGATTTCCCACCCTTCAAACGCGCTGTAATCGACGGCCATTTGCTGTGTCTTTGCAGAAATCGTACCTGTGTATTTCGGATCAAAAACAACCAGATCCGCATCGGAGCCAATTTGAATCGTTCCTTTTCTTGGAAACAGGCCAAACAGTTTTGCCGCTTGCGTACTGCCTGCATCAACAAAAGTATGCAAGTCAATTTTTCCCGTCGCGACGCCATGCGTGTAAAACAAATTGATTCGATCTTCGACTGAAGGCAATCCGTTGGGGATCTTCGTGAAATCATCCTTGCCCATCTGTTTCTGGTCAGCAAAATCAAACGGTGCGTGATCGGTCGCCACAGTGCTGATCAAACGATTCTTGATTCCATCCCACAATATTTCCTGGTTGCGTTTGTCGCGAATGGGCGGTGACATCACGTACTTCGCACCTTCGAAATCAGTTTTCTCCGCATAGGTTTTATCCAACACCAAATACGGGATCACCGTTTCAATCCAAGCATTCACTCCACGGTAACGAGCCGCTTGTGCAGCCTCAACGGCAGGGTCGCAAGACGTGTGAACGCAATAGACGTGGGCACCGGTCAACTCGGCAAAAGTCATTAAGTGATTGACACCAGAAGCTTCGACAGATTCGGGGCGCGATGGCTCATGAAACTCAGGGCCGGTCTTTCCCGCGGCCAATAACTCTGCCTGAAGTTGCGAAACAGCAATCGCGTTTTCACAATGAGCCGTCACAATGACGCCAAGCTCTTTGGCCAATTTCAAAGTCTTGAATAGTTCTTCGTCGTCGATACCAAACGCACCTTCGTAAGCCAGGAAGACCTTAAACGAAGACACGCCCAGTTTGACGATCTCACGCAGTTCTTGTTCGGACGCGTCATCGTAGTTCGTCACACCCATGTGAAATGAATAGTCGACTGCCGCAAGACCTTCCGCTTTTGATTTCCAAAGCTGAAACGATTCCATCGGCGATTCGGAGCGACTGGGGCAACACATCTCTATCAGTGTTGTGGTTCCACCGACAAGTGCGGCCTTACTGGCCGTTTCGTAATTGTCTTTGGCGTACGTTCCCATAAATGGTAGATAGATATGAACGTGCGGATCAATGAAGCCAGGGAAAATGTATTTTCCAGTCGCGTCGATAACTTCTGCAGCAGGGTCGGCCACCAAATCCGTTCCAATCGCGGTGATCGTTTGGTCTTTAACGTAAATGTCGGCCACGTAGTCATCGGTGGCAGTAATGATTCGTCCGTTTTTGATTAATAACGACATTCAAGTCTCCGGTAGATTCGTTTGTGCTTTGTCTTAATTGCTACTCATCCAGTTTACCGATGTCTTCAAACCAAAGACTCGGGTTCTCTTTAATGAACTTCCGCAACGTGTTTTCGATTTGTTCATTTTCCGCCAGCACCAATTCGACGCCGTTTTTTCGAAGCAATTTTTCCGAGCCAACGAAGTTCTTGTTCTCACCAATCACAACACGCGGAATACCGAACAGCAGAATCGTTCCTGAACACATCGAACATGGCGAAAGCGTAGTGTACATCGTCGCGCGTCGATATTCAGCAGGTGTCAATCGCCCAGCGTTGCGAATGCAATCCGTTTCTGCATGAAGAATCGCGTCGTTCAACTGCACTCGGCGGTTATGACCAAGCGAAACGATCGTCTCATCGATCACCAAAGCGGCGCCAATCGGGATCCCGCCCTCGCGCAAGCTTTTCTCTGCCTGCGAAATCGCCGCATTGAGATATAGGTCATCGAGTTGCATCTTACCTGCCTTGCTACTTGTCCAATTCGTTACGCCACGCTTTGGCGTTGAATCTAAAACTACGAATTACAAAATACGAATTGCGAACTGGAAAACTTCGAACCGAAAACTTCGA
>CAYZGP010000013.1:20628-55767 GCA_964478065.1 uncultured Pirellulaceae bacterium
ATCTCCAGCCCCTGGTTAACTTCTTCCTTCGTCACGTTTAGCGGCGGAGCAATGAAGATCCAATTCCAACGGACAAACGTAAACATACCAAGCTCACGAATCTTGGCCGCCATTCGCGAGGTGGCTTCCATTTGATCGGATTTTGCATTCCACGGCGTCACCGGCTCCTTGGTTTCGCGATTCTTTACCAATTCGATACAGCCAAGCAAACCCGTGTTGCGAAAATCGCCAATCGAAGGGTGTTTTTCTTTAAGCAATTCAACTTGCGTTTCAATGTAGCGCCCCATCTCTGCCGCTCGCTCGACCAAGTTGTCTTCTTCGTAAATCGCAATCGTTGCCAGTGCCGCCGCACAGCAAACTGGATGAGCTGAATAAGTCAGTCCCAGCGGAAGTGCCTTGTCTGCAAAACGTTCGGCCAACTCGCTGGTCACCATCAACCCGCCCAAAGGCAAATATCCTGAGGTCAGGCCTTTGGCGATACACATCATGTCGGGCTCGACACCGTGATTCTCGATGGCGAACATTCTTCCCGTTCGCCCGAACCCGCTCATCACTTCGTCGTCAATTAAAAGGATGCCGTATTTATCGCAAATCGCGCGAACGAGTTTGAAGTAGTTGGGCGGATACTTGATGCAGCCCGACGAACCGTTTTCACCTTCCAATAAAATCGCGGCAACGCTATCGGGATTTTCAAATTGAATCGTCCGTTCCAGTGCGGCGGCCGCGTTCTCGCCGCATTCTTCGACTGTCGAACTGTTCCAGGGGCAACGATAAAAATACGGGTTCTCGACGTGGATGTGATTGGGAACTTGCTGATTGTCCATTCCAAATTTCCGCGGATCCCCCCCAGCGGACATCGCCGCGTAAGTCGCTCCGTGATAGGAACGATAAAGCGAAACGATCTTGTGTCGGCCCGTTGCCGCGCGAGCTAACTTGATCGCGTTCTCAACGGCTTCGGCTCCGCCAAGTGTAAAAAACGTTTTGCTCAGCTTACCCGGCGCGATCTCGGCCAATTTCTTTCCCAATTTGGCTCGTGCGTCTGTCGCCATGCCGGGGTAGACGTAACTGACTTCGTCCATTTGCTTTGACACAGCAGCTTTAATTCGTTGGTCGCCATGCCCGATGTTGACGTTCATCAACTGGGAAGAAAAATCAATGTAACGTTTGCCAGCGCGGTCAATGATATAAACGCCTTCGGCCCGCTCTACATTGATCGGATTGAGCCCACCTTGCTTGGACCATGAAAAAAGCGTGTGATCCAGGCATTCTTGAACGATGGATTTTGCATCAATACTCATATTTTGCTTCCGATCAGAACGAAAAATTGCTTGGTGGAACGTGCGATGCGATCGCATTCGAAAGGTGGGCGTTGTGAGCTTCATTTTAGGCTTTGCGCAACCGGCAAAGCAATCCAAACGAAATCGTCTGAAGTTAAAGCATTCGCACAAACCGGAGGTTGGCCGTAACAGAACTCGTCAAGAGTTTTTTGAGCACTTGCGTTTGTTTGGCGTCAAACTCAAACAACATAAGTCTTGACGATGTCCGCTACCAACTGATCTGAGCCACGTCTGCCATCCACTCTCTTCCGATCAAGCAGTCGCCGCGACCGCAACGTCGGCCTGAGTCCATTCGCCGTCGATCATTCGCCAGACTCCGCCCGGATTTGCGTCAGCCAAAATTTCTGGCAATCGGTGCGGGCGAATATTGTCAAAGCATTGCAACATCGAAAATCGAACGATAGACCCTGGCAGACCAACCGCGGTAAATCCCGCATGTCCGGTCGCCGGAAACGGACCGCCGTGATTCATCGCGGCCGATACCGCAACGCCTGTTGGCATTTTGTCATTCAACAAACGGCCGACTTTTAATCGCAACTCGGGCACGACTTGATCGTACGCCGCATCGTCACTTCCGTCGTTAGCCGAGTAAACACAGCCAGTTAGATTGCCTTCAAGATTCCCAAGCACCTCAGCGATCTGATCAACTGAGTCGGCAACGACAACCAAAGTTGAATTTCCAAAAGCTTCCGTTTGAAGTGCATTTGAGTTGGCGACAAAATCGCTTCCGGCAACTTTCAGAACTGTGTTGGCATAGCTGTAGCCTTCGCCACCGCCATCCGCGCCACCACAAACGGCTTCCGCGCCGGCTGACTTGAGCGTGTCGATCGCAGAGGCAAGTCCTTTTTGACCTGACTGGGAAAACAAAGTTCCAACCGGGGCGGCGGTGAATTTCCCAGAGATTGAATCGATAAACTGATTGGCTTCGTCGTTTGACTGAACCACAATCAAACCCGGGTTGGTGCAAAATTGGCCGGTTCCCATTAAGCAACTGCCAGTCAACTCTTCGGCAATCTCTTCGCCACGTTCCTTTAACGCTCCCGGCAAAACAACAACTGGGTTGACTGACGAAAGCTCCAAGTAGATCGGCTTTCCAACTGCGTCGGCTGCCGTTTTCAAAATCAAACCTGCATGTCGGCTTCCGGTATAACCGATCGCGGCCAACCTTGGGTCCTTCGCAAGTTTCTCACCATCTGAGTGAGCAATTCGATAAATCATCTGAACGATACCGGCTGGCATACCAGTTTCGTCGGCAGCAGACTGGGCTTCTTCGGCCAACAATCGAGTCGTGCCTGGATGCATCGAGTTGCCTTTGCCGATCACTGGATTTCCCGCTGCGATCGCGGCGGCAAAATCGCCACCGGAAATACTTCCAAACGCCAATGGAAAATTGTTTGGACCGAAAACGGCAACTGGACCAATCGCGGCGTAGTAAGAACGAATGTTGGTCGCGGTATCGATAACTGGATTGCACCAACTGGCCGACCGAGCTGCGGCCGCGGCCTGTCTAAGCTGCCCCGTCGTTCGAGCCAGTTCGCCTACCAAGCGTGTGTCGGCTGGAAGAGCGGTTTCCAGATGCGCCATTGCCCGAATCTCATCCGTTCGAGCGTCGATTCGATCGGCAAATTTCTCCAGGAACGCAGCGATATTTTTTCGCGGCATCGAGCGAAGTGTTTCAAAAGCCGTTGTTGCCGCGTCGAGCGCGGATTCTACTTCAGCCCAACTGCTGACAGGATAGTCTTCCGGGATCGGTGAAGCGGTACGTGGATTGTTGGCTTGGAATGTGCCCGTTGAGTTGGAGTCTCGCCATTGCCCGGCGATAAGTACTTGGTGAGTTGGCATCGCTTATTTAGCTTTCTTTGGATTGTCTCGCACGTTTCTTTTTGTCGTTGATAGAATGTCAAAATACATTAATCTTTCGCAATCCCCAACCCTCCACGTTGATAACACGACCACAATCCGCAACATAACTTAAACATATGAGAAGAATCAAAGTAATCGACTCGCACACAGGCGGCGAACCGACTCGAATCATCATCGAGGGCGGGCCGGATTTGGGCAGTGGCTCATTGGTGGAGCGTGTTGAGCGATTCCGAAACGAGTTTGATGGACTCCGAAGCGCCACCGTCAACGAGCCAAGGGGCTCTGACGTGCTGGTAGGTGGTTTGCTTTGTGAGCCGACGAAGCCTGATTTTGATGCTGGAATTATTTTTTTTAACAATGCCAGTTATCTCGGCATGTGCGGTCACGGGACAATTGGATTGATGGCCACTTTAAAACATCTTGGCAAACTCGAACCAGGAAAACAGGACTACAAGATCGAAACGCCAGTCGGCAGTGTGACGGCAAGCATCAAACCGGGCTCCGGCAATGACAAAGATTCGATCGATCAAGTTTCCGTTCGCAACGTGATGAGTTACCGCTTGCTCGCCGATGTCAAAGTCGACGTGCCCGATTATGGAACTGTCGTGGGCGACGTGGCTTGGGGTGGCAACTGGTTTTTTCTTGTGAAAGACACGACTGAAGAGCTTGTGATTAAAAACACCGATCACCTAACCCGCGTGACAAAACGCATTCGTCAGGCACTCGCCGACAATGGCATCGAAGGAACCGATGGAATCATTGACCATATCGAATTGTTTGGTCCGCCGCACAACGAAAAAAATGACAGTCGAAATTTTGTGTTGTGTCCTGGTGGTGCTTACGATCGCTCACCATGCGGTACGGGGACAAGTGCAAAAATTGCTTGTCTGGCCGCTGACGGGAAAATTAGTGAAAACGAAATCTGGCGACAAGAAAGCATCGTTGGAAGCGTGTTCTCTGCCAGCTATCAACTGCAACCCAACAAACCAGCAGACAAAGGCGTGTTCCCAACGATCACTGGAACGGCTCATGTCTGTGCCGAGTCAACGTTGCTACTGGATGAGTCCGACCCCTTTTGCATGGGGATTCCTCAATGAGTGCTTCAAACTCAACCGGCGTCAGTGACAAAGCTGACCATGTCGCGATCGTTGGTGGTGGTGTGATCGGCGCGATGTGCGCCTGGAATCTTTCAAAAGTCGGTTTGCAAGTGACCGTCGTTGATCGAGGGAAATTTGGCGCGGCCTGCTCACACGGAAACTGCGGCTATGTTTCGCCCAGCCATGTGTTACCGCTTCCTCAACCGGGAGCGATTCAGAAAACACTTTTTGGGATGATGAAACGCCATTCCGCATTTGCGATTAAGCCAAGAATGGAAAAGGGGTTTGCCAGTTGGTTCTGGAATTTTTCGCGACGTTGCAACCATAAAGACATGATGTCTGCGGCTGCTGGACGACACGCGATTTTGGAGTCGTCTCAACGGCTTTATAAAGAGTTGATTGCCGAAGAAAAAATCGGCTGCGAGTGGCAAGAAGTCGGACTACTGTTCGTTTACGACAAAGCAAAAGACTTCGAAAAATACGGCCAAACCGATGAACTACTGCGAAAACATTTTGGCGTTGGAGCCACACCGTACGACGGCAAGCAATTGGTTGAATTAGAGCCGGCGATCAAACCGGGTTTTGGCGGCGCTTGGCATTATGAAGGCGATTGCCACATGCGGCCCGACAAACTTCTTTCGCAGCTGCGTGAGAAAATGGAAGCCCGTGGCGTTACGTTCGTTGAAGATTTTCCCGTTGAACAATTCGCTCGTGAGAATGGAAACGCATGCGCGATTTCAGGCAACGGAAAAACGATTGAAGCCGACCATTTTGTCGTCGCAACGGGAGCGCTAACTCCGTTCCTGAACGAACACCTTGGCATGAAAGTTCCAATCGAACCGGGAAAGGGATATTCGTTGACGATGCCCAAGCCGGATCGCATGCCTCGGATTCCAATCATCTTTGAAGACAGCCACGTTGCGATTACGCCGATGAAATCGAAGTATCGCATCGGTTCGACGATGGAGTTTGTTGGCTATGACACGTCGATCAAGCCTGAACGTTTACAAAACTTGCGAACGGCAGCCGAAAAATACTTGCACGATCCGCATTGCGATCCGATCGAAGAGCAGTGGTATGGTTGGCGACCGATGACTTGGGATGGCAAGCCCATCATTGATCGCAGTCCGGCGATGGGCAACGTTTGGATTGCCGCGGGGCACAACATGCTTGGGCTAAGCATGGCAACGGGAACGGGTCGGTTGGTCAAAGAGTTGATGCTTCAAGAAAAACCGCACATCGATCCGTCGCACTTTTCGGCTGCACGTTTTTGATATCCGAAAATGAAATGACAAAACAAAACGAAAAAACGATCGCGGTCATTGGTGGCGGCATCAGCGGTTTGGCCGCGGCCTACCGATTGATAAAACTCGCCTCCGAAAACGATACGCCCGCAATCAAAGTTATTCTCTTGGAGGCTGGGCCAAAACTTGGCGGCGTTTTACAGACCGAATCCATCGATGGCTATTTGGTTGAACAAAGCGCCGACATGTTCACGACCGATCCGCCGTTTGCGATGGAACTATGCCACGAGCTTGGCAAATTGGATGAGTTGCTCGAAACAATTCCGACTCCTGATCGAGCATATGTTGCAACAACCGATTCGATGCACCCTGTTCCGCGCGGGTTTTCGCTGATGGCTCCTGGCAACATCGATGCAGTTCTTGAATCATCGTTGTTAACTGACGAAGACAAAAAACGATTCCTCGAAGAAGCCCAAATTCCGGCAGCCGTTCACGCTAACGCCAAAGACGAGTCGCTTGAATCGTTTGCCGTTCGGCGATTTGGCCAAGCCATGTTTGACAAATTGATTCAACCCTTGGCCAGCGGAATCTACACGGCTGACCCGGCCAAACTAAGCATGAACGCGACCATGAAACGTTTTATCGATATGGAGCGGAAACATGGCAGCCTGACCAAAGCCGTCGCTGCCGCCTCAACGAAAACCGATCGCCAAGCCAGTGGTGCACGATACGGTTTGTTTCGATCTCCAAAAATGGGAGTCGGCAAACTGGTTGACTGGATCGTTGATTATTTAGACCAAAACGAATCCTTCGAAGTGCGAAAATCATGCTCGGCCAATTCGATTTCGAAAACCGAATCAGGTTGGACAATTGAAATTGATTCAGGAAATTCAGTTTCAGCGGACGGCATCGTTGTTGCCACTCCAGCAAAACCGGCTTCTGCGTTGGTCTCAAATATTGACAGCGAGCTCGCCGGGCAATTAGCCAAAATTGAAACTGCCAGCTCAGCAATCGTGATATTAGGAGTTGATGAATCGCAAATCAAAAACCGGTTTGACGGGTACGGAATCATTACGCCTTCGATTTTGAATCGAAAAACAATTGCGATCAGCTTTTCAAGCAACAAATTCTCTGGCCGCACTCCCGACGCCAAGATCCTGATTCGCTGCTTCATCGGTGGGGCGTTGCAAAGTGAACTTGTTGACCTCAATGACGAAGAATTGATCAATATCGGGATCAAAGAATTGGATCAAACCGTCGGATTTAGCGGCCAACCCGAATTGACGAAAGTTGTCCGCTGGAAGAATTGCATGCCTCAATATCACCTTGGGCATCTCGATCGGGTAGAACAAATCGAAAAACGTGTCGCACAACTGTCCTGCTTTGAACTGGCCGGAAATAGTTACCGAGGCGTTGGAATTCCAGCCTGCGTTGAAAGCGGGTTTAAAGCAGCCAATCGTTGTGCGAGCGAGCTGTTTCGAGATTCGTAAGCCGACTCACTTTAGCGGCTTACTCTGAGGGTCTACTTTAGCCCTCGGTCAAAAGAATAATCTGAGTTAGAATGGATGCTCTGCTTTTGTCTAACCTTGTCCAAAGCAAACAACTCTTTTCTTAAAACAAACAACTTAAAAGCAATCAATCACAGAGCTAACCATGAAACCAATGCCAAAATTTCTTTCAAACACCCAACCGATTTTCGCTTTCCTTGCGCTCGCGATTGCTGCTTTGGTTTTCTCCGCCAATACAACCATTGCCCAGGAAGTTCCACCGGCACTGAACTTTACGATGAAATCCATTGAAGGTGAAGACGTTTCATTAGCGAAGTATGCCGGCAAGGTTGTCGTGCTTGTTAACACTGCCAGTAAGTGCGGATACACCAAGCAATACAAGCAACTTCAGGCGCTCCACGCTGAGTATGCAGAAAAAGGCGTCGCCGTTGTGGGCATTCCTTGCAACCAGTTTGGCGGTCAAGAACCGGGAACGGAAAAAGAGATCGCCGCTTTTTGCGAGGAGAACTACGGCGTCGAATTCGACATGATGTCAAAGGTGGACGTCAACGGCGAGAACCAGTGTGAGCTTTACAAGCACTTGTCCAGTTTAGAATTGGCACCGATGGGGACGGGGCCAGTTAAATGGAACTTTGAGAAAATTGTCTTGGATAAAACAGGAACGCCAGTCGCAAGGTTTGCGAGTAAAGTTTCACCTGACAGCGAAGAGTTCATGGCCGTCATTGAAAAATCGCTTGGAGCTGGGCACTATTCGCATACAAGCAAAAAGCTAGGACGGACTTATTATCTATTCAGCAAAGAAGTTCCCTTGAAGAATTCAAACGGGACTTCGACGATCTACTTTTTCGCCAAAGACCCCAACAACGCGAAAGGCACTCCACTTGCTGCCGTTCCAGAAGGACGTATGGTTTCGGAAACTAAATCTGGGATGCTTGTGTTGAAAAAGAAAGAGTAGCGGTTGCTTTCGTCTTGCACCACCCCGCAATTTTTTGTTTACTCGCGCATTTTTGATAATTTCGCGTTCCCGTTTTCAGCACGATCGGACAGGAATGTCCAATTTACCAGCGGACGAATTGCGCCGAGAAATTCAACCGTAGATGTCAATTCAAACGTTGATGACTAATTGATCGGTTGCGACCGCGATTGGATTCTTAAAAATCTGTGACACAGAATCGAGATCCAATGGGGCGTCGTCTTCATTAAGCGGGTTGATGTGAACAAGATACAGACTACCCGCATCGGCTGCAGCGGCGACTTGCGCGACAGGGGTCAAACAACTGTGGCCAGTCATTTCAGCACGATCTTCCCATCCATCGGGAAAGTAGCACTCGTGAACCAACGTCGTGACGCCATCGATTGCTTTGATATATTCGGCGTCTGGGCTGGCCGTTGTATCAGTCACATAAGCCAAACTGCGATCAGGCCAATCGACTCGATAACCATTGCAGCCACCTGGATGCGTTAGTGGAAACGTAGTCACCGCAGATCCATCGAGTAACTCGTACGGTTCATCCGACAATTCGCGAAACTCAAAATTCGGTTTCACCGGAAACAGTTGCTCACTGTAAAGGTGGTTCTTGATCGTATCAATCTTGTCAGCCGCCACATGAACGGTCACGCGAGAGAGATTTTTTTCGTACAGCACGTCATAGAGAAACGTCAGTCCAATTGAGTGATCGAGATGCACGTGGGACATGAAAATATCAAGCGTATCGGTTTCGATCAAATCTCGTACACGAAACATTCCTGTCCCAGCATCAAAAATCACGCCCAATTCCGGCAGCATCAGGCAAGCCGTTTGTCGATGATTGTTCGGGTGGTAACCAGTGGTACCCAGGAAATGAAATTTCACGTTGATTATTAATGTGGTTGAATTGATTGAGCAAAATTGATCAAGAAACGACTCAATCAAAAATAGTACAGCTGACCCGACGTGACGGGTTCAACGATGTAGGTTGGGCTTAATTCTAAGCAAACTTTGGTTATGGGAAAACCTAAATGCGATTCAAAACTTCTCCGAATCCAAGCGATTGACGGAAATCCCCGACAGACACAATTAAAACCGTTCGCCTATACGGTCCAGTAAGACTCTTATATCGCCGGGACACATCCGGCAATGTGATTGGTTATATTCAAAGTGGACAAACTAAGCACCAATCAATTTCCAAGAGAGACCAACAATGAAGTTTTCATTTCGACCGTTGATGACAGTTTTAATGTTGAGTCTGTTTGTTTTTGCAATCGGCGAATCAAGTTTCCTGACGGCTCAAGTCAAAGACGATTCCGATAAGGCTGCCGAAACGGACGAAAGTGAACTCGAAGATCACTTGCTTTTCTACAGTTCGTTTGATGGAACCACAACTGCGGATTTTGCAAAAGGCGAGAGCGAACTTTTTACAGCTGAGAACATGAAAAATATTTCCAGCGCCAAAGCGGGCCTTCACGATCCCGCGGTTACTTTGGCTGTCGGCAAAGGATTGTCGGGCGATGCATTGGAGTTTACGTCAAAAAAGCGAAAGCGAACGTTTTATAAATCTGCCAACAATATCGCATACGATGAAAAATCCTTCAGCGGTTCGATCTCGTTTTGGCTCCAGATTGATCCGGCAAAAGATTTAGAGCCCGGTTTTTGCGATCCAATTCAAATCACCGATTCACGATACAACGATGCCGCATTCTGGGTTGATTTCACGAAAGAGAACCCTAGAGATTTTCGATTGGGAGTGATTGGCGATTTGGATTCGTGGAATCCAGAGAAAAAAGACCCACACAGCAATCCTGAATTTGAAAAACGGTTGATCCCGATCAAGGATCCCGAATTTTCTCGTGAGCGTTGGTCACACGTCGTCATTAACTTTGATGGGCTCAATTCTGATTCCGGCAAAACGCAATTCTATTTTGATGGGAAACTAAAAGGCGAATTGGAAATGAAGGATCCGTTCACTTGGGAAATCGACAAGTCCAACATCTTGTTAGGGCTAAGTTATATCGGGTTGTTTGACGAACTAGCCGTATTCGACCGCCCACTTTCTGAAGCAGAAGTTGCCCGAATCCACTCGGCAAAAGGCGGACTCAAATCGACTTTGAAAATCCCAGAAAAAGCGGCTCAATAGGATTCTGTCTTTGGGCGCCATGCATTGGAAACCGACGTGTTAGCGAGGGATGCAGCGCAAGTGTGTTGGTGAACCTCGACGTAGGAGGCACTCGCTTACGGGTCGAGTTTTCATTGAATTTGATGGGGAAAGAAATGACGCGATTTTCCGAAGAATCTCTTCAAAACAGCATATCAAGTCGCTGACCATGATATTCTAGAATTGGAATGGGAAACGAACGCAACCTCTTGCAGTTTGCCTCGGCTTAGACAAGGGAGCAGTCTTCGTTCACGTTACGACTTGCCTTTTAAAACTTTTTAAATGAGAGACTGATGAAGAATTTTTTAATCCTGCCGTTCTTACTTCTTGCTTCCTTCGCGTCTGTGGCCAATGCGCAGATGCTTGGCTGCCCCTACAAACTATTGTGGAGCGATGGACAAACATTTGCGTACAACGCCGGCTTGTGTGCCGGAGGATTGGGAGGAACGTGCACAATAACACCGACTTTTGATATCCTTTATTTTGGAAAAACCGTTGAGACAGGTTGCGCAACCAGCGGTACACCCGCCATGTGTATTTGCAAGAACGCGGTCCCACCGATCAATGGAGGTGGTGGCGGACTGTTCACAGTTACCACCAACGGAACAAAATTCAAACCCAATGCAGAAACGTCAGTCGGGGATATCGAACATTACGTCGCCAAAGGTGACAAACAAATCGGGGGAAAAGACACCTGGTTCCGCATCATCAAAGGGACTTTCAAGACGCCAAGTGGCGAATCGATGCTGACCATGTCGTGCTTCATGATTGATCAGGACAAGCCGCCTGTAAAACCTGATGGAACCACGACGTCTGTAACAGAAGCCGACGAATTCAAGGAACTTCACGCGGTCACTGTGACGTTAAGTTCTGACGGCAAAACGCCGGTAACAGTTGACATTCAAAAGACTGAAGACGGTGGAATTGATCGCTTTAAAGTGATCACGAAGTAATCGATTTGATTGAAGCTAACCAATAAAAGTTGACCAATTAAAGTCGATCATTTCAACAAATGATTAACCATTAAAAGGAAGCGGAAAAGTAGCCAATGCCTACTTTTTTGCTTCTTTTTCTTTTTGGGTTTCGAATCTGGGTTTAGTACTTTTCGCACATCGAAAACCAACTGTCGAAAATCGTTTCGATTGTTCCAGAGAGGCATAAACCCGAGGTCCTGAAACCTCGCTCTTGCCACTCTGAAATTTCCCCAGCGGCAATTCTAACGGGCCATCAGCCACGATTCTGTTCGAAACAGTCCACTCAAGCGCTCGCCCAGTGCTCTCGTCAATCAATGCCCCACAATCTTGCGTCCACTCCATCATGCCCGAATAAATACCTTTGATCTTTGGGTAATTTTTGACATTCTGACCTTCAAACCGAGCGTCCACTCCCCAGTTCGTTTCCCAATTGCTTAATGGATCGCCGCCCCAAGGAAATTTGGTCGTCCCACCGTTGGTTGCGACATACAAATATTCATCCATCAGAATCGGCCGTGTACCGGTTTCCTCGCAAAACTGGACGACTTCGGAATAACGAATGTGAGTGACGATCGCATTTGAAGGGATGTCTTCGACGGGAATCCCGCGGTTCTCGTATTCTTCAACCATCAAAAAAGGCAGGCTGTCGATAAAGAGCAAGTATTGCCCGACAGTGACTTCGGAAGTGCCAATCAAAAAGTCTTTAACCTCAACGTTTGTGTTGCTCCTTTGCATTGCCGACCCGTCAAAGAACCCACCTTTGACCAATTCAAATTCCATTTTCGAATGCTCGATTAAACCGTCCAACGTTCTTGATGGTGTCGGCATGACCTTAATCGGCTGCCACATAAACGAGTTTGGCTCAGACATGCGAATCGCATTGTATGACGCCCGAATCACTCCGACTTCCGGTTGTGTGTCTGGCTCAGGAACTAGCCTTATTACCTCATGAACGCCTAATCCGGGAACCAAGGTTTCGACAACATACATTCCAGGTTCCAAACGGACTTCATATCCTTTTTCATGGGAAATAAATGTTGGATAGTACAAATTTTCTGTATCGACCCGGCCAAGATCAGGTTCGAATTTCGCGATCGCAACCTCAGCATTGGGCGGTATGACTTTAAAGCGAATCGACATCCTTTTATCGTCGATCGAATTATGCTGACTCAATAGAAAGCCGATAAGACCAAGCACGGCTATTCCCGCAACGATCGGGACGATCCGCTGTTGAGCTTGCTTTAAAACATGTTCGATCATCCCGCGTGGTCGGCATTCGACAGGCTCGCCGCGCACAAACCGCTCAAGCTCTTCCGCCATTTCAAACGCATTGAAGAATCGTTTTCCCGGTTTCGTATCGATCGCCTTCATGCATATCGCCGAGATGTCCGCATCCACTTTTGGGTTTACATAACGTGGTGCAAACGCGCCACCTTCGATAATCTCTGTGGTGATGGTGTCGGTTTCACCACGATAAGGCCGAGTCCCAACCAACATCTCGTACAGAATGACTCCCAGCGAATAAATATCGGTGCGCCCATCGGCTTCATCCGCATGGCCGCGAGCCTGTTCAGGAGACATGTAGGCTGGCGTTCCCATAATTCTGCCGGGGCGAGAGATCGTATCACTCCCTGGATCATCTCGCTTTGCCAAACCAAAATCGGTGATGTGCGGTTCTTCAAGTTTATCCATCAAAATATTGCGCGGCTTGATATCGCGATGAACGATGTTTTTGGAATGCGCCGCGTGAAGTGCCCTTGCAATTTTGGCAATCACGGTTGCCGACTGACGGGCACTGGGATTTTCCGTTTCGGTCCACTCCTTCAGCGTAACACCATCGATCAACTCGCTGACGATGTAGACTTGATTTCCCGCTCGGCCAATTTCATGAACCGAAACGATGTTGGGATGCTGCAACTGGGCAGCAGCCTGAGCTTCATGAATAAATATTTTTGCTTGTCGCTCGCCAAAGACCGCCATTTTCGGAATCTTGATGGCAACCTGCCGGTCCAGCTTTTCATCGTAGGCGTGGTAAACAAAACCAAACCCGCCGAAGCCCAGTACTTTTTTCAGTCGAAAATGAGCAAGCCGTTCACCCTCTGGATGCTTTCTCTTTGGTTGATCCCTCGTCAACTGATCGCTCGTCAGTTGGTCGTTGATTTTTAATGGCTGTCTTACTTCCAAGAGCTGGCTATCGTTCGTGAATTCGTCATCGACAAAACTCAACAACTCAACGACATCAATTGGGTGCTTACAATGGTCGCATACCAGGTCCGTATCATTCAAAGAATGATTCGCGGTGACCTCGAGGTTACATTTTGGGCAAGCGATTTTCATGAAGATCAAACAAAACTATTAGCCACGTGCTACTGTCCGCCATGATCAACCTCGCGTCAATAATGTTTCGGCAAGTTAAGAAGAATTTACCAAACATCAATGGCAACACTCAATTTTCTAGCCCCATTGCCCGTTACTTGCCGAACAAACTTCCAATCCCCTTGAACAACTCCTGTTCAATTTTCTCTTTGGCTTGCTCTTGCAAAGAAGGTGGATTTTGAAGCGGCTGGCCTGGTTGATTCGGTAACCCTGGCTGCACTTGAGACGACGGCAAAGCCGACTGGCCGAATGGCGCACCAGGCGTTGGATTGCCTTGCCCGCCTTGAGCTCCTTGTGGGTTGAGTTTCTGCAAGAAAGAATTCCCAAGCTGGTCACCGAGTTTTCCTTGAAGCTTGTTCAACTCCCCACCAATTTTGTCATTAATTCTCTTCTGGTATTCATTCACTTTAGGAACCAGTTTATCCGTCAGCACTTGCCTGGCCGCACCGGCAGCAACTTGTTTCGCCAGGTTTTTTGAAAGCTGCTCAATCGCACCTCGGTCAAGTTTCGGTTTTGAAGTCGTTCCTGTTACTGGAATTGAAATCGACTGGCCTTGCAAGCTTGCCAAGTAAGGCTTTCCTGCGATCCAATCATCTGCGATCGGAATCTTTGCCACCATTTCAATCGTTTGATCAAACCCAACACTGCCACTGGTTTGAACCACCAGATCCTTATGTGAAAAATCCAGTTTGTCATGGTAAACGCGACCTTGGCGAACCAGAATTGGAACCGTTTGCTCACTCATTTGTAACCAAGTATTCAGGTCGCGATCATTTGTGGATTCAGGTTTAAGTAAAGCTCGTAATTGTTTGACCGTTCCCAATAACTGCTGAGCCGTCGGGCCTGCACCAATTACGACTTGATGCAGTCGAACCTCGCCCCGAGCATCCATTGTCATGGGATTAAACAATGGAACCTGTGCACCCCCGACATCGACGGTAAACTGCCCTTGCGCACTCGTTGCATCGGCGGCCAAGGGAGCCACAAATTTCAACCATTGCCGAGCTGTTTCTGGCTGTAGCGCAACGTTGTCGATCACGCGTGTTTTTTCCATCAACAAAACGGGCTCGGCACCGCGCAAATCGACTTGGGGAGCGAACTGGACGACACCACCTGCGAACGGAATACCGGTTGTTTTCAACAACGCAACGCCTTGTTGGAGGCTGACTTCCATTTCACTTTTCCCAACAGGCAGCCCAAGGATCTCGCCTTGCTCCCAACCAAACCCGGCAACCGCTTGTAAGTTCGTCGGCACCCAAGACGTACCAGTCGTATCGGGAGTCAAACCCGAATTGACGTTTGGATTCGAAACCGAAGTTTCAAACAAAGGTCCTCGCATCGCAAATTGCTGCTGGCCATTTCCGGAAAAGCTTAAAATGTCTCCGGTATAAGCCTTCATGATCGAGTTGATTTTACTCCAATCCGGATTCCAATTCCCTGTAAGGTTAGCCAACATCGCGCCAGACAAATCGCCGATCGTACCACTCGCATTAGCATTGAGCGCCGAGGAAGCAATCTTCAAGTCATTGAATCCTACGGAATTGAAATCATTGGACATCGAAACATCGCCGGTCACTCCAACATTTGACTCCCGCCAAACTTCTTGCCAAGCCCGTGTTCTCGCGGAAGCTTGAATCAACTGCCCAGACCGCTGCGGTTGCACGTCGACCAACTGCGCCGCAATCAAATCCGTGATCTTTGAGTTAATCCGTCCGCCGATTCCGTTTTCGTTAGACGCAAGCTGAACCGAACCGTCGATCGTGCCAAACCAATGTACGCTTTCCTGAGTTGGAGAAAGTTGCAGCCAATCCGCAACGCTTTTCACATCGGCTTTGAATGTGACGTTTCCATCGACTTGCATGTTGCTGGGAAACGAGACCTTTAAGTTCTGGCCACGCGCCGTCAACGAGCGAGCATTGATCGTCGAATCCGGAATCACGACATCGCCTGTCGCAAAATCGTATCCCACCAATCCGGTTCCAGTTGCATTGGGTTCCCGAATCGTGACGCCGTAACCATCAAATGCAAGTTGCTGAATTTGGTAGTTGATATTTGAAAGCTGAAGTTGCTGTGAGTTCATCACCGCACTACACGTCAAATTAAGATCGCCATTAGCCGTCAATTCGCCGAGGTCCACAAAGTTTTGAACGTGACCCAGCCACCCCGCAACGGCGCCTGTCATTTGACATCTAGCGCTCCACTGCTCATTGGTAAATGCATCTGCCACCGGGCCATCGAGCGCGAGGATCAATTTTTCGTTGCCAATGTCGATTTGAGCGCCACCGGTATCCAGCTGCAGCCTTCCGTCGCTTGGTGATCTGCCTTTGCCATTGAATTTGATTGACATTTCAGGCTGTTGCCATCGCGGCATTTCGGGCAAATCAACCACTGGATTAGTAACGACAAACGTTCCGCCAATTTGAATTGGTAAGTTGCTTAGCTGTGGCAAACCGTTGGGCCCCAGTCCGTTTGCCGCGTTGCCATCGACTTTCCAGCCAAAGTTTCCATTCAAAACGCCAGCGAGATTGGTTCCCTGAAGATCCGCAAACTGACCAACTCGCTCCATCAGTTTTGCAAGGTCACCGGCTACGACAAACGTTGCCGTTTCCATATTGGCTCTACCTTTGACGGTCAGGAAATCGGAAATACAAGCCACGTCTTCGAGCGAAAGCTGTCCGTCTGATTCCAATAACGTTCCCACCAATCGAAGCGGCTGAGCCCATGCGATATTCTGCGCACCACGCTGAGCCTGAAGGTTGATCGTATCGAGGTTAACGACGAGGCGTCGGTTGCCATTTTCGTTGCGACTATTGGCTTCGAAATTTACAACGCCTGATTTGACTTCAAGGTCTTGGTGCAATTGCAATGTGTTTGGAAGCATGCGAATCAATCGTGCCAAATCGACTTGACCGTCCATCGCGAAAGGTGAATCCAAAAGTTTTCCTTTACTGGCAAGGTTCGAAATTTGGTTGACGTCGAAACTTCCATTGGCGTTTAATTTTCCAAGCTCCGAACCCACATTAAATTGATCGGCCAAAATAACAGTGGGCGAAAGTTGCAAAGTCCCTTTTGCGTCAACGTTGTTGATCACGACTTGGTCAGCCCCCAGCAATTCAGGAGCGACCAACGCGAGCCCGCGGAGATTGAATTGTTCCACATTGACGGCAACCGAAGTAGATGGTGCATCGTAGCTCGCCTGAATGACTCCGTTCAAGTTTCCAGCAGTCTGTGCCGGCCCAACAAATCGTTGCATTACCGGAGCAGCCAGAGACAATGGGAAATTTTGAGTTTCCAGTAATACATCGGCAGAGTTAAAGGCCAACACGTCCGCACCGCGATCGACTTGAGACGTCAACGTCATTGCGCCTGAGGTCTCGTTGATCGTTTGACCGTCCGCGCCAATGACGCCCGGTGTAATTCGACATTGCGCATCAAGAATCAATGGAGCCGAGTCCGTGGTCGTCTCGGCAACAGCGTTGAGTTGGTCGACTTGCCAAACCTGCGTTGACACGTTTGTTGAAACGAATGCCTGACCATCGTGTACGTTGACTTTTACGCGTGGAAGGGCGGTCGGTTGTGCTGGTGGAGTTGCATCGGGCGAATCTGGCGCGGCTGGTTGGATGTAATTCGCAAGCGCGTCTTCGAGATTACTTCCGTCGGGGCGCAGCTGAACATATGCAACAGGGCTATGAACATTTAGTTCGCCATATTTACCAGAAGTCGCCAAGGCAAACAGTGACTTCGACGTTGTCACATTGGCGACTTTGAAGATCAAATTGCCTTGTTGGTCGACAGCCAATACGTTGGTAAGTTTTACCGGCTGAAGCCAGCCAAGTGACACTTTTTCGATAGAGACTTTGCCATTGAAATCGGCCAGCCCATAATCGAGCGCTCTTTGCTGAAGCCCAAACCAGCCGATCATGTTGGGCAAGAAGAAAACCAACAACGCGATCGCGCCCAACACCCAGGGCCATCGCCTGCGCCGGCGCGGAGCTCGGGTGCGGACTTCTTCGCGATAGTCGGGATCTGTCGAACGTCTACGCTTACCGCGGCGGGGTTCGTCTTCGAATGGATTTTCGATGTCGCTTAATCGTGACATTGGGCTTCCTTGCCATCTTATTCTTGGAGGTAAATGATGAGGCTGGGATATTAGTAGGCTCGATAATTTGGGTCCATACATTCATTTACCCAATCTCATTTCTTCCGCGATCCCAACAAAAACAGCAGCGAAGTCTGGTTGCAATTCAAGCGAGCAGCTAGCACATTGGTAAAACGGGCACTTTCAATGCCGGGCCGCATGGCCAAAGACACATTCATAAGGCAAATAGGAATATGAATCGACGCTTAATTTCGACTGGTTCGGCGATGGAAAAAGCAGCCGGATATTCACGCGCAGTGGTGCAGGGCGATTGGTGCTTCGTCGCGGGCACGACCGGGTACGATTATGAAACGATGGTCATGCCGGAGGATGTTGAAACGCAAACGCGAAATTGTTTGGCGACGATTGCGAGTGTTTTAGATGAGGCAGGTTTTAAGATGGCGGACATTGTTCGCGCGAATTATTACGTGACCGACCAAGCCCATGCCGAGCGCGTGTTCCCAGTGCTTGGCGAAGCGTTTGGAGAAATCCAACCAGCGGCCACCATGATCGTTTGTGGTTTAGTGAATGAGGAAATGAAAATCGAAGTCGAAGTTACGGCGCTGCGTTGCGACTAGTTTGGCTTCTTCTGCGCGGATTGGCGAGCCGATTAGCAACGAAAAATTACAGGCCAAGACGTTTCTTAATCTCTTCTTTAACCACCGAAGTTTTCGCGTCCAAGTAAACGGGCGGATTGGCGTATTCGCTTTGAATGCCTTCGAGTTTGGACTCGTGGTAGCCGACTTTGAAATCCGTGAATTTCAACCCGTGAGCCGTGCTGACCACAACGGTTTTATCAGTTGGTTTGATCTCGCCGCGGGCAACCAGTTTTTCCAAAACGGCAAGTGCGACTCCGGTGTGCGGGCAAGTGAACATTCCGGTCAGGTCGGCTTTTGCAGCAGCGGCTGCCAACTCTTGTTCGGTCGCCTGCTCAACGATTCCATTGGTTTCTTTGACGGCACTAACGGCTTTTTCATAGCTGACTGGATCGCCAATCTGAATCGCGTTGGCCAAAGTTTTTTCGGCAGTGATTGAAGATTTATCGGCGAAATTGTTTTTATACGACTGATAAAACGGATCGGCTTTTTCGGCTTGGGCTCCTACCAAACGCGGCATACGATTGATCACACCCAAATCCATCATCAACTTGAATCCTTTATGGAGCGCGCTAATGTTCCCAAGGTTGCCAACCGGGATGATGATCCAATCGGGAACTTCCCAATCGAACTGCCGACAGATTTCAATGCCAACCGTTTTCTGGCCTTCGATGCGCAGACTGTTCATCGAGTTGGCGAGGTAGATACTGTCGTCCTGGGTAACGTCTTGAACGATCTTCATACAACCATCAAAGTCCGTATCCAAAGCAAGAACATGGGCACCGTTGGCGACTGGCTGAATCAATTGAGCGGTGCTGACTTTTCCTGCCGGCAAGAATATGATCGCTGGGATTCCTGCATATGCAGCGTAGGCTGCCAAGGCAGCGCTTGTGTCGCCGGTGCTTGCGCACGCAACGGCTTTCACCGAATTATTTTCCATGGTCATCATTTGCTTGACGACGCTAACCAACACCGTCATCCCAAGATCTTTGAAACTTCCGGTGTGGCTGTTACCGCAAAGTTTGATCCAGAGATCAGGCACGCCCAATTGCTTGCCCAGCCGATCCGCCCAAAAAAGATTCGTGTTGCCTTCGCACATGCTGACAACATTTTCGTCACGCAAAGAAGGGATGACCCACTCGCGTTGCCCCCACACGCCGCTTCCGTAAGGCCAGATTGTAGTGCTGGCTCGCGAATCAAAAAGCTGTTGCCATTTGTAAGCGTTACGAGTCTTGAGTGGCTCGCGCTCATGATAGACTTCCAAAAGCGAATCACATTTTGGGCAGCGATAGATAACGTCGTAGATCGAATGCTTCCCTTCACACCCCGCGAAGCAACGGAAGTAAACGTTTTGTTGGTCGGTTAAATTTTCAGCGGGCGACACAGAAGTGGACATTCAATTTCCTTGGGGCAAAAGCTATTCATCTGAGAAGATGATAAATGAATTTACTGATTCTCGGCAAACGCAAATTGGGTTCTGAGTAGCATTCTTGATTCAGGATTCTCTTCGCTCCAGTTAATGGCTATTCGAAAAGGTGAATTGGATTCCAAAAAACCAACTCAAAAATGGAAATGGCTTGCCTTTGATTCGGCCACCAATGACAATCTGCGTACTAGCCGACAATTACGACCTCGCAAAAACACAGGACAAACCATGCGCAAACCGCTTCAATCCATTTTTGTTTTTCTGTTTGTTTGCTTGATCGGTGCGACAAGTGGAGGATTTTTTGGCTCAACAGTGATTGGCAATGACGATGCTGATACAGCGGTTACGAATTCGACCCAGCCCAACGTGCTGTTTCTTTTTGCGGACGACTACAGTTTTGACTCGGTTCACGTGACGGGTAACAAGGAGATTCAGACACCCAATTTAGACGGCCTTGCTCGATCCGGAACGATCTTCACGCATGCCTACAACATGGGTGCTTGGGGTGGGGCGGTTTGTGTTGCCAGTCGCACGATGCTCAACACAGGTCGGTTTGTTTGGAACGCTCGGAAATTGAAATTAAAAGACGAACAGGCCAACGGCAGAGTTTGGTCCCAGCAAATGAAGTCAGCGGGCTACGAAACATACTTCACCGGAAAATGGCATGTCGGTGGACTTAAGCCCACTGAGGTTTTCGAACACACTGGTCACATTCGCGGCGGCATGCCCAGACAAACTCCCTCCGGCTATGACCGCCCGATCGATGGCAAGCCGGACCAATGGAGCCCTTACGACAAATCGAAAGGCGGTTTTTGGGAAGGCGGCAAACACTGGACCGAAGTCGTTGGTGACGATGCAGTTGGTTTTCTGAGCACGGCTGCGAAAAGTGACAAACCATTTTTCATGTACATCGCTTTCAATGCACCACACGACCCGCGACAGTCGCCCAAAGAATTTGTTGACAAGTATCCGGCAGACAAAATCTTGATCCCCAAAGATTTTTTGACAACGTATCCCTACCACAAGAAAATCGGATGCGGCCCAAGCCTTCGTGATGAAAAACTGGCTCCGTTTCCTCGAACCGAGCACGCGGTTCAAGTCAATCGACAAGAGTACTACGCGATCATCACCCATTTGGATGTTCAGATCGGTCGGATTCTTGAAGCGTTGGAAGCCAGCGGCAAATCAGACAACACAATAGTGTTTTTCACCGCCGACCATGGACTTGCCGTTGGCCATCACGGATTGATTGGCAAGCAGAACATGTACGACCACAGTGTTCGCGTTCCTTTTTTCGTTAGGGGTCCTGGCGTCGCGACTGGCAAACGACTCAACACGCGAATCTACTTGCAGGACATCATGCCGACAACGATGAAGCTGGCGGGAATTGAGAAACAGGATTTCGTTCAGTTCAAAGACCTGTCTGGATTACTCGATGGATCAACGACTGACCACTACAAAGCTACCTACGGCGGATACCGAAATTTGCAACGGATGGTTACTCGCGGTGACATGAAGCTAATTCTCTATCCAACGATTCCCAAAATGCGTTTGTACAATTTGAAAACCGACCCATTGGAAATGAATGACATGGCCGGTTCACCTGAGCAAGCTGATACCATCAAATCGCTTTTCGCGACGTTACTGGAGCTTCAAAAAGAAAACGGTGATGAGCTAGATCTTAAGGCTGCGTTTCCGAAGATGTAAAAAGGAGGCCAACGCGAGTTTTAAGCCAAGTTAAGTTTAAAGTCGCCTTAAAGTTTTCGCTTTTCCTTCTCAGCTTTTTCCAATGCGGCCTTTGCTTTTAATTCCTCAAACCGAAGCTTGAAGGTTGGATGGACGTTGAATGAAAAGGATGAGACGCGCGATTCGACAACTTCAGGTGGTGACATGCCATTGCACAGCGCACATTGCGAAATCTTGATTTTTGACTTTTGTTTGACCGTCTTTGTTGATTTCGATCCTTCGCCACCACTCATCAATGCTGCTATCAACCAACCGATGGGGCCCAAGGCAACATGAATGATGAGCGTCAAAATAATTGCGCCACAGCCTTCGCCTGATTCAGTTTCCTTGGTGATCAGATCCACGTGCTTCACTTTCACACGATTGTGTGTAAAAAGACCACAGTCACAGCAGGTGTCGGGAAGCTGATCGTATTTGTGAATCCAAATCGTGGCCGATTGAGAATCTTTCGGGAAAGCCATATTCTTGAGTCGTCAGTGAAAAGTTGTCAGTTGTTGTTGGTAAGAAGTGAGCCGATATTGTTAATGTAGTTCGGAGGTTATTCGTTTTTGTAAGTCATATTGGAATTAATTGGCTTGATGATCGCAAATGGCAAGGCTTTATTTCGCCATGATATTCTACCAGCTTGGATTCGGGATTAACTTTGATTAGGCTTACCGTCCGAAGCCATCCCAGGCACCGCGAATTGACGGTCAAACAAGCCGCCGCGACCTGATGAACTGAACGGGCTTCGCACATCGTTTTTTTTGAGTGAACGAATTGACACTTCCGACAATCATCTTGCTTGCCAATGGATTTTTGCCAACGCGCGGTTCCTGGATGCTTGATTTCGTTGCGGTCGCGATGCTGGGTGTGTTTATCGTTTTGACTTACAGCATTTATTTGATTCGCTATCGCAAGAAGGCTCAACTTCACAAGAACCTGCAAATCACCACCGCAATTGTGTTGACGTTTGCATTGGTTGCTTTTGAGATCGACGTTCGCTTCATCACCAATTGGCGTGACCTTGCGGCCAATTCAGCTTACTTCGAATCGGGAACTGTTGACCGTTGGCTGTACATCCATCTCTTGTTTGCAATTCCTACGCCGATCATCTGGGCCGTGGTGATCGTGATGGCTTTAAGAAAATTCAAAGACGGATTTCAGGCCAGTGACCCAAAATTCAACAAAGTCCATCGCGTGTGCGGAAGGATCGCTGCGGGATTTATGTATCTCACGGCCACCACGGGATGGATTTTCTACTACCTGGCATTTGTGGCGTGAACACTAAGCCGAATCTTTGTGAAGCGATCTTTCGACAGCAGGCTCTTCTGAGGAAATTTGGCTAATCACCACCTTCAAGCCGAAACTTTCCAGCGAGCTGGCGATCTCTTTGAGCCGTTTGGTGATTCGAAATTTGTACTTGTAGAGTTGATTTGTCGAAATATCCAAATCCTTCGCCACCTTGTTCGAATCTTCGTTTTTTAACGCGAACCGGTCGAACGCAGCCATCGCCAGTGGGCTAAACTCACGCGAAACTCTTTCCAGTAGTTGCTCGAAAACATGTCGGTCATGTTCTTGATTCCACCGATTTGAAATCTCGCTGCTGGGATCGGCCAGTTCATCCAATACCTGTTCGGATTCACCAACGCTCTCGTGCCGATTCCTTTTTTGATTCATCCAATGTCGACGAAGTCGATTGACCGTGATCGTTCGAAGCCAATTTCGAAAAGCTCCTGTCCGTCCGTTATGCTCGAAACTTGGAAGCTCAACCACCACCGCACAAAGAACATCCTGCGTAATATCGGAAACGTCCTTGTTAACCCTATCAAGCCTTCGAACCCATTTTTCGATCAGTGGTTGATAGATACTAACCAAATCAGTCCAGACTTCGGATCCATAGTCAACTTTAGCTTTCGCAATCATCAATTTGTTGGTTTTCACACTTAACTCACCAAAGCAATATTGCCCAACGAATGGCCGCCCTTAATTTGAAAACGGCATTTTCGTAGCTTTACCACAGTAAAAACGATTTGAATCAGAATTTTTCTGCTAAGCATTCACGATTATTGCAAAATTCAAAATTCGTTGGAAGATCGAGAACTCGAAATCGCTTTCCCTTGCGTGGGTGGTGTGCGAGACGGCCCCAAGAGACACTTACGACCGACGAGCCCGTCCTCCGATGGAGTTCGTTGGTCGTTTGTGCTCTCTCAATTACGACACTTTCCAGTTTTGTTCCCCAGGAATTCCGCAGTGGTTTTAGAGTACTTGTTCCAGTTAATCGATAAGCACTTAGAAAGTGGTGCCGACATCATCGAAGTAGACCAAGTCCTCCAATGGAGCAAAACTCAAGAAAACGAGTCACTTACGCTTTCAGAATTAGTCAAAGTTGCAGACCAATCCGACGATTTGGAAATATTTGTTGCGTATGAAGCAAACGCATCTGTTTCCAAGCTCCATTTGTGGGATCGGCGACACTTAAATCGAATGATGGAAAAAAAAGAAACTCGTGGCACGCCGGTTTTGCCAGCGACGTTGCTTAACGCAACTTTCGCTCATCCTCAACCTCACAGCTAAACTGAGGATTGCGTTTTGAGAATTGCTCCCAAAGCTTAAGCCAAGTCGCTTGGGGCAAATTCTCCGAGCGCCCTAAAGTGAAACGTTTGGACGATGTCAATTCCCCAATTTGCTTGAGTTGCTGAATTGAAAAATGACTTTGGGTTCTCAAATTTCCAAACTCGTATCGATATAACGGTTTACGATCACCGGTCATATGCACGGTTGCAAAAAGATTGCGACCATCTTGTGAAACCGAAACACTGTGGACAAAGCAATCTTCTTCGCCTGACGCTGCTTTCCATGAAGGCGCAACTCGCATGCCTGTTTTTAACTCCCAAAGATGTGGTCCGCATTCCTTTCCTTGAGAACCAGTAACCGCATAGTTCCCATCCGGCGTAAACACAGCACAATGGACCGGGCCTGAATGTTGCATCGGCGGACAAACTTGCTTGCCAGTTCTCCAGTCCCACAGGCGGGCATAATGGTCAAAGCAAGCGGTGATTAGATGCTTACTATCGGGACTAAACTCCATCCCAACGACCGCGCCGAGATAGTGGCTTGTTTGCGTATGAGCTAAAGGCGTTCCAATCTCTTCGGCAGTCGCCAAGCTCCAAAACATCGCCGAGTTCGAGGAGGAAACTGCGATCGTTTCACTGTCGGGAGAAATCGCCATTACACAATTTTCCCGGTTTGCGTTTGAATATTTCACACGATCAAAACAAGCAACTCCGGAAATTGCATCAAGCGCTTGGAAATATTCATGACTACAAACAACGATCTTCTTTCCATCTGGAGTAAACCTGATCTTGCAATACCAATCGTTAGCTGAATCAAATTGTTTCGTGTAAAGCGACTTGCCATGCTCCATGTCAATCATGTTCAGCTGACTATCCTTGCACATTACAGCGACCAGTGGTTTCGACGGATGCGAAGCAACCCAGATCGGCGAAGCAGTCAAAGGAATCGTCTCAATTAGCTGGTTGTTGGTCTTCAAGTTGTATGACGAGACAAACCCAAGGCCTTCCGCGTCATGATGAACTGCAATCACAGATTGGCTGCTGGAATCAAAGCAAATATCATCTGTCTTTCCATTTGGTTTGATTGCCGGCCCAATCGGCTGGCCGGTCTGCGGATCAAAGACGTTAAATTGGTCGAGTTCAAGCCTAAAGTCTGCCCAACTGCCATCCGATTTTCCGGCAACCACAAACCGTCCGTCTGGACTAAAACAAGCAACACGAGAGCGTATACTGGTATCCAGTTCTTGTGACTCTTGAACCAAAGGATGGTTCCAAACCCGAATGAGCCCGTTCATGGTCGCGGTCGCCAGCCAAGTTTGATCATCGGAAACATCTACCTCGCCAACACCACTGGCATGATTCATAACCGGCCCCAACGGTGATCCATCAGCAGCCGACCAAAGCTGAGCCGTTGTATCCAAGGAACCCGTAAAAAGGATCTTGCCATCGCTGCTCATTTTCGCCGAAGTGACCGTGTCGGAATGGAATCCGTTTTCTTTTACGTTGGAATAGTTAGGGCCACTTCTAACCTGGCAGACTTCGTCACCCGCAACTACCAATTGGCTGTCTTGCGTCGCGTGCATTTCGCCAACCCCAAAATTTTCGGATCTAACTTTTTGCACAACGGTACCTAAATCAACATCCCAGATCGCGTATTCATTTTTGCCGCAAACTCCCGCAATTCTGCGCTGCCCGTCTTCTCCCATAAGCCACACAGCCGGATGCCTTCGGTCAATCAATGAATGAGCGTACAGGTACAAATGGGGAAAACGAAAAACGGGTTCCTGCGATTGGCTGCTGTCTTCCGTTGAAAAGATTCTCGCAACACTATCGAGCGCGACAGCCGCGAGCAAACTGCCATCTTGATTAAAGGTTAGAGAATGGATTTCGGTTGGAGGTTTCCACGAGCCGTTTTGATGGAATTTGTCTTTCTTCAAATCCCATATTCGTAGCGTGGCGCCAGCGATCGCAAGTTGCGAGCCGTCATCGCTATAGGCCAAAGCCGTAATCTCCCCCTCGTGAATGATCTCTTTTTTGAGTACCCCATTTTTTGTATTCCTGATTTGCACAACTCCGTCCGAACGACCGGTTGCCAAATACAATCCATCGGGACTCCAAATGGCGACCCCCGGATTTTCTTTTTGGTCCAGCCATGAGACTTCTTTATTGCTTTTCCAGTCGAAAACAGTAAACAACGTCTGATGCTTCGTATGAATGACAGACGGCATTTCGACTTCTTCTAACCACTCTAGCTCTGGCAAACTTTGGTTTTTAAAAACCGTCGACGGTTTAAGGGCTTCCCGGAACGTGTATTTTAAGGGGGTAAAATGAGTAAGCAAAAGCGAACCAGCTGGCTGGAAGTCCATACTCATCGGACGGCCAGAAACCTTGATAGCTCCAACGGGAATCGCAGCAGAGCGAGCCCAATTGTTTGCCCGAATTAAATTATTGGCTTTCCTCGTTTCATCTGGCCCAGCGAGCTTGGCGGCCCTGGCAAACCACATGATTGCTGTTCCCGCATCTCCGCTATCACCAGCGGTCACTCCTCGGTCTGAGCAGACGTCACTAAGATTCCATTCCGTTTCCTGCTTCAACGTTTCTGATTCTTGCCGAAGTTGTTGTTCACGATTTTGTGCAAGCTGGGCAGATCTCTTCGCTTTTTCTTCGATGATGGCAAGTTCAGTTTGCTTTTTGACTTCAACTTCAGCCGCGATCCGTTTTGCCTGTTCAAACTCAACTTGCTTCATCTGAAGCCAAACCAAAGCAACTGCCCCCAGCAACATGGACGTAATCAACGTTCCCACCAATGCCAGTTTTACTTTGCGTCGTTTCTTTTCCTCAAACTGTTTTGCATGTTCAAGTTCACTTTCGCGAAGCCGCAAGTCAACAGATTTGAAGTAGTTTGTCATTTCTTCGGCGACAACTCCCGCATTGGCTGGTCGCGCTTCTGGCTCATATTCGAGACAGCTTTTTGCCAATTCGATTAACTCCACGTCTGCACTGCATTCATCCAAACGGCTCCACACATCCGCCATTTGTCCTCGCGTCGCCATCCGAAAAAGTTTCTTCGTCGTCTGGCCTTGGTAGGGTGGGCTGCCGGTCAGAATTTCGCAAAGGATCGCCCCCAAACCGAAAACATCTGTCGGTTCGGCAACTCCATCTTTGTCACCCATCGCTTGTTCAGGAGACATGTAAGCCAACGTCCCAAACACCACACCATCATTGGTGTGGGCTGCCGCTCGTTTTTCATTACGAACAGTCAAAATTTTAGTTTCGCATGTTCGCGCGGAAGTCACGTCCTGTTCAATTTGCTCATCCGGTTCATCACGACTTTCGTCGTCGGACAACACCTTGGCAACGCCCCAGTCCATCACTTGCACTTCACCAAATGCACCCACCATGATGTTGGCAGGTTTCAAGTCTCGGTGGATAACTCGGCGGCTATGCGTGTAGGCAACCGTTTGGCAAACTTGTTCGAAAATTCCCAAGAACCGTTGGCGATCGTCTTCGGGATTACTTCGCTCGTCCAGCAATTCGCGCAGCGTCTTTCCTTTGACTAATTTCATGGCAAAGTATGGACGCGAATCTTTGAGTCGACCGACTTCGTAGACAGGAACAATCCCCGGATGCTGAAGCTGGCCGCTGATCTGGGCTTCTTCAAAGAATCGTTGCACCGTCGTTTCGTCACGCGAGTCGAGCAAGACCTTAACCGCAAGGTCGCGCTTCAGATGCAAATCGCGGCCTTTGATTACACTGCCCATGCCGCCACGAGCAATCTCTTCGAAGAGTTTGAAGTGATCCGTTTGGCCGACGTTGGAACCTTCTGACTTAGAATTTGAAAGCTCAGAATCTGGCTGCTCAGATTCTGGTAGTTCAGAACGCCGGTCTTGAATTGGCCGGGCCGAATTTGCCGGGGTGGGGACTTGGCCGTTGGGTTCTTCGGTAGACTTCCCGCTACCGAAAATAGGCTTGTTTGTTTTCTTACTCACCAATAATCTCTCAAACATTCAAATCAAAGGGCGGTAAAATTCTTGCCCTCCGGGTGAAGGCCAATGGCAGGTGAGAAACCATTGCTTTTGCAGCCCTAGAACAGATGTTTTTTTTTGGCTGCGAATCCGTCCGCTGCTGAAATATACTCGCTGGGCCGACGATTCCAAATAGAGGTTTGAGAAGCGTACTTTTACCCGGTTTTTTTCAACAATCCTCTCAACAATTTTCCGGTCGAGTGCCAAGCCATGCGAAGCAGGTCACAGCATGACCTACGGAAATAGCCAGGCCACGTCATGCACAGCATGCGGAAATGGAAACCCGACGCGTGAGCGAGTGCGCGCTACCCCAACAGCGATTCAATCAAGAAGCCCACACTCTAAACTGGCTCAAAAAAAATCCAACATTCCGAAGGTGTCACGTTTCCCAACAGCCACTGCCTATTGGCTACAATCGGCTGATCAGTTCTTACGACCGGAGACGACCATGCAATCAAATCGGGCGACTATTTATTCCAACGGGATCGCAGACTTTCAGCGTGTCTACAAAGTAACAGGAGACTCGACGAAAATATCGATCCCGGTAAGACAAAAACACCTTGGTGATGTACTGGCGTCGCTCACCATCTCTGGCGACGTGAAAATTGTTTCGCCTCCGAGTTATCAACCTGCCAACTTGGATGATGGGAACATTGCGATCACCACCGCCAATGCGTTAACGCAGCTTGCCCATCAATTGGCTGGCGCTGAGATCAAAGTTACCGTTGGCGAACAAGATGTCCAAGGCAAATTGGTTGGCTTACAGGACCGCCAAATCGGCACCAATGGCGAACCGGTCAATGAAACCAGCATTGTCGTTTCAAACAACGAAGGGCTTTCGACGATTCCAATCAATCGCGTGGTCAACCTCCGCTTTCTTGAAGAATCTATCCAGCTGGAAATTGATAAAGCACTCAGTCGTCGTTTGCGCGAGATCAAACCAAACTCGACTTTTGTTGACCTTGAGCTAAGTGCCTTAAACGCCGATTCATCCAGCGAAACGGATGCGATGATTCAATATACGATTCCGGCCGCGGCTTGGAAAATTTCGTATCGAATCCTGCTTCTTGAAGATCAGAAAATAGAGCTACACGGGCACGCGATCGTTGACAACAACACCGATGAAGACTGGAAGAACTTTATCGTTTCTGTTGTTGTTGGCCAGCCGATCAGTTTTACGACCGATCTTGCCGACAGTAAAACTCCGCGACGCGATCATGTGAACATCGTCCAAGAGTCCGCTTTCGGTGCGGTTGAAGTCGAAGAGTCAATACCCAATTATAATTTTGGCGTGGGCGATATGGCGGATGCAGACGCGGATACTAAGATGGCACTGGCAGAGTCTGCGCCCAAGTTAATGCGAAAAAGTTCCCGTGGTGGTCGGGGTCGCGCTGGAGGATCTGCCAAAATCGAAGAAGCCGAAGTTG
The DNA here is from genome assembly GCA_964478065.1 of uncultured Pirellulaceae bacterium. Taxonomy (GTDB): domain Bacteria; phylum Planctomycetota; class Planctomycetia; order Pirellulales; family Pirellulaceae; genus Mariniblastus. Next base: position 50,072 of record CAYZGP010000013.1, read on the forward strand.
CCGAGTCAGGTGATTTTTGCATTTTTGAATCTTCAACTCCCGTTTCGATTGACGCCCATCGTTCTGCCGTCATCCCGGTTCTCATCACAGCGTTGGACGAAACGAAACCTATTTTACATTTCTTTCACCCCCACAATCCAGATCATCCGTACCGCACGATTCGCTTCAAGAACACAACCGGCCATTCACTTGGACGAGGTGTTTGCACCGTTTACGACGGAACGACTTACGCGGGCAACTGTATTCTTCCGTCAACAAAAACGGATGGCCAAGCGTTGTTGCCGCACGCTTTGGAAACTTCGGTGCGTGTCAACCAAGAAGCTGGCCAATCCAAAAGACGGCTAGTAAGAATCCAGATCGCCAATGGAGTCGTGTACGAAAGCTACCACGAACAACTTGAACATGAATACGTGATTGAGAATCGGCGCGACGAAGCATTTGATTTCTTGCTTGATCACAAATTCAGTTTTCATAACGGAGAAAAATCGGTCACTCTACTCCGAGTGTCATCTGAGCCAGAAACGCTTGAAGTGGAAAAACTAAAGCAGAGAAAACGTCGCGTCGAATTTGCAATTGGTGAAAATGAGACTGTGAAAATCAAGACCACGGAAACGCGCATCAATAAATCGCAAATCGTGATGGCCCAAAAAAAAGGCACCAGCGACATTTCCTGGTTGCTAAACAACGTCCAATCCAACACCAACCTTGCCGATGACCCCAGTGTCGCCAAATGCATCGAGATTTACAAATCACAGAACGAGAAACAACAGCTTGTCGAAGAAACAACTCAAGAAATTCAGCGCCTGACCAAACGCCAAGAGCGATTACGCGAGAATATTAAAACGGGAAACGCCGACCAACAAACCGCAAAATGGCAATCCGATCTCGCTAATGCGGAGAACAACATTGTTCGCTTGGAAGAAGAAGTTCAACCTGGGCTTAACGCGGAATTGAAACAGCTTCGCAATGAGCTGTTTGCGGCAATTAAGGAATTGGCGATCGAGTGGCGAGAGGAAAAATAGCCGCCGCTCTACCACACAACAATCGCAACGTTCGTTTTGAAAGATAGCCGGAGTCGCCAAACTTCGGGCAGCGGTCAGAGCGAGCTTTTGCTTTTAAACGCCATAATTTTTACCAGGCCATTTGCTCCACCAGTTCTTGAACAACGTGTATTGCGATTCAACAAAGAACTTTTGGCTCGCGCTCAGTGCATCAGATTCGTTGAAGTGCAATTCGTATTCCGACTCGCCGTTGAGCACCAACAAGTATTTGTAGTAGAGCACGAGATCGGGGCCTTCGTCGAAAGTGGAAAGCACGATCAAAGCATCGTTTAGCTCTTTGGCCAAACGCCGAGCTTCAAAATCGCCTGCGGCAGCCGCCTCACATAGCTTCAAAAAATGCAGGACGACCTCTGGCATTGCATTGCCGATTCCAGTGATCGCTCCTCCCGCGCCGCAGTTGACGTATCCGTGAAAAACTTGAGTGTCGACGCCAACCATAAGCGTTAATGCTGGATCGGCTCCGGTGATATGTTCGGCAGCGTAACTGAGCGAAGGGCCGCCACCGAATTCTTTGAAGCCAACCAGGTTTGAAAACTGGCTTCTCAAATCAAAAAACAGATCCGCTTTGGTTTCGAAGCCGTAGTAGGGGCTGTTGTAAATGACGGCGGGGATCTCTGGAGCCGCCCCAAGGATCCGCGCAAAATGATCGCGCTGAGCTGAAGGCGACGTACCCCTGGAAAGTACACGCGGAATAACCATCAGGCCTTTGGCACCAACGCTGGCCGCATGTGCCGTATGGTCAACGGCTGAGGCAGTATTCATTGCTCCGGTACCAACGACGACAGGCACTCCGGCTTCGCACAGCTGCGCAACCCCCTGTTTGCGTTGGTCATCGGTAAGCAACGGCCAATCGCCCATCGATCCACAATAGACAACACCGTTCATCCCAGCGTCCATCATCTGTTTTCCTTTGCGTACCAATCCGTCAAAATCGGGGCTTCGGTCAGCCAGGCAAGGAGTCATCAATGCTGGAATGCAGCCGCTGAAAATACTTGTGTCCATATTCGAATTGCTGTTTCTATTCTTGTAGTGAGGGGATTGTGTTTGGCTGTTCAGACACTACTGGAGTGGGCGCGACGACAGTCGGACCACCAATAACGGCCGTAAAAATTTCTTTGGCGGTAATAAAAACCGCGAGCGACAATATAAACCAAGCAAACATCTTTTTCAGCTTGTCGGCGTCAACTTTATTTGACAATTGAGATCCAATCAACGCGCCAACAATCATCAAAATAGAAAACGTTGCCAGAAAGTCATATTTGATTGCCGGGCCCAAATTGTAGATGTCGCCCGTAAACCCAACAAACGACTTCATAGTGACAATTGCGAGACTTGTGCCTACGACGGTTTTGATGGGAAGCCCAAACATGATTACCAGCAGCGGAACGATCAACACGCCGCCTCCCGCACCAGCAATTCCTGGCACCGCGCCGATCAAAAACCCAAGAACGACCAATAAACTGTAATAGAAAACAGGCGAGTCGTTTCGCATGTTCTCGCGCGGTCTGAAGTTTTTCCCAACGAATCCAACCATCGTCGCGTATGACAACAATAACACGATTACAAATGGAAACAGAACCACCATTCGTTTGGTGATGGGTATCGATCCGATATACGTCAGAGTGTCGGGAATAATTTGAATCAACCAAAAACGCGCAAACAACATGCCGAGCGAAACCGGGATTCCCAACGCCAACACCGATGGCCAATCAACCAGTTTTTTTCGCCACCGCGGGATGAGACCAAACAGTGCAGTGATCCCGACGAGAATCGTAGTGTGCGCGGTTGCAATCTGAGTTGCCGGATGGAACTTGAACAACATCACCGGCAGCAGCAACGACCCACCACCGCCAAGCAATCCCATGATGACGCCGACTAACAGGCCCACCAGATAGCCGATCAATTCCATTATCGGCCCGCCTTAATTCCAATGGGAGCGAGAGTCTGACTGGCTGAATACTTTAGGCGTTCGCAAAAGATCAAATCCATCGAGAACTGGTAATCCAATATTTGCTCGCGCACGACTGAACGATTGACCAAGTTTGCTTGGGGCGATTTAGATAGTTCGTTCATGTCAACGAAGACTGGATGAAAATGGTAAAAGTAAAATTTGTACTGTGACAAATTCGTGACCGGTTTGTCGAGCAAGCCTCCCATCTTAATTAGGATTCCTCGCACCGGGTCGGGTTTCCATTTTGGCAGCTTATGACACATCGTAAAGTAAGTGCCATTTCGCGATAGCCGTTCATCGCGTTGATCGCCCATAATCCGTGGACGGTTCACACTATTTTTGTCGGCTTACCCATCTCACAAATCGAGCGAAATCTGGGTGTGCAAGCAATAACGGGACCGTAAAGAAATGCCGTCCAAGTTCCTTTTCACGCGGAACCAAATCGTGAATAGCGTTATGGCAGTCCCGGCAAGCGGGCACCGTTTCACGCATTTGCGCGCGAGTGAACCGTTTCTTAAACCACTTATTCTTATGGCAAGTTTTTGGAATCAAGTGGTGCTCAGTGGTTCCGTTTTGCAAAACTCGAAGGCAAAACACACATTGACCGGGCTCCAGTTCAGAAGGTCTGACCGCTGGTTCAGATAAAATTTCGTCGGAAGTCAAATTTTGACCGTCTTGGTTGGCAGAAATCGGAATGTTCATTGTCGCGTCGTCAATCTCGCAATGCAAAAGCAACCATCAACATTCATTTTAACTAACGCAGCTCAATTCGGCCAAAGCGTCGATTCGGTTGGCTCAAGCCCGTGAAGCGCCATGATACGCCGGTCACTCACGACTCGCGCTTCGAAAAACGATAGCAAACGGATGGCTATTTTTGGTAAATTCTTTGCGTGAAATTCATAACGGTTGCTCTTCAAACTCACGAAAAGAGACTAGCCCAAAACGGCCTGGATCTTCGCCATGACTGGCACGTTGACTGATCAGAAGTTAATCTAGGGTTATTCTCGCAGATCAGACAACTTTTTCGTTTCAAGGTTCATCCATCTGATCATACCACGGCCACAACCACTTTGTTCAATTATGAATCATCTAGTCTCACGCTCCTTGTTTTCTCTCTTGGTTGGTTTGTTTATTGCGGGCCCACTCACTTTGGGTGCATTGACGCAATCAGTTGAGGCGCAGCAAAAGGCCAGAAGGTACAAACAAGGCCCAGACTCCGAGCGGGTCGAGGGAGTGCCAAAGGGCAAAATCACCGAGCACCAGTTGCTTGAAAGTAAAATTTTCCCAGGCACCAAACGCCGTTATTACGTCTATGTGCCCGAGCAATACGACGAATCCAAACCAGCCGCATTGATGGTTTTCCAAGACGGTCACGCTTACAAAAGTGAGACTGGCGAGTACCGAATCCCGATCGTGTTTGACAACTTGATCGATCGACGCGAGCTGCCGGTAACCATTTGTGTGTTTGTCGATCCTGGTCATAAAAAAGACAAACTGCCGGAGAAACCGGGCTGGAGACCACAGCCGGAGAATCGGAGCTTTGAATACGACACATTAAGTGATGACTACTCAAAATTCTTGCTCGAAGAAATTCTGCCCAAAGTCGAATCGAAATACAACATCACCAAAGAGCCGGAAGGCCGCGCCATTTGCGGGGCCAGCAGCGGCGGAATCTGCGCTTTCACAGTCGCTTGGCAACGGCCCGATCAGTTTGGCAAAGTGCTAAGCAACATCGGAAGCTTCACCAACATTCGGCACGGTGATACTTATCCGGGCATCATTCGCAAAACGGAAAAGAAACCGATCCGCGTTTACCTGCAAGACGGCAGCAATGACCTCGACAACGAACACGGAAACTGGCCGTTAGCGAATCAGCAAATGTTCAAAGCACTGAAGTACAAAGAGTACGATGTGAAATTTGACTATGGTGAGGGGGCGCACAACGGGAATCACGCTGGATCAATTATTCCGGATTCACTTCGTTGGCTTTGGCGAGACTACGAGGGCGTCGAGCCTGTTTTAGCAATCATGCCAGAAGTCCAAACCGCCGAGTGGGCTGTTAAGTGGTGGATGCCGCGACACGAAGCAAAATTGGCTGAGCGGAAAGCGATGAAAGAAGTCGATCTGTTGATGATTGGCGATTCGATTACGCACGGCTGGGAAGACAAAGGCAAGGAGACTTGGGACAAACTGTACGCCAATCGTAACGCTTTGAATCTTGGATTTAGTGGTGACCGGACGGAGCACGTCATCTGGCGTTTTCAAAATGGTGCAATCGACGATATCACTCCAAAACTTGCGGTCGTGATGATTGGAACCAACAACACCGGTCACCGCAAAGAAAAAGCCAGACACACGGCCGCCGGTATCAAGCGAATTATCAGCGAGTTGAAACTGCGGCTTCCCAATACAAAAGTACTACTGCTGGCTATATTTCCTCGGGGTGCTGACAAGGAGGATGAGCTTCGCAAGCTCAACACCGAAATCAACCAAATCATCAAAAGCTACGGTGATGACGAAAACGTATTTTTCATGAATATAAACGAAGCATTTCTCGAAGACGGCACGCTGCCAAAATCAATCATGGCGGACTTGCTGCATCCCAACGCTGAAGGCTATGAGATTTGGGGCGAAGCGGTGGAGCCGATGGTCAAGAAGCTAATGGGAGAAGAATAACAGCTACG
>CAYZGP010000013.1:55867-60920 GCA_964478065.1 uncultured Pirellulaceae bacterium
GCGAAGCGGTGGAGCCGATGGTCAAGAAGCTAATGGGAGAAGAATAACAGCTACGGCGCGTCGGCTAGTAGTAGGTCAGGCTGTGGCTGCGCGTCACTCGATTGCATCATCCATCTCACGGTACGAACCCCAAAAAGATGAGTAATCATGAGGTCTTAAGTGAATCTTCGTCAGGAACAGCCTAAACCTACAAGCTTGTTTGCCTACGACTTCTTAAACATCCCACTTAAAATATTTGGCCCGGTCTCTCCCGGACGCAAGCGAATTCCATCCTCAAACGTGTTGAGCGTTAGGCACTCAAAACCGTAGTGGCCAAGCAAACCCACCAACGACTCTTTGTCGAAATGATGTAAATGTTCGTTTGGCAAAAGCATCCGCCAATCGCGAAACCAATCATCACCCAACTCGCGCCAACGACAAAATGGAACTGCCACCGCCAAGTAATTTGTCTTCAGCTCTCCCAGAAAACCCAAATCGGGAATGTGCTCCAAAACATCAAACATCGCGACAACATCCCAATCGAGCTTGAGCGATTTCTCCCAGTCCATAAACTCGACGCCATCGGGAAGCGGGTAATCGGCGATATCACACCCAACGCATTTTTCAACGCCCGTAATTTTCGCCGCCTCGATGAATGTTCCCGTTCCATAACCAATCTCTAATACCGACTTCGGAATTCTATCTAACATCCCCAGGATCCACCCCAACCGCTGATAGCCGAGTTTGATCGTTCGGTCGCTTAAATCTTCGTAGTAGGAAATATAATCTTGGTCATATTGGATCGGCTGGAATTCAACTTGATGAATAACCCCGAATGAATCTACGGAATAGTTATCAATCATTGAATCGAGTCCGTTTTGAATTAGGCGCAGGCAGAGTAAAATAATGCCTCATCAATTTACACCAAACAACTTTACTCAGCAGGCCACCATGAAAATCAACCGACTTTGGAAACTCAATCTCCAATCAAGATTCGCCATGCCGACACTCGCAATGTTTGCCTTAGGCATCTTCTGCCTGACATTGACCACGCTCAACTCCAGCACCGCCGTGGCCAAACTGGTCGTGCAAGAGGAATCCGAGGAGAAAACTGAGCAAGAATATTATGAACTTCGGATCTACAAAATCTGGGACTACGAAAAACAACAAATTGCCGAAACACACTTAAAAAACGCATTGATTCCTGCACTCAATCGAATGGGGCTGGACCGTGTCGGTGTCTTTTTAAATTCCGATGTAAACGACCACTCGATTTTTGTTTTGATTCCTTACCCAACCATCGAAAAATTCACCAACCTCAACAAAACACTTGCGGCCGACACGGAATACCAAACTGCAGCTGCAAGTTATTTTGCTAGGGACAAAAAATCCCCAATCTACAAACGGATTGAAAGTCGTTTTATGAAAGCATTTGAGGGAATGCCGACAATGGAAATACCCCAAGTCTCCAAAGAAAAAAGCGAGCGCATTTTTGAGCTTCGGCTGTACCAAAGCCACACCGAAGATCATGCCCGTCGGAAGGTGATGATGTTCAACGATGGTGAAATCCAAATTATGCGCGACACCAAACTTGCCCCTGTTTTCTTTGGTGAAACACTGATCGGCCCAGACGTCCCCAACTTGATTTACATGCTTTCGAGCCCCGATCTTGAATCACACAAAGCTCACTTTAAGGATTTCTTAGCCCACCCAGAATGGAAGCGAATTAAAGTCCTTGAGCAGTACAAAGACACCGTCTCAAAGATCGATAAATGGATTCTCAAACCGGCTAGCTACTCGCAATTTTGAGGGTGCAGAAACACGTGAACGTTTTTAGGCCTCCCAAAAACTTGTGCAAGTTTTTTAAGTATATGGAATATGGGTTGTAATATTGTATATGTTTGGTGCATTGCATTGCTACAAACCTTGTCTACCCAAAAAAAATCCATTGACTAACAAACGAAAAATCTTGATGGTCGATGACCATGAAGATATCCGCACTATCATTCGCGTTGGACTCGAGCTATTTGAATATGAAGTCCAACTATGCTCAAACGGTCTTGATGCGATCAAACAGCACGAAGAATTCAAACCAGACTTAATGATCGTGGATCTAGGCTTGCCCGACATCGACGGATTCGAAGTCGGCAAGCGGATCCGTCAGTCTTCGGCAGACACCGCGATGTTTTTGCTAACAGGCTCGGACGGGCAGGACGCTCGGGACCAGGCGAAAGCAATCGGTTTCCAGCAATTTCTTGTCAAACCCATTCGACTCAAAGAGCTTGCCGCCCTCATCGAATCAACGTTACGGCCAACCGATTGAAAGCCGTTTTGATACTGCTCAAAAACCCGGCTCATTCGTCTTTCGCATTGGAAAGACGAATATGGGCTTCGGGTTTCTATGGCAGCCGCAAACGAACAAGCAGTTCATTCACAGCAGCGGCGTCTCGCTCTTCGGGTAGTGTTGATTTATCGAAAGCAGATTCCATTTCCTGCTCCAGCTCACTGAGTTTATTGGCGTGAAATTCCCAATCCAAATCCGCTAACTCGATCTTCTCTTTCTGCTTTGCCGCAATTAGATCAGGGATAAAGTCCAGCCCCAATTCAGAATGCAAAACTCGAATATCGGTTTCGATTCGTCCGGTATTCATCAAGTTGATTCCAGTGCACAGAACACGATAGGCATACAACAAAGACTTGGCTTGCTTGACTTCCTGTTTCTCCAGATCCTTACGCTTGGTGCCGTAGAACCCGCGGTAGTGATGATAGTGAAAACGCGTGATGCAGCGTCCAGCGATCGGCTTGAGTTCATCCAAAAACTCCTGGCCCATCACAACCAAAGGTGAAAAGATTTGCTCCAAAACGTAGCCGTTGTTTTTTACCAACAAACGAAAGTACTTGCCAATGTCGTGGCTCACGATGTCGACTTCCGTGCCATCTTCAATCGAGCTGCGATCGATTGTCTCTTTGGGAGAATTCAAACCCACAATAGATTTAAGTGACAACTGATGGCATCCACGAAGATCGACGTCACTGTCGGGTGAAGGAAAGCCGTAAATGTGCGCGCCGCTGATCGTAACGAAAACCGGATTGAAGTCAGGCTCACTGGCAACAAGCGTTTCAATATAGTTCTGCCAAGGTTTTACATTCATAGATACAGTCATTTATTTCCAATCATTGCTGCATTGGACGATCGCCATGATTCTTATTTAACTAACATTCTTACAAGAGCATACTCGGCTCAAACCATCGAGCGTCTGGCCTCAATCAAAAACTGATTTACGGTTTCAAAATCAGGTTGCTCTGGCAAATCCGTATTCTCAAACGCCACCTGAAAATCCCTGTCTAACGCCAAAGCCTGCTCACGTACTTCTTCAAACGAAAACTGATTGCCACGGACTTTCATAAGCGTCTCACGATGTTGCGAAACGTCGATCATGATTTCGCCGGTTTGCAAACATCCGATTCCCGAATGCAAAAGCCGCAACAAATGCATGGCGTGTTTCGGTTTGTATTTACCTGTCTTTTCAAAACTGTTTTTCATACGCCGAAACTGACTCAGGACGTATCCCGAATATGTTTTGTAAATGTGCTTTGACAAAAACGCATTGCGAATCTCGCGTAAACGAAGCGCAATTGGGTTGGCTTGGATTACCATCGGCGTCCAAAGCGTTTCAAGAATATTAGGATTGGCTTTTACCGCCAACCAAAGAAATTTTTCGAGTTCCCAATAGACTTCGTCGTTCACCCCGTCGTTGGATTCGATCTGTTCCGGAATCTTGTACATCGACCAATGCGAATCCGCAGGCGGTAAAAAGATCCCGCGGTAGTCATCGTCAGATTGATCCGTCGAGAGCCCAAACGCTTTCGAGCCGACTTGGCACCGATAAATGATGTGCTGGCGAAACTGGACTTCATCAGCAACCAAGAGATTTTCGATTTCCTGCCGACGCAAAACAAGTTCATCAAACGTGGCTTCCAGTTGTGATCCATCGGAGAACCGAATCGTATAGGGCAAGTCGTTGTGCGAGGGACATTTGATTACCACACCAACTGTGCCGGGTTTCTTGGTTGGTTTCAGTCTGGAATCGTTCGCTGATTTACCTGCCGCATCGGTTTCAGATGAACCGCTCGCCGAAGTCTCTGCGTCGCTTGGTAAGACCGATGTTTTGGCAACCTGAAGCACGACCTGTGTTCCAGCTGGAATCACAAAGTTTCGAGACAGGTTCTGGATGGCTTTTCGTTTCATCAATTAGAACTCCCAAACATCGAATCGCCGCTTTGCATTTTTATCGGTACATATTCTTGTCAAACTTGCTCGTTCCACCACCTGCGACTGGCCATATGGAAATAACATGGACAACGATTTCAAATTCAGGTTCAACCCGTTAAGTTATAAATATCCTTTTTGATCCCATTTTTCGATCATTCAAACGAAACGAATTCCATTGTCTGCTCCAGATTCTTTCACCGTCGGCGTTTTCAACTCTGACGGAAGCCATTCCCAAACCGAGTCCATCGTTGTGGCTGAGCTCAATTCAGAATCACTTGAAGATTTCGTAGGACAATTTACTTATCTCTCGGGAGATATGGAACTTCCACTTGAGGACAAACTTCCGGGCCCTTTCGATTTCATGAGTTATCGCATCAGCGCAAACGAACATTGCGGTCTGATGTTTTATTACTTTCATGATGAAGTGATTTTTGCCTCGGTGTTCCTGACTGGAAGCGACGTTGAAACGGAAACCGAGTTGTTGGATACGTTTCGTTACTTGCTCATGGAAACCGATGACATGGCAGAAGATCCAACCGAAGAAGAGATCGTTGAAAAACTCTCAACCAACAATTTCCTTTTCAATCTCGTAACGGAACGTCCTGCGACCATCGAAATCAAATTCCCTGCCAGAGACGACGAACTCAAAGAGACCGATCACGCCCAGAACATGAACCGACATTCCGCAGCAGCTTTTTTTCAACATGTGCTCAAATAGCCTGGCCCGAAAACGCCTTTGAAACGCGAATGCGAATCGACCAGCCGCTAGTTTGCGACCAGTGAAATGATCTCATGGGCTAA
>CAYZGP010000013.1:61020-74204 GCA_964478065.1 uncultured Pirellulaceae bacterium
AATGCGAATCGACCAGCCGCTAGTTTGCGACCAGTGAAATGATCTCATGGGCTAATGCAGTCGAACGAGCAACCACAAATGGCTTGGCTTGAAACGGATCGGTTTGGTTGCCATCTAAATCAAGAAACACACCGCCGGCTTCTTCGAGAATCAATTGCGGAGCCGCGATATCCCATGGAGCTTGCTTAACACTTGCTTCGCCGTTGTCGTGAATGGCCGCGGTCAAAGTCGAATGTGATTCAGCGATCCGCAGGGCAACCCCTGAATTGGGGACCCCCGTTGTAACCAGACGAGCTCCACGTTCGGTTCGCAGCTCGTGTCGTAGCTTTGAAAACGCTTGGGTCTCTTTGGCTGCATCACCATATTGGTTCATCTCAACCCAGGATTCGTGAAGCTGAAGCCCATCGCAATTGATCTTCAATCGAGTCGCATTCTTAAACGCGCAACGATCACGTTGGGCGTAAAACCACTCGCCTGTAAGCGGAAAGTACGCGACACCCAGCTCAGTTCTACCGTCGCGATAAAGTGCAATCAGCACGGCCGGATACTGATCACCGACTCGCATCAAGAACGCACTCGTCGCATCCAGTGGGTCGACGATCCAAAACTCTTTCTCGCCAGCGGCCATCGTTGGGTGAAGCTCTTCGGAGAGAATTGGAATCGCTGATGAAGCTTTCAAAATTTCGCAAACGGCCTGATCGGCCGCGCGATCAACTTCGGAGACGAGATCGCCAACGCCTTTTTGGTCAACTTGGTGAAGCTCGCCATTGCCTGCGCGAATGACGTTGCCTGCGGCTTCCGCTGCCTCAATCGCCAACGCAAGTTCGTTGCTGATGGCTTGGGCGTGCTTCAGAACATCCGTGTATCGGCGAGTCAAAACTGCCGCAGAAGCGAGTTGGTTCATTAATTCAACCGAAAAATAAACGACAAGAGTTGGAACAACGCCCCAAGGGTAATTGTGCGAACAATGTGTATCAATGTCTGTTTGATCATGCGTGCTTTTGCATACGACACGAACCAGCGCAATCCAATCTCAACACAAAATGACAAGGTTGAAATATGAAACCTTCCAAGGCCCTTACGCTTTTGTAGAACGCACAAATTCTTCTGCTGGCATACTCAATTGCCAGCTCATCGACGTGTCCACATATATTCGAATTTGATGATTCTTTCATTTAACCCCAAGAAATGCGGCGTTTTGTGGCGTCCAATTTGTGACGAAGAAGCTTGTCTAGGAGTTACATCCCCAATCCACTAAACTTTGACACTGGAGAAAGTTCTCCAATTCCGGAGCACGACTCCAAACCACACTTATCATCTTTCAAAGGTAATAATTTAATGGACGCAATGAAGTTATTGGGAAGTCTCATGGGGAATAGGTCACTTTCCTCTTCAATCGGCAGCAAACTACTAGGCGGCCTGCTTGGCGGTGGTGGCAAACCTGAACCGCAACAAAGCGGATTGGCTGGAATCCTTAGCGGCGTTATGGGCGGCGGTGGACAGCAACAACAAAGCAGCGGCATCAGTGGTTTGCTTGGAAGTGTCATGGGCGGTGGTGGAGGCGGAGGAGCCGCTGGTCTACTAGGAAGCGTCCTTGGTGGCGGTGGTGCAGCTGGTTTGCTTGGCAGTGTCATGGGCGGCGGAGGCGAAGAAGAAGCTCCACAGCAACAAGCCCAAGCCCAATTCACACCTGAGCATCACGCAGAAGCAAACGACCAAGCGGTTGTGATGATTCGCGCAATGGTCAATGCTGCCAAATCTGATGGTCGAGTCGACCAGGCAGAGCAAGAAAAAATCATCGGCAAATTGGGCGAAGACGTCTCACAAGACGAGATTGATTTCCTTAAGCAAGAGTTTGCAGCTCCTATCGATGTCGAAGCTTTCGCTCGCTCAGTCCCAAAAGGGCTTGAGCAGCAAATCTACGCGTTGTCGCTGACTTCAATCGACTTGGACACACAAAACGAAGCTCAATACCTCGGCCAATTGGCTCAGGGATTGAACATGGAGCCAAGCGTCTGCAACCAGATTCATGATCACTTGGGCGTTCCAAAGATCTTCAGCTAGTCAAACTTTTGACTTTTGGTTAATTAACCAATCTTCGGTTAATCCAAATTGCTTCTCCAAGTATAACCAAGCCAGCCTGCCATTCGCAGGTTGGCTTTTTTTGTTATGCGGTGAAAGACTTGAGCAGTAGATGCTGTAGCCGATGTCGCCAGACTTCGAGTGAATTGCCAGTGCTTCTGAACTCTGGTGAGCCAGCTACATTTTTTAAGACAAAACAATGAACGAAAAACAAACCAAATCGACCAGCAAATTTCTCAGTCTGGTACTACGCCATCAACCAGACAAAATCGGCATCACACTCAGCAGTTCCGGTTGGGTTTCGGTTGAAACGCTGCTGAACGCAATGAGCCAAAATGGAAAAACAATCACTCGTGAACAACTCGAAACCGTCGTCGCAACCAACGACAAACAGCGGTTCGAATTTAGCGACGACCGAAAACAGATCCGCGCACGACAAGGTCATTCAGTCGCGGTAGAACTAGGTTACGAACCGACCGAGCCACCTGAAATTCTTTACCACGGCACGCCAGAAAAAGTCATTTCAGATATTCGCAAAACCGGGCTCAAGAAACAAAAGCGACACGACGTCCACCTTCACCAAAATACAGACACCGCATCGGAAGCAGGTGGCCGACGCGGAAAATCTGTTCTTTTGGTTATTCGCAGCAAAGAAATGTTCGACCAAGGCCACACATTTTTCGTAACAGAAAACAAAGTCTGGCTGACCGACAATGTGCCGCCAGAGTTTATTGATTTCCCAAAAAACTGATTGGCAACAGAAACGTTTGCGTCAATTGCTTTTCGTTGTTGCTTTTATGCTCTTTAGCCGCGGTAAAGATCGCAGCTTGAAACCGCCGGCAGCAACCGCGGAATACGTTCAACACCTGCACGCCCTTCGTCCTTTAAGGCATACAGGTGGCCGAACTCAATGGACATTTACCGGATTGGCTATTTCTTCTCCATCGTTTGCTTCAACAAGCCAGAAACGTATTCCTTAAACTCATCGCTTCCCGGATCGACTTTGGTGCCGAAACGACCAGCCAAATTGCCCTCGCGATCGATTACGAACTTTTCAAAATTCCATTTAACCTTGCCGCTGCCTTTGGGTTTTGCGTCAACTGAGGTCAGGTGTTTGAACAACGGATCCTGGTTTTCACCGTTGACATCGAGCTTTGAAAACATGTCAAACTCGACGCCATATTTCGCTTTACAGAACTCTTGGATTTCTTCGTTGGTTCCAGGCTCTTGGCCGCGAAATTGATTGCAAGGAAAACCAAGTATCACCAATCCGTCATCCGAGTGATCAGCATAAAGTTTTTGCAACGTTTCATATTGAGGCGTGTAGCCGCAACGGCTGGCAGTATTCACAATCACGACGACTTTCCCGAGATACTTGGACAGCTTAACTTCTTCGCCTTCGATATTTTTTACAGTGAAGCTAAGTGCATTTCCAGCTTTGTCTGTTGCTGGTGCGTCACCTTTGACCTTCGCCCACGCAGTCGTCATCACTTCAACATTGTGTCTTTTGTGCGCGGTACCAGGAACAGTTCCTTTAACGACTCCATCCTGTCCGACAAAAACGGTCATCGGCAAAGAGATTCCGAATTTCTTTGATCCTTCACGAGTTCCTTTGTCGAACAAACCGAACTGCTTGATGACCTTGCTTTCAGTATCGCTTAAAAGTGCGAATTCGACTCCCGATTTTTCCGCAAACCCTTTAAGGGTTTCCTGCGAGTCGTAACTAACGCCAACGACTTGCAGACCAGCGGCTTTGATTTCTGCGGCACCATTTTGCAACTGAACCAGTTGTTCTTTGCAGTACGGTCACCAGCTAGCCGAGCGATAAAACACGACTGCAACAGGACCAGCCTTTAGCAATTCGCTGAATTGATGCGTTTTCCCTGACTGATCGTCAAGCGAAAAATCTTCAATCGTTGAGCCAACTTTTGGGCCAATTTCGTCTTGCGCGTTAGTCGCTGATGGGACAAGAGCGACTGTGACAACCAAACCCGCCAGACACGCGAGCTTAAAAAATCTGTTTATCATTTTGGTTCCTTGATCTATTCATACTTTTCGAACGCCCGCGTTTTATCAGGCGAATCTTCAACGATCAAAGACTAATCAAACATCTAAACTTCGCAAAGTGTTAGATAGCTTTTAAACTGCCATTTGGCGAGCAGATTCACAGACTTCTTAGTTAGCCCGTAATAACCAGCGCGAGCGGGCTATGCCGATTGGGCAATCGAATCGGTTGGCAAAGTGTCGGGTCAAAGATTTAGCAGAATCCATCAGCATTTCGATGGGCAGTGCCTTGTTTTTTGAGCGACAAACAGCAAATTGGACAGTGTCGTTTCCTGGGGAATAATAGACCCAACTCCCTTTCTAAGAGAATATCATCATCATGACCAAAATGAAATTTATCTCTGCGTTGGCAATTCTCTCTTTGCCGTTCAGTTTTTCGTTTGCGAAACAAGCAGACAATAGTGCTGCCGAACGCAACTCAGCCCAAGCAGCGAAAACAACACCGCTAGCCGATTCTCAATTCGATCTAGTCCACAAGTATGTGATTGGCGAAGAAGCAAAATGGACCCAAGTCAATTGGATGTCCGACCTTTGGGAAGCAAGAATCGAAGCGGCAAAAAAACGGAAGCCGATTTTCATTTGGGCAATGAATGGCGACCCACTTGGCTGTGTCTGAAACAATGGGATCACGGGCCGTGAGTCCATATTCTCAAAAGATCGCGTTATCGAATTGCTCAACGACGAATTTGTCTGCGTGGCAGTTGATTCGGCAGTCAATAAACTTCGCAAAGATAGACTAGGAGATTTTTTTCGCACTATCGTAGAGCAAGGTCACTATGGCGGCCGAACCCAACCCACGGGAACGAGGCAAGGCCTTTATGTTGCCACGCCAGATGGAAGATTGCTTTCATCAAACAATGAAACCGCAGTACGCCACGTGCTTGGTTTGCTTTATCAAACTTCGCGACAATGGAAAACTCAATTCGCAGGTGTAGCGTTTAAGCCAGTAGATTCTGAGGTAGCTCGAGATCCTGGGACACGAGCCAAGTTTCCGGAAAATGGAATTCGGCTTTTAGAAGTCAACCGTGATCTTCCTCGTGCCAGACAAAAGCCGATTGATCAATGGAGGCATAATTTAGACTACGCATGGCTGACTGCTGATGAAGCCAAGAGTTTCATCCCGGCAGATGCAAAGGTTGATGCGACGGTCCTCATTGGCCAAGGGATCCAGGATCGTTTTGTGAGGTTTCATTTGATCGATCAAGTCCGAGGGCTATCAAATCCTTGGCGGAAAACGGATATCGAATCTTCAACGCTTCAGTCCAAAATCATGAAAATGGATGAAACAAAAATTTATCTCAACGTGAACGGTTCAGTTAGAGTAAACCAAAAACCATCTGGCGACCTCAATCCGTTTAACGGCAGACGCGTTACAAAAGACCGTGGGCTGGACCTTAAAATTACCGGACGATTGGTTTTCAATCGCAAGTCAGAAACGTTCGAGCGATTTGACATATTGGCAATTGGCGATCGCTGGGGAACAGATGTTTACAACTTTCGACACAACGATATTGAAACCGCGCCAATCGGATTCGGGTTTTCGCTCGATAATTCGAAAACAGAACGACGGCGTGAACCTTTGTACGTCAAACGCGACGGGTATTTCGCGAAGCAGTGACGCGAATAAGTCCCCAAGCCACACAGTGCCCTTGGCCCCTGGTGCTTTTTGTCGTCCTTTTCAAACCACAAAATTGGCCACGGTTCGTTAGCGATGAAACCGTGGCTTGGGCTGGTTCCTGGCGACTACCGTTTCGTGTTTGGCGCCTGATCAACAAACTTTTTTAGAATTGTCTGCGGTAAAACATAGCAACTCGTTCGGCTGTATCGAGCCATATTGATTCCGAGAAAATTACCGCTTAAATCGAAAACAGGACCTCCGCACTCGTCGGGATCCAGTTCAGCATCATGAGCGATCGCCAAAGAGAAACCATCTCGCCGTGCACTTTTTCCGTTGATCAAATTATCCGCAACGTGACCTGTCTGTTGCGGTGGTGAGCCGAGAACAATCTCCACAGTCTTCTCTTCACCATCGCGAACAAGGACTGCTTTGATAGTGCTGTTTGGATCCTGTTCCCTCAAGAAATTTGTAACTTGGCGACGGCTGGTAAAATTGCGATCGTTAAACCTAAGGAGCACATCACCTGTTTCCACACCAGCTTTTCTGGCTGCCCCAGACATAACCCTTTGAAACACAACCTTGCCTTGGCGGCTGTTCAATTGGACACCCAGGTAACCACCGCTGACTCGTGTTCGAGGTACGTTAAAATAACGGGAGCCCCAAACACTAACCTCGCCTCGTCCTTTGGGATCGGGAGACAACAGAAACTTTCCTCGCAACTCCTGAAGGTCGCCAAACGATTGATCAAGACTAATTAGGCCTGTTCTATGTATGCCCGATTCATCCACCGTTGGAGTCACTTTTGGCAGCGCGGCAGTCAACAAAACTAGATCGTTCTTCCTATCGCGCGAGACAACGGTTGCTTTCACTTTCTTGCCACCCGGAAGAGTGACTTTCGGTTCGTCACCGACACGTGAACTTTTGCTAATCAAATAGATTCGTCCCGCGTTGCTGATGCGTGTTGCTATGACTTTCTTCGTTTCGCCGGCGACCTTGCTCTGTACTGGAAAAGCGTGGTCATCCAGTTTCTCTTCAAGCGTCTTAAAATGTCGCGCGAAATTTGTCATCTCGGCATACGCTACTGGTCTGGGGACTTCTGGCGTAACATCAAATTTGAACTCAACTGTTTTTCCAGCTCGCAGCGCGGCGACTTTGAATTGATACACACCGTTTTGGCGAAGCTCAATCATTTTGCCGTAAATCTGGCCAGCGGTATTCACCGATTCGCCATTTATTTTGACAACGACATCGTCCTTAAGCATTCCTGATTTCTTGGCGAAACCATCTGGCTTGACACTGAGAACTTCAACACCGCGTTTGCCCTCAACTGATTTTCCGCGAAAACCAAGTTTAGGGAGGCTTGGTTGTCCATCAATTTCTAACCATTGGGCTTCACTCAAATCGTCCCAGAACTTTCTGTACGTATCAATCGGAACGGCGTAGTTCTCGGCTTCGTCTCGACGAATATTGCTATGAATACCAATCACTTTTCCATCAAGATCGATCAGTGCACCGCCCGAATCGCCCGGTTCAATTTTTGAAGTGGATAAAATCATACCCTGATTGGTAGTCACCGGATTGGTGACATGGCCGAAACGAACCACCGCTCCGCGATTCTTGTCGAATCGACCAGGGTGGCTGATTCCAACACAAGGCTGATTGCGGACCAACGCTGATGAATGGCCCATCTCAACGAACGGATAAACACCTTCGTCGATGATTTTGAGCATGGCAATATCGACGCGCTGATTCGAACCAAGACCGACCGCTTTGACTTGACGTCCGTCAGCAAGCACAACGTCAAATCTTCGATTGGGCCGAACGGCATGCCCCGCTGACAAAATGATGCCTTCTTTGCGGACGATAACTCCACTAAAAATCTGGCCCCGGTTTCCTATCGCTACGACAGCAGGCATCGCTTTATTGACAGCGGAAAAGACTTTTTTCTGAAGCTCAGTGACGTTCAGTTTTTGGTAGTCCGTCTCTTCAGCGATTGCAAGCTTTGGTGTTCTCACCAATCCAGTCGTTCCAACGACAGCCCCAAACATAACCAAAGCACAAAATGAGAAGCGCTGTATCATTCGAATCCAAAAATTGTCTTGCATAAAATAAAGCCAAACGTAAATTGTTGAACCTCGAAAATAGCTGATGACGACAACAAATTCAAACAAAAGTCAGGTTTTCCGTTTAATTGCTAACCTTTGGATGCTAAGCGATTCCACAAAGGCCAATTAAGCCGACAAGTCGCGGAACCCCCAATCTGGAGTTGGACGCAAAATAAACTTTTTCTTCGCAGCCTCGAAACCGAAGTTTGTAGTGGTCATGTCCGACAACATTGTAAAAACGTCGGTTGACCCATTTTGCGTTGTAGGCAGTTTTGAAAATCCAGCGAGTCAATGCAGCGTCTTTGAATTCTTCGTTTGCAACTCGCGCCAACGGAGAAAGACCAAGCTTCAAAATCGGCACGCCTTCTTGTTTCAATTTTTCGATCACGAATTTCATGATCGCCTGCTCGGCATACTGGGGAGCGTCGGGATGCCGTCGCTTAAATGCGGTCACATAGCCAATCGTTTTACCGTCACGATAAAGCGGATCAAGAAACGCAAAAGCAAGAACCTCTTTTTCGGGCGACAGCAGAAAGAACTTCCGCACGTTGAGTTCATCCCGCATCACGATCGGCCGATTTAGAAATCGAACCTCTTTGCGTTTGATGGTTCTGGTTTTTCGCCAAGCCTCAGAGATCGCCTCGACTCGACTCGCTTTGATATCTTCAAACGAGCTTTCAATGACTTCGAAGCCGCGGCGCTTCGTCCAGTTCGCAGCGTATCGCAACCATTCTTTTTCCTTGCCTTGAAAATTGTATTCGGCCAAGTTCAAAGTCGTGTCAACGCCCATCTCATTTACAAAGTACCCACGCTGAGAAAGTAGCTTTGCTGTAGATTTGTGAATCTGGCAAAAAGAAACCCGACGATGTTGTTTCAAGAATTCATCGATCAATTGACCGCAACGAGATTCCGAAGCGACGCAATCTCCCAACACGTACGTCATGCCTAATCGTTGACGATAGGCGATATACCCTCGCTCGTCTCCAAAATGCATCAAACGGGGCTGAACGGCCGTCGAATAGGCCAGTGAGAAATCTCCATTCTGCGAAAGCAATTGCGAACGAATTTCGAAACTCAGGCCAGTGTCGACACTGTCCAACTCCTGTTCCTGAGCCCAGTAGGTCTGGCTGACTTCGCCCCGCCGTTTTTTTCGTCGAGCAGGGCGAGCAGAATCAGCGCTTGAGCCAACACTAATCCGCTCCATCGAAGATTGGCTAGACTTTGTACTCAAAGTATTCCTTCACAACAATTTGCAACATGAACTCAGCAATTGGCCAAGGCCGCATCTAGTGATGCGACCAAATGACCAAGCTTGTTTTTCCAAGACTAACAGTCTCGTATATCTCCTGAAAAAACAAAACAGCATTTCCAATTCACTGTGTTCAAATTACCCGTGTTTCGAACTACTTCTTGCCGAAACAGAATAACCATTGCTCATCTGCGCCATCAGCCATGCCTACGCGCGAAAAGATCTGGTTACCGCAAACTGCTATCGAAGCGAACGCACTATCTCCAACTTTGTTCCTGGCGACCTCTTCGTATTTTTCATGGTTGGCTTTGACCACAACGCATTCACCGTTTTCGGCCGTAAAATAGATGTTGCCTCCCGCCAGCACAGGAGATGCACTCACCCTCCCACGACGACTGGTGCCAAAACGCTGCTTCCACATTTCCTGGCCGTCAGAGGCGCGCCAACAGTAAATAACGCCGTTGTCAGCGTGGCCGTAAAGGTAGCCATCGTTCAGCAACATTGATTGCTCATAGCACTTTGCCGGGTTATCCCAAACTTTCTCACCTGTTTTCGCATTGATCGCCAATGTTTGCTGCGCAGGAAACCCACCACTGGCGAACACCATATCGTCATTCCAAACCATCGTTCCACAGGTGACCACCCAAGCCGCCGGGCACGACCAAAATTCTTCACCAGTCGCTGGATCAAAACTGTCGACTCGCTGGCCGCCGCTGATCAACAACTGATCTTTACCAGCCACGTTTGCAACGACGGGAGTAGAAAAACTGGTGACGCCTTTGCGATCAATGCGCCATTTTTCTTCTCCAGTCTTCGCTTCATAGGCCACAATGGCCGAGCCTTCCTGATTCTCGTTAGTGACCAACAACATTGAGCCGTTGACGATCGGAGAAGCACCGAAACCAAATGGATATTTAGGCTTGTACACGCCAACCGTTTTCTTCCAAGCTTCTTTGCCGTCGAAATCAAGCGCAGCGACTTCGATGTTGCCATGATGGCTGAAAGTAATGAAGACATGCTCGCCATCACTGGCAACTGTTGACGAGGCGTGTGAATTATTTCGATGGATTCGACCTAGCCCGCCGCTGCTGATCTCAGTTTTCCAAATTTGCTTCCCGGACGATCGCTCAAGGCAAACCACTGATTGCAAACCACTTTCCTTTTCGGCAGTTGCAAGGAAAATTTTATCGCCAATGATGATCGGTGATGAATGGCCCCGACCAGGAATCTTAGATTTCCAAACAACGTTTGTTTCAGCTCCAAACGTTGTAGGCGGCGTTTGGTTTTTGGCTGCGACGCCATTACCATCGGTTCCTCGCCAACGCGGCCAATCGTCTTGTGCCTGTGCGGCAAGTGAAAATGAAACGGTGACAAGCAATGTCAAGAATTTTGCAGTGTGATTCATAGTGAATTATCTGGGGATTAGTTTCTAACCAAACGGGCATCTAATAAACGAGAGCTAATAATAGCCTTGATGGCGGGATGTTTGAACCGCGTTTGACCGGTTCTATGAGAACGCCCAAGCGAATTCGTGTGCCAGCATACGATCGGCTTGATTTATTCAGCTCGTTTAGGCTTGCCGTTGTACCGTGAGCAATGACGGTTACCAGATCTGCTAATTCGCAGGTACAGAATAAGAACAAGCGCCCTCGCCAGGAATTGAACCTGGTCTTCAACCTTCGCAAGGTTGCGTGCGAATCCGGCACACTCCGAGGACTTGTTTTTTGGTTAAGCAAGAACGCTTAAGAGAATAGATTTTGAAAACATAAAATTATGTTTAGAGGCGCCGGTGAGAATCGAACTCACTTAGACAGGTTTGCAATCTGCCACCTAACCATCTGGCTCCAACGCCTGTTCTTTGTTCAGGTCTCCAATTCGATCCCAAACTTTTGAAGCAGCGGTGCAAGGATTCGAACCCTGTAGAGCGGGGTTGGAATCCGCTTACTCTCCCAGGAGCACACCGCTGAATTTTGATTCTTTGTCTTCAATCGAAAGCAGTGCTTTGACCACTTCCATTGTGATAGAGACACCCAGCTGAAATTCATGTTCGCGAGTGCGCAAAAAAAGAAGAGCCTGCGAACAAGCCCTCCTCTGAAAATTGAAATCGACAAACTAAACCGCGCCAAACCGCACTTACTCGGCCAACTCTGCATTCCAGTACGCATCGCTGATGAACTTGGACCAGCTCTCGTATCGGGCTGAGTGCTGAGAGTAAATTGGGTTCCAGTTTGGCTGCTTGGGCGTCGTCATTAAAGTCAAACCGGCTCGCTCTGGAGTACGGTCAGCTTTGCTGTGGTTACACGTAACACACGCCAGCACGCAGTTTTCCCAGCTAGAACCGCCACCGTGAGATCGCGGGATCACGTGGTCGATTGTCAGCTCGTCGCCCTTGGGACGACGACCACAGTATTGGCACATCATTCGGTCACGCTTGAAAATGTTGCGTCGACTGAATGCGACCGTTGTGGATGGCAACCGATTGAATTCCGTCAGTGTGATGACTTCTGGAACTCGGATACGCTGCGAAACGGCTTGGACAAACGGCTGGTCATCGGACGGATCGAACTTCGACCAATCGTCCCAGTCATAGAGCTGGTAGTCGGTTGGATCAACAACACGGGCCGTGTCGCTCCATACCATCACCAGAGCACGTGCCACCGTCGCGACGTTGACCGGTTGCCAACTGCGATTGAGAACAAGCGCTGGCCGCTGGAGAACCTGAGAAACCATGTTGCTAAACTCCTTTGGGTTTTCGACCTGACGTTGGTTTCGTCAACTCTAGAACTTTGAGGGTGATCGACCGGATTCGAACCGGCAATAACTTGGATCACAACCAAGCGCTTTACCATTAAGCTACGACCACCATTATGATTGAAATTAAAAGTTTGAAAACCGGAATCAACGCATGGTTTGTGATGATTGATTAACAAAAACGCAAATTTGTTGAAAAACTGACTGCAATTAAGACGCGATCAAGCGAAACATGTTCACTAAAAACCAAGTGTCGAGTTTTTTGATTCACAAAACAGCAACTCCATGATTTTCAAGTGCTGATCGTTTTTTGTTAATACAAAGTATTAATACAAAGTAACTTGGGAGCCATTTTTAAACTTCATTCGAATTGCAAGCATGCAACTGTTTGGGAAAAAACTTGCTTTGAAAATCCGGATTAGTGGATAAGAGAAAAAGCAAAACAAAAAGCAGAACATGAAATTCGAATAAAAGATTTATTGAAACTCAAAGTGGACAGCCGGGGAGTCGAACCCCGATCACCTGCATGCAAAACAAGCATCTTACCGTTAGACGAGCCGCCCAGAAAAATTTGGAATTGAATCGAAATCAAAAGATCGTGATCTCCAAGTTCGATGATCAAACAAGTGATCGAGGTGGGAGTCGAACCCACAGAATCCCACGCCCTCAACGTGGTCGCTTTGCCGTTTGCGTACCCGACCGAAAAATAAAGTTGCGGATCCAGGGGTCGCACCTGGCGGGTCTGGCTTATGAGGCCTGATTGGGCACTGGCCCATCCGCTAAAAAATCAAGAAGCTTGGAATGCGATCCCAACACCTCTAAGTTGCAGACTTCGGAATTGAACCGAACCGTTCGGCCTTATGAAAGCCAACTGAGTCCCAAGCTCGTCTGCAATATATTCACAAGTGACTCTGGAGAGATTCGAACTCTCATGCCTTGCGGCCCGACTTTTTGAAAGTCGTGTGTATGCCATTCCACCACAGAGTCTTGTTAGCACTTCGGACGGGAATTGAACCCGCGCGTCTTTACGACACCTGGTTGAAAGCCAGGTCGCCAATACCATCACAGCAAACCGAAGCAAATTTTTGTTTTGCTAACCTGTTCAAATTTTTACCTGAACCAGATTCACAAAAGGATCAAGTAACTCGTATGGGAATTGAACCCATCTCTCCAGCTTGAGAAACTGGTGTCCTGCCGATAGACGAACGAGTCATATTTCTTCAAGCCAAGCCCGAACTGGATTTGACAAATCAAGTAGCACGTATGGGAATCGAACCCATCTCTCCAGCTTGAAAAACTGGTGTCCTGCCGATAG